>JAHBNG010000083.1 GCA_019217005.1 Chloroflexi bacterium TSY
TCGCCGTCGTGTTCTGGATGATGCAACTTGTCAACCTATTTCGTTCAGCTTATCTGAACCATCTCGATTTCCGCTCGGAAAAACGGTTTCGAACTCGCGGATAGACACTTGCCGCACAACGAATCGCTCAATTCGTACTACGCACTACGCGACACGTACAACAACCAAAACACTCAATGTGCCGGAAAAATTTTTTAAACAGCGTGACCAACAGGAGAATGCCCCACAATGCAGGGTTTGATGATGGACTATGCGTTGACGCTAGACCGTATTTTGGAACATGCAAAACGCATTTATAGTACAAAAAAAATCTATACGAGACTGCCCGATGGCTCAACCCACAGCTATACATATGCCGATCTCTATCGTCGTTCTAAGTTACTTGCAAGCGCGTTGAGCAAACGCGGGATCAGACTAGGTAATCGACTTGGAACCTTTGGCTGGAACAACTATCAGCACTTAGAGCAATATTATGGCATTCCTGGCTGTGGGGCAATCTGTCATACTCTCAACATTCGCCTTTTCCCTAATCAGGTTGCGTACATCATCGAACATGCAGAAGATCGCCTTGTCTTTGTTGATGCCAGCCTATTGAAGCTTTTTGAACCGATTGCGGCCAAGGTCAACTGTGTTGAATATTATGTTGTCTATGGAGCGGAAGAGGGGTTAAAGACCTCGTTGCCAAATGTGCTGCAATACGAAGAGCTTTTGGCAGAGGGAAGCGAAGAGTATGAGTGGGCCGTGACAGACGAGAATACAGCCTTTGGTCTCTGTTACACGAGCGGCACAACCGGTGATCCCAAAGGGTCGCTCTATAGCCATCGCTCCATGTTTCTGCATACGCTTGGCATGTTGCAAGCCAATGCATCGGCCATCACAAGCAATGATACGATCCTGCCCGTTGTCCCCCAATTTCACGTGATGTCTTGGGGCGTTCCCTATGCGGCGGCGATGTCGGGTGCCGAAGTCATTATGCCAGGACCATTTTTGCAACCGGCCGCTCTGGCCGAAATGGTCGAAACTTACGGTGTCACAGTTGTCACGGGGGTGCCCACAATTTGGAACGGTGTTTATCAAGACGTGAAGGTAAATCCTCGCGATTTGTCGACGATTCGAGCACTCATTGTTGGTGGTTCTGCCATGCCGAGGAGCTTGATCGAGATCTATGAGGATGAGTTAGGCGTCGATGTCGTTCACGCATGGGGGATGACAGAGATGTCGCCGTTGGGCACCATGTGTCGGCTGAGTAACGAGCACAAAAAACTGAGTCGGCCAGAACAATGGGACATCAAAGCCAAACAAGGAGTACCCATTGGTGGAGTAGAAATTCGAATTGTGGATGGGATGAATCAAGAGTTGCCTTGGGACGGTAAGACAATGGGTGAATTACAGGTTCGGGGACCTTGGATCATCAAACAATATTTTAAGCGTGAGCGAACAGACGAGCATTTCACTCAAGATGGTTGGTTCCGGACAGGAGATGTTTCGACCATTAGCCCAGATGAATATATGCAGATCACCGATCGAACCAAAGACCTGATTAAAAGTGGTGGCGAATGGATTTCGAGCGTCGAGCTGGAGAATGCACTGATGGCTCATGATCAGGTACTTGAGGCAAGTGTCATTGCCGTTCCGGATGAGAAATGGAGCGAGCGACCACTTGCGGCGATTGTCCCCGTACCAAATGGCAATGCGCCGACGCCTGATGAACTACGTGCCTACCTGGAGAAATCATTTGCCAAGTGGTGGCTGCCCGACAAGATCATCTTTATTGAAGAGGTGCCTAAGACGAGCACAGGAAAATTTGATAAGAAAGTGTTGCGACAGCAATACGCAGAAGGGAAATTAGTATAATTTACGATGTAAATCGTAAATCATCAATCGTAAATTATCTATGAGGAGGAATTCGTATGGGACGACCAGTTACATTATTTACCGGCCAATGGGCCGACCTGCCGTTTGAGACAATTTGTGCCAAAGCCAAGTCTTTTGGCTATGATGGTCTCGAGTTGGCATGTTGGGGTGATCATTTTGAGGTAGACAAAGCGCTAGAGGATGACAGCTATATTCAAGGGCGGTGGGACACGCTGAATAGTCACGGTCTTCAATGCTTTGCCATCAGCAATCATTTGGTTGGTCAGGCAGTCTGTGACCGCATCGATGAACGACACGAGAGTATTTTGCCGCCTCGCCTTTGGGGAGACGGGTCAGAGGACGGTGTGCGTGAGCGCGCAGCCGAAGAGATGAAAAACACGGCTCGGGCTGCGAAGAAGATGGGGCTGGGCGTGGTACCTGGTTTTACAGGTTCACCCATCTGGCACATGGTCTACTCATTCCCACCCAATCCGCCCGATTTTTATGAGAAAGGGCTTGCTTTCTTTGCCGAAATGTGGAAACCGATCTTGGACGTTTTCCAAGAAAATGATGTGAAATTTGGGCTGGAAGTACATCCAACTGAAATCGCCTTTGATACCTGTAGTTCTGAAAAGGCAATTGAAGCACTAGACGGTCACCCCTGTTTTGGCTTCAACTATGATCCGAGTCACTTTGGCTATCAAGGGGTCGATTACGTTGGGTTCATCCGCAAATTTGCCGCTCGGATTTTCCACGTCCACATGAAGGACGTAGGCTGGAAGTCTGCACCTTCCGAGGCAGGTGTTTTTGGTGGTCATACGGAGTTTGGCGACCATCGTCGTTTTTGGGATTTCCGCTCTGTCGGTCGAGGATCCATCGATTTCGAATCGGTCATTCGTGCACTAAACGACATTGGCTATGATGGACCTCTTTCCATCGAGTGGGAGGAGCCTGGCATGGATCGCGAGCATGGTGCAACTGAATCTTGTGCCTTTACACGCAAACTCGATTTTGCACCATCCGATCTGGCATTCGACGCAGCCTTCGCTTCAGATGAATCTGATCTGGGCATTACGCCTCAAGAATATGTAGAACGCCGATAAGGCCGCGGATTGAAGACGGATGAAGCGGATTTGAGCGATTCCAAAAAATTTAAGATCCTCGGATCAGTACAAAGGAGAAACCTCATATGAGTGACGGTTCTGGATTTACTTCAATGGCCGCAGCCACATCAGAAGGCGAAGCGCCAGAAATCGGCGTGGGCATGTTGGGCTATGCTTTCATGGGCAAAGCACATAGCAACGCCATGCTCAAAATCCCCCACATGATGTATCCCCCACCGGCAGTGCCAACGTTACAAGGCATTGCGGGGCGTAATGAAGCGGCTGTGGCTGAGGCCGCCAAGCGCTTTGGCTATGCCAACTACTACACTAACTGGCGCGATATGTTGGCGAATGATGCCATTCAGCTATTTGACAATGGAGGGCCAAACGATGCTCATGCTGAACCGTGCATTGCGGCGGCGGAGGCAGGCAAACATATTCTGTGTGAAAAGCCGCTGGCTCGCACTGCAGAAGAGTCCAAGACGATGCTAGATGCTGTGCAAAAAGCCGGTGTCAAACATATGGTTGCTTTTAACTAC
Source organism: Chloroflexi bacterium TSY (assembly GCA_019217005.1). Next base: position 3,497 of record JAHBNG010000083.1, read on the forward strand.
CGTTTTGTCCCAGCCATTCGTCAGATCCGCAAGCTGGTCGATAGTGGTGCACTTGGCCAAGTTTATCATTTCCGGGCAGTTTATCTACAAGAGTGGATTATGCCCCACTACGACATGCCCATGATCTGGCGTTTGCAGAAAGATGTTGCGGGGAGTGGTGCGCTAGGCGATCTCGGTGCACATATTATCGATCTAGGTCGTTACCTGGTTGGTGAAATTAGCAGCGTCAGTGCAATGACCAAAACCTTTATCCCTGAACGCAAGTGGGAAGATGGCAGTACCGGTACAGTTGATGTCGATGATGCATTTGCCGCCGTGGTTGAATTTGAAAATGGAGCACTGGGGACAGTTGAAGCGACCCGTTTCGCCGGCGGTCGCAAAAATGGTCAATCCATTGAAATCAACGCCGAGAAAGGCAGCATTCGTTTTAATCTGGAGCGACTGAATGAGCTAGAGGTCTACTGGGTTGACGATGCGGGGCCAAAAGAGACACAGGGTTTCACCAATGTCCTCGTCTCCGAGCCATTCCATCCCTGGTGGGAAAATTGGTGGCCCCAGGGACACATGATCGGTTGGGAGCACACATTCGTTCATGAAATCACCCATTTGCTTGACTGCATCGTGAATGATAAAGAGGTGGCTCCAATCGGAGCAGACTTCGAGGATGGCTATCGAACTGCTGTGGTTTGCGATGCGATTCTAGACTCAGCCAACAGCAAGCGACAAGTGGATTGTCAGTATTAGTCTGGAATATGACTGGAATGGGCAGCAATTTTGACCAACATCTGCCTGTTGAGGTAATATTCCAACGCACTTTCACGCGAACGAAAATTTTAAAAATTGGAGGTTGGATTCAATTTTATCTGAGTCTGGCCTCCAATTTCTCTTTTATTGCTCAAAATAAAGGGAGTGTGTCCCAAAGTGTGTAAATGCAGCGGTTCTCCGACTGAGCAGTGTTCATTTACACACGTTGTGGTACATGCTCGAAATAAATAATCGTAACTCGTCTATCCAAATGTGTAGAGCGCTGCGTTCTCCAGAAAATGCTGTTGTCTTCTACACAGTTTGTAAGATGAGCATCAGTCGATTCAAAATGTGTCTTTAACCGCGGAGAGAACGCCTTTCCTTTGGAAAGGCGTTCTCTCATTTGGCTGTACCCGATTAGAATTGGCGTTAGAGATTACACGCAGTAGGATTTCTCAGAGGTAGAGCGTTCAAATGGCGAAAAAAGACGCAGTAGAGAATCTCGGACCATTTGGCCCGCTCGAGTCTGTTTTGACTGAGAAGTGCAGGATTATGTCTACTGCGTGTAATAGAGAACGCTGCGCCATGTATGGCGACTTAGTGCTTATCCGAAAAGTTCTGTGACGAAGTATTCTCACTCGACAAGCTGATCGGACTCACAACCACTTTTCGGATAGGTTCTTAGCAGGAATTTGGATCGACTGAGTATAGATGAAAGATAAACAAACTATGTCAACGAAGTCCACCCTGACTGGTCTTGAATGCAGTATGACGGGACAAATCTATGATGCCAATCAATTGATAAATCTTTCTCCAGCCAGCGACCGTCCCTTGCTAGCTCGTTATGATTTGGCTAAGGCAGCAGAGACCATGACCAAGGAGGCACTGCGTCAACGATCCCCTAGTCTGTGGCGCTATGAGGAAGTGTTGCCCGTCCAAGATCGCACCAAGATGTTGAGTCTGGGTGAAGGTTGGACACCCTTGCTTTGCGCACCGCGGCTTGGAGAAGCGATTGGTTGTACCAATACCTTTGTCAAGGATGAATCGCTCAACGCAACAGGCAGTTTCAAAGCGCGTGGATTGGCATTAGCGGTCAGCAGAGCGTATGAATTGGGGGCAAAAGAGTTGTCGATTCCCAGTGCAGGCAATGCGGCTGGTGCAATGAGTGCCTATGCAGCAGCAGCCGGTCTGGAAGGACACGTGTTTATGCCCAGAGACGTTCCGGCCATGTTTCAGGTAGAATGTAAGAACTTAGGTGCTCATGTGACATTGGTTGATGGTCTCATAAATGATTGTGGAGCCAAGGCCAAGGAGGGGGTGGAAAAATATGGCTGGTTTGATGTCAGTACGCTCAAGGAACCATATCGCCTGGAAGGCAAGAAGACCATGGGATATGAGATCGCGGAACAGTTGGGTTGGACGCTGCCTGATGTCATTCTCTACCCCACAGGAGGAGGGACAGGCTTGGTCGGCATGTGGAAAGCATTTGCGGAAATGGAAGAGATGGGATTGATTGGTGCCCAACGTCCTCGTATGGTTAGCGTACAAAGTACCGGTTGTGCACCGATTGTGCGTGCCTTTGAGCAGGATGAAGAATTTGCTACTCTATGGGAGGGTGCCAAAACAGTCGCTGACGGGTTGCGTGTGCCAGTGGCTGTGGGCGACTTTTTGATTCTCAATGCACTGCGAGACAGTGGCGGCACAGCTGTGGCTGTCACCGACGAGGAAATGCTAGACTATGCCGGCATTATGGGCAAGTATACGGGCATTTTCCCCGCACCAGAGGGCGCAGCTTGTCTGGCTGCACAGGTACGCCTGCTCAAAGATGGTTGGATTCGGCCAGATGAATCGGTTGTGCTCTTTAACACGGGGAGTGGGTTGAAGTATGCACATCTGTGGACGTGAGGAGCGTGTTGCATATCCTTTTGAATTGGGGATTTTATATTTTGGAAAAGCCTTACATTCATTTTCCTGGAGTTGAGCATGTATGCCGGACAATCGTCTGTTCAGGCATGGCATCGGCAGATTATCTTGCTTGTCGTTGCCATGTCTATTCTCTTTGTTATCCCGATTTTTCTGGATTCAGCGCGTCATGGCGCTTTAACGATTTATGGATCAACCACCGATTCGAATCTCCCCAGTCAAATTGATTATAGGCTGAACGAGCGCACCTCTTCCTGTACCCCAATCCGCTACGGCCAATCGCTCAATGGCTCAATCGATTCCCCTGAACAGGAGGATTGTTATACGTTCACGGGCAGTGCTTCCCATCGCGTCACTGTCTATCTGTGGAAAGGGCTTTGCTGCAACGATTTTTCGCTTAAATTGACGCGACCTGATGGGTACGCTTGGTTTTGTGACTTCCATTTTGCAGACTGTGAAATCGATAACGTGAAACTGCCTGAAGATGGTGTCTATACGATTACGGTTGATGGGAAAGAGGATGAAGGGGGGGCCTATCGACTGATTCTCAATCGGCTGGATGGAGATCTGGGGGGGATCTTATATGATGAGTCGGTCCAGGAAAGAATTTCGCCGGCAGGCGATCAGGACAGCTTCGTCTTTGCCGGCGAAACCAACCGTCGCGTGACGGTAGACCTTCATGCTGGCCCTTGTTGCGCACGGTTTTCGCTTACAGTTCTCAAACCGGATGGTTCAGCATGGTTTTGTGGCTTTTCGGCTGATGGATGTACCGTGGAGAATGTCACCCTTCCACAAACGGGCAATTACATCATTACTGTGGATGCACAGGGACGGGGCGAGTATTCCTACACACTGTCATTGACTTGTCTTTCGTCTTGTCCACCAGAGCCAATTGGCACTCGCACAGCAACCCCAACGGCAACAGTCATCCTGTTGCCACCCGATGCGACGAGGACGCCAACACCGACGGCCACAGTCCCACTTCATCCAACCAACTGGATCTATATACCAATGATTCAACGGTAAAGGACGCCGCTATAGACCGCGCTGGATTATTGCCTGTACGATGCATAGTCGATTGTGGGTTCACGATTGACGAAGAGCATTTGTATGTAGGCAGAAATTTAGGGGACTTACCCGAAAGTCCACTGCAAAAAGGTAAAACTACCATGAAGATACTGAAGGCATTGAAGGTTTAGTCAGAGAATCTTCAATCCCTTCATGGTGAAAATTGGCTTTTTGCAGGAGAGTCACCCAAATAAACAAACAACGCGTGTAGGGCCGCTCACCTACATTCACTCATCTTTGTGGCATGATTCTAGTCAGAACAACAGTGTACGTTTCTTTCTCCTTTTTGGGTGTGGGGCAAAGGGCCTGGTCTCGACTAGATCAGGTCCTTTGTGATTGGTGAATTTTGACATCCCTTTGAAAATTATACTGCGGTTGTGATGAAAACCGTAGTTTTCGAAAGCTCTACTAGAGAGATCAAACTACGGCTTTCATACAGAGCAAAGTATGGGGATTGACATAAGCAAGGGAAGTTGCATCATCTTCGACTCAATTTGTTTGAATCAACGGTAGCAGCAGGCGACGGATCGAGCTGTTGTAACGCAGATGTTCGTTTAAGTAATCACCACTCCAACCACCAATCAGATGGAGACTCCCTTCATGGCCGACCGCTGCCATGTTGCGCCATTCGCGTGGCAGTGGCGATTGGAAATTGCTCCAGAGTTGAGTTGCTGGATCAAACCTTTCGTGTGTATCAACTGCTTGATTCCATCCTCCGCCCAAGGCAAAGATAGCCAAATCGTCGGAGACTAAAGACAAGCCACCACGAGGAGTCGTCAGTGGCGCTAGTTCCTCCCATTGATCGGTGTCTAGCTGATAGGCATGGGCCGTGGCACGTTCACTTTGTCCGTCATAGCCACCAACCACATAGATACGATTTTTCAAAACCGCAGCGCCAAAAAAAGCTCGTGCTTCTGGAAGCTGACTAACCAATTTCCAATTGGGAAAATTTTCATTGCTCTGAGAGGATGGTGCAATGCTCCTCATTTCGTCGCGCATGATTTCGCCATCCCAACCGCCCATCAGATAGAGTTCTTCGTTGTATGCAACGAGCGAAGAGCCAGCGAGCGGATGAGGAAGAGTCCCTAGCTTCTGCCATTGATCAAGTTGTGGATCATAGATCCAAACTTCATCAGAAATAAGCACTTTGTTACGCGATGCTGAGGTCTCACCAGTTGACGAGCCACCGACCAAATAAATTCGTCCTTTCAGCGACACAGCTGCTCCATTGGCCAGCGGGACAGGAAGCGGTGCACGGGGTTGCCACTCATTAAATTCAAGATTGTATACATCGACGGTAGGAACGGTGATTCCTTCCAAGGTCTCACCACCAATTATATAGAGTTCGACGCCAAGTTTTGCGGCGGCAAGCCTGCTCCGTGGTTCGCTCAGTGGCGTTCGCGCCTCCCATCGTGGATCGGGTTCAATGACAGGCTTTCCGACTATTTCTCTGTCACCATCGGACAAGAAGGTATCCTGTGGCTGCGCACGGGTGAACAGACGCGGCCCCACGAGTAGTCCAAATCCAATACTTAGGGTAAGGATCAGATAGACTCGTTGCCATAGCGCTGGGCGAGCGATTCGGTCAGCTAGTGGAAGCGGTTCTGGTATGGGTTCTGCAATGGATGTTTCGGTGGGCTGAGGCGGTGGCTCAGATTCAAACCCGGGTACGGTCAACCAGCCTCGCTGGACCAGAAGCATGGATGCTTCGGTTCTTGTATTCACCTGGAGCTTTTCAAACATGTTGCGCAGATGAACTTTGACCGTATGAGGGCTAATCGTTAATTCGCGCGCGATTTCAGCATTGCTGGCCCCCGTTGCCACGAGACGCGCAACATCCATTTCCCGCTGGCTTAGCGGGTTTTCGAGCAACTCTTGCTTTTCAAGGATAGTGCCATTTACCGTCATTGCTAGATCTATACCTAGAACTGACTTTCTAATGCTCTATAGAGAGTGCCCCATTCAACCAATGAAAGTGTCTGCGCCCGTCGCTTAACATCAATTCCAGCATGGTTCAATGCAACTGCAATCTGATCTTTGGAGAGATGCAACCCGCCATTCAAACTGTTGAGTAGTTGCTTGCGTTTCTGGCTGAATCCAGCTCGCACAATGCGAAAAAACTGAGTCGGATCTATATCCGGGATAGCAGGATTGTCGAGCAAGTCCAAACGAAGAATGGCGCTATCAACCTTTGGGCGGGGATAAAAAGCTTGGGCTGGAACATAGTCGACAATTTGTGGGTGGCTATAGAGTTGTAAACTGACTGCAAGAAGCGACATGTTGCCGGGCGAGGCGCAGATCCGCTGTGCAACTTCCTTTTGCACCATCACAACAGCCCGTTGTGGTGGGTTGGGCGACTCAAATAAATAACGGAGAACGGCATTTGTAATGTAATATGGCAAGTTGGCAACAACTTTGTAAGACACTTGACTATCGTGAGACACTGCAAAACCGTGCTCTGGGTGAGAACGTGGTTGTGCTTGATCTGGCAGAGCTGTCGAAAAAACCATATCCTCATCACAATCGCAGCGAAAAGCAGATTTGTCTGGTTTCCTTGTTCCGAGAGCTGCTACAGGACTGTTTTGGGAGACAACCGGATAATCAAGCAGAGAATCTAGCGAGGTTTTGAGGATATCTCCATGAACAATTGAAACATGCGGTTCCGTTTCGAAACGTTTGTTTAAGATACTGACCAGGCGGTCATCAAGCTCGACAGCCACAATTCGCCCAGCCAATGTCGCTAGATAGTTGGTAAGTCCTCCTAGTCCTGGACCGATTTCAAGTACGGTGTCTTGCTTTGTGAGCTTTGCCGCCGCAATTGCTGTTTCCAGATAGGATTCGTCAATGACGAAATTCTGGCCGAGTGATTTTTTCGGTTTTAGGTCAGCGCTTCGGACATAGTCAAAAACATAGGATTTCTTATCGTGATCAATATTTCCAGTCGCTCGACTCGTTTGTCTATCAATTCCTGAGACCAAAAGCTGACGGAGCTCCCGGCCACCTTTGCTGCTTTTTTCCGTCTCTTTTTTTGGGGCTGGTTCAGAAATAGGTTGACAAAGAAGAGAGTACGTTAACAAGAGAATAGGTTAGAGAAAGAGGCTCCTGTTCAGGCAAAATAAGGGTGTTCAGACCAAAATAGCCAAAAAGGAGCCTCTAAATGTCAGAGTATCGAACAGACCCCCTATCATTGTCAACCCGAATCGATCTTGCGTTGGAAATGCTCAACCCGAATCGAGAGTGGGGGAGAGTGAGCGAACTGTCAACGGCGTACAATGTGTCTCGAACGTGGCTCTATAAGTTGAGAGAGCGGTGAAGCGGCGCTGAAAGCGATCTTGTCGCCAGTGAGTCCAGGACCGCAGCCGAAAAGCCATGTGATCGAAGTGGATGAGACGTTCATCCGACGAACCATAACGGTGTTGCCGATGCTGCGAGGAAGCGTACGAGATATCCAAAGGGGGTTGGGGTTGCTGCTAGGTGTGGAGCGGTCGGTGGGATTCATCCAAGGGACGCTGGCGGAAGTTGGAGAACTGGCATCGGCGTACAATGAGAGCATGGTGCCGACGCTGCCGGTGTTGGGGGAAGCGGATGAAATTTTCTGTGGCGACCAACCGTGCCTGACGGTGGTGGACGGAGCATCGTTTGCGCTGTTGAATATCTCAGCAGCCGATGCCCGAGATGAAACAACATGGGGGTTGAAGTTTCTCGAATTGCTCGAGCGAGGCATCACCTTTGATGACTTGGTGACCGATGGGGCTTTGGGCATTCAGGCAGGAGCCAAGGCAGCGGGGATGAATGCGCCACACTCCTATGACCTCTTTCACCAAATGCAGAATGGCACCAAAATCACCCAACGTCTGGAGAGAGAAATGGACCAGGCCATGACCGACCGTGACGTAGCTTGGCAAGTGTTGGACGAGCAGACTGCTCCTGCACGTCGCCCTGGGCGACCACGCAAATGCACAGTGACTCTCGAGGTTGCCGACCAAACGGTGCTGACAGCAGTTGACTTGCACGAGAACTGGACATGGCTTCTCCGAACGGTCCGTCAGGCACTGGAGCCGATTTCACCGACCGGGCAGCTTGTCAACACAGATGCCGCGCAACAAACCATTCTGGCTGCCACCCAACTTATGATGGAGATGAACCGCGATGAAATTGCACACTTTGCCACCCAACTGCAGCAGAATCTACCTACATTGCTGGCTCCCCTCCGCCAGAACCTCTCACCTGAGTACGAAGCCTTCATCACACACCTCTGGACTTATCGCCATGACCATCAACTTCCCATTGAACAGCTTTTCCCTCCCTCATTGCAGCCTATGGCTCTTGCCTTCTGGCATGCACTGGATCGCTTCCATCGGGCTTCTTCTCTAGCTGAATCCTTTCATGCTTGGCTCAGGCCCTTTCTTGCAATCCATCGCTCTTTGCCCGATTGGTTGGCCGCTCTTTTACAGCTCTTTTGGAATCATCGCACCTTCTCACGTGGCAAACGCTCCGGTCACTCACCCTTAGAACTGGCTACCGATTCCTATGTCCCTTCTTTGGCTGACGCCCTTGATGCCATTCTTCAGCCTCAACAGCAACTGGCTCTTTAACCTATTCTCTTTTTAACGTGCCCATTTCAATTTTGTAAACCTAACTCATCCCTTGTTCTGAACCTGCCCTTTTTTTGCTCGTTTTTTTGAACGAGTACGAGAATTGCTTCTACTCATCTTCTAGTGAGAGAACCGACATAAATGCTTCTTGTGGGATTTCGACAGCGCCCACCATTTTCATGCGCTTTTTACCCGCCTTCTGTTTTTCCAAGAGTTTGCGCTTACGCGTGACGTCTCCTCCATAACACTTAGAGAGAACATCCTTGCGCAATGCCTGCACATTTGCGCGGCTGATGACTTTATTCCCAATTGCGGCCTGAATTGGAACCGTAAACATCTGTCGCGGAATGATGCCCTTCATCTTGCTCACCAGTCTTTGACCTTTCGGGTAAGCATCATCGCGATGGACAATAATACTAAGCGCGTCAACTGGCTGTTGATTCACAAGGATATCCAGCTTGACCATATCAGACGCACGATACTCATCTAACGAGTAGTCCATGCTGGCATACCCTCGTGTACGTGCTTTGAGATCGTTATAAAAATCAACAATAATCTCGGAAAGAGGAATCATACACGAGATCTCGACGCGCTTACTGTCCAACCAGGTCTGATTCTTAAACTCACCGCGCCGCTTGGTGATCAGTTCCATAATCGGACCGATAAACTCAGCAGGTGTAAAGATGCGCAACTCGCACCAAGGTTCTTCGACCTGTTCAATTTCATTTGGTTCAGGCAGATCCGCTGGACTATCAATTGTCAGCATAGAGCCGTCGCTGGTCAACACGCGGTATTCAACGGAGGGTGCCGTAAAGATGATATCGAGATCATATTCGCGCTCCAACCTCTCTTGAATGATCTCCATATGAAACAATCCCAAAAAGCCGAGCCGATAGCCAAATCCCAACGCCTGGCTCGTTTCGGCTTCAAAGACCAGTGCAGCATCGTTCAATTTTAACTTATCTAATGCGTCGCGAAGATCGTTATAATCATCGGGATCCGAAGGATAGAGCCCGGCAAAGACCATCGGCTTCATGGGCTGGTAACCTGCCAATTGCTCGGCAGCCGGTTCATCTGCCAATGTAATTGTGTCGCCTACATCAATATCACGGACACTCTTGAGCCCCGTGGCAACATAGCCAACCTCTCCCGCATGAAGTTGATTGATTGATAACATTGACGGTGTCAGAACGCCGATTTCTAATGGCTCAATCTCCTTTTGAGATGACATGGCGTAAAGTCGGGGCGTACCGGAGATTTTGCCATCAAAGACCCGTACATGGGCGATCACGCCTTTATATGCATCGTAATGACAATCAAAGACCAGCGCGCGCAATGGGCCAGTCATATTGCCTTCTGGTGGTGGAACTTCTTCGACGATTTTTTGCAGAACAGTCGCGATATTTAGACCATCTTTAGCACTAATATGGGGAATATCTTCAGCTGGGACACCGAGTAGGTCCTCGATCTCTTCCGCTACCGTATCTGGATCGGCTGCCGGAAGATCAATCTTATTCAATACGGGAATGATAGTCAAATCTTGTTCAAGTGCAACAAAGAGATGTGCCATTGTCTGGGCTTGAATTCCTTGCGAAGCATCGACAACCAGAATGGCCCCTTCACACGCTTGCAGTGCGCGACTGACTTCATAACTAAAATCAACATGCCCTGGTGTATCAATTAGGTTGATCTCATATTCTTCACCAGAACCATTGGCTCCTGCCCGGTGAATCATGCGGACTGCGCTGGCTTTGATGGTGACGCCCTTTTCGCGTTCTAGATCCATTGAATCCAGCAACTGCTCTTTCATTTCGCGAGCAGTCACCGTTCCTGTTACTTGTAACAAACGATCGGCGAGCGTACTCTTGCCATGATCGATATGTGCGATAATTGAGATATTGCGAATATTTTGTAAATCCATAGGCAATATTATAGCCTAGTCTAGGGCAAGGGATGAAATGGTTTGTATTGCGTATTGCGTGTTGCGTTCCGTTGTCGCTAGGCAGAGCGAACCCAATCGCCAACGGGCGACACCATTTCATGAACGGCGGGTTCAAGGCAAGGCTCCAGTTGAAAGATTGCTCGGGGTGCTAGAGACACCACTTAAACTTTGGAAACAATCGGAGTGTTTCCAAAAGTGTGTGAATGCAGCGATTCTCTGACTGAACAGTGTTCATTTACACACTTTGTGGTACACACTCGACAATTTTGGACAGTTTTCTGTTGAGACACAATTGTCCGACGTTTAAATGATGTAACTATAGGGTGGGTGAAATGATCTCTACCGAACCCCCAACTGCTCGGCAAACCAAGCGATTGTTTCTTCCATGCCTTGATCCAGCGAGACTTTGGGTTCCCAGTCAAGAATCCGGCGCGCCTTGGCAATATTGGGTTGACGCTGTTGTGGATCGTCTATGGGCAGTGGATTGAATTTAATCCCTCCGGGGTTGCCTGTAATTTGATTGATCTTTTCCGCAAATTGTAAAATCGTCATCTCCGTCGGATTTCCAATATTTACTGGTTCTATTTCGTCACTCAATAGCAGACGATAGATGCCATCTACAAGATCACTGACGTAGCAAAAGCTGCGGGTTTGATCTCCTTCACCATAGACAGTGAGAGGTTCACTGCGCAAGGCCTGTTTAATAAAGTTTGGCACAACTCGACCATCGTTCAGACGCATACGAGGACCATAGGTATTGAAAATGCGTACAATGCGAGTTTCTACACCATGTGCGCGATGATAGGCCATCACCATTGCTTCAGCAAAGCGTTTGGCTTCATCATATACACCACGTGGCCCGATTGGATTGACGTGTCCCCAATACTCTTCCGATTGAGGATGGACTTGTGGGTCTCCATAGACTTCGCTGGTGCTAGCCAGCAATAATCGTGCACCTTTTGCTAGAGCTAAACCGAGTGCATTGTGTGTTCCTAAACTGCCGACTTTGAGGGTCTGAATTGGTAGCTCTAGATAATCAACTGGACTAGCAGGACTGGCAAAGTGTAAAATAGCGTCCAGATCGCCTTGGAGGTAGATATGATTGCTAACATTGTGGCGAATGAAGCTAAAGTTTTCATTACCGATCAGATGGGCAATGTTATCCGTATTTCCTGTAACCAGGTTGTCCATTGCGACGACTTCATGTCCCTCTGAAAGAAGCCTGTCGCTTAAATGGCTGCCTAGAAAGCCTGCGCCACCTGTAATCAAAACGCGCATGATAATTCCTTTCAATGTTCCCGTAGGCTCATCTATCACAGATATGTCCGCCATTGTGTTTGACAGATTTCGACAGAAAATAGAATGATCTTTCTGCATCCATTCAGAGATGAGCGATATTCACAGATTAGGCTTTTCCAGAAATTAAACTGTCCAATTCGATTGGAAAAGCCAAAGCCATTCCAGGGAGAACGATCTGTTCTGATGGATGATTATTTTTCTGGAATGGCCTTAAACTTCACGCTCATCTCCCAAATGTGTACAAATCATTCATTGATGGTCAGAGAAAGCGTCGATCGTGCACATTTATGGCAGATGAGCTAAACGTCAATGCATTACACTTGTAAGACATCTTGGTGTGTCGTGTGGAGTATAACAGCTGTCGATAACACAAAACCTTTCAGTTGGCTTTCGATACAGGCTATTTTAGCTTCGCTTATTATACTTTGCTCTGTATGAAAACCGTAATAGTGACATTTGTCACCCTAATTGACAATTTCAAGGGTTTGTAGAGGGTTCGCACCTCAAATTTGTCATGTTGTAACCTTTTTGACGCTAACAGACCCTCAGAGGTGTTCTAAGGACTCGCTTGTATAGGGTTTGAACACCCAAAATCAGGGACCAAGGTGACAAATGTCACCATACGTAGTTTTCGAGAACTCTACCAGAGAGAAAACTATGGTTTTCATCACGACCGCAATATCAGTAAAACTAATTCCTTATGTATACAACAATTGCACTTGGGCCTCTTTCACTACCAACAGGCCCCATCCTCATGATTCTTGCGGCTGTTCTAGGTTTAGAGGTGATGGCGCGTTATGGTCAACGCAACGGAATGAGTCAGGATGAGTTGTGGAATGTCGGACTAATTGCCCTGACAGGTGGGCTCATTGTAGCTCGATTGTGGAATGTGGTCCAGTTTTGGATGGTTTATCAAGCGGAGCCATTATTGATTCTGAGCATCCGTCCCAGTGGCTTTGCTCTTTGGCCAGGCATCAGCGCTGGGGTGCTCTTTGGCTATGGTTATATGATCTACAAAGCGCATTCTCCGGAATTGGTTCTATCTGCCGCCGGAATTGGATTGATCGCTGCCGGAATTGTGATGAGCGTTGCCGCGTATCTTACCGGGCAGGTTATTGGGACAGAGAGTACGCAGCCATGGGCCATGACTTACTATGGTGAATTGTTGCATCCCGTAGCACTTTATCGTGCACTTGGGTATTTACTATTACTCGGCTTGCTTTGGTTCTCTACCCGTCAGTTGAGTGCAACCAGCGTCATTTTGGTCACGCTGGTTGGTTACAGCCTTGTTCGTCTAATAAGCGATGCATTCGTTGCAGATGCACCGTCTATCTCTGGAATTCGCACCAGCCAGATTATTATGTTGGTTATTGCTCTACTCGCTTGCGGCATTCTGGCAAGGCGATTCTCGACAGTGTAATATGAGTATCTACAACGCAATTAAAGTTATGGCAGATTAAAGGCTTTCAAAGATCCACACAATTTCAAAATACTTTTAGGTCGATCCAATTTTTAAAGGATTCACAATTTAACGGACTTGCCTGAATTTGCTCTATTTTAGGGGGTGGTTCATTTTAGCTGGATAGATAGGTTTACACTTTTAGAAACAGAAAGAACGTTTATATTCTCTGATTTCGCCGGTTCTCAGAGAGAAAACGGTCTCATATAGATTTTTGTCTATATATCAAAAGTGTAAACCTAATTTTGAACCACCCCTATTTTAGTCCTGTAAATCCTGTTCATCTGTGGATAACTTATTTTTCGGGAATCGCCTTATGGTTCAAGAATCACTTTAACTAAATCCAGATCTCCCGAAGCGAGATCATGCATAATCTGTGGACAGTCTTCCAGCGATGCAACGCGTTCGATTAGCGGCTCTACGTTGATACGGCCGCTTCCAATTGCTTCAATTGCGGCATTGAACTCGCTGGCAAAGCCATAGGTTCCGCGCACGTTCAACTCGCGAGTGACAACTTCCTGCATGTCGACTTCGATCATTTTGGCACTATTGCCGATCCAGGTAATGTCACCACCAACCCGCGTCATCGTGTGTGCTTGCTGAACAGCAGGCGTGATGCCCACTGCTTCGATGGCACAATTGACACCAACATTGTCTGTAAACTCTAAGACGGTTGCCACCGGATCCTGCTCCTTGATATTGATTGTGAGATCGGCACCAAGCTCCTCCGCCATTTCCAATCGATGGGAACTCATATCGCTGATAATGATTTTGCCTGCTCCTGCTAATCGAGCTGACATGAGAGTGAGCAAGCCAATAGTTCCAGCTCCAATAATGGCAACGGTTCCCATCAAAGGAATGGGTGTGAGCGAAACAGCATGCATGGCAATCGCCAGCGGTTCACACATGGCGGCCATTCGATAGGTCATATCGGCGGGTTTGGGAACAAGCATAGATTCATGGACAATAACGTGTTCTGCATAGGCCCCGGGTGTATCCATCACGCCAAGGACGCGACGTGCTCCTTGTCCACTATAGGGAAAGAGGGGTGAGACAACGACTGCGTCACCAATCTGCGCCGACGATACGCCTTCTCCTAGACCGGCCACCATACCGCCGAACTCATGTCCCATCACCATTGGTGGGGTGCGACGCCCTGTCGATCCGGTGTAACCGTGTACATCCGATCCACAGATGCCAACGGCTTTTACATCGATCAGAACCTCACCTGGGCCAGGATCTGGTTTGGGGAGATTTTGGAAACTCATTGACCATGGTGCATCATAAACAACTGCTTTCATTTGGATTCCTTTGCTAGTATGAACGCGATCTTGTGCATAAATTTGATCATGGACCAAAAAATTTTTCCTTAACATATACCGCACGAACTGACAAACTTAAAACAAATGGCTCAACAGGATCATAGGGGGTAGACCCGCATTGGTTTCGATATGCCTTCGGCTACTCAACCGGTCTTCATTTTCACACTTTGGGACACACAGTCGTATATTCTAGCCTATGCGCTCGTTTTTGGCGAAAGCTTCGATATATCCTTCTTGGGCAAAGAAATTAGGGCCCATCTATCACAAATGTGTGCAAAGATTTCCCTCTGAGAGAAATCTTTGCACACATTTGGAAGATGAGTGAATTAGAACTTATCGTAAGGTTTACTTTCTTTACATTCGAAAGATTGTTGTGTACTATTGCGCAAAAACCTGAACTGTATCCTTTATTGACTCGATAGTTGTATTTTGAGCAGGTGCCGGATTTGACAAAGTCAAAATTAAGCAGAGCAGGCCTGCTGTTTGGCGAAAAGGGTAGCGAAGACCTCTGCAATCTCCTGTCCGTCATTCAAGGCATGATGTGCAGTCAAGATGAGATCTTGAATTAGTGACTGAGCTTGCTGCCGAGTAGCCTCACCAAGGGATTTGCTGGGCGAGAATTGAGTTTTAGCCAATGATGGTCCCAAACAATCAAGGTGCAAGAGAGAATAAGCCACGAAGACCAGAGACCAATGTTTTGAAAGGCGTGGCAGTTCGCATGCAATATTCATCAAGGCCAAGCAGTTGTTTACCATCCTGATAAACCGTCTCGATAGGCCAACGAAGCAGGTAAATCGAGAGAATGCGTTTGGCATTACAATCAGTGCGATTGGTCACTAAAACGGCCTAATTGCCTTGCAATTCAGGATTATCAAAACTAATCACGATGCGTACCTTGCCGATAGAAGGGATACGCACAGTCATGGTAAAGGTATAGTAAGTACGACCATCAATGGTGACAGGTTTGTAGGCATTCTGGGGGATGTAGGGGACCAACTCTTTGACTTTAATATGTGGCCCCTCGAAAGTTATCGGCTGACCGTCTTCATCTCGCAAACGAAAGCTATTTGTCTCCAGATTGCGATTGCACTTCAAGATGCTGATCCAATCTTTATTCAGACGATCGAGTACAGCTAGAAGATCTGGAGCGAGATACCAACCATCGAAGAGAGCCCAACCAAAGATAAGGGTTCGTTCAACAGCTTTTTCAACCAGTTCACTGGCAATGGTTATCTTGGTCTTAAACGCTTCGTCTAGCCCTCGAAAGGCGGGGTCAGTTAATAGGTGGCTATCCACTCGTTTATGAAAAGCGGTTCGTTCTTTCTTTTTCTTGGGAATCTCAGTCACTGGAAATGGTTTTCCACAAATGCTTCCCAGTCGGTAAACTCTTCGTACCGTCGGTAGATACTTGCATCGACCGGAAAACGAACAGCGCCACTGACATAGTGACTTGTGACTAAGTTATGAGCCAGTGGATGCTGACCATTGCTATGATTGTAGTGTGTATCGATATACTCGAACAGACTTCCCACGTGTTCACATAGTGTATCGTCAATCGCTAATACCGATTCTGACTCTGAACGTTGGTATTGTGCTGTCTCTGACTTCATGTAACCTATACGCTCATCATTGAGTTTTTCGGCTCGCCAAGGAGCTTCACTCAAATACCGTGATATATTCGTCTTATCTGCACTATCTAGAATGCAGCGGGCAATATTTGCCATGCTTTTGTTGTCCAAGACCATCAGACCCGTCAGATAGTTTTCAAAGTGGCGAAACTGTTTACGATTGGCAAATACTGAACGAAAGGTTTCGCTATGCTCCCTGACCAGTGGCGCTACATTCACTATCGGCAATTGCATCTTGATGGCTCCTTTTTCGCACTTTTTTCTTGATGCAATCTATTGAGATGACTTTTGTCTCTTTTGTCAAATTTGGAAAATATTCATTTCACAACTATCGAGTTATTTATACATTTCTAGACTTATTTTTGGGGTGGTTCATTTTAGCTGGATAGATAGGTTTACACTTTTAGAAACAGAAAGAACGTTTATATTCTCTGATTTCGCCGGTTCTCAGAGAGAAAACGGTCTCATATAGATTTTTGTCTATATATCAAAAGTGTAAACCTAATTTTGAACCACCCCTTATTTTTTTCTTTAAACTAGTAAATCCCGACAGAAACGGCTAGACAGTTGTTTTATGAATACACCTGAATGGAGCGAACGAGGATGGTCTGTTGTGGCATTTACACCAAATGTGGTACTGTTATGCCCAACCAACTCATTCTCATACATCCGGTCCTATCTCTGTTCCCTATATCCTATCTGTTGATACAAGCGATCCGGATGCAATTAAGGTCCTAAAAGCCCTGGCTTCAAAAGTCCGTTTGCGTATATTGGACCTGCTAGGTGACCAACTTTGCAACGTGAGCGAAATTTCTAAAGCGTTGGATATTCCTCTCTCAACGGCAACACTCCATATTGGCGTGCTCGAAGAAGCTGGACTGATCAAAACGGAATTGCAACCGGCAGAACGTGGATTACAAAAACTGTGTGCTCGCCCCTATAACGTTGTCAATGTCAATTTACCACGTACGGATAAACCCCAACAACAAACAGTAGAGCTTTCCATGCCGGTTGGTAACTTTGTCAACTGTCAAGTTACACCATCCTGCGGATTGGCAACTGAAAAAGGGATTATCGGTCTATTTGATGATCCAACGTCATTTTATGAGCCAGAACGCATGGATGCGCATTTGGTCTGGTTTCATACAGGATTTCTTGAATATCGATTCCCCAACCGACTTCCACCAAAATCTACTGTGCAAGCGCTGCAAATTAGCATGGAAATCTGTTCCGAGGCGCCGCTGCACCATGACGACTGGCCGTCGGATATTACGCTTTGGATCAACGATCAAGAAGTATGCACGTGGACAAGTCCAGCAGATTTTGGTGCTCAACGTGGTTTGCTGACCCCTGAGTGGTGGGTCGATCACAATACCCAATATGGATTGCTCAAAGTTTGGCAAGTTCGCCGTGACGGCAGCTATGTTGACGGAATGAAATTGTCTGCGGTTACCGTTGATGATCTCTGCATCACCGAACATGATTTTATCTCGGTCCGAATTGGAGTCAAAGATGATGCGCGTCACATAGGAGGGATCAATATTTTTGGGTCGAGATTTGGTAATTATCCCCAAGATCTTATCATGCGATTAGATTATGAGTATTTATAGAGTATAGAACGATAATGAGACTTCACAACAAAGTAGCCCTCATTACAGGCGCAGGCGGTGGAATCGGACGTGAAACAGCTTTACGCTTTGCACAAGAAGGGGCCAAAATTGTGGCGGTTGATATTAATATAGATACTGCACAAGAGACCGTCGATCTCGTTCACAAATCTGGCGGCACAGCAACCCCTTTCAAGGCAGATGTCTCACAAGCCCGTGATTGTCAAGATATGATTCAACATGCAGAAGAAAACTTTGGTCAACTCAATGTGCTCTTTAATAATGCAGGCATCATGCATAATCAAGATGATGATGCAATGAACACAGAAGAAGAGATCTGGGATTTGACCATGGCAATTAATCTCAAAGGTGTATTTTTGGGATGCAAGTATGGCATTCCAGCATTGCGACGGGCAGGCGGCGGGTCCGTTATCAATACTGCATCATTTGTTGCGTTGTTGGGAGCAGCTACGCCACAGATTGCCTATACGGCTAGCAAAGGTGACGTCTTGGCGATGACGCGCGAATTGTCAGTAATCCATGCGCGAGAAAACATTCGTGTCAATTCCCTTTGTCCTGGACCCCTACGCACCGAGATGTTAATGAAATTTCTGAATACAGAAGAAAAGCGCCAGCGCCGTCTTGTGCATATTCCCATGGGGCGTTTTGGGGAAGCCAAAGAGATGGCTCAAGCCGCTCTTTGGCTTGCATCAGATGAGTCCTCCTTTACCACGGGTGCCGAATTTGTTGTCGATGGCGGTATTACTTCAGCCTATGTAACACCAGAGTAGACAAGTGCTTCGGATTATTATTTGGCGGCTTAGCTTTGACTTTTGGAATCTGATTGCCGCTTTATTGAGTCGTGATTTTTTTCTTCTCTTGTTTCCATTCCTACGTTCGCCGCTCGATCGCTTGTTACATCCCGTGAACTACTTTGCATTTGGTGCAAACCTCGATCCAACTGTGCTGTTTGAGCGTCGACGTATGCGACCGTTGGCACAAGAAGAATTTATCCTCAAGAACCATACAATTCGGTTCAATCAGCAGGGTCCATTTGAGGGGATGGGATTCGCTTCGGTTCATGCGCAGGATGGTGAGATGGTCTATGGGCATCTCATCACACTCACTTGGCTCGATGCTCTGCGGATGGATTTCAGCGAGTTAACCTCGATTTTGGATCGCCACCGGCGCGTCTATGTCACACAGGATGGCAAACGATTCTATTTTTATCAAGCCACCGACCCGCGCGCCGGTTTGCTCCCCAGCGAAGAGTATCTGCAAAAAATACTCCAGGCAGCAGAACAATCGACATTGATCCCTCAATCTGTTCTAGAAAAACTCCGTTCAACACCAACTCTCACACAACTGGAGCCGGCCAGAAACATCAACTTTTTCTTCCGAGATTATTCGGCTACGCCACGTTTCTTAGAAGGGGCGCGTAGATGGTATGATCGAATTTGTATCAAGCTTTTGCGGAATCTGATCTATGTATCTTGGTCGACAAAGCTGATCAAGATTGAAGGAAAACAACAGGCTTAATACGAAATGATCATTCCCAACGAACATAAGATAGTTAGCGTCGAAGAAATGGTGCGCATCGAACATGATGCTGACGCAGCCGGACATTCATATGACACAATGATGGAACTGGCTGGCAATGCTGTTGCGCAAGCTGTGCTCGAGCAAGCAAAAACCGAGACACCATCTGTATTGATCCTTGTGGGACCTGGGAACAATGGGGGGGATGGACTCGTCTGTGCACGTGCGTTGTTTGAAGCCGGTGCAACACTTTGTGTTTACATTTGGAAGCGGCATCGCATAACTGACACGGTGAATCCAATCG
Source organism: Chloroflexi bacterium TSY (assembly GCA_019217005.1). The sequence continues at coordinate 22,927 of JAHBNG010000083.1, forward strand.
CTGACAAACATCTTCACCATCTCCATCATCTTAAGATATCGTTGATTTATGCAGATGATGATCCAGCCTTGCTCCAACTCGAACAATGGTTGCAAAAAGCTGATATTGTGGTAGATGCATTATTGGGGACGGGCTCAAATCGACCAATTACGGGGCAATTAGCTGATATCCTGGTTGTTGTTCGTCAATATCAGATGAACCACAATCCATCCTCTGACCAGCCCAAGGGATCTAAAACGACTTATCTAAGCGTCGATTGTCCAAGCGGTCTTCATTGTGACAGAGGGACAGTCGATCCACATCTTGTCTCTGCAGATCGAACGATCACCTTTGGGTATGCCAAACAAGGACATTATCGCTTTCCTGGGGCAGAGACAGTCGGACGGCTGGAGGTCGCCGACATTGGTATCTCGCCCCAAATAGCGGATGATATCCGGCAATTTTGCCTTTCTGCTGATTGGGTGCGGACCTCGCTACCCAAACGCAGCAATGATAGTCACAAAGGAACGTTTGGAAAGGTCATGGCAGCAGTTGGTTCAGTCAATTATCCAGGTGCTGCCTACTTGGCATGTGCCGCGGCTGCACGCATCGGAGCTGGACTTGTCACAGGTGCCATTCCAGAGCCAATCTGGACGCCTGTAGCGATCAAGCTAACTGAAGCGACGTGGCTACCTCTCCCGACAGAATCTGGCTTCATTGCGCAAAAAGCAGCCGAGACCATGAAGCAATTTGTTGCTGCCTACAGTGCACTCTTGGTTGGTTGTGGGCTTGGACAAGCAGAGGGCATCCAGGGCTTTTTGCTCGACCTTCTTCAAAATGAGCAACTACCCTCGCTCGTTCTCGATGCAGATGGATTGAACAATTTGGCCCAAGTCTCTAGATGGTGGGAGTATCTGCCACCACAGACGATTCTAACACCTCATCCAGCGGAGATGGCTCGCCTTTGTCAGCAACCGCTAGAAACAGTTCGAAGCAATCGTTGGGAGTTGGCCCGCGAAAAAGCAGAGGAATGGAATGTCATCCTACTTCTTAAAGGACCATATACTGTTATTGCACATCCAGACGGAACGCTCGCCATTCTTCCGATTGCTACTCCAGCCCTAGCAAGTGCCGGCACAGGTGATGTATTGGCAGGAACAATTGCGGGGCTTTTGGCCCAAGGTGTCTCCCCGTTTGAAGCTGCATGTCTCGGTGCGTGGCTACATGGTCAAGCAGGTTTACAATGTGCCAAAGAAATTGGACAAGCGGGTGTCCTCGCCTCAGACGTTCTTGCCAGATTACCCACTGCGATAGAACGGTTGCATACAGCATAACTCGTATAATCTCCGCATCGAGTTCGCAGTAGAATTAGGCGACACGATCTGTTCTCTTCTATTTTGCACATCAAGCATTGACTCATAGATTCATTCTCAATATTTCGTCTTTCCACATCCTCCGTACTCCGCAACTTCCCTCATAGGTGGGTGTTGTAGTAAGATGCATAGTACCAAGTACTAAGTATCGAGTAAGGAACATATAAACACGATGAATATTGCTCTTGATGTCATGGGAGGAGACCACGCGCCAGAGGAGATTGTTGCGGGTGCAGTGTTGGCAGGACGTCAATTTGGCACGACCATCTCGTTGGTTGGACAACCAGACATCATCCGCAGCGAATTATCCAAGCATGAAACCCGTGGATTGGACTTGCCCATTGTACCGGCAACCCAAGTGATTACCATGGAAGACAAGCCCATGCAGGCTGCCCGCGAGAAAAAGGATAGTTCAATGGCGGTTGCGTGTCAGCTTGTCAAGGAAGGTCGCGCCCAAGCATTTGTGACTGCCGGTAGTACAGGAGGAGCACTGGCGACCGGAATCCTGCATATTGGACGGATTAAAGGGATATTGCGACCGGCGTTAATTGCACCTTTTCCAACACGGAGCGGTGTCTGTGCTATATTGGATGTCGGTGCCAATGCCGATACACGTCCCGAACACCTGCAGCAATTTGCTGTGATGGGACGCATCTATGGCGAGCAAGTCATGAAGCGATTTAATCCAGTTGTCCGATTGTTGAGCAATGGTGAAGAGGAAGGCAAAGGCAACCAGCTTGTTGTGACGGCTTATGAGTTGCTAAAAGAAACCTCTAATATCAATTTTCAGGGGAATATTGAGAGCAAAGAGGTTGTTTCTGGATTGGCAGATATTATTGTCACAGATGGTTTTACGGGGAATATTTTCTTAAAGACTGCTGAGGCGACAGCCGGTTTGGTTTTACGAGTTGTGTTTGAAGAAATGACGGCCGGCCCCATTAATCGCGTTGGTACATTCTTGGCCAGAACTGGATTGCGTCAAGCCAAATCCAGACTTGATGATAGCGAGTATGGTGGGGCTGTTTTGCTTGGACTCACTGGAATTGTCGTAGTTGCTCATGGACGCAGCCACGCCAACGCGATTCGGCACTCAATTCGTAGTGCGAAGCAAGGCGTCGAGCATGATATTCCAGGCAAGATCTCCCAAGGTGTTGCCGCCTTGATCGATCCCCAAATCAAATCCACGGTTATTAGTTAGCACGCAATGAAAATATATCGAAACCTGAATGAGATTCAGCGTAAGGAACAGCTTGGCCGCCGTTTTAGCACGATCGGACTTCTTGTTCTGTTTGCTGGCCTCATGTCGAGCTTTGTTCCATCCTGTTATCCTCCCGATCAGCCAGCTACGACCCCTTTTGGTCAGCTCGTGCAAGCAAATTGGGTCTATGTGAGTTTTGTCGCTTTGCCTTTGGGTTTTATCTGTGCAAGCATGGGAAGCTATTTCATCAATCGTTTTGCTCGTCGACGTTGGCCGGGTACAAAACAAATCGCGCGGCCCGATGAGCTTGTGACACGGAGCCTCAAGGGATTGGACAATAAATATTCCCTTTTTCTTTGGAGCCTACCAGCCAATTATGTCTTAGTTGGACCATGCGGTGTTTTGCTCTTTTCTCCACGTGGAGACAAAGGGCGGGTTCGTATTCAAGGCGATACATGGCGCGAGCCATTTAGCATTGGACGTTTCTTTTCGATCTTTGCGCGTGAAGGAGTCGGCAATCCCCCGCGCGAAATAACGGACCAGGTGCAAAGCCTTCGCAAATTGTTGCATGAAGTTGATCAGGAAGACACAGAAGAAAATGAACCCTTGGCCAACGTTGCGATGGACGGCGCGGCCATCTTCCTCAACCAGCAGATGGAAATTGAAGCGGAAGCCCCGTCGATTCCCGCTTTACGCCTGGATCAGGTCAAGCCATACGTGCGTCGCAAAACGCAAGAAGTCAAGCTTCGTACAAGTGTATTACGTCGGTTGACACGTGTATTGGAAGAGAATAGTGAGTATACAGAAGAAGAGTAGAGTCGATAAAACCACCTATTTCCGCTGCTTTCGGGGATGCTTTGGGTACTATTCAATCTATGATGTCATTTACACTTGTCCGACCTGTGGCGGATTGCTTGAAGTTTACCACGATTTGGATTCATTGAAAGTGCGTTCAAGCTCAGACTGGAAAAGGCTCTTTGATAGCCGTAGCGGAACAGTTAAGTGGCCTTATGGTAGTGGTGTTTGGTCTATGCGTGAATGGGTTGTTCCCGATCTGCGTGATGAGAATGTTGTTAGCATGTATGAAGGCAATACCAACCTCTTCTGGGCGCAACATCTCGGTGAACAGCTGGGGGTTTCTGATCTTTGGATCAAGCTTTGTGGTAACAGTCATACCGGCAGCTTCAAAGATCTTGGCATGACGGTGCTTGTCAGTGTGGTCAAACAGATGATGGCCGATGGGGTGCCCGTTCAGGCGGTTGCTTGTGCAAGTACGGGCGATACAAGTGCAGCACTGTCTGCTTATGCTGCTTATGCTGGCATCCCATCGGTGATTTTTTTGCCTGCTGGGAAGGTCAGCACAGCCCAACTTGTACAACCACTGGCAAATGGTGCACATGTGCTGGCCTTGGATACTGATTTTGACGGCTGCATGCGGATCGTCAAAGAGGTGACGCAGAATAAGAGTCTCTATCTGGCTAACTCTATGAATAGTCTGCGCATCGAAGGCCAGAAGACGGTCGGTATTGAGATCGTGCGTCAGTTCAACTGGGAAGTACCCGATTGGATTATCATCCCGGTCGGCAACCTGGGAAACATCAGTGCTCTCTATAAAGGGCTGAAACTTCTCATGGATCTGGGAATTACGAACAAGATGCCACGGTTGGTTGCGGCCCAGGCGGCTTATGCCAACCCCTTTTATCAAAGCTACCTGAACGATTTTCAAGACAGGATACGAGTGATTGCCCAAGATACCTTGGCGACTGCAATCCGTATTGGCGATCCAGTCAGTTATGAGAAGGCTGTTCAGGCTGTTCAGGAAACGAATGGAATCGTCGAGCAGGTGACCGAGCACGAATTGGCGAATGCGACTGGATGGGCGGACCGCACCGGTCTTTATTGCTGTCCGCATACTGGCGTGGCATTAGCGGTCCTCTCCAAGCTAATTGATCGTGGTGCCATTCACGCTGATGATCGGACCATTGTGATCAGTACAGCGCATGGACTCAAATTTACCAATTTTAAAATAGGTTATCATGAAGAAGAGCTGCCCGAAGTAGAAAGTGAGTTTGCCAATCCACCACTCTATCTTGCTGCGGATGCAAGTGCTGTCATAGAGGCGATTGCTGAGCGGTTTAGAAATAGAAATCTGTTTTGATGAGTAGATTTTGGTCGGGCTTGTTGGATCTTTGAGTGCTGGTCACTGTGGTTAGACGAAAGGATAACCACAGCTGAAAATGGCCACTATTCTGCTGGTAACGTGAAGTAAAAAGTACTCCCTTGCCCCAATTCGCTCTCAACCCCAGCTTCACCACCAAGCTTATTCACAATGCGCTTGACAATGGAAAGCCCTAATCCATACCCTTTCGCTCTCGATTGATCCAAGCGCATGAATTCTGTAAAAAGTCGCTCTTGAGCCTCTGGCGAAATGCCTGGACCGTTATCTCTAACCCAAAAACGTATCATTTGGTCACTTTGGGGCGTAGCTCCCAACTCCAGACGTGGTGGTTTGCCACCATATTTGATCCCGTTGCTGAGATAGTTGGACCACACTTCTGAGAGCCAAGAGGCATAACCCACTGCCGAAGGCCATTCTGTTGGTCCTATCAATTCGACACGAGAAGACTCGATCATGTGCGCCAAACGAATCCTCACATCTTCAAGCACATCTGTCATCATGACAGGCACCGTTGCCACATCCTCTTTACGTATCTGGGCCATGAGCAGTAATTCGTTGATGATATTTGTTACCTGCATACCGGATTTCTTGATCCGATTAATTCGATCTTGGCTTTGCTCATCAAGCACCTCACGCTCAGTCAGATTTAATTGTAGCAGATCCAAACCCAAGACGACATTGGATATAGGATTGGCTATATCATGAGCAACTGTGTGGGCAAATGCGTCCAATTCTCCGATCAGCTTATCGCGTTCCTCAATCTCATACTGCAAGCTACGCTGTAGATCGCGAATAGTCATATGGGTTTTGATGCGCGCCAGGACCTCTTCCATACGTATCGGTTTGGTGACATAATCAACTGCTCCCACTTGTAACCCCTTCACAACGTCATAGACATCATCTAGGGCGCTGACAAAGATCACGGGAATCTCGCGCGTCACCTCTTCGTTTTTCAGTTGCTTGCAGACTTCGTAGCCATCTATTTCAGGCATACGAATATCGAGTAGGATCAGATCAGGCGGTTTGGCATTGGCTAACATCAATGCCGTCTGACCATTCGGGGCGGCTCGCACCTTGTAGCTATGCTCAGAGAGCATATCACGCAAGACCTGAAGATTGTTCAGATTGTCATCTACGATTAAGATATCTCCTCGGGTTTGATCGGGTTGATTGCGAATCATAGTTCCTCATTTCCAATACGCACCACACTTGAACCAAATCGGCCAACTTAATACCTAAGCAAATCACTTTTTGTACATTGGACAAGTAGTCGCTGAACGTGACAAGATGAAAGGATGAATCAACATTCATCTCAATCATCCTATCCTTTAAGTTTGGTCGTCGGAATGATTTTGAGTTAAGGCGACCAACTTATCAAATCGGAACTGTTGAACCAATTTGGTGAGTGGTGGCGCCAGCTGTGAATGTTTATCCTCAATTTGATCGATCAAAAGCAGAAGCTGCTCCATTTCGCCTTGAATAGCAGCATTATGTAGGTCGGTTAGCCAGGTTGATGGTAAGCAAGCCAAAGCTTCGGGTGTCAGCGCCATTAGTTCAGAGGAGCGCTTGTTCGGCTTGGCCAGGGTCGTTTCTTCATAGATATAGCGCACGCCGAGATGTTTCTCCATCTTCTCGAAGATCTCATCCGCTCGAAATGGTTTGCGCACAAAATCATCGCATCCATTGGAGAGGATCATAGTCCGATCTTCCTCAAAGACACTGGCAGTTAATGCGATTACGGTTGTGGCTTGCCCCCGAGCAGTGGCTTTGATCTGCTGAGTCGCTTCGTACCCATTCAGTATGGGCATACGCATATCCATCCAAATCAAATGGGGGTGCCAACGCTCATATAGGTCAACTGCTTGCTGTCCGTTTTCTGCTTCGAAGATGGTCAAGCCCACGCTCTCCAACAATTTGCTCAACAATACGCGACTCTCAACATTGTCGTCAACAATCAAGATACGGTAATCTGGCTGCCCAGGTGCAATTCCAATGACTTGACGTGTGGGGTGGGGAAGCTGGATGTCGGCGACATCGACCCGTTTAATCTGAATGTTAAACATAAAGATTGAGCCGCTTCCAAGTTGGCTATGTACACTGATATCGCCCCCCATCAACTGGACAAATTGGCGGCTGATGGGCAGCCCCAGACCGGTCCCTTCCTGTGCCCGTTGACCGCTTTTTGTTTGCGTAAATGCTTCAAAGAGTATCTCCTGTTCAGATGATGTCATGCCGATGCCACTATCCTGTATTTCAAAGTGCAATGAGAGACGATCATCTGCACTAGAAGAGCTGGTCTCTTGTGGCTGGCAGCGACAACGTAAGGTAATTCCACCCTGTTCTGTAAATTTGACGGCATTGGTGAGTAAGTTGATCAGGATTTGGCGTAGCTTCCGTTGATCGGTCTCAATGAACTGAGGAACATTATCTGCCCGCTCACAGATAAGTTGTAGCCCTTTGTGTTCAGTGCGCAAACGCATCATCTCTTCTAACTCGTCCAGAGTACGATGCAGATCAAAGCGTGTCGGAACAAGATTTGTCTGCCCGGCCTCGATCTTGGAAAATTCGAGTACATCATTGATCAGTTCAAGCAGATGCGTACCACTACGACCGATAACGGCTAGATTGTCTCGTTGATGTTCCGGTAGTGCTCCATCTCGCTGCATCAACTGAGCAAACCCAAGAATCGCATTCAGAGGTGTGCGTAACTCGTGGCTCATATTGGTTAGAAATGCGTTTTGGCCTGATTGGCAACCTCTGCTGCATCTTTGGCTTGCTCAAGCTCTTGCGTCCGTTGTTCGACCAATCCTTCTAAGGATTCCTCCACTTTTTTGCGTTCGGCTACTTCTTGTTGAACTGTATGATATAAGACCGCATTCTCTAAAGAGATGGCGGCTTGTGTGCAAAGAAGTTTCAAGACCTCAACTCGATGTTCTGGAAAAGCATCTGTGGTCTGATTATTTTCTAGATAGAGAAGACCGACCAAATGGTTCTGTTTCGTAAAAGGCAAACAAAGGACAGACTGTATGTGATGATCATTTAAGTACGATTCGCTGCCAAAGCGGCTGTCTTGCTGTGCATTCCCCAAAATGACAGGTTCCTGCGTACGCGATACGTAATTGACAATGGCCTGCGAGATGTCGGGATATTCGCTCACGGGTCGCCCCTGTTCGACCTGGATCTGCGTAGAATCCACCGTGTGTTCCGCCCCGACGACGAGCTGTCCATCGCGATGCAGAAGCAGCACGCCTGATTCTGCCCCAGCATTTTCGATCAGAAGTTGCATCAACTGCGTTAATAATTTCTCCAACTCGATCTCGCTCGATATGGCTTGGGTGGCTTTGATGACTGCGGCCAGATCGAGCGTTGCATTGGATGATAGAGTTGTTGTTGCGCGCAAGAGCGTATTTGTGCTCAAATGTGTCTGGCTAGGAACACCAAAAAACTGGGGAAAAGCTTCTTCCAAATTCTGTACCTTTGTTACAGCTTTCCATTGTCGATAGCCGTCATAGGCTTCACGCAGATAAACCTGGGCAACTTTAGGACTTTACTTTCTGGTAAAGGCTTGAGTGACAAAGGGCAAACCGAAAGGGGCGGAAAAAAGAATCCACCCTGAAAAAACGGGATAAAATGTAAAAATAGTGCTCGGCTAGTTTAAGCAGCGGCATTGAGGCGGCGATGAGCGAGAACGCCTTTAGGGAAATGGTGTGAAACCGAGGCCTTTTTCCGAAAGTCAGGGTCGAGTTGGTCAGGAGTTGGAAAAAGAGCACTCGAGAGAACACGGCGCAGCCTGCCGGGAGTGGATTGAGGCTCTCGAGCCCAGTAGCCAGTCGGTATGGGAGGAAGAGAAGCGGCTAAATGGGAAAGAAGATTGCCAGCCAGCAGCCCCAGTTCAGGTAAGCGGAAACAAGCCTCATCGGCATGAACAAATTGACGATGTAAGCCAATCATCTGCTTGGAAGCCAAGGGGGGGGGGAGGTTCAACAGGCCAGCGTTCCAGGTAGACAAGATAAATGGTTTCAGGCTGCAAAGTCATAACGGTCGCCAAAACCAAAGGTGTGTTGTAGGCCGGATCCTGAATGACGTAAATCGAGTAGGTACGGTTGGCTGTATCCACCTTGGTTGTTCTGGGGACGAGATTGTGCCATGCTTGATAGCAAATCAGGCGACCACTATAGAGAAAGCGACCAGACGAGTCCGGAGTTGTAGCCTCGAGTCGCTTTCCCTTATAGCTGCGAGAGAGAGCGGACGCACAATATCACCATATTCAGGTGGTCTGCCTTTTTCTTTGCGTTTGGGGAACTCATTGCGGCGCACTGTGCAGTTAATGGCTTCCCGCAGGACAAATCGGTCTATGCCGCTTTCTAGCATTTCTCTGATTGTAAACCCGGCATCGACCACCGCCACTTCGTCTGACTCCAGTGATTTCTTCGTCTCTTTCAGCAGCTTTTTCCGAAACTCACTTTCCTTTGTTCCAACCGTGCATCTCATGATTGCCTTGAGCAGTGGCACTCGCTTCCCGCCTATCTCCCCCGAGCTTATCATCACTCCAAAGATGAGCGCGCAATGCCCGACGAGCCGTTGAGTTATAGAGTCGGTTCACTTTCCCTTGCAGCTTCGGTCGCCAGAACCCTGTGATATCTATGCTTTTCACTCGGTACCCTTCTAACTTTTTTGCCTCCCATTCCCTTTCCACTTCTTCTTGCCACGACCCCAGCAGACTTGTGATATCCCATGATCCATATCGAGCTCCACCAGCTTCGCCGGAGCTCCTCATCTTCAAACCCGCTTTCTTTCAATGCGCTATGGATTGCTCCTCGACTTTTCAGAAACGACCCATTCAGCATTGCCCACATCAGACGCATTACATTTACGTTTGTTCCCATCGGCGTTACTTGCAATACATTCATCAGTACTGCTATAGTTATTTCTGGCGCGGTTAGCATTCCTTCCTCCTTTTTGGGTTCTCTACCTTTAGGATGAACTGCTAACCGCTTTTTGTCACATTTCTCACCTCATCTCTTTTCTTTTACCAGAAAGTAAAGTATAAAGCTTAATAGGAGCAAGTTGAAACGATTGCGGGTCTCCTCAGTCTCAAGTTCAGGTGGCACAGGCTGGGGACCAATGATCAGCTCTAGTTCTGGAATCACATCGATAAGGACTTTCCCATTTGCGCCAAGCATATCGAGCAACTGGCTGCGCCACTGTTGAATTGCGGCATCGCTCTCGGTGAGGATATGATGGATCAACTCCCGAAAGGCCTGATAGAAAGGCATATATGGTGTATGGCGCTGAAACTGCTCGAACTTACCAGATACAAAATAGCCTCCCTGCTCAGTTAAGGGTTTGTATAGCTCTTGAACCAGGACTGACTTCCCGATGCCTGCATGGCCCGCCACCAATATCATTTCACAGGTTCCCTGGCGTACCCTTTCAAAGCCTTCCAACAACATTTCGGTCTCATCTTGACGGCCACAAAGCTTCTGAGGAATTGAAAATCGATCCGATGAATCTGCTTGCGCGATAGCGGATAACGTGATCTGTCTGTACTGACCCCACTGCTCTCGACATAAGCTCAGATCGGCTTTAAGTCCACGGGCAGATTGGTAACGAGCATCAGGGCTTTTCGCCATCAACTTGAGGATGATCTCGGATAGAATTGGGGGAATCTCAGGTCGCAAAAGGTGAACGGCCGCTGCGGGTTTTGCCAGATGCGCATGGACAACTTCTAATGGATCTGTATTATCAAATGGTGGGCAACCAGTTAAGAGTTCGTAGAACGTCACACCCAAGCTGTAGAGGTCGGTACGATAATCGACAGAGCGGTTCATACGTCCCGTCTGCTCGGGCGACATATAGAGCAAAGTGCCTTCCAATACATCGGGATTGCGAAAAGCTGGATTTTCACGCGGCAGCACAGTAGAGATGCCAAAGTCAATCAGTTTCAGTTGACCTGTATTAGGATTGAGAACAATATTAGCAGGGTTGATATCCTTATGGGTCACCTGTCGTTGATGAACTTGCTCCAAAATATCGGTGAGTTCAACGGCCATATCAAAAAAATTGTCCAGATCGATCTGCCCTGCCACTCCCAATTGAGTGAGTGAGTCTCCACCAAAATCTTCCACAATCATGACCCACTGAGACAGGTCTGATTTCAGTGCATAGACATCGACCACACCCGTCAAATCCAGGCTGTCCGTGATCTCATATTCTCGCCTAAACTGGGCGATGGTCTCGAGCGACGGATGGGCTTCTTGCAGAACTTTTAGGATGACAGGACGATCGTCGGTTAAATGGACTGCCCGATAGACAGCCGTGCGCGTACTCACATAGATCTGAACGCCAATGTCATATCCTGTTATATCTAACATATCTGTATTTCAATTCTGTCAGACCGTATGGAGGAATTTTGTTATAGTTTGGGTATAACAAACGTGCTCAGGTGGAGACCCGTTCGGCTCGCTCTGGGACTAGCTCAGATCAGGATTTGTCAGCACGATTGGTCGAAGCCAGTACTCTTATGCGCAAGCAGTACCTGCTGGGTCTCGCATTGGGTGCATTTTACGTTGGGGACAAGTGTTGCCAAGGGGACGATTAGACCCATTCGACTTCGCTCGGGGCAGACTTTGTCAGGATCGGGTTAAAGCGTTGGCTAACTAGCAGACCTGCACCTTCTCTACCTGTAAGTACCGAATCTGATAGGTCTCACCGACGCGATGGACATCGTCAAACCACTTTCACTGCTTTGACCCCAAAATGCAAGACACCCTCTCTTGTATATTTACTTCAAATGAGCCTTCTATTTGTGTCTCCAACAAAATCGTATCATGTGACCCCATTGATTGTATATAGGACTAAAGTACTGTTTGAGGGATCGCTCTCCAATCCAAAAACCTTGATTCCAACTCTCGTTTTATATAAGTTTGTTTTCACCCTCTGCGCAAAGGCATTATTGATAAGTTATTAAATATTCCAAATCTGCCCTCCGCGAGTATAATTGAATAGAACCGAACAGAATGCCCGGTTCCACCTAACCTTGCGCTCACCATGATCATATCTTTTCTGTGAACATCTGTAGATAATGCGGATTGTATTTGTGTACTGCGTGAGTTGCTCATTCTCAACGGGCTCAAGATCATGAACACCCTCTACTTTGAAAAACTCTCTCAATTTGGCAGGCTGGCCGAACCAGTCACTGTTAGCATTCCATTTGCGCAAGGCAGATTGCGTGATCCACACCATCTCAATATCAAGGAGGGAGATCGGAGCCTGCCAATCCAGACGCATCCACTGGCGAAATGGAGCGATGGCAGCATCAAGTGGTTATTGGTACACCTCCAGCCCGATCTGCCTGGAAATCTGTCCAAAACTCTTCAAGTCGATATTAACGAAACCCCAAGATCTTACAGACCGGATGTCCCGGCCTCAGTCGTGACAGTCCAAGAAAATGCTGAGGGAATCCAGGTCGCCACGGGAAGCCTATCTTTCTTCGTGCCGCGGTCTGGTTTTCTTCCCATCATGAATGTTGCCTTATACGGACGGGCTCTTTGGGACGAATCACCGTTTCAAGGCTTTTTGCTCAAGGTAGACGACCAATTGCTCACTTCATCGACAGCTCCAGTGTCACTTAAGATTGAAGAGAGTGGACCATTGCGCGCCGTCATATTAGTGACGGGCAAACATCGTTCCCTGGACGGCCAGGAATATATCGATCTGTATGGACGCATTGAGGCTTATGCCGGGAAATCCTATATTCATATCGAGCATCAATTTATTCACACAGAAGAGGCGGCTGAACTGACATTACAGGGCCTTGCATTGAACTTTCAACCAGAGAATACAAGGTCATCTAAGCTTGCGCTTGGTCAAGGCTGGTATCGTACCCAGATCGAAGAGAGTGATTCAGCGGTCGAGATGGCCCTCACCACCGAAACCATGCTCTACCAGTCCAACGAACACTTCATCGACTCCTACTATGGAGATTTCTGGGTCGATTGGTGCGATGATCAGGGAGGGCTTACGCTCTCGATTCACCAAGCGCATCAGAACTTCCCCAAGACATTGCGAGTTGACGCCTCTGGCATTACTTGCTCACTCTATCCTGAAGATGCACCGCCGGCACCCGTACTCCAGGGGATGGGCAAAACCCATAGGATTCAATTGCACTTTCATGAAGCCGATACACCATTGAGCGAATGCAGTACACGCAGCCTTCAATTTCAATTACCTGATCGTCCGTCATTAGATCGTGATTGGTTTCGCGCGAACAATCCTTGGCGCGAAAGTTTCTTCCCTGATCAATTACCTGGCCGCCTCATGACCTATTTGAATCAGCTACACGATGGACGACCCAAAGCATTGGGCATGTTCCACTTTGGCGATGCTCCGGATTCTGGCTACACGGACCAGGGGCGGGGGCAGGGTGAGAACGTTTGGGTGAACAACGAGTATGACCGGCCCCATTGTTGTACCCTGTTTTATGGTCTCACGGGTCAACGACGCACCCTCGATTCTGCACTGGTCTGTGCTCGACATTGGCTCGATGTTGACTTTTGTCACTATAGTCCAGATCCATTGGTGCATGGCGGGCTCAAGATTCATACTCGCTACCATGTCACTGGCGGCGTGATCCCATCCCATGAGTGGACGGAAGGATTTCTCGACTACTATTTTCTAACTGGACGTCGTGAGGGGTTAGAAGCGGCTAAATCGGTGGCTGAAAACATACTGCGTCACATGGCTCTGCCGGTGATGAGCCAACCGGGTGAAGCAGCCGTCCGTGAAGGTGGGTGGACGTTGCGTGCACTGGTAGGGATGTATTTGGGGACCGGCGAGGAACGTTGGCGAACGGAGGCAACACGTATCGTTGAGATGTTTTTGGAGTGGTTTGAAGAGTATGGTGCGCTGCTAGCGCCTTATACCAGTCACACCATGCCTCGCGTGCCCTTTATGATTTCGCTAACGGTCAATTCATTCGTTCGTTATCTACTGATCAACTCTGATGATGCGCTTAAAGCTCGCGTGGAAAAACTGATTGTGGCCACAATGGATGATCTGATCGAACATTGCATTGGCCCCGATGGCATCTTTTACTATAAGGAGTTACCTTCTCTACAACGGACGGCACCTACACCCCACGTATTGGACGCGCTAACGTATGCTTATCGCATCACGGATGACGAGGAGTATCTCAAAGTGGCGACACGACAATTTGCTGCGTTGGTTGCCCAGCCCATTGGCTCAGGAGACGGAGCCAAATATGCTGACCCGAGTGGCGCTGTCATTGCGGGACGAGGCGGCGGGCGGATCTTTGCGGATAAGTACACGTCGTTGGTTCTTTTCGCTGGTGCAGCAGCTCCGTTGGGACTGTTGGATTGGTTTGATTATCCGTAGAGTGTAAAAGGAGCATAACTATTCAGGTTGTCCCCGAAGGTGACAGTCACTAGTATCATAGGAAAGGGCAGGTTAGGAACAATTCTGGCTCGCTTTGTGTGAAAAGTGACTGTCACCTCCTCGTTCGGTGTAGCAAGGTGAACTGTTACAAAGGAGCAGTATGGCTGGATATTCTGGAACACCATTATTCAAAAAGCTGGGCATTAAAAATGGCTTCAAGATATATGTAAAGAATGCTCCGCAGAATTATGAAGCGTTGATTGCGCCCATACCCGATCAAGTGAAAATATTGAACCGCCTATCAAAAGATATCGACCTCATCCACTTCTTTACCACAAGTAAGAACGAATTGTGTTCAAATATTGACACGATGATGTCTAGAATCAAACTAGACGGAATGATTTGGGTCTCTTGGCCCAAGAAATCATCCAAGGTCCCAACAGATATGACAGAAGATGTGATTCGGGAAGTAATCCTGCCCCTAGGATTGGTTGACACAAAAGTATGTGCTGTAGATGATATTTGGTCGGGGTTAAAGTTGGTCATCCGGAAAGAGAACAGGGCATAATTGAGCTCGAATATGAAGGCAGTGTGTTCCAAAGTGTGCAAATGAAGACCGCCTAGTCAGAGAGCCCGCTCCATTTACACACTTTGCGGTTCACACTCGAATATGAACCGAGAGAGGTCACCATGAAAGCAGTCCTTTGCAAAGAATTAGGACCACCAGAAAAGTTGGTCATTAAAGAAATCTCCTCACTTACTCCTGCTGCCAATGAAGTTCGCGTTGCTGTTCATGCTTGTGGGCTGAATTTTGCTGATATCCTAATCATCGAGGGGAAATACCAGGAGCGGCCAGATTTACCCTTCACTCCTGGCTCCGAGTTTAGTGGCGAGATCTTGGAAGTGGGTGCTGGTGTTACTGGTATCAAACCTGGGGATCGGGTGATGGCTCGCGGGCGTGGTGGCTATGCGGAAGAGGCCATTGCCCCAGCAAATAGCGTCATCAAAATCTCGGATGCTATGAGCTATGAGGAGGCGGCAGGCTTTGCCGTGGCCTACGGCACGTCCCATATGGGGCTCGATCGACGTGCCAATCTGAAAGTGGGCGAAACGTTGCTGGTGCATGGTGCATCGGGTGGTGTTGGATTGGCTGCTGTGGAGATAGGCAAAGCGATGGGTGCCACGGTCATCGCCACTGCAAGCACAGCCCAGAAGTTGGCCGTTGCGCAAGAGCATGGGGCCGATCATTTGATCAACTACACCGAAGGGGAATTCCGCCAGAAAGTAAAAGATCTAACTGATGGCAAAGGGGCAGACGTCATCTATGATCCAGTTGGCGGTGATATCTTTGATCAATCGTTACGCTGTATCAATTGGGAAGGACGTATCATAGTGGTTGGATTTGCAGCGGGACGAATTCCGCAAGCGCCCATGAACATTGTGCTCGTCAAAAAATATCAGTTTGATTGGTCTCTTTTGGGGAAACTATGGCCGCTTCGATCCAGCAAGAATGCGACGATCGCTCGATACACTTGTGGAATGGTATGACCAAGGCAAGCTCAAACCGCACATTTCGACCGTCTATCCGCTAGAACAAGTGGCGGCCGCCCTAAATGAGTTTCACCAGCGCAGCGTCGTGGGTAAAATCATCTTGAAAACACGTTAACTGGTTGCTGGTTATTGGTTGCTGGTTGCTCTGTAGACCGCAATCGTGTCATTCCGCTCACGTAGTGGGCGCGAAGCACCAACGAAGTGAAGAATCTAACGATTGCGGTCTACTGTTACCATTCGATTTTTTGACGGGACTTGCAGATAGTGCGGCGCGACCAAATTGCCATCATCCATTTACCTGTGGGATTGCACGTTTGCAATATGATCACTAATTTTTCTAATGGACAGATCTCCACATATGTCATTCTGTAGCGGGTGTTCGTCTAAGATATCACCCATGGAATTGGATTCTATGCAAAATTAGTATTCCTCCGCCACAAAGATCAGCGAAGAATCCCACGTTCGACAGAAGTGCCCAGTCGTGAATTACTAATTACCAGTTGCTAGTCACCAACTACGAAAACAGAAAGCATTTAGAAATGGCACAATATCTGAAGGAAGGCATGACAAAGGCCGAATCCAAGGCCGCCGACGCCAAAGTACGTGAAGTGGTCGAATCGATCTTAGTCGACATTGATGACTGCGGCGACGATGCGGTTCGTGAATTGTCAGAACGCTTCGACAACTGGAGTCCAGAGGAGTTTCGCCTGTCAACGGAACAGATCGCTGACTTGATGGAAAGCCTATCCGAACAGACAATCGAAGATATCAAATTTGCCCAAGCGCAGGTACGCAATTTTGCTCAAGCGCAGCGGGCGGCGCTGCAAGATGTGGAAGTGGAGACATTACCTGGCGTTACCTTAGGGCATAAGAACATACCAGTCAACAGCGTAGGCTGTTATGTGCCTGGCGGTCGTTATCCCATGGTGGCATCGGCGCATATGAGCGTCATCACAGCCAAAGTCGCTGGCGTCAAGCGTGTGATTGCTTGCACCCCACCCATCGATGGCGAACTGCCTGCTGCCACGGTAACAGCCATGCACCTAGGCGGTGCCGATGAGATTTACATTCTCGGCGGCGTACAGGCTGTCGCCGCGATGGCTCTCGGCACAGCAACCATCGATCCTGTCGATATGCTTGTCGGACCAGGCAATGCATATGTGGCTGAAGCCAAACGTCAATTATTTGGTCGGGTTGGGATTGACCTATTGGCCGACCCCACCGAAATTTTAGTAATCGCCGATGAGACAGCCGATGCCGAGATGGTGGCTACAGACCTGCTGGGACAAGCCGAACATGGTCCCACATCACCAGCAATTCTGCTCACCACGAGCGAGCGTCTCGCTCGTGAAACCGAGGTAGAAATTGGTCGTCAACTTGAGGTGCTTGCAACAGCCGATGTGGCAGGGGTTGCCTGGCAAGATTGCGGACAGATCATTCTCGCCGAAAGCGATGCGGAGATGGTCGATGTGGCCGATCAAATTGCGTGCGAGCATGTTGAGGTGTTGACAAGCAACCCTCGCTACTTCCTCGACAATATGACGAACTATGGCGCGCTCTTCTTGGGACCAGAAACCAATGTCGCGTATGGGGACAAAGTAATTGGAACGAACCACACGCTGCCGACAAAAACGGCTGCCCGATACACGGGTGGCTTATGGGTTGGCAAATTCTTAAAGACAGTGACTTACCAAGAGGTAAAACCAGAAGCGAGCGCACTGATCGGCGAATATTGCTCCCGCCTCTGTGCCATCGAAAACTTCTGGGGACACAAGGAGCAAGCTGATTTAAGAGTGCGAAGATATGGGGAGGTGAGACCTGATTCGTGAGATGATGAAGCCGTGAGAAATTTGCGATTTGAAATTATTGTATAACTGAACATCATGGAAACGACGCAAGAAAGTGTGGTATCAATGAACGCAACGTTAGAAATGCGTGAACAAGTTGCTCTCGTCACAGGTGGTGGTGGTGGAATCGGCTCAGCCATTTGTCGGCGGCTAGCAGCTGCAGGGGCAAAAGTTGTTGTGAACTACAATCGCAATGCAGAAAAAGCACAAGCAACGCTCGATTCATTGGCAGGAGAAGGCCACATGATGGCTCAAGCCTCAGTTACGGATAGCGTGGCGTTGGCAGAGCTGACAACACAAGTAACCGAGCAATACGGACGGCTCGATCTATTGGTAAACAATGCCGGCATCACACGCCCCGTAGCCCATGACGATTTAGATGGTCTGGATGATGTCCTAATTGACCAGATTTTCTCGACCAATTGGCGGGGCGCATTTGCCTGTATCCGCGCCTTCAAGAAGCTCTTGTTGGCTGGCGATGGTGGGACAGTCATTAACATTTCATCGATTGCCGCCCGCACAGGCGTCGGGAGCAACGTTGCCTATTGTGCTTCAAAGGCGGCCATGGATTCAATGACACGTTCATTGGCACGAGTCTTTGCACCGAAACTACGGGTTGTCTCCGTTGCGCCCGGTTGGGTTTGGGGTGAATATGCCGCCCGCATGGATGAAGCCTACATCCAAGAACAGATCGACAAGACTCCTCTCAATCGCATTGCCCAACCAGAAGATGTGGCCGATGCAGTCTTTGCCGTGGCGACACAATTGACTTTTTCGACCGGCTGCATCATTCCTGTGGATGGTGGTCGGCCATTGAGCTAGGGATCACGTGTTGCGTGTTGCGTGGTACCAGTTGAGGGTCCCGGTTATGCGACAAGCATCAAGTGGAATCAGACGCATTTCCTTTTCATAGAACAGCTATTGTGCAAAAAATCCACTCAATGATAAAAGGAGAGATCACATGAAAGCCGCTGTTTGTTATGAATTTGGTCAACCATTGACAGTAGAGGAGGTCACCATCGATCCACCTCAAGCTGGTGAAGTGAAGGTGAAGATGGCGGCAACAGCCATCTGCCATAGCGATGTACACGAGATTTGGGGTGAATGGGGTGGCGAGACGCCCGTTGTTTCCGGTCATGAAGCGGCTGGCATCATTGATGAGATCGGTCCAGGCGTGACGCGGGTGAAACCGGGCGATCACGTCGTCGTTTCGCTCTTGCGACAATGCGGTGAATGCCTGTTGTGTACGACAGGTCGTCCATATAATTGTGAAAAAGTCTTTCCGCTAGACACCGAGAGCCGTCTGCGCAACCAAGATGGCGTTGCACTGCACCACGGAATTCGAACTGCCGCGTTTGCTGAGTATGCAATTGTGGAGCAAAGCCAAGTCGTTCCCGTACCAGATGAGATTCCACTGGAGTGTGCGGCGCTCTTGGCTTGTGGTGTGATCACTGGCTTGGGTGCTGTGACCAATACTGCCCAGGTTGAAACGGGTAGCCGGGTTGCTGTGATTGGATGTGGTGGTGTTGGGCTTAATTCGATCCAGGGCGCTGTGTTGTCGGGCGCATCACAGATCATCGCCATTGATCTGCTCGATAGCAAATTGGAAGCCGCGCGCAGCTTTGGTGCGACCGATACGATCAACGTCGGGGAGAAGGACGCTGTGGATACCGTGCGTGAGATGACGGAGGGACGTGGTGCCGACTATGCGTTTGCCACTGTGGGAAGTTCAACAGCCATCGAGCAAGCCGTGAACATGATTCGCTCAGGAGGAACCGCTGTGATTGTGGGTCTTCCCGCCCATGATCAGGCGCTCTTTTCAGTCAGTGCCCCGCACATTGTTGGTGGTCGCAGCATCATGGGCAGCTCTATGGGGTCAACGCGCCTCTTTGTTGATGTGCCGCGGTTGGTCGATTTGTATCGCAATGGCCACTTGAAGCTTGATGAGCTGATTACCAAACGGTATCCCATCGAAGAGATTAACGAAGCGATTGAGTCGATGGAGCGGGGCGAAGCGTTGCGCAATGTAATTGTATTTTAGCGGGTGCGTAAATCTACTGATGATAACAAAACGCACCGATTACGACAGTCCTTGGAAGAATTTGAATGAATTGCTGACGAAACCATCGAAAACTGGAATTGACAGAAGTTCGGGCATAAACCCACATCATTTATGAATACATTGGAATTATTTGACTTACGTGGCAAAGTCGCACTCGTCACAGGGTGTAAACGCGGCATCGGCAAGGCAATGGCCCTTGGTTTGGCTGAAGCCGGAGCAGATATCGTCGGTGTGAGTGCATCATTGGAGCCATCAGGCAGCACTATAGAACAAGATGTGCTTGCGCTTGGCCGCTACTTTCGCGGATATGCTTGTGACTTAGGAAATCGTGATGCTCTCTATGGCTTCATTAACCAGGTCAAAGTTGACTTCCCAACGATTGACATCTTAGTGAATAATGCGGGCACAATTCTGCGTAAACCAGCACTTGAACATCCAGATGAGTATTGGGACAAAATCATTGACGTCAATCTAAATGCGCAGTTTGTCTTGAGCCGCGAAGTAGGCAAGGAGATGGTTAGACGAGGTCAAGGGAAGATCATTTTTATCGCCTCGTTATTGACTTTTCAGGGCGGGATCACTGTACCCGGCTATGCAGCGAGCAAAGGCGGCATTGGGCAATTGACCAAAGCTCTCGCCAACGAATGGGCGGCACATGGTGTACAAGTGAATGCCATTGCACCAGGGTATGTCAAAACCGACAATACCCAAGCACTCCAAGATGATCCCGAACGGTACAATGCAATTTTAGAGCGCATTCCAGCCGGGCGTTGGGGAAACCCAGAGGATTTCAAAGGACCGGTTGTCTTCTTGGCTTCCGCGGCATCAGATTTTGTGTGTGGTGAGATTCTAACTGTAGATGGTGGTTGGATGGGACGATAATGGGTCATATTATTTTGTCTTATTGTTTATGTGTCGACAAAAACTGAGATTTTAGATCAATTTCATGCCTCTGCCCAGAGAAGAATATTTTTGTTCGCAGTCGGTTGTATGCTATCCTGACACCAGATTCAAAATCTGCTCTAAAGCCCCGGGTAATTCGCGATTCTCGCTCTGTGATTGAAATGATGAATCGTTTTCGATAAAGTTAGAGGTTTAAAGGAGGGAGTTTCAGTCAGGCAGTGTAAAGAAGAGCGGCTGAAATTGCTGGAAACCTACAGGAACAAAGGAAAAATGTCACAATCACAAATACAAGATCTACGTCAACGAATCGATGGACTTAATCTCGAAATTCTCAAATTACTCAGCCAACGAGGCAAAATCGCCTCAGAGATCGGTCATACCCAAACCAGCACTGGACTCTCGCAGTACGATCCCAAACGCGAGCTTGAGATGTTGCAGGCTTTGACTCATGCCAATGATGGCCCATTTGATGACGCGACAATCAAGAGTCTCTTCAAAAACATTTTTCAAGCCAGCATGGTTACCAGCCAAGCGGCCGAAAAACCCAAATTCCTCCATAGTCGCGAAGGGCGAGAAGATACAGTTGTGATGATTGGTGACATACCAATTGGTCGTGGTCATCCGCCAGCTTTGATTGCTGGGCCGTGTGCCATCGAATCGCAAGAGCAGGTTGAGGTGACGGCTGATCATGTTGCCAGCCATGGTATTAAGCTTTTCCGAGGTGGTGCCTTCAAACCTCGTTCGAATCCCTATAGCTTTCAGGGATTGGGTGAACCCGCGTTGCAGTGGGGACGGGCGGCGTGCGATAAACATGGAATGAGCTTTGTGGCTGAAATCATGGATGCGCGTGATCTTGAACTCTGCCTTGATTATGTCGATGTTCTCCAGATTGGTGCCCGTAATAGCCAAAACTTTACTCTCCTCAAAGCGGTTGGTCGCACAGATCGCCCAATCTTTCTCAAGCGCGCCCTTTCAGGTACGATCGAAGAATGGATCATGAGTGCTGAGTATATTATGAGTGAAGGAAATACAAACGTTGTTCTTTGTGAACGCGGCATTCGTACCTATGAACAGTATACCCGCAACACGCTTGATGTCAGTGCCGTTGCGTTGGCTAAGCTAGAGACTCACCTCCCCGTCTTTGTTGATGCCACCCATTCTGGTGGGCGGCGCGATCTTTTGGTGCCACTGACAAAAGCAGGGCTGGCAGCCGGCGCAGATGGCGTCATGGTCGAAGTTCATCCCAATCCTGCCGTTGCGCTTTCAGACCAGAAGCAACAGATGGACTTCGATTTCTTTGACAACTATCTGGAAGCAGTTGGCTATGACAAACAGCTGAGTGCCGCTCGGCATGAGGTCTATGGGTTCTAGAGGTGGACTACGCAACCTTGGGGCGTACTGATCTGAGCGTTGGCGTGATGGGATTAGGCGTTGGTGGCTCCAGCCGGCTTGGTAAACGTGCCGATCAGTCAGAAGCCGAGTCGGTCGCTCTTGTGTAACAAGCCTTAGATGCTGGAGTCAACTTTATCGACACGACGGAGGCATATGGAACAGAGCACATTGTCGACCAAGCCTGAATGGCCGTGACGATAGTCAAATCGTTATCTCTACCAAGAAGAGCTATCGAAACGAGATTAGCCCCAGCTTGTTTGTTCGGGTCTAGAAACAAGCCTGGAACGCCTGAGAACTGACTACATAGATATCTCAATCTGCACGGAATTGGTCCAGCAGATTACCTCATCTTGCGGGATGAGGGAAAATACGCTTCCGACATACAAATGCCGTGACAGGTCAATTGTCATTTCCCATGGACAGATAGGTACACGGAGAAATCCAGAGATCTTTCCGTGTTTTTTCGAACCGCGGAGAATAGCTTTTTCTGATTATGCCAACAGTTGCTTTACATCTTCTAATCGAGGCAATGCACTCATAGCCCCGATCTGGGTAGCCGCTAGCCCTCCACATGCATTGGCAAAAACTGCAACATATTTTAAAGTCGCAAGATCCATTCCTTGCGGAGCTTGATCGAGGGTACATAATTGATACACCAACCCTGCCACAAATGCATCACCACTACCAGTCGTATCGTGCACCTCCAGAGAAAAAGCGGGAATATAACCAGTAACAGACCCATTGTTGAAATATGCACCCTTCGCACCAAGCGAAACACAACATAATTGGACGCCACGCTCAATGAGATGCTGACTGCCTGACGCGGGGTCGGTCGCTCCCGTGACAAATTCCAGTTCCGTCTCATTTAGCTTGATAACAGTAGCTGTCGCGATCGCTTGAGCAATCCAGTAGCGAGCGTTTTCCAGATTATCCCAGACCAATGGACGCAGATTGACATCAAAGATCACCTGTCGTCCAGCACCCCTGGCCCACTCTGCTGCCTCCAGTGCAGCTTGGCGACTTTCTGAAGCCAAGGTGATTGAACTGTAGATGTAGAAAGCTGCATCTGTGACGTAGCTTTTGGGAATCTCATCAGCCGTCAACAACGTATTGGCACCGTTATGGATAATAAAATGTTGTTCGGTGGAGCTGGGCAAAGCAACAATCGCCACCATCGTTGGTTTTCTTGGATCAGTCACAAAATAGGTTGTGTCCACCCCCTCGCTTGCAAGCAGATCAATCAGGAATTCGCCATAATCATCGACGCCAACCTTGCCAATAAAGCCAACATCAGCGCCCAATCGGGCCAACGCAACTGCAACATTGGCAGGTGCCCCGCCAGGAGATGGGTGCAAAGTGCGGGCATCACGTAGAGCAACTCCCTTTTCCGCAAAAATATCAATTAAGGCTTCACCTAAAACAACAATCTTAGGCATAGTTGAACTCGATTTAAAAGTAATGCTTCGACAAAGGTAGAAGCGTGTAGAGCCACTATTTTTCGGTTGGTATCACACAACCCGTTGTGATGCAAGACGGAGGTCACACCCCTTCGTGCTTATCCAGAAAGCTCTGCGACAACGCATTCGTACCAGAGAAGCCGGTTGGACTCACAACCACATTTCGGATGGGTTCTTAATATACACGCTCCATCATCCCAACCGGCACTTCGATCAATGTGGGCTGGTCGAGTACAATCGCTGAGCGCAATGCTTCTTCTAACTGGCTTGCCCCAGCTGCCCGTATGCCATGCACACCATACGCCTCGGCCAACTGCATAAAATCGGGATTGTATAGCTCTGTTCCAATTACGCGTTCATCGAATTCTTCTATTTGCGCCCGCAATACGTTTCCATAGGCATTGTCGTTGAAGACGATCGTGATAACATTGATGCCCTGCTGCACGGCTGTAGCTAATTCTTGGGAATTATAGAGAAAGCCACCGTCGCCTGAAAGTGCCACCACCGCACGCTTTGGTTGCGCAATCTTAGCACCCATCGCCACCGGCAACGCACAGCCCAATGTGGCATGAGATGAAGATGTTAGATAGCTTCGAGGCGCAAACACAGGATAATAATTGCGGCTATAATATCCCATCTGGTTCATACCTTGAATCAGAATGGCATCATCCGGTATAGCAGATCGGATTGCCATCATCAGATCCCACTGTGGTTGTAATTGTCCAGTGGGTGCAAATCGTTGTCGATTTAGAGCCTGCACTTCGGCTTGAACGGCGGATTCGGTAACAGCATTTGGTACTCGCTCCTGAATGGCATCCAGAAGCAACTCCAGCGCCACTTTAGCATCCGCCTCAATGGCGTAAACAGCCTCTTGATGACCCTCAAGCTCAGTGGGATCGATATCGATTCGGATGATCTGCTGTGGAAACGAGGCTAGACTTCCACTTGTTCCAATTGCCAGAATCAGATCTCGCTCTGTGAGCCAGTCGCGCAAAGGAGTAAAGCGCAATTCAGCCATCCCCAACGAGAGCGGGTGATTGTCGGGCAGAACGCCCTTGCCCTGACGGCTTGTGACAACCGGAATTTGGAGATGTTCAACAAGTGATTGTAACGCATCCCAGGCTGCTGCGCGCTGGATGCCACCGCCAGCCCAAATGAGTGGTCGCTGAGCAGAGACTAAGAGATCGGCAGCCTGAGCTATCTGATTTTCTTCGGGTTCCTTTGGCTCTACCTTCTCCCGATCGAGCAACAACACATCTTCAACTGCAGCAAAGACCTGCGGTGGAATATCGAGCGCCACCGGACGTGACCGACCTGTACGTAACTGTCGCACGGCTTCATGTACGAGACTTGGAATCTGAGCCGGAGTGTCGGCCCGTGCCGCCCATTTGGTCAAACCGCGCATCGCGATCATCTCAGGGCTACCCTCTGGTCCTTGATCGCGCGATCCCGTAATAACCAGTATTGGTGATGAAGCTGCATATGCCGTGATCATCCCCGCTGTTGCATTAAAGAAACCTGGCCCCGGCACAAGAAGAGCTGCTGCAATTTCTCCACTGGCACGTGCATACCCGTCGGCCATATAGGTACTGGCCTGCTCGTGACGCAAACTGATATAACGGACATCCGACTCCAGATAGAGCGCATCAATCGCTTCATATTGACCGGCACCAGGAACGCCAAAGACCGTTCTTATTCCCTCGCGCCGAAGTTGCTGAATAAGTGCTTGACCACCTGTTAAATTTGGCATGGTACCTTTGCTAACTTTTGTATTGTCTGCTGAGCACTGTCATAAATTTGACCATTCTTATAGATGTTCAGATAATGTTTTCCCACGCGAAAGAGAAGCTTGTCAGCATCTCAGCCGGTCAGCCAGAGAGCTGAGTAGCTGACTGGTTGAAATGCCATCAACGACAGGAAAATCTGGCTCTTTGGGAATTCATGTGGTTGACAAAGGCCGGGAAGATTAGCGCCGGTTGAGTGACGAAGTCGTATCGAAACCAAGCGAGTCTACCACATGAGATCCTGTTGAGCCGAAAATCTTTTTCCGAAAGGCTATAGTAGAGTAGAATCGACGAATTTACTTTAAATTTATGAGCAAGTGCGGTATCAATGGAAAGAGTATTTTCACTAACGTTCTGCTTGGCAAAACAAGCATAGTATGTTATTCTATGGCAGGAAAGGCGAACATACAAAATATGCCATACCCTCTTTCAATGCGGGTCCCTAGCTCAATTCGGCAGAGCAACGGCCTTTTAAGCCGTGGGTTCTGGGTTCGAGTCCCAGGGGGCTCATTTCAAAATTTCTATCGAGTGGAGAAATGAGTTTAAGCAAGAGTTTGGTTCGAGTTGAGAGGATTTTATTTTTGCTTAAGGTGAAGTAACGACCACAATTATTACATGTTTGGTATGTGAATATCCAGACTTCACTGTCTAGTTTTCAAATTACCTTAGATATAATTGACTATATGGTGTTAGGGCACCGGTCAATATTTTTAAGGTGCTTTGTGGAAGCCGCAGTAGAGAGCGGTTTGCTTTTGCAAACTATACTACGTTTGAGAAGTATCTTCAAATTCGATCAAATCTAAACAAGAGCAGATCAGCAGATTAGAGAAGTACTTTTTCGTCGGATTGATTTTCATGCTCTGTCTGATGTTCAGTGCATACTTTATAATTGCGTGACAGCAACACCACGGAAACGAGAAGCGCTATTGGGATTTACATGGAACAGCCGAGAATGGGAATTTGCGACAACTCTTCATCGTGAATTGGGGGTATTGGATGAATTTCCGAGCGACCAACAAGAGGATTTGATCGCAGCATTACGAATGATTCAAAGACACATTCGTTGAATCAGATGTCTCAACTGTGATCAATTGGATGAGTCATTTGTTCATTTGACACTCTAGAACAAACGAGCTATACTTTTGGGTGAAAGGGATTCCCGCAGCTGCGGGAATCCCTCTTTTTTTGCCTCAAACCAGTAAGATTTAGTGATTCTGGGCACTAAATTACTGTTTACAGTTGTGTTGACGTGCATGTAAACAATTGCCAGCATCTTTGAAAGGAGGATCGCTTCATGGAAGTCAATCTCAAGTCTCTTGCTTATCCTGTGTTAATGATTGGACTCGGTCTAATTCTGGTTATCGGAATCGGCGCTGTGGTCACCGATATTGAGTTAGCTGCCAGCGATGAAAAGTCAACATCAACCGACCTACCTCAACCACTCATCAAGACCAACGCCTTTCCAACTGAACCACCTGTGGGGCGACCAACCGTACCATCCAAGACACCCTCAAAACAATCGCTCTCTATGAGCTGAATGGGCTGTTTGCACTGATGTATACAGCATGGGGACATGGGGCAGCACTGGTCGCGGTGAGTGGATGCGGCTATCTTCTCTGGCAGGCTCCAGAGACCCAACGCCTCTGGATTGCGGGTGTCAGTGGGTTGGTTACGCTGGCCGCCTTCATTACCCCGGCCCCACTACCGATTCTACTTGCCGGAATGACGCTGGCAGGTATCGGCGCAGTCGCACTGGATCGCTTCAATCCCGATGCCTTGCGTTGGCGGTCGGCTGGTGGCCTGGCACTCTATGCTGCCGCGGCGCTTGCCTATGGTCGCTACCTGGCAGGCATTGACGCATTTGAATGAGTACAATTGTATATAGGACGAACGAGTGTATATAGGACGAACGAGTGCGGAAGGGAACTGCAAATTAAGGCCAACTTTCGCTGTCTGTCTTACTAAGAACCTCTGCGATCAACTTATCATCCAATCGGAAATCGACTGCGCGTAATTGGTGAAGGACTTGTGCAGCAGATAGAATGAGCTCTCGTTGACGCGCTAGAATGATAATCCCATGCGTACCTTTGACGGAAACGCCAAAACTGCGTGCACATTGGCGTGCTGCTCCGTCATCGATAATGGCAGTCCAATCTGGATGTGTAAGTGCATAGGAAATGACGGCGGTCTCGCCTGCACCTAAATCCCATGCAAGTAACTCCGGCGATGGTGTGGGTGTAACGACTGTTGGCCACTTTACAATCTCGTTTCGGCCACGATCCTCTATGGGGCCAGCCGCAATTTCATCAACGACGGCGGAAGGAACGAGAACGTCATCAGCTAAGGCAGAGAGCAATGATTCTAAATGAATCTTGGGGGGTGGTTCATTTTAGGCGGACAATTAGGTTTACATTTTTGCAAAGAGAAAAGATGTTTATATTTTCTACTTTGAGCCATGCTCAGGCAGAAAATGACCTCAATATAGATTTTTATCTATGTATCAAAAGTGTAAACCTAATTCTGAACCACCCCAATCTTGGCTAGTACAATGAAGGGGGAGGCATTGACCACCCATCGTTCAGCCATCGGTTACTTCCTGCACCAACTCATCTGCATCTTCGTATTGAAAAGGGGTTACGCCAAATCGATGCAATTCGGCTAAAAATTCAGCGCGAGAGAGTCCTGCGACTTCCGCCGCTTTGGCTTGGGAAATCTGCTTCAATTCGTACCATTTGATGGCAGCTGCTAACCGCATCTCTTGGACAAACTGGGTTGGTTCCTGCCGTAACACTGACAGGAGATGTCGCGGAACTTCGATGGAAACCTGAACCATTTCCATGAGATGTATTTGCTCCTTGCTACACTCAACATCGGCAATCGGTCATCTGTTCCCGTCATTATACTCTTATACTCTCTTGTATCAAAGCACCATGTTCAACCATCTGACGACTCAAATCGATCAGGCATGCGAATTCACCATCGAAGAGTCAGGACTCTCCTTTGGCGATGGCAACCTCTCACACGCCTGGTTCCGCCTTTGCGATACACGCGGGTGCAGCCGCTATCGCTCGGTTTCGCTGATGGAACTGACCTACCTACCCATCGAAACACGCGATGACCCAGATGTACTGGGCAAGCAGTGGGCGGCGCTGCGCGGCTTGTACAATGCTGACGTCGATTTCTTATACACTGCCGTTGGTGTCTATGCACCGCAACATCTAGGTGTTGTGCACTTCTATGGCGCAGCGGCAGAGGCAACCAGTCAACAAGCCGCGGCCGATGAGGCACAGCGGCGCATGGCGGCGGTGCAAGCAACGCTCGCCAACTACCCTATGTCGCGCCTACAACAGCCAGATGTGGCACGGGTGCAGATGCTGGTCAGCCGGATGGAGCGACTGCCCAAGGTACTGGCTGTGCTGGGGCATCCGGACCCGCGTGATGCCCGGCGAGGCCTGGGACGCGACGGCGCGCTGGGTTGGGAGGATGATGAACTAGCATCGCAACAAGGAGAGATTCTGCTGCGCGGCTTGAGCAAGTTGATTAGATCATCGACCACGATCACTGTTCTTTCTTCACCATAGCTGTCATTCATCTGCGCAATAATCCAGTCAAATGCAACTTGAACCTCATCTGGTCTGCGGACGATGCCCAAACATCCAACGACATTCTCAAACGCTTGCCAGTCCTTGAACTTGGGTGCGAAGATGACAAACTGAATATATTCGGCGTTCGCGCGTACCAAGCTGTATAGAGTCGATTTCATCGATTGTGTCTTGCCGCGACGACTGGGGCCAACCCAGAACAATGCACCATGATCTTCTAGGCTCACCGATACTGGTTTCCCAAAGGTGTCAGCATCGACAGCTACGTTCAGGTCTTTACAGTATCTGGCCAAAGCAATTCCATTTGGAGTGACGGGCTTCTGCGATGGGATCTCGATTGTGATGCCCTGCGCAGTATCAAAGACTCGTACAGATTCAACACGAAGCATTTGTGCAAGCGATGGTCCTAAGTTGAGTACTTTTTTCAAGTTACGTGAGGTGGGATTCTTTAGCCGCAATAGGAAGGTATTCACGATGGGGCCACGCTGCGTGCTGACAAGGTTACAAAGTACTTCCTCTTGTTGAAGTAGTCGATTCAGGCTCATTTGGCACTGTAGAAAATATCTGTTCATATCTGGTTTCTCACCTCGATTCTTCGCAATAGTCGCTCGATTTTGTCCACGACCAATCATTGAGCAGCCTATGATGATTGCGTCTGCACCGAGCATCAGTACTGCCTTTTCTGCAATTGTCAGGTGGCACATGTGCAGCACCATCCATCCGGCGATCAAGGCAATAAGTGTGCTAACAAGTACTCTTAACTCCATCTCTAACTATTCCGTAGAATCCTCTAATCCTAATGCTTCTGCTTTCGTCTTCATGTGTGGATGCCGATCTTTGTGGCAATCCACGCAGACCGTTTTCAAGTTGGTGGGGTGATTCGTTCCACCTTTACCCAGTTCGTAAACATGGTGGATATGGCACTCGCGAAGCTCAACGGACTTCTCACAATAGCGACATCGGCCTTCGTCTCGTTCATAGATGAACTGGCGCATGATCCGCCACTTTTCGATTGGCATTCTTGAATACCACGGGAATATCTCGTTCCGATACTCAAACGTCAGCACTATGTCCTTACCTTTCCATTCCGCTGAAACCGTGCAACGACAGACCATACCTCACCTCACCAGACCAAATCATGACACACCAGAGGTGACTAGACCAAGCAGAACCTCGCTATGGCACTTCTCATCCGTCCTGACCACCGCCTTGCCTCAAATTTAACTTCTAATCCATTTCATCCTCATCCACTACTCGGAAACGTCGAACCGAACCACTTGAAAACGACCGAATCTCGGACGATGGTCGCCGATACCCACAGTTTTGCCAGCAGTTACAGGTACATCCTGAACCATACTAGCCGGTATCTGTTCGTCGATGACTTCGATCTTGAATTCCAGTTCCCAGCCTGAAGAAAAGGCAGGTCGTAGACGAACGACACGAGCGCGATTAACGATGACAGGTCTCATATCGATGTAGAGACGCTCGTCAGCGTCCAAAGTCAAGGACTCAGGCCGTTTGATGCCATGCAGAATGTATTCGGGGATAACGAATACTGAAGACGAAAACAAATTCTTGTATGTCTTCCCTCGCTTCCCCTGAATCTTGAAGTTCACCGCCGCTCGTATCATTGTCTGCTCAAAGTGAACTGCTGGCTGGTAGATTTCATCATCCTTGGTGACATACAGATATTCCTTCCATTCCTGAGTGTAGTCGATAGCTCCACTCTGCTTGCGTCCGCCTTCACCAAGCGTATCGAAATCAGGCAGAGGGAAGCGGTGTTGGAGTAGAGGTGCGTTGCCTTTGACCTTTACATCTACTGTATACATGATGCTTCCTTTCACAGTGGTTGCTGATGTTGAGCAGGACGTATCCAGCTTGTTACGCGCCTTAGCAAGATGCGCCGGATAAGCCAGAGATGAAACCGAACCTCTTCAAAGGTGATGGCAATGTTGCTACTCATCGGACACCTCTCGCATACATTCACCTGTTGTCAAGTTCACCACAAAGCCGAGCTCTTCTACCAACAGCAGATCAGCAGCCTCATTGTCGATGATTGTGTCAGTCTGCCTAAGTTCAGATAGCTCGTTGCCAACTTGCCGAAATCTATTAGCTAATCGGCGACTATACGAGATGTTACCTCATGAGTTAAGGTTGGATTATCAGTCACTATTCTTTAGTGATTCTGGTGACAACGAACATTGGAATCTTGTTGAAGCCGCTGACAAGATTTCTGCGTATATTAAATGTATAGAAGAGCTGAATGCTGGAAACAGCGAATTCAAACAGGCAGCAGAAGCGCTAAAGAAGGTGATTACAGATCTAAATTTTGCTGAGATGAATTATTTTATGGAGACATATATTCCTAGCTTTTCGCTCTCACTAGATGAGCTGGAATTCAGAGCTACTCCGAACGAGTCGGTCGCTCCAGAAAAGTCCGTGGAGTAAAATATCCCATTTGGGGTATGCGCCTATTGTGGTCAAAGCCCTGACTGTCTTAATTGTATGTCAATCCTGAAAAAGCACTACATACAGGTATAGCCTATCTGTATATAGTAGGTTTCACAGAGTTACATACCAATAAGACACTCAGGGGGTCAAAGATTCCGAAAGCACAATATACAGGTCAGGCCACTTGGAGATTTTGCCAAACTCCAACAACTGAACCCTCAAATGACCTACTCCACGCAGAATTGTGGAGCGACCAGCAACTGAGGCCCTTTTATTTTCAATTCAAAAATGACAACTCAGGAAACAGCTACTTCAGAAGGAGTAGAATACCGGCTATGATGAATAGCCACGTGAAACTCGGTGCAGGACGTTCGCCTTTTGCGTAGTAGTGATGTATTGGTTGTTGTATGCGCATGGTGTTGGTCTCCAAATGCGCAGGAATTGAAATAGGAGTATAATATCCAGTTAATATCGTATCAAAATTTGTACGGCGCTTCTCTGGCTGAATCGTTTTGCTTGATACAGTTGCTAGCACAAATGAACGCAATGCATATTGCAGGTCAAAAATAGTACCACAGACCTATGGACATTCGGTCGCTCAAGCACTATAATTCAAACACTGGCAGATTTATATCTTGTACTCCCCTCGTGCGTAAAGTGTCCAGTTGATTTTAGACCAACGGTATGATAACTAGTAGTCCAACAAAATCAATAGTCGGGACGTTCAATATTTCTCTATAGTTGATTGTCGTTTTAGACCCTGTCTGTGTGCTGACTATCACACCGTTCCCCTCTCACAATTGCCTTTTGTCTTCAAACTGCTCCAACTGTTCAACCGGCTCGCGTTCCGATGGAGTCCAATTGAATGACACATGTAACACCAGCTCCAAGGCTGCTATGTCACTATATTTATGAATCCGCCTCGTGGCAATCCGTAGCGTTGCGTTCTGGTGCAGCACGATGCCGCGCGCGGTATGCCTTCTGCTAACTCAGATAGATTAACCAATAGGACATGGTCCCGAATCAGTATAGGAAGGGTACCAACAGCACCAAGCACACAAGGCAAGACAAAGGTACTCTAAATTTATTCGATAGAAGATCGATGATCGCAATTGCGAAGTATGGCAAAACCTAAAGTACCGCCCTCAATCGTTGATGAACCTTTAGGTACAGGCACCGAATTTGGTGCAAAGAATGGACACGATAATTATGAAGGTAGTACTGCTTCTTATCCTAGGGTTCGCTCTCATCTTGATGCTTGGTAACTATATGCCACAGATCAAGTGTGGTCGGCCACCAACACCAACAGAATGGACTCAAATGACCGAGCAGTCAAAGCAGTTTTACACCAGTTGTTTGGATTCAGCTCGCAAGTAACCCTACCCAAAAAACTCTAACCAACCTCCGATAGCCTGCACTTCGTGACAGGCGGATCGACACAGAAAACAAAAAGGCCACGGTCCCTATTAGCAACCGCGCCCCTTTTGCATTCTTGCGTTCAACTACTATCAACCCAGCTCAAAAAGAGAATACCACGCATATCATACGATCAAAGGCGCATGAAATGCGAGTGCGTCACACACCCATGTGTTTAGATGGTACAGAAAAAGCGCCTGCTCGGGGGAAACCACGCGCTCTTAATGATGTACACTCATTCTCAAAGATCGTTCGAGTATAGAACGCTAGTACAAAGCGGCGTAAATAGTTACGCAGATAGAGCCTTGCCTTTGTAGGTCCACTGGAAAGGCTTAGCCATAGTTTGGTTGTAGTAGTCAATGAAAGCAAAGACTCTGTTGCGTAAGTCATCAAGAGAAAGAAAAGAACCTTTGCGCAATAGCTTGCGAACCAAAATGCTAATCCAGATTTCAATCTGATTCATCCAGGAAGCATGTTTAGGCGTATAGTAGAAAACAATGCGATGTTCTGGGTTGGACAAGAACTCGGCTCGAGTCTGCATGGATGCCAAGATGCCAGATTTGCCTTTGACACCCAGATCACAGGTAATGTCCGACTCAGCGGCAACGTAGCGAACAGGAGATTCGGAGCAATGGATGTTGAGATTATCAACCACGATATGCCAGCGTTTGATGTGAGGGTGTGCCTCAACCATCTGGCGAATATGTTCAACGTAATCGTGCTCGGTGCGGGTGGGTTCAGCAGTGACCCAGAGAATGCCACCCAAGGCAACATTGAATGTCAGAATAAAGGCTAAGGTGCCATGACGGATATACTCATGCTCAATGAGACGGTCTTTGCCAGGGGCAGTTGGACGATCGGGATATTTCCTTTCGAGGGCTTGAACCCCTGTCTTTTCATCGTTGGAAACAACGAGTTCACCCTTCTGCGCCAGTTCAGAAGCGCGTGCATAGAGCTCATTGATGGTTTGGCTCTTTACCTCAAAGAGTTCATCCTTGGGCGTATTTTGCCAGTAGCGACTCATATGGGGCCGAATTGATGCATCTTTTTAAACAGTAGCAGCAAAAGTCGGGTACAAATTTTTCATGCAAACAGAGGGCTGCTCTAGGATTTCACCCCTTATGGTCATTTTTTGTACCCGACTTTTGCCGTAGCTGTTTTAAAAGCCTCGCCGCATGTCTGGGTGAGATACTTTCTACTATTGTTTTTGACAAAAAGAAAGCGGTTCTCCCGCATTTCTAGATGTTGTTGGCGAACCTCTTGGCTAGAGATCGAAGGGAGTTTCTGATACGATAAGAGGAAAAAGACAAAAGATGCAGTGAAAGGAGCCTCCCTCATGAGCTTACAGATAGAGCCGCTTCAGCCAGTGCCCGAACTAACAGAGAGTGTCGCCAGAGCCGCGTTTCCGCAAGGCAATCCGTATCTTGACCTACGTGATGAACTGGGAACTATTTACGAAGATACCCTCTTCACTGAACTATACTCGCATGAGGGCCAGCCAGCTGTAAGTCCGTGGCGATTGGCACTGGTCACCGTACTACAATTTGCAGAGAACTTGCCGGATCGGCAAGCGGCTGATGCTGTTCGCAGTCGTATCGATTGGAAATGTGCGTTGGGACTGGACTTAACGGATCCCGGATTTAAC
The DNA here is from genome assembly GCA_019217005.1 of Chloroflexi bacterium TSY. The sequence goes on from JAHBNG010000083.1 coordinate 57,162, forward strand.
TATTCAGTTCTCTGTGAGTTCCGCCAACGGTTGATCGAAGGCGAAGCGAGTGAGATATTACTCGACCGCTTGCTACAGTTACTGAAGGAACAAGGCGTTTTGAAGGGTCGAGGTCGTCAGCGTACCGATTCGACCCACGTCCTAGCCGCCATCCGTGAACTCAGTCGTCTGGAACTCGTGGGCACCACCGTTCACCACGCCCTCACCACGCTGGCAACTGTCGTACCCGAGTGGTTAAGAAGCGTTGTCCCGCCCGAATGGTCACAACGCTACGATAGACGTTGGGAGGACTATCGGTTGCCCAAGACAGAAGCCGAGCGTCTGGCCTTGGGCGAAGAAGTGGGCAGGGATGGGATGTTTCTGCTTACCGCTCTCTATGGACCCGATGTGCCGTCGTGGCTGCGGAACATACCGGCTGTCGAACTCCTACGCTGCGTTTGGGTGCAGAATTTCTACCAGGACGATGGTCTGCTCCGATGGCGCCGCGCCCAAAATATTCCCCCCGCAGCCAAGGCGATCTGTTCTCCGTTTGATGCTGAGGCGCGTTACAGGATCAAACGGCAGACAGAATGGACGGGATATAAGGTTCATCTCACTGAAACGTGCGACCCCGATGCGCCGTTCCTTATCACCCACGTCACCACGAGTCCAGCGACCGAACAAGACAATGAAATCGTACCGCTCTCCATGAAACCCTTGCTGCCAAGGGGCTGCTGCCTCGGGAACATCTCCTTGATCAGGGATACAGTGATAGCCATCTCTTGATTGAGGCACACGATGAGTACAAGATGGAAATGCTCATGCCTATGCGTAGCGATAAGAGTTGGCAGACCCAGGCCGCTAACGGCTATGATCTGAGCTATTTCCAGATTGACTGGGAGGCACAACAAGTGACCTGCCCTCAGGGCAAAGCGAGTGGTTCGTGGGCGCTCAGGCAGGACAAACAGGGATATCCACGCTACGAAGTCATGTTCAACGCAGCCGATTGTGGTCCATGTCCGGCCTGGGACTTGTGTACCAAATCCAAACGCCAGCGGCGCAAACTCACCTTTCGTCCTCAACACGAACACGAACTTATACAAGCAACTCGAACCTATCAGCAGTCTGATGAATTTCAGGCACGATCTCGCACGCAGGCTGGTATCGAAGGCACGATCTCGCAAGCCGCCGCCTTAGACATGCCCCGTACGCGCTATTGCGGGACCGCCAAGACTCATTTGCAGCACGTTGCCACAGCAACCGCCATTAATATCAAACGACTCGTCAATTGGTGGAATCGCCTGCCTATCGCCCAAGCAAAGCCTTCTCGCTTCGCTGCACTCATGGCTGCTTGAGTTCGCCAACAACGGGCTGGTTCAGAAATAGGTTGACAAAGAAGAGAGTACGTTAACAAGAGAATAGGTTAGAGAAAGAGGCTCCTGTTCAGGCAAAATAAGGGTGTTCAGACCAAAATAGCCAAAAAGGAGCCTCTAAATGTCAGAGTATCGAACAGACCCCCTATCATTGTCAACCCGAATCGATCTTGCGTTGGAAATGCTCAACCCGAATCGAGAGTGGGGGAGAGTGAGCGAACTGTCAACGGCGTACAATGTGTCTCGAACGTGGCTCTATAAGTTGAGAGAGCGGTGAAGCGGCGCTGAAAGCGATCTTGTCGCCAGTGAGTCCAGGACCGCAGCCGAAAAGCCATGTGATCGAAGTGGATGAGACGTTCATCCGACGAACCATAACGGTGTTGCCGATGCTGCGAGGAAGCGTACGAGATATCCAAAGGGGGTTGGGGTTGCTGCTAGGTGTGGAGCGGTCGGTGGGATTCATCCAAGGGACGCTGGCGGAAGTTGGAGAACTGGCATCGGCGTACAATGAGAGCATGGTGCCGACGCTGCCGGTGTTGGGGGAAGCGGATGAAATTTTCTGTGGCGACCAACCGTGCCTGACGGTGGTGGACGGAGCATCGTTTGCGCTGTTGAATATCTCAGCAGCCGATGCCCGAGATGAAACAACATGGGGGTTGAAGTTTCTCGAATTGCTCGAGCGAGGCATCACCTTTGATGACTTGGTGACCGATGGGGCTTTGGGCATTCAGGCAGGAGCCAAGGCAGCGGGGATGAATGCGCCACACTCCTATGACCTCTTTCACCAAATGCAGAATGGCACCAAAATCACCCAACGTCTGGAGAGAGAAATGGACCAGGCCATGACCGACCGTGACGTAGCTTGGCAAGAGTTGGACGAGCAGACTGCTCCTGCACGTCGCCCTGGGCGACCACGCAAATGCACAGTGACTCTCGAGGTTGCCGACCAAACGGTGCTGACAGCAGTTGACTTGCACGAGAACTGGACATGGCTTCTCCGAACGGTCCGTCAGGCACTGGAGCCGATTTCACCGACCGGGCAGCTTGTCAACACAGATGCCGCGCAACAAACCATTCTGGCTGCCACCCAACTTATGATGGAGATGAACCGCGATGAAATTGCACACTTTGCCACCCAACTGCAGCAGAATCTACCTACATTGCTGGCTCCCCTCCGCCAGAACCTCTCACCTGAGTACGAAGCCTTCATCACACACCTCTGGACTTATCGCCATGACCATCAACTTCCCATTGAACAGCTTTTCCCTCCCTCATTGCAGCCTATGGCTCTTGCCTTCTGGCATGCACTGGATCGCTTCCATCGGGCTTCTTCTCTAGCTGAATCCTTTCATGCTTGGCTCAGGCCCTTTCTTGCAATCCATCGCTCTTTGCCCGATTGGTTGGCCGCTCTTTTACAGCTCTTTTGGAATCATCGCACCTTCTCACGTGGCAAACGCTCCGGTCACTCACCCTTAGAACTGGCTACCGATTCCTATGTCCCTTCTTTGGCTGACGCCCTTGATGCCATTCTTCAGCCTCAACAGCAACTGGCTCTTTAACCTATTCTCTTTTTAACGTGCCCATTTCAATTTTGTAAACCTAACTCATCCCTTGTTCTGAACCTGCCCCCAACAACATCTATAAATACGGGAGAACCCCTTTTCGTTTGAGCAGTTCGTCGGCGATTTCTCGTCCTGTCCATTCGCTGTTGGGACGTCCGCACTTCTCTGGTGACTCACAGGCCAAGGCTTCCAGTTGGCATCTTTGGTCTGCCGTGATTACAGACGGTGCCCCAGGACGGGGCAGGTCTTCCAACCGCTCTTTCGCTGTGAGTTCTTCCAGCGGTATCGCTTCTAGAGCGAGCCATCTCTTTTTCCAGTTGAAGACCGTTTTGCGAGACACGTCGACTTCTAGGCTCAGTAGATCCAAATTTGGCGTTTTTGGCTATTTTCAGTCGAGATTGCAGGGATTTTGGAGTCATTTATTCAGATTTCGGTTACAGGAAACAACCTATTTCATATCTGAAAATCGCCCAAATCTAACGCAAAAACTAGATATCGACCAGCAAATTTGTATTTATGTCAACTGTTTAGCCAGAATTCTCTCTCAAAACCTGAAATTTGGATCTACTGAGGCTAATTGTCCCAGAATCTTTCCCCGCAGCTGCGCTCACAATTATCTGCGCTCGCTTGACCATCTGTTGGCCCGTTGTGTGGCCCTTTACTAACTGCTCTAGACCTTCTTTCGCTTTTGGGCTTAGTTCGATTTTTTCAGCTTGTGGACCTGGCATCTCTTTTTCTCCTTCTTTGGGAGATTATCGATGCCTCCAGTTTACATAACTCCTGTAATTATCTATGTAATCATTTGTGCCTTTCTGTACTAGACCATGTGCGGGTTCTATGGAAGTCGTGCATGGTGATGGATCAAATTGCACTGTCGCCTATAGTCTAGATGCAATCTGCACTGTACAGCCCCACGCGAACTAACTACCTGTCATGTATGTTAGCATACGGTTGGATAGACAGGCACCACCATCTGGATTATCTCGAAACTAGTCAAATCGGTAGTGTCAAATTCCTTTCTTACTTGTCGAATGGTGGACATCGGATCTGGCATCCACCATTCAGCATGCTACACTGGACTCCCTTCTTGCCTTGTAAACGCTATCTGCCTCTTTGATCTGGCTCGCATTCAGATTCAGTAGACCGCAATCGTTAGATTCTTCACTCCGTTCGAGAATGACACGATTGCGGTCTACTAAGATTCGTTTTCCCTGAGTCTGTCATAGAATCCCTGTACGAAAGTCCGAACTCAACTTCGACGTAAATCCTAATTCGCTTCAGACTTGGTAAAAACAGGCAGGTACAAGGTACTGCTAGGTTCTTCTTCGCCAACTCTTACTTTGAATGTTCTTTCCACTGAGACTCCTTCCGGATTCGTGACAGTCACTCCTACACAGTACGATCCTTTGCTTGTGTAGGTATGCTATTGATCTGGATTATGTCCAGGTTGCTGCATTACCAAACCTTGAGCTGAACCATCATTCCAATCTATCAGGATATGTCAGTTATCATTCCTTTGGACCGTCAAATCAGGCGACTATCACACGTTTACAGTTCACGAAGAATACTTCTTTGAAGCTCGTCAGGCCAGGTGGTTGCCACCAAGCTACTATCGTTGAGTTTTGGAGTCGTCTTCCAGGGTAGCCGTCCGCTAATGCCCATTTCCAGCGTTATGCTTAGAAAGGCGCGGATGACAACGATGATCCCCAACACCATGACGCTCTCAATCGTGTGGGATACAACCACAGTCCTAATGATGTCGCCAGCAATCAGAAAGTCCAACCCCAGAATAATGGCGTGGCCAAAGACACTTCGGAAGTCATTGTATGCAGTCGACGGCCCGCTGCGGCTTATCATGTAGAGGAAGCGGGCTGTTGCAACAACGCTGCCTGCGACAATAACGAACACGCCGAGAAATTCAATTGCGTAACCGAGGATTCGCACTAGTTCTTGCAAGTCGTTCAGGGGTGGTTCATTTTAGCTGGATAGATAGGTTTACACTTTTAGAAACAGAAAGAACGTTTATATTCTCTGATTTCGCCGGTTCTCAGAGAGAAAACGGTCTCATATAGATTTTTGTCTATATATCAAAAGTGTAAACCTAATTTTGAACCACCCCGTCGTTCATTAGAAATACTCGTTTCAAATGCTTCAGCCACTTCCCTTAATGCATCATGGCTGTCATGTGCCACAGTGATCACCACTTTCCCACGGGCGTGACCTTTCTCTAGATAGCGCAGCGCCTCCACCGTTTCGTTAAAGGGATATGTTCTGTCCATCACTGGCGCGACCTTGCCAGCGTCAATATACTCCTTCACGATCACCAGGTCGTCATGGTTCGGTGTTGCCACAAAGAGCTTACCCTGCTGCCGCATAAACTGGGACAGCACCGCGGCCTTGATCACGTACCACATACCCGCATGGCCCGTGTTTGGCTGGATAATCCCCTGGGGCGTGAGGACACGTCGGTAGGCAGCGAACGAATGGTTGCCCACGTTGTCGAGGACGACATCGTAGCGCTGATCGCCTTTGGTGAAGTCCTCTCGGGTGTAATCGATCACGTTATCGGCACCAATCGAGCGCACCATCTCCACGTTGCGCGTGCTGCATATGCCGGTCACTTCTGCGCCCAGCACCTTAGCAATCTGCACGGCGAAGGTACCCACGCCGCCGGAAGCGCCGTTGATCAAGACCTTCTGTCCAGGCTGGACGTTGACCATATCGCGTAGGGCCTTGAGCGCGGTCGAGGCTGCGGTCGGCACGGCCGCGGCTTCTGCCATGGTGAGGCTGGCTGGCTTCAGCGCGAACTTGTCTTCGCTCGCGCAAGCGTACTCGGCGCAGGCATGCTCGATGGCCCCATACACCTCGTCCCCTAGCTGGAACATGGTCACTTTGGGACCGACCGCCTCAATGGTTCCGGCCACGTCCCATCCCGGAATATGGTTGTCGGGGCCACGCAGCCCCACCACCATCCGAATCATCCAGGGGCGACCCCGCATGGTGAAGTAGTCGCCCGCGTTGAGGCCGGCAACGTATACACGTACCAGTACGTCGTACTCCCCAACGACTGGCTTCTCGACCTCCTTAAATTCAAGAAGATCGGGTGAGCTGTAGGCATTCTGAACAATTGCATTCATTTTGATTCTCCTTAACACCACTGAATCACTCTAGGGACATCCGGCGCCGCGTCCCTTACCAATAGCTTGATATCGTCTTTCCCAAACTTCTCTTTGAACTCACCTCGCTCTTCGTTTACTAGGACCAGGTTGAGATAAAGTTCCTCATAGTCTGATCCAGCTATCTTCTCCACCGTATCGTATTCCGATTCGACAAACAGCCTGGCGAACTTAGTACTACTGTGCAGCAATATAT
>JAHBNG010000089.1 GCA_019217005.1 Chloroflexi bacterium TSY
AACCTGAATTCGGGGTTCGAATTAGACAAGGGCAGGGAGAGCAAGGTCATCAGCGCGTAAATTGAGAGAAGGCTTTTGTGGCTGCCAAGAGTAAGAAATGAGGCCACAAAGAACATTGACGAGAAAGTTGTGAGGGCTGCGATGGCGAGTGTGAGAGATTTGAGAGATATTCTTGAGCTGGTCATTGATGGTCTCGATGATAGAGCGTTTGCGAGAGAAAATGCGATCCAGTAAAGTGAGAAGAGCCGGTTTCATGTTTTTCTTGATGGGTGTGACGAGTCGAAGATTGTGGTGTTCAAGTAAGTCTGTGGTGAGCCATTCGGCAATGTAGCCCTTATCGCCGAAGAGTTTGCCCCAGAGGTCTTGAGCCATGTGGGGAACAGGTTTGCGGTCATCGACGTTGGCAGGCGTGATGTGAAAGGAGAGAATCTCCCCACAGTCGTTGACAATCAGATGCAGCTTGAAGCCATAGAACCAGCCCATGGATGTCTTGCCTCGTTTGGCGAGTTTTGCAAAGACTTTGTGACGAGGAATGCGCAGATTGTGACAGACTGGCAGAGGCGTTGCATCCACGAAATTGATCCCTGTTGACTGACCCAACCGACTCCGCATGTAACTACAGAGTGGCACCAGTGTCCCTGGTGTGTACTCGACGAATCGACTGTAACTCACCAGGTTGGGAAATTCGCTCTTCAACTCTTTTTGTACATGCTTTGTGTAATATTTCTTGAAGCATCTGTAGTCTGATTGATGGAAGTAGATTAGGATCGTCATGATTTCACTCAAATACATCTGCCGTTTGGGTCCACTCGGTTTCTCTCCATTCTGCAGCAGATACAACGCCCACGCTGGCTCAAATAGCAGGCAGAAATCATCGACATCTGTAAATAGTTCGAGTATACTCATTTCTAGCACCTTTCTTTGCTGGTTGATGGGTTTTGCTATCTTCATTTTACCAGCAAAGAAAGGTGCTTTTTCCTTTTTTCTAACCCCGAATTCAGGTTACACTACATCAAACAAAATGCGACTCCACGCGACCAGGTGTACTTGACAAGTGATGTGGCGAGGTGTGGGTGATGGGAGATTCCCAACTCGCCCTCCGCTCCTCGCTCCTCGCCACATCACTCTGTTCTGAGACACTAACGTGCGTAGACCCCGAATTGCTTGATGGACAAGTCACTGGCGAATGTCTTCGCTCCCATAAACCACTGTCTGAGGATAGAACGCATACCATCCAAACCAGTAGGCCAAATGTCCATTGATCCGTGGCAAGCGCGTTCCATCTGGTCCAACAAGTGCGTCCTCTTGCATCATCCATACTTGCCCGTTTTCATCTAAAATAGTATCGGGCTCACGACCCGGTTTGAATATTTGTCCTTGGCGTTCGTAGACACGGATCTCACTGCCGGCTGTATAAGTGACGGCTCCAATGCGGCGGCTGGTGCCATTGGCACTGACCAAACCGCGCTGTCCAACAACCACAACTTCCCGTTCACTTGCCTGTTGATCGGTTGTGTGTCCCAACACAGTATCATTGATGACCTGTTCCTCGGCAACTCGCTTTACTGGATAAGCAACCGGAACATCATCAATGAGCAGAGCATAGACATGCTCCTTGGTTTCCAACTGTTCACTGCGTTGCCAGACAGGAAACATGGTATCATCAGCGCTAAAATAGTGACCATATGCTGATCCCAATTCATAAGGCCGACTAAAGCCTGTGTTGATGTCTAGGAGCAATGTATTTGGGTGCTGGGCCTGCCACGCATCCCAGGTCGTTAAAACAACGGGAAGTAAATCTAACTTCACATCTTGACCAACTAGCGGACCCAACACTGGCTTGCCCGTCAGTTGATTCCAAAGTGTTCGCGTCTGCCGATCATACATAAGCTTGTTGCTGCGAAAGAGAAAGCCGGATGAACCAAAATCGTACACCACCCCATCGGATGCCCGCCCATCATAAGCAATGGCCGCTCCGCAAAGTGTGCAGTAGGCTAGCGAGACAGGCACGTCATCAATCGTGTCATTGGCCATCTCGTGCCAATCCAAGATTCTGAGCGGATAGGCACGTGCATCACCGTTGATTTCAATGCCAAAAACGGGTTCTTCACCCAGAAGGTAGTCCGCATCAGCGGCTTGAATCATAGGTGCATGATCGAGGGCTGGAATGCCATCCACTCGTACACCACCCCACTGAATTTCTTCAACCCGAATGTCTGATGGGTGATCATTGTTCAGGAATTCTGCAAATCCGGGATCGATGACCGACAGAAGTCGCCCTTTCCATGTTGTGAACCCTGGCGGCGGCGTCAGATCAGTTGCACCATACCATTCGATCCACTCATCCCATTGATAGCCAAATGGTTGGCCACTCAAAGAGGCGAGCGCCTCGATATAGGCATCATCAGCCGGAACGATCCCAATTTGAAGCGCACGCAGCAGTTCAATGAAGACGGCAATAAATCGCTCGTCCTTGGCATTGACAACAATCTCGAGCGCTGCTTCTCGTTCAAACGGGCTGCCAAAAGCTAGATCTTGCATGAGATGAGTGACCTCATCATCGGGTAGAGGTTCACCAACGAAGAAGGTTTCACTGCCGTCGCTGTTATCAGATTGAACTTCTTCTGCGATGACAAGGTTGTCAGGCGGAGACAAGGAAAACTGACAAGAAGTGAACAGAACAGCGATTGTAATGATACCAACGATTACGCTCATCACTCTGCTTGTGTTGTGGATATGCATCATCTACTCCATAGTTATGTGAAATGCGGGTTCAATTGAACCGTCGTTTGTTGAGATTTTGTCCTGAATCAATTAAAATCACCAGTAGAAAACATTAACGAAATATTACAATGTGTCAGTAGATCGCAATCGCATCATTCTTGAACGAAGTGAAGAATCTAGCGATTGCGGTTTACTGAGTGTAGATTCCCCCTGGAAAGGGATCTGATGTTTGAGAACCCGTAATCTTTTCGCAATATTTTGGGAAGCGTTTTGTAACCTTTGGCACATACAATAACGGTCGTACGATAAATCTAAGCTCAGTCAAAGATACTTGATGGAAAGTCTATCATGAACCAACCCAAGATTCTCGTCGTTGACGATGAACCAAGCATTCGCGAAGTTGTCGAACTTTATCTAAAACGAGCGGGATTTCATGTACATGTTGCCCGCGATGGTGAAGAAGCATTACGGGCAATGACACAGGAGATCCCAGACCTGGTCGTCCTCGATCTCATGTTGCCACAGGTTGACGGGCTTGAAATCACCCGTCGTATCCGAGCAGAGGGCGACACGCCAATTATTATGCTCACATCCCGTAAAGAAGAGGCAGACCGCATCTTGGGTCTGGAACTTGGGGCGGATGATTATGTTGTCAAGCCGTTCAGCCCGCAGGAGTTAGTCAGTCGAGTTCGAGCCGTTATGCGCCGGACACATGGCTCGCCCACACAGTCGGCGAGCTCACGTCCGCTAGAATTTGACGATCTGCGGATCGATCCCAATACACGTTTGGTTCACAGCGGCAATAGTGAAATCGTGCTAACGGCTAAAGAGTTTGACTTGCTCTGGATGCTGGCGAGCTATCCCCGTCAAGTCTTCAACCGCGATCAGCTATTGGAACATGTATGGGGCGAAACAGATTACCTCGATCCGAGCACAGTCACAGTTCACGTGCGACGACTTCGTGAGAAAATCGAGAGCGATTCATCAAATCCGCGCCATATTCATACCGTATGGGGTGTTGGGTATAAATTTGAACCATAAAGCCATTGAATATCGACAAGACACTATAACTTTACTTTCTGGTAAAGGCTTGAGTGACAAAGGGCAAACCGAAAGGGGCGGAAAAAAGAATCCACCCTGAAAAAACGGGATAAAATGTAAAAATAGTGCTCGGCTAGTTTAAGCAGCGGCATTGAGGCGGCGATGAGCGAGAACGCCTTTAGGGAAATGGTGTGAAACCGAGGCCTTTTTCCGAAAGTCAGGGTCGAGTTGGTCAGGAGTTGGAAAAAGAGCACTCGAGAGAACACGGCGCAGCCTGCCGGGAGTGGATTGAGGCTCTCGATCCCAGTAGCCAGTCGGTATGGGAGGAAGAGAAGCAGCTAAATGGGAAAGAAGATTGCCAGCAAGCAGCCCCAGTTCAGGTAAGCGGAAACAAGCCTCATCGGCATGAACAAATTGACAATGTAAGCCAATCATCTGCTTGGAAGCCAAGGGGGGAGGTTCAACAGGCCAGCGTTCCAGGTAGACAAGATAAATGGTTTCAGGCTGCAAAGTCATAACGGTCGCCAAAACCAAAGGTGTGTTGTAGGCCGGATCCTGAATGACGTAAATCGAGTAGGTACGGTTGGCTGTATCCACCTTGGTTGTTCTGGGGACGAGATTGTGCCATGCTTGATAGCAAATCAGGCGACCACTATAGAGAAAGCGACCAGACGAGTCCGGAGTTGTAGCCTCGAGTCGCTTTCCCTTATAGCTGCGAGAGAGCGGACGCACAATATCACCATATTCAGGTGGTCTGCCTTTTTCTTTGCGTTTGGGGAACTCATTGCGGCGCACTGTGCAGTTAATGGCTTCCCGCAGGACAAATCGGTCTATGCCGCTTTCTAGCATTTCTCTGATTGTAAACCCGGCATCGACCACCGCCACTTCGTCTGACTCCAGTGATTTCTTCGTCTCTGTCAGCAGCTTTTTCCGAAACTCACTTTCCTTTGTTCCAACCGTGCATCTCATGATTGCCTTGAGCAGTGGCACTCGCTTCCCGCCTATCTCCCCCGAGCTTATCATCACTCCAAAGATGAGCGCGGGCAATGCCCGACGAGCCGTTGAGTTATAGAGTCGGTTCACTTTCCCTTGCAGCTTCGGTCGCCAGAACCCTGTGATATCTATGCTTTTCACTCGGTACCCTTCTAACTTTTTTGCCTCCCATTCCCCTTTCCACTTCTTCTTGCCACGACCCCAGCAGACTTGTGATATCCCATGATCCATATCGAAAGCTCCACCAGCTTCGCCGGAGCTCCTCATCTTCAAACCCGCTTTCTTTCAATGCGCTATGGATTGCTCCTCGACTTTTCAGAAACGACCCATTCAGCATTGCCCACATCAGACGCATTACATTTACGTTTGTTCCCATCGGCGTTACTTGCAATACATTCATCAGTACTGCTATAGTTATTTCTGGCGCGGTTAGCATTCCTTCCTCCTTTTTGGGTTCTCTACCTTTAGGATGAACTGCTAACCGCTTTTTGTCACATTTCTCATCTCTTTTCTTTTACCAGAAAGTAAAGTATAAAGATGGCTCATCTATGCAAAGTGTGCAAATATGCGATAAAATTGTCGCATTACCAGAGAATCCCACACATTCGTCTGATGAGCGATACAGATAACGGGGAAGCCCATGAGTGCCCTAACAATTAATCGGCAGCAACCACGATCGATTTTGCCCATCCGGTTTATCGGAGGCATTGGACTTGCATTGAGTCTGACTATGCTGATTTTTTGGCTTGTGATGCGGCCGCCAATTGTGGAGATGCAAGCAATGCTCATCTTCCTGGCAATCACGGCCTTCATTTCTCTCATTATTGGCTATAGCGCATACCGCTTGGGCTGGCTGAATAAGATGCCAAGCCTCATTTTAGCGTTGATTAGCGGATATGCCCTTTCAAGTGGTCTCACCTTCATCAACGTCTGGTTCACGGCAAGGCTCATGTTCATCAACGAACATGATCTGGTTCTCGCCACGATCCTGCTTTTCTTTGCAACCGGTATTGCCATCTCGCTTGGCTCGTTTATTTCAACAGCAGTGACCGACAGCATCAAAGCATTGAATCGATGCGCATCCAGAATTGCTGGAGGTGACTTGAGCACTCGTGTCTCCGTTCATGGTCGCGACGAAATGGCAAAATTAGGACAAGCATTTAATGGAATGGCAATCCAGTTGGAGGACGCAGCCCGCAAAAAAGCACAAGTCGAACAACTGCGCCGTGACCTGATTGCCTGGCTTGGCCATGATTTGCGAACGCCTCTTGCATCAGTACGCGCCATTGTCGAGGCGCTCGCGGACGGCGTCGTGGAAGATCCCATCTCAGTGGAGCGTTACCTCAACACAGCCAAACGTGATATCAATTCGCTTTCGATGCTGCTTGATGATCTATTTGAAATGGCACAGATCGATGCTGGCGGACTCAGATTGGACAAGCACCCCAATTTTCTCTCCGACCTGATTTCTGACACGTTAGAAAGTTTTTCGAACCGAGCCATCGAAAAAGGGATTGTCTTAAGCGGCGAGGTGGCACCAAACGTCGACCCTGTGATATTAGATGCAAAACAGATCGGGCGGGTGTTAAATAATCTAGTCAACAACGCGATTCGTTATTCTCCAGACAACGCATCGGTCCATGTCAGCGCCCAACTCCAGGGTGGTCTCGTTTGTGTAACCGTCGCAGATACGGGTGATGGCATTAACGCTGAAGATCTTCCTCATATCTTTGAACAGTTCTACAGAGGAGAGAAATCCCGCAACCGAGCCACGGGCGGTTCTGGACTTGGTCTGGCAATTGCGCAAAGCATTGTCGAAAGTCATGGAGGACAGATTCAGATTAAGAGCCAAGTCAATCGGGGAACCTCTGTTATTTTTACGCTACCTCATAATGGGCGTAACCTGCAGGCCAATCCGTTATTGCGACAGAGAATTGCCGTATGAGTCACCCATCCTCTATCGAAGCTCTGCTCAAGAGGGCCCAACATACGCGTTTACACATCGATCGACATGTGCTGTTTGTGATCCTCAACCGACCACATGTACTCAATGCGCTGCACCCAGCAGCGCATTTTGAGCTTGATCGTATTTTTGATGCGTTCGCGGCCGATCCGGCATTATGGATCGCCGTTATCACTGGCGCAGGCGAGCGTAGCTTCTGCGTGGGTACAGATCTAAAAGTGCGCGCCGAACGAGGCTACGATGAATTTCCACCAACCGGTTTTGCCGGTCTTACCCATCGCTTCGATTTAGACAAGCCCGTGATTGCCGCAGTTAACGGTCTCTGCATTGGTGGAGGATTGGAAATTGCGCTTGCAACCGATGTCATCATCGCAGTCGAACATGCCGAATTTGGGTTCCCTGAGCCAAGGGTCGGTCTGGCAGCCATGGGTGGAGGCATCCATCGACTCACGCGCCAGATTCCTGAAAAACTTGCCATGGGTATGTTGCTAACTGGCCGCCGCATCAACGCGCAAGAAGCGTATAGAGCAGGACTCGTCAATCAGGTCGTCGCTGCGGATCAGCTCACGAAAACGGTTGACTGCTGGTTGTCTGACGTGCGAGCAGGTGCTCCCCTGGCGCTGCGTGCCACAAAACAGGTAGCGCGCCGCAATCTGGATTTCCCCTCTCTCGCAGAGGCCCTCCAGGGTGACTATCCGGCTGTTAATGCAATGCTTGCGAGCGAAGATGCGATAGAGGGACCGCGGGCCTTTGCCGAAAAGCGGGAGCCCAAGTGGAAAGGAATGTGAGGAACGAACGTAAAACAAGTTGAACATGTCATTCTCGAGTGAAACGAAGAATCTGTTCAAATAATCAGTAGATCGCAACCGTTAGATTCTTCACTTTGTTCGAGAATGACGCGATTGCGGTCTACTGATTTTTTAATTTCGATTCCTAAAGGAGAGAACGATGAGCGTCGGCCAAACTTTACCCGCTGAATGGAGTACCTTCGTTGATCCACTCAGCGGCGTCACAGTTCAACAGCTTACAAACTATCGAGGACACAGTCACCATTTTTACTTTACCAATCCAGGATGGCATGGAAATAGTCAGAAGCTCCTTTTTTCCTCCGACCGCAACAACCGCACCAATCTCTACACCATGGATCTAAACGAAGGACAGATCACGCAGTTGACCGATCTGGAACCTGTTCCACTGCCGCGCGAGGTAGAATTCTTGCGTGCCTGCACCAGTACAGTCACCAACGAAGCATATTTCTGGCATGATCTGTCGCTAATTGCTCTGAATCTAGACACATTGAACCAACGCGTACTCTATGAGATGCCGTCTGGATGGGACGTCTCTATGTGTAATACAACGGCTGACGGGAAATATGTGTGCGCAAGCATATCTGAGGACAAATCAGATGAATTTCCGGTGGACTTACTACGTGGCTATGTAGGTTTTCGGGAAACCTGGGCCGCTAAACCCAAAAGCCACATTATGCGCGTTGCTGTTGATGGGAGTGGCGCCGACTCAGTTTGGGAAGAGAACTACTGGGTCGGGCACGTCAATACGTCACCCACCCAGCCTCAATTGCTCACTTTCTGCCACGAAGGACCTTGGGACCTGGTTGATAATCGCATTTGGGGTCTCAATATGGAGAAGGGTGATGTCTGGCAGATTCGCCCGCGCGAGGAGGAGTATGAGCGGGTGGGTCACGAATATTGGCACGAGGATGGCATCCACGTTAGCTACCATGGGCACAAGCCCGGTGGCGACAAATTCTTTGGCCAATGTCGCTACGATGGCTCAGAGATCCAAGAATATGATTTCCCCCATGAAACAGGTCACATTCACTCAAACGGTTTTGAGATGATCGTCGGCGATGGTGGCAAAGAGGTACGGCTTTGGAAATGGAACGGCAATGGCTTCGATGGTCCACGTGCGCTTTGTCAACACCGCAGCAGTATGCACATTCAACAAACCCACGTCCATCCACGTTTTAGCCCAGATGGATCTTATGTAATATTCACAAGTGATGTGTCGGGCTATGGCAATGTCTACAAAGTAGATGTGCCAGAGTTTGAATCACTCCCGCTTCTCGAAAATTAGGCTCTTCGCTTTATCACCCTGGAGATATTCCCATATGTACCGTATGATACCAATAGATGACCCCGCCGCTTGGCGCGGCGCCGACCTGACCGATGCTCATGCCGATTGGACTGTTACGTTAACAGCGGAGCATGTGACTGAACTCGAAACAGCCATGCATGAAATCAGGCGCAGAGCTTTTTCGCTCTTTGACATACAACGTGATGACTTTCCATTACCCACTCTGTCTGGCGTTCTGTCCCAACTCCTGAACGAGCTTGAAGGCGGGCGAGGATTCGTTCGGTTGCGCGGCCTGCCGACCACAGAATGGGGTGAGGAAAAGTCCCGGTTCGCCATATGGGGTATTGGCACCCATTTGGGATGGGCTGAGCCACAGGACGGCGCGGGCAACCTACTCCATGACGTGCGCGACATTGGGCGCAAGTTTGGCTCTGACGATACGATCCGCTACTATCAAACCAATCAAGCCATTGATTTCCACAACGATGGAGCCGATATCTTTGCTCTCTGTTGCTTGACCAAAGGACGACGGGGAGGACGAAGCCTTTTAATCAGCGCGGTCGAGCTATTCAACGAAGTGGCAAGACAACGCCCCGATCTGGCGGAAGTATTGCAGCAGGATTTCCACGTCGATGCCCGAGGACAGCACAATGATGGTGCACGCTGTCAGGTTACACCGATCTATACCTACCACAATGGATTGATCAGTATTCTGATCAAAGTTCCTTATATCCATTCAGCGCAACGATTCGATGATACACCGCGTCTCACACAGTCCCAAACAGAAGCGCTTGACCTGCTTGATTCTCTCATGCAAGATAAGGATCTGGTTCTTGAATTCGATTTGGAACCAGGCGATACATTGATTGCATCAAATCATACCGTCCTACACGGACGGACCGGATTTGTTGACGATGCAGAAACGACTCAACAGAGACACATGCTTCGTCTCTGGCTCACAATCCCAAACGGGCGTCCTCTACCCGCACATTATGCAGACACACGCGAGTTTGCAGCAACCTATGCGCGGCGGATGTAAGGGGGTGTTTTAAAAGGGCGAACAGTCCTGGTTGAGTAGTCAGACTTTTAAAGCACCCCCTTAGTCTAGTGGGATGCAATCTGTGCCGATTTACCGTAATGGGTGCAGTCTATGGAAAAAGGGGATAGTATATCTGCGCTTATACTATGACCGCCAGGAAAGGCATGATATAATCTGCTATTGGATAGCACTTTAGGCAGAGAACTGATAGAGACGCCACTTAAACTTCGGACAATAGAACAGCTTTTTGTCGAGAGACAATTGTCCGAAGTTCAAATGATGTGGCTATGAGGAACTAGCCGATGTCCAGACAAACAGCAATAGAGAGGCCGCCTACAGAAGAACGTATCACTCCAAATCATGATATGTCCTCATCCAGCAATGGAACACCACCACTTCTCCCCGGTGATTTTCTAACCCGTAGCGAATTTGAGCGCCGCTATCATGCCCATCCTGAAATCAAAAAAGCCGAGTTGATCGAAGGAATCGTCTATATGCCATCTCCTGTAAATGCCAAACTTCACGGCGATCCCCACTTTGATCTGATTACCTGGCTTGGTGTCTATGGTGCAAGTATAACTGGTCTACGAGGCAGCGACAACGCAACCCTTCGCCTTGATAACTTGAATGATCCACAGCCCGATGCTCTTTTACGTCTGGAGCCAGCTCAGGGTGGTCAGTCAAGGCTCGATGAAGATGGTTATTTAGAAGGACCTGTAGAGTTCGTCTTGGAAATTGCCGCCAGCAGTGTCAGTTATGACATGAATCAGAAGAAGCAGGTTTATGCTCGGCACGGTATCCAAGAGTATCTCGTTGTCCTCACACACGAACAACGCGTTGTCTGGTTTGTCCTACGCGACAGTGGTTATGAAGAGCTTCTTCCCAACGATGACGGTATTCTGCGGAGTGAAATCTTTCCAGGGCTTTGGTTACAACCGTCTGCCATCTGGGATCACGATCTGGCGACCATCCTCAAGATAGTCCAACGAGGAATTGCTTCTCCTGAGCATGCTCTCTATGTGCAATCTTTGGCTGAACATCGATGAAAAGAGCTATCAGCTATCAGCCGTCAGCCATCAGCTGGAATCGGGCCTTGTCTCGCTGCTGATTTTTATACTTTCCTATACTCAGTAGATCCAAATTTCAGGTTTTGAGAGAGAATTCTGGCGAAACAGTTGACATAAATACAAATTTGCCGGTCGATATCTAGTTTTTGCGTTAGATTTGGGCGATTTTCAGATATGAAATAGGTTGTTTTCTGTAACCGAAATCTGAATAAATGACTCCAAAATCCCTGCAATCTCGACTGAAAATCGCCAAAAACGCCAAATTTGGATCTACTGAGACTATAAAAAAGCTTTCAGCTAATCAGCCATCAGCTATCAGCCAGAATCTGGTCATATTTTGTGACTGATTTTTATACTTTCCTATACGGTAAAAAATACGCCAACGAGACGATTATTGTCGACAAAGACAAACCTCTCTGTTTATTCAACTTGGTTTGATGAGAGAAAAGAGCGAGCAATGAAGATCCGGAAACCAAAACCAATCGCCGATGGAACCCCTTTCTATTTTGGTGAACATCAGTTCCGCTTTGGTCATGAAATTATCGAGTTGGTGGATTCAAGTGAAATTCGCAACGACGTTCCTGCATTGCAAGCTAGAATGGCTGAGGATGGCTACCTGTTTATTCGTGGATTTCACAATCGGCAGAAGGCGATAGAGGCGGAACAATGGACGTTACAGGCAATTGCCGCCCGCGGCGGGTTAAAGGCGGACGCCCCCGTGAATGATGGAATTATTGGAGAGGAAAATAAATCCTACGCATTCTTTCGTCAAATAGAAGTCTCACATGGCAAACCGATTCTCGATGTGGTCGATAGTGACGAAACCTTTGCCTTTTATGAAAAGCTCTTTGGCGGTCCGGTGATTACCTTTGACAAACGATGGTTGCGCTGTATGGCGCACGGTGGTCACAATCACTTCCACTACGACAATGTCTACGTTGGCCGCGGCACCCCAAATCGTTATACGATGTGGAGCGCTCTCAGCGACATTGGTCTCGACAATGGTCCTCTTGTCATCTGCCTCGGCTCGCAGCGTCACGAAAAGCTCAAAACCACCTATGGTGCCACTGATATGGACCGCGATCTAACAGAGGCGATATTCAGTCAAGATCCAGTTGAACTGGTCGAAAAATTTGGTTTTCAATTGGCAACGGCTCACTTCCAACCGGGCGACGTCATTCTCTTTGGCATGTTCATGATGCACAGTTCTGCCCCCAATCGCACAAATCGCTATCGCATCAGCATAGACACTCGCTACCAACCCGCAGAGGAAGAGAAGGATGAACGCTTCTATGGTGAAAACGGTCAGTGGTTGGGCAACTTTCATACAAAGGGGGCAACCTATAAAGCGATGGAAGAATTGCGCAAAGAGTGGGGGCTGGACTAGAACGAAACAGAATTTTCCAGCTCCGCACTAAGCGCGAAATCCTTCCAACTTGTGAAAGGTGATCCGGTTGCTATCATGATAGTTATGTGATCCCTCATAGGCTGTGCGCACCAGATAAAGTATATCATCGCCGTCAAAGTGCCAATCCACATATTGAAAACCGGTGAGCCGCATGGAGTCGGCATACGAATGCGACAGATCATCCTCAATCAGCGTCTTCTTGTGTGTCCAACGAATCAGATCCGGCGAGGCGTAGAGTGAGAGTACGTTGCGCTGATTGGGATATGCTGCGTCTGTATTGTTGTTGCTTAAGGTGAGATAGAGACCGGACCTTGGGTCACGACGGATGGTGAACTTGCTCATGCCTCCGGGGAAATCGATGAAACCATCAATCGGATCAAACGTCGCGCGTTTGCCATTGTCGTGAATCTTGACAATGGCAGCTTTGTCCACCATTGGCTTTGAATTGAAGCGTAGAATGTCCCAGAGTTCCCCGTTCGGTGCCTCCACTACATTGCCCTCCAGCCAGCCCAGAACGGGAATTTTGCCCCAACTTTGCGGCGTCCACTTAGGGTCAAAGGCCAGCTTGTTGCTCATGGTCCAATTGGTCGCATCGAGAAGATCGGCGTTTGCATCGACAGAAATCACCAGTACACGGAATCCGCTGCCCCAGACACAGGGATCACAATCTTCAAAGGCACGGTAGAGGCGACCATTTTTTTCGAAGACTGGCACCGGAGCGCAATGATAGTTTGGTGGCTCGCGAAAGGGACCGCCCCGAAAGAGTAACCCGCTCTTTTCGTCAGTTGGATGAGTCCAGGTGTTGCCATTGTTGTCGCTGCGGCGGATGACAATGGAGCCATACTGTTGTGACACGCCCAGGTGGTAGACGCTGTCTCCATGTAAAAATAGAGTGCCCCAATAGCCATTGGCAATATGGGTAACGTTGGTCCACGTTGCACCCTCGTCGCTTGATCTGTAGACGCTTGTCAAGTGCTCTTCATGTTCGTGGTTGCGTGGACAGCCGGGCCCAAAATAATCATGAGTTGCCAACAGATCTCCATTGGGAAGTCGCACAAAACTGGGGCTACCTAGATAGGTTTTGGTGGCTGCGTCTTGATACTTAATCTGATTCAATTGCACCGGTTTGTTCTCCACTATCGATGTCTCGCTTCGTCAAATTCTGCTAGGAAAGATGAAACCCAGCCCGAAACTTGGCCCACACGCTCTCCTCGATTGGTGTGCTTGCCGCCCAGATGTTGGCTTCTAATTGCGCAATATTTAAACTGCCAATCGGATTGCCGTGAATGCGTTCTTCTGCCAGACAGAATTGAATTGCCAACTGCAACAGATTGACTCCTTCTTCCTGACACCACCGCCAAAGCTTTCGTGCCCCATCTACGTCAGCATCATTCTTATAGCGACCTTTCTCCATTGCCTGATCGATATCGATCCCGGTCAATAGACCCCGTAGAATAGACCAACCGTTCATGATCCCGATATCGGCTTCGGTCGCTGCAGGAAGGAGTTTATCAGCCGCAGTTTGGCGGATCAGATTATAGTCATTGAAGCAGAGCATCAAATCGACGTCGCCAGTTGCGATGGCTTTCAAATGAAAATCATGTGGTCGCATCCCGTACCCAACATTGCGCACCAAACCACGGGCTTTGAGCTGCAGCAATCCATCTAATGTGCCACCTTTTTCCAGAGTTGGTTCGATGCGCCCAGGATCGTGAATCAGCATCCCATCAAAATAGTCGGCTCCCAGAATCTCAAGCTGATCTTCCACATCGCGAATCACTCTCTCTGCTGAATAATCTGGCTCGCCCTCGCCATAAAAGCCCCATTGAGCCGCAGAGTGACAGCAGAGTCGTCCGGTGATAATGACATCTTCACGTGGAATCTCCTTGAGGGCCAGCCCCAGTTTGCGCAGAGAGTCGCCATAACAGCGCGCACAGTCAAAGTGGTTGACACCCAATGAAACAGCATGTTTGACCAGAGCGACAGCCTCTTCATCTTCCACAAACCCAAAATTATTGCCAAAGCCTTGCGTGCCAAATGGAATGACGGGAATCTCTAAATTGGTCTTGCCGAGACGGCGTCGGGGTAAGGAGTTTAATGGGGATGATTGGGTCATGATTCGTCTCCTTTATGTATACCGTGCTCAGTATGTGCACCAATCCAAGCAATTGCGCAACAACGTTTGATAGGAGGGATGATGCCAGATTTCCAGATTGTGCCCCGGCGTCAACACACAGACTCGCCCCTTGCCTTGGGTGCGTGTCCAACCGCCGGGTTGTGTACCATGTTCCGAGGTAGTGTCGAGAAAGTGATCGACATTCGGGTCATTCATCTCCATCATGTAGTGTTCGTCTTTGCCCGTAAACGCATTGCTGCCGGCCGTTAGCCGATGGCCTTCATGTGGTTCGACTGTGACTGGGCATTGAGCCGGATGCCCCACAAAAATGCCACCCATCAAGTGACAAAGTGATGGTGCATTGTTGTAAAGAGCCGTTCCTGAATGTAAAAATAGAATACTGTTGCCATGGGCGACATAATTGACAAAGGAGGTGCCGATCCCCTCTGTGGCCCAAGGTGCCGAGTCCGATTGGGACCTGTTGTTGGCTTTGGAAAAGATAACGAGCGGGTAGTCATTCATTCTTTCTGCTGACCATTCATCAGGATCTTCTTGCCAATCAAATTCATATCCACAATCGGCCAGCCCAAGCAATCCGTCGCGGGTGAGTGCCGCTGGGTGGGCGCTATCATCGCAAAGTACTAATGTACGCATACTTCTACCTCCAATGTATATCGCACTAGCTCATAAGCTTAACATAAATTCATCCGGTACACTCGACTGAAAACGGTCAGATTTATTTGAAGTTTATGACAGTGCTCAGTTTAATTTCTTATCAACCAAATGAGATCCACTTGAGCCTGTTTTTGAAAGTTCTAGACATGTTTGGGATCAATCGCATCCCGCAGACCATCCCCCACAAAATTGATGCTGAGCACGGTGAGCAAGATCATGACCGCCGGCGGTACCCAAATCCAGGGTCCGTCCTGTAGAACATCCAAGCTCCGCGCGGTCTCCAACATGTTGCCCCAACTTGGTGTTGGCATCCCGCTGCCAACACCAAGAAAACTCAAACCAGCTTCCAGCAAGATTGCTTCATTGACGGCAAATGTGACCGATGCCAGGAGAGGGGCAACAACGCCAGGAAGAATGTGGTTGCGGATAATGCGACCATCCCGCGATCCAACAGACTGGGCAGCCATCACATATTGGTTTTCGCGCAGAGATAGAACCTGTCCGCGTACCAAACGTGCGACGCCTGGCCAGCTAAAGATGCCGATGAGGAGGATGACGTTGGTGATATTCTGACCGACGTAGATTGCGACAGTAAGAATGATCACGACCCGCGGAAAGGTCATGATCACATCCGTGAAGCGCATAATCAGCATATCGACGATGCCACGATAGTAGCCAGAGAGAGCGCCCAGAATCATGCCGATGATGGTTGACATCAATGCAGCGCTAAATCCCACTGCAATGGAGACTCGTCCCCCATGCAGCACTCTGCTCCAGATGTCACGTCCGACACGATCCGTCCCAAAAAAATGGGCCGTGCTGGGTGCTTGAAACTTATCGGGGAGGTTAAGTTTGTCATATGGGTAACGTTCAATCAGGGGCGCTCCCAGGGTGAGCAGCAGCACTGTGGCAAAGATGAGAACACCCATTACCGCCAAGGGATGACCTCGAAAGCGTCGCCAAGCCTGTTGGGCCGGTGATTGAGACTGTACAGATTGATAGGCTAACTGACTATTGTCTACAGAACTGATGAGTGCGAACATTGATTATTTGCTATCCGTACCTGAAACAGCCGTTGCTAGGCCGAGGGCGATATAAACGCCACCGGTAAAATAACGTTGCCGATGAAGAAAGCCAGAATTACGCTTGAGCCAACTTCCCAACGTATCAGCCCCCAGTGCATAAATACTGTCGCTACAGATAGCCAAAGCGACAAAAATTAGACCCAGCAGCAGAATTTGCACTTGAACAGGACCTCGGGCGGGATCTACGAATTGAGGCAAAAAGGCAAAGAAAAAGAGTGCCGATTTTGGGTTGAGTAAGCTGACAAGCACACCTTGTCTATAGATGGGCCATAGCATCTGGGCTTCTGGTTTATCTATCTCTGTCGAATCATCTTTTTTAAGAAGTTTATGAGCCCCAAGATAGATGAGGTAGGCGGCACCCAAATATTTGACAAAAGAAAAAGCAATGGCAGATGAGACAAGCAACGCCGAAATTCCGAAGGCCGCGGCAACGATTTGACAGTAAGCACCAGTTGAAACCGCCAGGACAGAGACAAATCCGGCCACTCTGCCTTGATCAATACTCCGCGCAACAACATAGAGTACAGCAGGTCCTGGTATAATCAACAACACCAGTGC
This sequence comes from Chloroflexi bacterium TSY, assembly GCA_019217005.1. The sequence goes on from JAHBNG010000089.1 coordinate 16,764, forward strand.
AGCGGCACTAAAAAGAACGATAGTTGACACGTCGAGCATAACAACCCTTTCCAAAATTTAACAAAATGATTCTCCATTTTCTATTCATACCGAATGCGTGGATCGACGACAGCATAGGCCAAATCGGTCGCAAGATTAGCGGCTAACACCACCACGGCAGTAACCAGCATGATCCCCATCACCATTGGATAATCACGTGCGGCGACGGCATCGACCAATAAAGACCCCATGCCTGGCCAACTGTAGATCGTTTCCGTAAAGAGCGCACCCGCGACCAGTCCCCGGAGGCTCAACCCAACAATCGTGACCACAGGCAAGATGGCGTTGCGGAAAACGTGCCGCCAGGTAACAATCCACTCGCGTAAACCCTTCGCACGCGCGGTCCGCACATAATCTTCCCGTTGCACTTCCAAGATACTAAATCGGGTATAACGCATGAATCCCGCCACACTAAAGATGGCCAGAGTCCCTGCCGGCAGCACCAGGTGATAAAGTAGATCCAGCAGCGATTTTTCTTGTCCAATTGTGCGCATACCACCAGATGGAAACCAACCTAATTTGACGGAAAAGAGGTAGAGACCAAAGATGCCCGCAACAAAGGCAGGCATCGAGATACCAACAAAAGAAAGACCGGTTAGCGAGAAATCCCAGAAGGAGTATTGACGCAGCCCAATAAAAGTGCCTAGCGCCACGCCTGCCACGATTCCGATAAACAACGCTGTACCCATCAACAGAAGCGTACGTTGCAAACGCACCACCAGCACTTCTGCCACATCATCTCCATTTTTGAACCGGAAACCCAAATCTCCGCGTACAACCTGCCCAATCCATTTGACATACCGGACGGGCATCGGGTCGTTCAACCCATAGCGTTCCCGCACAAAATCCAGATCATCTTTGGTAATCCCGATCTCTTCATTCACAAAGAAATCAACCGGATCGCCAGGAGCCAGATTGATCAGCAAGAAGATCACAATTGTAACAGCAATGAGCACGGGGATATTGATCAAAACGCGGCGCAGAACGTATTGCATAGGTGTTGAAAATGAAAGCCAAGGCTAAGGCTGATACGAACGAAGATACTTGCTCTTAGCCTCAGTCTGATAGCCACATCATTTAAACTTCGGACAATTGTCTCTCGATAAAAACAGTCCGATTGTCCGAAGTTTAAGTGGCGTCAGGATTAGCCTCAACCGTTTACTTAATGTTCCACTCCTGCGAATTGTCCACAAATGGACCACCGCCAGGTGCAGGAAAATAGTGGAAGTCGGCTACATGAATGGCAGCGATCCCGTAACGAGTGGAGACCCACCAATAGCCGAGTGTGGCCTCCTCGTTCTGGTATTTGCAGATAGCCGTACGCGCTGCTTTGTAGTCTTCGGGCGTCTGTGCCGCGTCCATGGCAGCCCAGAGATCAACATAGGCTTCGTCTTGAACGAACTGTTGACTCCGCGTTGCAGTCTCCTCCACATACCAGCCCGATCCGTATGAGGCGGGACCACCACCGGCGCCGCGATAGGCAATGTTCCATTCCGCGGTGTTGTCATCCACCACCGTGCGCCAGGTCGGCACGTCAAGGAAGGTTGGATTGACATTGACGCCGACATCGGCCAGATTGGCTTGCATCACGGTCAAAATGTCTTTCGCTAATTGTGAGGTGTAGTAGGTGGGGATGTCCAAGTTAATGCCGTCGAGCGTGACGCCATCCGCCGCCGCTTCGGCTAGCAATTCGCGCGCCTTGTCGGGATTATATTCATAGTAGTTGGCATCCTCCGGCCAGAATTGCGGATACGGATCCTGGCAGGGTGTCGCCTGAGCCGTGCCGTTGAAGACATCGCTCACGATCGAAGCCCGATCAATACCGTACATGATGGCCTGACGAATGCGTTTATCTTTCCACACATCATTCTCATAGTTGTAGTTGAACATATTGGTCACGAAGGATGGACCGGAGAAGATCTGGTAGTCCGGATTGCCTTCGAAACGGCTGGCCACATCGGCACTGACATAGCTAAAGTCGATATCACCACTCTCCAATGCGAGTACAGCCGCTGTCTCGTCGACGAAATAGCGATTGACCAGCTTTTCCAACTTGGGTGCTCCATCCCAATACAGCTCATTGGGCACTAGCTCCATGAACTGATCCTTTTCAAACGCGCCAAACTTGAAAGGGCCGGTCCCGACCGGGCTGGTAAACCACCAATCAGCGTTGAAGATCTCCGTGGGTTCAAAATCGATCGCGTGTTCGGGAAGAGCATAGAAGCCTCGCACGGCATCATAAAAGCGGGGATTGGGTGCGGATAGCTCAATCTCCAACGTCAGATCATCCACGGCTCGGATGCCAGCGATCTCATCAGCTTCGCCGCTGTTGTATTCGCTCCAACCCACAATCTGGTCAGCTTGACCAATGCCAAAGTGCGTCACAGCGGCCTGGGGTGCGGAAACAAATTCTGCTGTCCACTTTAGATCGGAAGCAGTGAAATCTTCGCCATCGTGCCACTTTACGCCCTCGCGCAAGTTAAAGGTCCAGACTGTGGCATCCTCATTTGGAGACCAGTCAACAGCCAACGCACCATCACTGGTGTGCTCTGAGAAATCGGACGACATCATGATGAGCAGCGTAAACATCTTGACAAACCAGGTATTGCCCGCACCATTGTTATAAAGGACACCTTGAGGGTCACCGCCAGGACCAACGTCGAAACCGCCAATCAACACCTGCTCGGCTGGACCTGCCGGAGCCGCTGCGTCCTCTGCCGGAGCGGCTGCTTCTGGCGCAGGCGCACCCGCCGGCGCACAGGCCGCCAAAACAAGCGAGAGCGTCAACAGAACAACAAAAATTTTCTTCGCGTGCATTGTTTTCTCCTTATTTCGTGGTTAACAATTTGTGGATCATTTAGCATTAGGCTAACAAATGATATTTGCGGATAGGGGAGGGTCACGCCTACATATTAGCATACATTGCCGCAGCATGCACTCTCTAGGGCGGGTGCATTTCACTTTCGGGGCAAGATTAGATCCATAGGGTAAGAACAGAGAGTTGCAATAGAAAAGCACCGTTGGTCGGTTCGTCTTGATTTCTGCGTCGAGGCTATTTCCCTCTCCGTCACGGCTCAAAACGACAGGCTTGGGGTATAGACTGCCTTCAAACTTGCTCTTACCCATTTTTGTAATCGCTAAGCAAGCCACCCCTGCAGCAATTCCAGACTGACCCGACAATCCTCATTTGGGTTGAAATACTCAGGCTCATGCTCAACGCACATCGGTCCAGAATAGCCATTATGCTTGAGCACGGCAACCGTCTCGACAAGCGGCACAACCCCTTCGCCAAAACGGCAAGTCTCATGCGCACCCACGGCACGCACATCCTTCAAATGCATATGGACAATGTGCTCAGTCAACTCTGCCGTTGCCTTTGCAGCGTCGTATCCTTGTGTGCCAAACCAGCCCGTGTCGACGGCAGCGCCGATAAAGCCGTCGGCACCGTCACCGATCTTCTGGAGCAGCTCGTCAGGCGTCTTCTCGGGGTGATTTTCGATCCCCAACTTGACGCCATGTCCCTTCAGAATTGCAACGAGTTGCGCTCGATCTTCATTGAGTAAGGGTGTATTGCCACCCAATACGTCAGTCTCTAACGCATTGGCAATCCGGCAACTCATGCGTACCTCTTCACTCGTGTGACCAAAGCCGCCAGCCAAACTGTTGACACTCATTTGATGGTTTTGGAGAAGTTCTTTGGCAATGACGATATGTTCGTCCGTTGCCCACGCCCAATGTAAGTGAGAGAGCCAAATGTCGACGGCATCAAAACCCAGGCTTCGGATCTCGACCAGCATTGCATTCAGTCGTTCTTCATAGGACTCAATCGGTTGAAAGTGGGCTTCTGTTGCTTTAACACCCTGTCCCCAACCACCAGTCATTTTGTAATCAACTTCACGCGCCACATAGTTCGCGCTCATAAACGAAATTCTACTTTTCATCATAGCCTCAATTTTACGTACTCAATTGGTCAAATGGACTCTTGCAACCCAACCAGATTCTCAACCAGTATCACGCAACACGCACTACGCAGATGACCATGAGTGATTTATTTTCGGGAACAATCGTAACGGATATCAATAATTACCACCCACTGCCGACCGGTAACACATCCCGAATCCGTCCAATATGAACAACCAACATCCCTTTGTCGTCCCGTTGAAGGCCTCGCAACACCCACTGTAACTCCAACGTCCCGGCCCAGAACCGTGACCGATCAATGTGCTCCCTGATCTCTGGATAGGTACGACTCATCCGCCGCAAGAATGATTCACCATATTGGTTGATGATGGTGCAAAAGTCTGCGGCTGGGTCGCCGATGCCGGCAGTGCCGAAGTCGATAATACCGTTGAAGGCGTTTATCTGGCGATCAAAGAGCAGGTGATAGGTGGCCAAATCGCCATTCATAAAGATCGGTTCATGATCCATGAAAGAATGGTTCGCCACGAGGGGAGCAAAGTGACGACGAACCCACTCTCGTCCATCTTCCCACATCAGTGGAAAGAGATACTCCTGCACCTCCTCATAGAGTTGGAGCCAATCATCAATCGTGCGCACCGTGTCCGAGGGTTGAATGTTGGTTGCATAGACTTCGCTCATGGGAATCTCATGCATCTGTTTCAGAAACGTAGCCAACTTCTCGGCGACTGCGTCCTTCTCTCGTTTGCTCATGCGCAATATATCATCCGTCAAGAGCGGATCGCCAGGAATAAAGGGATAGGAAATCATTTCATCCGTGCGGTAATCCCAATTTGGGATCGGGATATCCACATAGTTTTGCACCAGATCCAGCGCATTCATCTCATTGCGCAGTAGGTCTATGCCCCATTCTTCGCGTGGAAAACGAAAGACCCGTTCTTGGTTGACGATGACGGAGACATTGACCATGCCATCTTGGTTGATTTGAACATCCTGGAGATCGAGATCGGGAAATGTGCGTTGAATGTGGCTCAAGTAGTCAGATTCGGGTATCATGTTGTCTATACATTGATCCGTCTGGAGGAAAAAGAAAGTTGATACACCCATTATACCTCATCTCTTCCATATTTGTGAGTGACAGAGCTGCCTTTCACTCTGGAGGCAAGATCGAATCCATGCATCGAGAATGGATTGTTGCAATGCCTTAAAAACTCGTCCTAAATCTTAAAAGCACTCTCTTCGGGTATCGATTATTTCTCCGAATGCAATAGGGTATGTTAATAATTACGAGGATGAGAGAAAGAGATTGGGTCACTTCAGATATAATCCGAGCGTTGCTCCTTGTGAAATAAACCATTGATTGATGATATACCGAGAAATCGCATCACCCTCAAGTCTATCAGAAGTAGTTCGTTGCTTTTGGTATCTCAAATCTGATTACTCTGAGCGACCTAAACATTACGAAGCTTTGTGGCCACAGGGCAATCCAGAGCTAATCTTTCACTATGGCAGCGACTATTCACTGGATCCAAGATTCAGCAGACCGCTCAATCATTCAATAGTTATCGGCCCTTTAACCAAAGGGATAAAGTTCCATTCTACTGGTCTCGTTGAAGTATACGGTGTACGGTTTCTTCCGCACAGCTGGAACTTCATCTTTGGTGATGCAGCGCATGTTTTTGTCGACAGAATTATTCCATTAGAGGATATTTGGGATCTCCAGGCAAGGGAATTAGAAGAGCAAGCTTTTGGAACGACCATCGAAAGTTTTGGTATGTTGATGCAAGATGCGCTGCTGGCACGCATGAGTATAGAACTAGAGCCGAACCGTTTCGTCCCTGAGCTAGTTAGCTCGATCGAACAAAGCGGTGGGAAAACGTATCTATCAGACCTCATAAAGAGTTTGCCATTTTCGGCTCGAACGGTTGAGCGTAAATTCAAAGAGAATGTGGGTATATCACCCAAGAAGCTTCATCGCATCACTAGGTTTAATGCAGTTCGGAAGCATCTTCTGTTTAATCCAACGGCCGATTTGATGGACCTTGTTTTCGATTATAATTATTATGACTACTCTCATCTGTCTAAGGATTTCAAAGTGGGGCTTGAACTTTCGCCCAAAGAATTTCAGCTATTTGTCCAAGAAATGATCAATCCCCATTTGGGTTCTGTCGAATTTTTACAAGATTGAATTGACCGATCCTGATACACTGACCTACGTAGTTTATGCAATGTGGTATTGAGAAGAAATCGAGGAAATGATGATTAAGAATATAGCGACGGTTGGTGTTTATGTTGAGGATCAGGATAAAGCCCTGGAATTTTGGACAGAGAAATTCGGTTTTCAGGTAAACCGTGACCAAGATATGGGCAATGGCAGTCGCTGGTTGGAAGTTTGTCCGCAGGGAGCTGAGAGCTGTTTGGTTATCTATCCCAAGAGCCTCATGAAAAACTGGGCTGAGCTGAAACCATCGATTGTGTTTGAGTGTGAAAATATTGAAGCACTATGTGATGAACTGCATGAAAAGGGCGTGATGTTTAAACTTTACTTTCTGGTAAAAGAAAAGAGATGAGGTGAGAAATGTGACAAAAAGCGGTTAGCAGTTCATCCAAAAGGTAGAGAACCCAAAAAGGAGGAAGGAATGCTAACCGCGCCAGAAATAACTATAGCAGTACTGATGAATGTATTGCAAGTAACGCCGATGGGAACAAACGTAAATGTAATGCGTCTGATGTGGGCAATGCTGAATGGGTCGTTTCTGAAAAGTCGAGGAGCAATCCATAGCGCATTGAAAGAAAGCGGGTTTGAAGATGAGGAGCTCCGGCGAAGCTGGTGGAGCTTTCGATATGGATCATGGGATATCACAAGTCTGCTGGGGTCGTGGCAAGAAGAAGTGGAAAGGGGAATGGGAGGCAAAAAAGTTAGAAGGGTACCGAGTGAAAAGCATAGATATCACAGGGTTCTGGCGACCGAAGCTGCAAGGGAAAGTGAACCGACTCTATAACTCAACGGCTCGTCGGGCATTGCCCGCGCTCATCTTTGGAGTGATGATAAGCTCGGGGGGAGATAGGCGGGAAGCGAGTGCCACTGCTCAAGGCAATCATGAGATGCACGGTTGGAACAAAGGAAAGTGAGTTTCGGAAAAAGCTGCTGAAAGAGACGAAGAAATCACTGGAGTCAGACGAAGTGGCGGTGGTCGATGCCGGGTTTACAATCAGAGAAATGCTAGAAAGCGGCATAGACCGATTTGTCCTGCGGGAAGCGATTAACTGCACAGTGCGCCGCAATGAGTTACCCAAACGCAAAGGAAAAGGCAGACCACCTGAATATGGTGATATTGTGCGACCGCTCTCTCGCAGCTATAAGGGAAAGCGACTCGAGGCTACAACTCCGGACTCGTCTGGTCGCTTTCTCTATAGTGGTCGCCTGATTTGCTATCAAGCATGGCACAATCTCGTCCCCAGAACAACCAAGGTGGATACAGCCAACCGTACCTACTCGATTTACGTCATTCAGGATCCGGCCTACAACACACCTTTGGTTTTGGCGACCGTTATGACTTTGCAGCCTGAAACCATTTATCTTGTCTACCTGGAACGCTGGCCTGTTGAACATCCCCCCCTTGGCTTCCAAGCAGATGATTGGCTTACATCGTCAATTTGTTCATGCCGATGAGGCTTGTTTCCGCTTACCTGAACTGGGGCTGCTGGCTGGCAATCTTCTTTCCCATTTAGCCGCTTCTCTTCCTCCCATACCGACTGGCTACTGGGATCGAGAGCCTCAATCCACTCCCGGCAGGCTGCGCCGTGTTCTCTCGAGTGCTCTTTTTCCAACTCCTGACCAACTCGACCCTGACTTTCGGAAAAAGGCCTCGGTTTCACACCATTTCCCTAAAGGCGTTCTCGCTCATCGCCGCCTCAATGCCGCTGCTTAAACTAGCCGAGCACTATTTTTACATTTTATCCCGTTTTTTCAGGGTGGATTCTTTTTTCCGCCCCTTTCGGTTTGCCCTTTGTCACTCAAGCCTTTACCAGAAAGTAAAGTTAAAGATGAATTAAAAGAGATGGCATGGGGTAAGTTTGCTATCATCCAGGATGATGATGGCAATGAATTCGTATTGCGAGGATAGTAAGATTATATGGATTTTCACAAATTAAATATTGACCCTTCCGAGAACATTTACATTTTTCATTGTCCAGATGAAATCGAATTGCCGTTCGAGTCGGTTCATGTCGGGTATAAGTATCTGCTGTCCTTTGTCCAAACGAAAGCTCAACTCGATGAAACAATTTCAGCTGTCAAAAATGAAAATAGGGCAGTCATTTTGTTATTGGCGTATCCAAAAGGAACCAGCAAGGATTACGAATCTGAGATAAATAGAGACTCAATCGTATCATCAATTAAAGAAGCCAGTGGCTTCAAAGCACCAAAGTTGGTGAGTCTTGACAAAAACTGGTCGGCTTTCTCTTTCCAGTTTGAGCCATAATGCTGCGTCTACCGGTCTACACCTTTGCTCCTTTTTTGGGACGTGCCTGGATGACGGTGGTCAGTTGTAATCAAAAGGCGGATACAGTACAATGTAGACCTAAATGAGTGGTTTAGATGGCGATTGAGATGGATTCAGACCCAGCAGAAAGAAGCATGCTCAAACTCCCTTATAGCGTCAGTGATTTCGATTCGCTCGTCAGTGAAGACTATTACTATGTTGACCGGACCTCTTACATTGAACAGTTGGAGGGGTTGGTCGATAAATACATCTTTTTTCTGCGTCCGCGCCGTTTCGGTAAGAGTCTTTTTATTTCGATTTTGTATCACTATTATGGTTTGGAACATGCAGCAGCCTTTGAGGAACTCTTTGGACAGTACTATATTGGCCAAAACCCAACCCCACGCGCAAACCAATATCTGGTCCTTCGATTCGAGTTTAGTCGCATTGATACCCAAACAGCTGAGAGTACATTTGATGGGTTTTTAGCAAACGTCAAGTATGGTGTAAGCGCTTTCCTAACAGCATATGCATCCTATTTTAGCGCTGAGGATCGGACATATGTGTTGGCCGGTGACGCCCCCAATATGGTTGTGAACCGTCTGTTTGAATGCATTAGAAACCAGCAAATTACAGGCGCGATTCATCACAAAGTTTACTTGCTGATTGATGAATATGACCACTTTGCCAATGAGCTGGTCGCTTTTCGGTTGGAGGATTTCAGACAAATCGTCAGCCGCAATGGCTTTGTACGCAAGTTCTATGAAAGTATCAAAACCGCTACGGGAGAAGGGGTGGTGGATCGCCTCTTTGTCACTGGCGTGTCGCCCTTGACATTGGATAGCTTGACAAGTGGCTTTAACATCGGTACGAACTTGAGTACCGACCTGCTCTTCAATAATATGATGGGATTTACCCCAAAAGAGGTGGAAACTATCCTATCGGGGTCAGGTGTTGAGCCAGCAATGTTGCCAGCTGTTATGGGTGATGTCCGGCGCTGGTATGATGGGTATCGCTTCCACCCAAGGGCCGTAGGACATCTCTACAATCCTGATATGGTGCTCTATTTTGCCAAAGAGTATCTACGCTACAAACGATATCCAGAACGTCTGCTCGACATTAACATTGCCAGCGATTATGGAAAAATCCGGAGACTCTTTCGAATTGGCGATCAAGAAACAGAGAACCTCGCGGTCTTAAATGAACTCATTACACAAAACGAAATTGCCGCTCTCATGACGCAGCAATACAGTTTCGAGAAAGTCTTCACGCGGGACGACTTTATCAGCCTGCTCTTCTATATGGGGATGATTACCATCAAAGATGCTCAGTTGACACGCTGGGTCTTTGAAGCCCCCAACTACGTGATCAAACAGCTCTATTATGACTACTTTACCCAAATCATCATCGAACAATCCGGGCTGGTAACCAATGATCTTCGACTCTATGACCGAATCCTTAGCCTGGCCCAAGAAAATGAAATTGCTCCCTTGATAGAGGTCGTCGAATCGATCTTACGCCAACTCTCCAACCGCGATGCCGTCGGCTTCGACGAAAAATATGTCAAGGCGATCTTTGCATCCCTCTTCTTCACAACCCAGATTTATACCATCCACAGCGAATATGAAACCGAACGTAAATACGTTGACCTCTTGCTGACGCGCCGCCCGCCCATTGACCCCAACTATCAATTCGCATTTGAACTCAAGTATCTCAAACAGTCCGAAGCAGATCAATTAGAGGCGAAAAAGCAAGAAGCGTCAACCCAATTGCAGGACTATCTACAACATGATGACCTGCAGTCACTATCCGATCTAAGAGCCTGGATCATTGTCTTTGTTGGACCAGAAGCCAAAATAGTTGAAGAGATATCTTGAACAATGCCAATAGGACACGGATTGATTGGATGTTAAGATAATAAAAAAGCTTTCAGCCAGAATTTGGCCATGTTTCGTGGCTGATTTTTATACTTTCCTATACTCAGTAGATCCAAAAATCAGATACCAAGGGGGTCAACAAGAGAGAAAATGATAGAACTTTACTTTCTGGTAAAGGCTTGAGTGACAAAGGGCAAACCGAAAGGGGCGGAAAAAAGAATCCACCCTGAAAAAACAGGATAAAATGTAAAAATAGTGCTCGGCTAGTTTAAGCAGCGGCATTGAGGCGGCGATGAGCGAGAACGCCTTTAGGGAAATGGTGTGAAACCGAGGCCTTTTTCCGAAAGTCAGGGTCGAGTTGGTCAGGAGTTGGAAAAAGAGCACTCGAGAGAACACGGCGCAGCCTGCCGGGAGTGGCTTGAGGCTCTCGATCCCAGTAGCCAGTCGGTATGGGAGGAAGAGAAGCGGCTAAATGGGAAAGAAGATTGCCAGCAAGCAGCCCCAGTTCAGGTAAGTGGAAACAAGCCTCATCGGCATGAACAAATTGACGATGTAAGCCAATCATCTGCTTGGAAGCCAAGGGGGGATGTTCAACAGGCCAGCGTTCCAGGTAGACAAGATAAATGGTTTCAGGCTGCAAAGTCATAACGGTCGCCAAAACCAAAGGTGTGTTGTAGGCCGGATCCTGAATGACGTAAATCGAGTAGGTACGGTTGGCTGTATCCACCTTGGTTGTTCTGGGGACGAGATTGTGCCATGCTTGATAGCAAATCAGGCGACCACTATAGAGAAAGCGACCAGACGAGTCCGGAGTTGTAGCCTCGAGTCGCTTTCCCTTATAGCTGCGAGAGAGCGGACGCACAATATCACCATATTCAGGTGGTCTGCCTTTTTCTTTGCGTTTGGGGAACTCATTGCGGCGCACTGTGCAGTTAATCGCTTCCCGCAGGACAAATCGGTCTATGCCGCTTTCTAGCATTTCTCTGATTGTAAACCCGGCATCGACCACCGCCACTTCGTCTGACTCCAGTGATTTCTTCGTCTCTGTCAGCAGCTTTTTCCGAAACTCACTTTCCTTTGTTCCAACCGTGCATCTCATGATTGCCTTGAGCAGTGGCACTCGCTTCCCGCCTATCTCCCCCCGAGCTTATCATCACTCCAAAGATGAGCGCGGGCAATGCCCGACGAGCCGTTGAGTTATAGAGTCGGTTCACTTTCCCTTGCAGCTTCGGTCGCCAGAACCCTGTGATATCTATGCTTTTCACTCGGTACCCTTCTAACTTTTTTGCCTCCCATTCCCCTTTCCACTTCTTCTTGCCACGACCCCAGCAGACTTGTGATATCCCATGATCCATATCGAAAGCTCCACCAGCTTCGCCGGAGCTCCTCATCTTCAAACCCGCTTTCTTTCAATGCGCTATGGATTGCTCCTCGACTTTTCAGAAACGACCCATTCAGCATTGCCCACATCAGACGCATTACATTTACGTTTGTTCCCATCGGCGTTACTTGCAATACATTCATCAGTACTGCTATAGTTATTTCTGGCGCGGTTAGCATTCCTTCCTCCTTTTTGGGTTCTCTACCTTTAGGATGAACTGCTAACCGCTTTTTGTCACATTTCTCACCTCATCTCTTTTCTTTTACCAGAAAGTAAAGTGCAAATAAATATAGAGTTACGCCCAAGTCCACAGCCAGCGTATAACCGTTGTAAAACCGCGTCCTTCACGGGGGCACTGGAAAGGCTTGAGCTACCTGACGAGAAACTCATTCAGTCGGTTCTTTAAGCCAATCCGAAAAGTCCTGCCGCATGAAAAATTGCGCATGTTTCGCCAGATCCTTCGCCATTTTATCCGTAAACGGGTGTAATGGCGGCCAAACAGTTAACATAAAATTCGTTTTCGACGCAATTTTTCGGATTGGTCCCCAACCGAAATGTTCCCACTGGTCCTTATAGACCGTCAAGGTTGGTCGTACCGTCACTCATCGTCATCAAAGCAGCTTGAAGCGAGGTAAAATGGCCCGCAGCAAGGTCACTTTGGCAGCCAGGATGCAATCACCTCTATCCTCGGCTTTGGCGACCTGTCTACATCGTGATGCAAGGCCGGGGGCAATCCGGAGAGATAGGGTGAAATAGATATCGGCTTTGTCATGAGTGCCTATGCCACGGAACGATGGAAGAGGCGCTAGCGCTCTGATGTAGAGGTTCAATTTGGGCAATTCGCTACGGGATTGAAGTCCAACCCAGCCTGTATGCGACGCGCCCAGGCCAGTAGACCTTTTCGCTCGCCGTCTTCCAGTCTGTCCTCTGCTCGGGTTAGGGCCTCTTCGAAAGCGGTTTGCTCACCACGTTGCAGATAAAGCTCGGCCAGCCACAAATCAATTTTCGTTTGTAAATGTGGTGCAGTGAGATCGATCACAGCTTGATACGCTTCAGTGAGAGAACTCAGTGCCTTGTCGAGGTCATCCCGTACGCGAGCCACCAGGCCCAAATTGGCCCGAATGTTTGCAGCCTGAACCAGATTGCCATACTGTTCTGCCTCTGACAGCCCGCGCTTAAACCACACCTCTGCTTCACCCAATGCTCCTTCGGCCAGAGCGATTTCCCCGCGCGTGCTGTAGAGATACTGACCTGGCAAAAAGAGCGAATAGTCTTCGGCCAGAGTCAGCCCACGCTCTATGTGCTTGCGGGCTGTGACCAAATCATCGGCCAGTAGGGCGTGATAGGCCAGATTGTTGTGCCCTAATACTTCATGATTATAATTTCCTATCGCGTGCGCTAGCGCAATGGACTGGTCAAAAGCCTGTAAAGCGCCAGTCAAGTCGCCACGTTCGGCTAACATTGTGCCCAGAGCAAACTGGCTACGAGCCGCTATTTCAGAGAGATCGTGTTCAGTGGCCAGTTGGGTGGCTTGGGTGAGATGCGCCTCGGCTTCGGCCAAGGGATGTTTCGTAAGCAGGTTACCCGAGCAAAACATCAGATGCGCCTCTATGATTGCTTCGGGATCAGATTGTATATCCGGGTGAAGTAGGGCTTGTTCCGCCCAGTGGATGACTTGGTCCCCCTGACCGGAGGCCATATAGCTACCGGCGAGCGTTACGTAGATTCGTGCTGCCCCTAACCCATTCCCCTCTGACTCAAATTCAGCCGCGGCCTGATGATAGGCTTCACGTGCGCTGTCCAGATCGCCTTGCGCAAAAAGCGCCCAGCCCAGACCCATATTGCGCGTGGGCGTTGGCTCTAGCAGGATCGCCTGGCGATACAGGGCGACAGCTTCCGTAGAAGCACCCAAGTTAGCGGCCTGTTCAGCGGCCTGTTCGGTATAGTGAGCCGCTTGCGCTGGACGACCGGCTTGCACATAATGAGCGGCTAACCGCCCGGCAATGGGACTTAGGTGACCGGCATGGATACTTTCCAACACCTCGGCCGCTCGGCGATGGAGAAAGCTACGACGAGCCACGCTGAGATCGTCACCCATCACTGTAGCGACCAGCGGATGGGCAAATTCATAGCCAGGTTCGCCTTCGATCAGCATATCTGCTTCTAGTAGCGCATCGAGCGCATTAAGCGTTTCCTCTTCACTGCGTCCACTGATGCGGCGTAATGTCGTGAAATCAATCCCCGTCCCCATCACAGCCGCCGCCTGTAACACCTGACGAGCCGCCGCAGGCAAGCGATCGACACGCTCCCGAACCAGTTCAGTTAAGACAGGCGAAGTGCCAGCAGGTGCGGCGCGATTTAGCTCGATTAGAAAGTAGGGATTGCCTGCACTTTTGGCATGCAGTTGCTCGGCCAGGGTCGCGTTACCACCCAGAGCGACAACGAGGTCACTGGACTCTTCAAAGGTCAAATGCGCCAGAGGCAGGCGTCGCACGACTGATTCCCGTTCCCAACTGACGAGCTGATGCATCAACTGCGCTGATGCATCGCTGGGGCGATTGCTTGATGGTAACTTACATAAGCTACTTGTGGTGGAGGATGAGGTATACCCCATCACATTGTATGTGAACGCGACCACCGGGAGAATTGCCAAAGCATCCACCATGGAGAACCACTATCTGATGCGCGATACACCATTGGAGATTTTCTACAGTGATTGGCAGCCCGCACAAGGAGGGCTGTTCTACCCAAGTGAGGTCCGCATCGCACTACACGGGGTGACTGTCCACGAAGAGCGGCGGGATTCCGTCCAGGTGAACGTGACGCTAGAGGAGTCTCTCTTTGCGTTTCCCAAAGGCGCTGCGCCCGTCTATAACGAAGAGTTGGCTCGACGTGGTGCGACAACCAGCCAATTCAACCTGAGCTTCAATTACGGCGTTTCCTTCTATGGCATTGAGACAACCGTCAATGCCGAAGAGCTGGCACCAGGGGTCCACTTCCTAACGGGTAGCTTCCATCATTCAATTGTCGTCGAACAGGAAAATGGCCTGGTTGTCCTAGAAGCACCGCTCTACAATGCGCGAAGTGATGCGCTCATCGCTTGGATCGAACGTGAATTCCCGGACAAATCCATAACGCATGTCGTTTCTAGTCACTTTCATATCGATCATTCCGGAGGGCTGCGAGCTTTTGTGGCACGGGGTGCGACAGCCGTTGTGAGTGAGAGAACTGCCGACTTCTTTACAGCGGCGTTGAACGCTCCCTCCACGATTGTTCCCGACGCACTCGAACGAAACCCAGTGGATGTGGCCATTGAAACCGTGCCAACAGACGGTCCTTTGACAATGCCGGATGCCACGCGGCCCGTTGCAGTCTATCATGTGGAAAATACCCATTCAGAGGACCTGGTCATGATTCACCTGCCCAATGAAGAGATGGTCATCATCGCTGACCTTTACAGTCCAGGCAATCCACCCCTCCCGATTCTTGCCACCGCGTTCTATGACTCGATACAGATGCATGGTCTTGCCGTTTCCACGATTGTTGGCATTCACGGTGGCGCTGGTTCGTTTACCGAGTTGGCAGAGAGTGTCGGTCGTTAAGGATGCGTTTGGCATGAAACATTACTTGATAACTATCTCCCTGCTTTGTAACTTTTACAAGAATCCTCTTGACAATCAATTCAAAATCGATTATTATTGTATAGACAATAATTGTCCATACATCAATCAAGAGGGATAATCGCAGCAGTGAAACTTGAAGATGAACTAAAAGTGGAGTTTTCGTCACCCTTCGTCAAGGCTGAACTCAATATTATTTTCACCGCTGCGTGGATGGTTGAACAGTTTAACGCCTTCCTAAAACCTTTTGGTTTAACAGAAAAGCAGTTTAATGTATTGCGCATCCTAAGCGGACAAAAAGGAAAGCCCATGAATTTGTTCCTCATCCAGGAAAGGATGATGCACAAAAACTCAAACGTTACCAGACTGGTGGAAAAGCTGAGGCTAAAAGGTCTGGTTGAAAGAGTTCCCTGCGAAGAGAACCGGCGGAAGGTGGAGATCACCATTACGAAAGCAGGTCTTCAATTGCTCGAACAGATTGATGCAGAATTCAGAAAGCAAGACAGAGGCATTCACAATAAGATTTCTAAGAATGAAGCGGATATCATTGCTGAGGCTTTGGATAAAATAAGGAGTTAAAATTTTTAGACCAACAGTTGTATAGACAATAGTTGTCGTTACATAAGTAAGCGGAAATCTGTCATTCTAACGTGAACACAATGCATAATTTAGAAACAAGGAGAAATAAGTCATGTCACCATCGAAGTTAGTCTTAGTCACTGGCGCGACCGGGAATCAAGGTGGTTCGGCCGTTCGAGCCTTATTGGCCACTGGGCATCGCGTTCGCGGTCTGACGCGTAACGCTTCATCGCCCGCAGCGGAAGGACTGAGCAAGCAAGGCGTTGAAATTGCCGTTGGTGATTTTACCGATCAAGATTCCCTGGTCAAAGCCGCGGTGTAGACGCTATTTTTACGATGACCACACCGTTTGAACAGGGTGTTGAGATAGAAGTTGCCCAGGGCATTGCCATCACTGATGCTGCAAAAACCGCAGGCGTTGGACATCTTGTCTACAGTTCGGTCGGCAGCGCAGACCGCTCAACGGGGGTTCCTCATTTTGACAGCAAGTATGAGGTGGAAAAACACATTGTTTCATCCGATGTGCCGTACACCATCATTGCGCCAGCCTACTTCATGGATAACTTGATGCTGCCGTGGACATTGCCAGGTCTGCGTGAGGGAAAACTCGCACAGGCGATGCCAGGGTCACGACTATTGCAACAAATTTCTGTGAAGGATATCGGTGCATTTGCTGCTGCTGTGATTGACCGTGGGGAGACCGTTTTGGGTCAACGCTTTGATATCGCCGGTGATGAACTCACGGGGAGCGAAGTTGCGGCGACCTTATCCAGGGTCACGGGCCGAGAAATCACCTATGAAGGCTTCCCCCCAGATGCTTTACGCGCCCAAAGCGAGGATTTGGCATTAATGTATGAGTGGTTTGACACCACAGGCTATGCGGCTGATATTCAAGGCCTGCGGCGCGATTTTCCCGAAGTAGTGTGGCAAGATTTTGTAACCTGGGTGCAGGAGCAAGATTGGAGCGTTCTTGATAGCTCTGACTAGATGCGAGACCAAACACCATTGAGGAACGGCAACTAAATAGCTTCCTCAGATTGGAGTCCAGAGATTAGAGATTGGAGATTATCGGTCTAATCTCTAATCTCCAGGCTCCAGAGATTCAATTAGGGACGTTATTTAATTCGCAATCCTTAGAGAGGAACCCTATGTTAGGCATCGATCAGACCCATCTACGCAATTTAACAATTCTGTTAGGCAGTACCACCACGGTGCTTGCCGCAACAATCATTGCGCCCGCTTTGCCAGAAATGGCGTCGGTCTTTCAAGCGGTACCCAATGCTGATTTTTTGGTTCGGCTTACCTTGACGATGCCGACCCTCTTTATTGCCATTGGCGCGCCATTTGTCGGCATTCTGCTGGATCGGTTGGGACGCAAGCCCGTTCTGATTGCAGCTTTGATCTTATACGGTCTGGCTGGGACGGCCGGCTTTTTTCTGAACTCACTAACGGCTATTTTAGTAAGTCGTGCGCTGCTGGGGTTGGCTGTAGCCGGTATCATGAGCGGCTTTACGACCCTAATTATTGACTATTTTAGTGGACCTAAGCTCGACAAATTTATGGGCTATCAAGCCGCGTTTATCGGGCTAGGCGGAATGGTTTTTCTATTGATCGCCGGCTTTCTGGCCGATATCGGCTGGCGTTTTCCCTTTCTGGTTCTACCTGGGGTGCTATTGACCATTACCGAACCACAAGCTCAAACGGACAGCGTTCAAGAGGGTCGATCGATTGAAAAAAGCGTATTCCCGATAAAAGCTCTTGCCCCGATTTATATCGCCTCATTTCTTGGCGTGGGGATTTTCTTCCTCTTCCCAGTCCAACTCCCGTTTTATTTAATCACCGAGAGTGGCGTTAGCAGTAGCCAGGTTGGCCTAGCCTTATCCTTACAAACCCTGGCGTCGGTCATCAGCGCGCTGTTATACCAGCGGTTGAAAACCCGCCTATCATTTGCTGCTATTTTTGCGCTGATCTTTCTGGCCTTCAGCATCAACCATTTCATGGTGTCGTTCACTAGCAATTATGGCGCGGTCATTGTTGCCTTATTGATTGGTGGCTTAGGGATTGGCTTATTCCCCCCAAACGCCAACATCTGGCTGGCCTCGGTGACACCGCCTGCCCTGAGAGGGCGAGCGGTGGGAGGGATGAGCAGTGCATTTAATCTGGGGGCATTCTTTTCTCCTATCCTCGCTCAGCCACTCATTCAACTGGTTGGTAGTGCTGGAATGTTTGGCGTAGCAGGATCCGTTTCATTGTTAATCGTTGTGGTATTTATCGGGATAGCCATGAGGTCGGCGGCTGAACCCGCTGCACAAAATGCTTGATTTTTGATTCAGACAGTAAGTGCTGATCGAAAAAATTCTGCGACGAACCATTCTCACCCGAGAAGCTGGTCGGATGCCCAACCACTTTTCGGATAGATTCTAAGGCTCAAATTGGGACACCGCGATTAAGAAGTATCGCCAGTCAAATACAATAAGAGCAGCGATCAGGCTGAAATGCCTGAAAGAACATCAATCAATATAGGAGCATAATCATTATGGCTAAACAAAAATGGACGTTTGAACCTGGTCATACTGCTGCCGAGTTTAGTGCCCGTCATATGATGGTCAGCAATGTTCGAGGGCATTTCAAGAATGTGGAAGGCACGGTGGAAATCGATCCTGACAATCCAACAGATATTGCAGTCGAGGTGACCATCCGGGCCAAAGAAATCTGGAGTGGCGAGCCTGATCGAGATGAGCACTTGCGCAGTGCCGATTTTCTTGATGCGGACAACTATCCTGAAATCACCTTCAAAGGGGATCGGGTCAAGCTCATCAGCGAGAATGAGTTCCTGTTGACCGGCGATCTCACGATTCGGGGCGTGACCCATGAAGTCACTTTGGATACCCACTACCTGGGTCAATGGGATACTCCCTTTTGGGAAGATGGAATGGACAAAGGGCCGCTAAAACGAGCCGGATTCATTGCAAAGACGAGGATCAACCGTCATGATTTTGGGGTTAGCTGGAACGATGTGCTAGATAAAGGTGGGGTTGTTGTAAGTGATCAGGTCGACATAACGATTGATGTTGAAGCGCTGCTGGATCAAGATTAGAATTTGCATCTACCGCTCACAATCAGCATTGCCGCGGTTGGTGCAGCCATACTCTAATTTTGTAGGTATCTTGTTAAACAAGGCAAGACCTTGAACCGCTGCCTATTTTAGCCTATAATCAGGGTCAAACGCTCAGTCAGCAAGATGTCTCATCTTAGATTATAGGAACGCCCAATGTCCACCCCAATCTTGCAAACGAAACTCTACATTCCGTCACTACGTCCGCAACGAGTCCCTCGTCTCCACTTGATTGAACGACTTCAGGACGGGCTGAGCCGCAAACTGATTCTTATTTCAGCACCCGCGGGATTTGGCAAAACGACATTGGTCTGTGACTGTTTGGCACGAATTGACCGGACTGCGGTTTGGCTCTCTTTGGATGAGGGCGACAATGACCTGACGCGTTTTCTAACCTATGTCATTGCTGCCTTCCAACAATGCGATCCTGCAATTGGCCAAATGGTGCAAAGCATGCTGCAGTCTCCTCAGCCACCCCCTTCTGAGGAACTGATCACCATCCTTATCAATGACCTATCAACTTCCTCAAACAGAATTGTGTTGGTTCTTGACGATTATCACCTGATTAAGGCCCAACCGATTCACCAAGCACTCGGCTTTTTGCTTGAACATCTCCCCCCAGCTCTGTATTACGATCACAACGCGAGCCGATCCACTATTGCCCCTTTCGCGCTTGCGCGTACGCGGGCAGCTAACAGAAATCAGGGCGGCAGACTTACGTCTCACGCAAGCAGAGACGGCCATTTTCCTCAATGACTTGATGCAGCTGAACCTTATACCGGACGACATTGCCCTTCTGGAAGCCCGCACAGAAGGCTGGGTGGCTGGACTGCAGTTGGCTGCGCTCTCTTTGGAAAAGCTGGAAACGGATGCCAAACAGTCGTTTGTCGCCATGCTGTCCGGCGACGACCGCTATATTCTCGATTACCTGCTGGATGAAGTTTTGGATCAACAATCGGTCCATGTTCAGGACTTCTTGTTGAAAACGGCCGTCTTAGATCGTTTGTCTGCGCCATTATGTGATTGCTTACTGGAGACCGACCATCCCCACGCACAAAGAACCTTGGAAGAGCTGGAACGTGCCAATCTCTTTCTCGTTTCGCTCGATAACAAGCTTGGATGAAGCGGTTGCCTATCTACAAAAGGGGATTGAACTCAGCCAGGATGAGAGCATTGGCAACTTACTAATGTTGCGGTCTCTACTGGCAGTACTTCAAGGGAGCCAGGGAAATGAAGAAGGTGCCTTGGCAGAATTAGCCGAAATCCACCAGCTTTCACAAAGAATGAAAATGTCCCGAATTATGGAGCAAATTGAAGATATTCGTGCGTACATTCATTTACAGAGAGGAGAGATGGCGGCCATTGACCAATGGATCACCGCTGCCAATATTCATGCCGACGATACCCCAATCCATTTCAGTGAACAGCGCTACTTGCTTTTTGCCTATGTATTGATTCAACAAAAGCGTTGGGAGGAAGCCGAAAAACTGCTGGCCACGCTCAGTCAATTGGCGCAAGATGGCGGACGCACGGGGCGGCTAATCTATACCATGATTTTTTCTGCGCTGGCGTATCAGTTACAAAATAAGACAAATGAGGCAACGCTGGCTTTGCGACGAGCCCTTTCTCTGGCAGAACCGGCTGGATATGTTCGCATCTTTCTCAATGCTGGGCACCCCATTGCCATGCTGTTAAGTAGGTTAGAGCCAGCAGATATCAAACAGCAAGCCTATATTCAAATGTTACTGGAAGCATTTCAGGATTGTGGTATAACGGATCCCACAGTTCATAATTCTTCGACTAAGCCTGTCTTGAGCATTTCGAAAGACTCGGGACGGGTTCCACAATCCGCGTTTATAGAGCCTTTAAGAGACCGCGAGCTGGAATTGCTGCGCTTGGTCGCCAATGGCAGTTCCAATCAGGAAATTGCCAATGAACTCATCATCGCAGTCGGGACAGTCAAAAAACACCTCAACAACATCTTTGGCAAGCTGCAAGTCTCCAGTCGTACCCAAGCCACCGCCCGAGCACGTGAATTAGACATTCTCTCGTAATGCATCTATAGCCACACATAAGCTCATTCAGGAGTTCTTGAAAGAGATGATGATACCGAAACCACTGGCATTCGTTATCTAGCGGAGCGAAGAAAAAGTGGCTCTCTAGGAATTCAGGGGGTTGACAAACGCAGAAAAGGTTAGCGCCGGTTCAGTGGCGCAGCCGTATCGAAACCCAAGCGGGTCTACCCCCTGAGATACGGTTGAGCCGAAAAAGTTATTCGACTCTAGTTCGAGTAACCGTTGATAGCTATTCCTCTGTCCAGTCACGATATCGCAGAGCGGAGGAGAGAGCTTTTCCAAAATTGATGTCTGTAAAAGGAAAAAGCGGATGTGGCGATTCGTCGCTTGCCAATTGAGACTGAACGAACCGAGCCATGTCCCCCGCGGAAGTGGCGAACCCGGTGGCTCCTTATTGCCGCGGTTTTGCGTCTTAACAATTTCTACCGCCGCATCCATGAGCAGGCGTGCGTTTCCTGCCGGCGCTATACTCCACCAACCATTGACAGCACCAAATCCCTCACAGACTGCCCAAAGCACTATAGCCACAGCGGCTACTACAATCGTTTTTAAATAAGACATAGGGTGCCATTATCCGTTCGTAGATCTACTAAGCGCAGCGCTAACCACAGAACCGATTAGAGCACCTGCCGCTGCACCAATACCTATACCCAGTACCATATTACCTAAAGCAACTCCAATGCCGGTGCCAATTCCGATGCCTATGGCTGTTACGACGCCAACAGAAAGTGGTTTATTCTTCATCGTTTTTCCTTTGTATATTGTTGATATTCCGTAACTTTCGGGATTTTCGTTTGGTATATCAATGTCTAGCGTCTGTACCCGATTGTCGAGCGGGATGTTGATTGTGACAGTTGGCAATTGCGTCCCAAAAATGTAGAAGATTGCTGTGTTCAGATGGTGCTTGGCCTCTTCCAATTGGTTCTGCTTACGACCACATTTTTCTGGTAAATCCGTAAGAATTGTTCTCTATTGAGTGTTACAATGACCACAGCAGCGCCCATCCATATGATTCCATTCAGCGCGATTAGTCGTACATCAGTAAGAACATCCTTGAGCAAATAGAACCCAGCATTCACCGAAAAATGAAATAGGCAAGCCATAACCACATTGTAGTTGGTGCCTTGAAGCAGCCAGGCCATAACCGCAGAATAACCAATCGTGGACAATACAAAGAATAGCATGTATATTGGGCCATTTTGATAGTTCCCAACATGCCATAAACCCCAGAGAACGCCGACAACTAGAAATGCAACAAGTCCATTTAGATGCCTGTCCAGTAGGTTTTGCGCATAACCTCGCCACCCCAACTCTTCACCAAAAGCGCCCAACAACATGCCACCAAAGACTATCATGAGCGAAGTAGCACTGGTGGAAGGAATACTTAGTAGAAGTTAAATAATAAGTTCGGCTTTTTGCTGCCTGTCTTCTGACTAGAAAAACTGAAGTTAATTCTTAACTTCCACTTAGTGGACTGATGAAATGATTGTAAATTTGAAAGAGAACTATGGGAACAACAAGTGGAATACCGATCGCCCCAAGAAATTTTAGAAAGTGTATCCCTTTGAACGTAAATGCGAATTTTACATCACTTCTAAACTCTATACTTCTAAACACTGTGAGCATAACAATGGCTGCAAATCCAGGCCCAAATTGAGGCAATGAAAGCTTATCGGCATCAATTTCAAAGATTTGCTGAAAGATTGCGAAAAAAAACCGTGAAAACAAAAGCGATCCCAGAAAACACCCCGATCGCCACTAAGCTTTTCATTTTCTACCCCTTTCGCTAGCAGTAATATTCATCCGATTGCCTCTTTATGTAATTGTCAACGGTATCTTCTCAAAAATGACGGGAGCAGATCTTCTGGACGGTCACCAACCGGCATTCTTTAAGAGATGCAATGTATCAGTAAAGCTTTTCCAAGAAAATGAATCTCTAATTCGACTGGAAAAGCCCAAGCCGTTCCGAGAAAATCCGATGGCCATTTAAGGATTTGATTTCTCGGAACGGCCTAAGGTAGGCTCACTCACATAAGTCGCACGACGATCAGCAACAGAACAGATGCAACGCTTGCAAAAGCTGTACGGATTATGTTCCAACGATTCCAACGCTGCTCGAAGTGTTGACGCTCTGCGACTGCTGATGATTCGTCCAGCGTCTCAAAATTTAGCGTCTGTACCCGATTGTTGAGTGGAATGTTGATGGTGACGGTTGGCAATTGCATCCCAAAAATGTAGAAGATTGCCGCAACGACAATAAGGATGCGGCTGACACCTTCAAGCTGCCCGAACCCTAAAAAAGTAGCGATCAGTAAAGCGGCAGCCGACCCAACCCATACGAGTGCGAAGAGCGGTTGGCTATTTTGAATCACCCGGTCGATGACTTGAAATGCCCGCAGGAAATCACGGTCGTTTAGTGTACCGATGCCGGGCATCACCACAATCGCAAAGATGAGAATAAAGCCTGTCGCTAGCGTGCAAAGAAAGGCGGCGAGGATTAACATGTTTGAAAAGATGGTTTGCGTTAACATGGAACAGTTTCCTTTATTGTGATCATTGATTCATTGATTAGTGGTCGGTAATCAGTGGTCGGTAATCGGTGGCCAGTGGCTAAACTGTCTACCGATTACTGACCACCGACTACCATTCGCTTAGTGCATGATGTAATAGATAACCATTGTTTCACAGTGGCTGTCTGCCCAGATGTCCACAGCAGAGAGCTTGTCCTGCCACTTATCGATGATTTCGGCGGAGCACTCGCCACGTACCTGCTCAATTGCCGAGCGGTAGGCGAGGTTGCCGCTGCGGAACTCCATGGCTGCTAGGATCTCACCAAAGCGCTGTTGGAAGGTCTGCATGCCGTTGATCACAGAAGCCTGTACGTCGAATGCATATTCTTTGTTTTCGAGTACATCATCACGATTGGCGAGAATCGATAAGTGACCGGAGAGCAGATAGTCAAAGTCGTAGGCCAGTAGCTCGTCAAACATGCTTAGGTATTCGCCAACATCACTGGTTCCACCAAAGTTCATGAATGGCACTTCACCCGTTGTAATGGTATCTACCGCCATGAGAAACTTTTGCTTCGGCAGATAGATAATCACATCCTCATCTTCGGCATGGAAGGTGGCGGTCTTCAATTCGATGATTTCACCACCAACCTCCAGTTCAAAATTGTCTTCATAGGTCATGGTCGGTTGCAGGATCGTGGGTGCGCCTTCCTCGGCAATGCTCACAGCAACTTTTGCGGGCGCAACCACTTCCAACCCCTGCACGTCGCCAAACACTGCTGCCCCTCCTACATGATCCGTGTGGCCATGGCTGTAGACCAGGTGTGTAATCGGCACATTAGGTGCGTGTTCGGCAATGACGGCAGGCAGCTTGTGGGCAAAGCTTGGCGGCGCATCCAGAACGACAATGCCTTCGTCCGTCTTCAAAAAGGCGGATTGGTAGATCCCACCCGTTACGTAGAAGAGGTTTGGCTCGATCTCTTCCACATAGAGTTGCGTTTCTGGATCAAGCTGAGGCGTCCGTGCAAGGGTCTTCTCCAGCTCTGGAGCGAAAGTCTTGTACGAATTCGCATGGTTTGGGTCAAGGCTAATCACATTGGCTGTATTGCGTTCGCCCGTTGGGACAACCTCTACCTCGGCCTGGGCGGCGGCTTTGGCCGTATCCAACTCAATGGCATTTACCTGTTGGCAACCCACCATTAAGGCACCAGCAATGAGCAATGAGGTAATAGAGAGAAGATGCTTCTTGAACATGGTATGCTCCTTGTTTTGAATAGGTTTGAAAGGAACTTCGTTATAACGAGAAGGCTTGATCAGTGAAAGGTCGTTGTATGTGCGATAGGTAGAGGGTGGAAGGTTGAAAGTTGAAGGTGGAAGAGTTGGGTCTGCAACCTTCAACCTTCCACCTGCACTACCTTGTCAAGTCCTTGCTGGCTCTCAATTATCTTCCAACGGCGAGATCTCGAAATCCAGAAACTTATAGAGCGGTAATGTCTGCGCGACTTCTTGTACTTCATCAAGCGATTTGCATTGCCAGACTGTCCACGCTCCCGATTGGTCGGCTGGCAGATACAAAGCTTCCAAAATTCCTTGCTCTGCTAGCTCATCGGCTCTGGCCTCCTCGGCGGGCAAGAGGGCCATCATCGTCTCATCAAGGGGTTGTTTCCACGTAGCTGTTAACATAAAACGCATGAGTCTGTCTCCTTATGACTGTTTGTGTGTTAATTTTCGCTCGATACTCTTTGCCGAGATTCGGATGGCATCCCAATCTCGGTAATCACCTGCATGAACACCTCTTACGAATAGCAGACCTCCAAAAAATAAGCGGAGGAAAAACGGCATCTTTCTCAGGTCTACTGCGCCCGCAAACCGGCCGATCTCTAGCGGTTTTACGTCAGGCGCAAGTGAATACAGTTTGTCCGCATATCCCATTGCTTGACGCTCAGTCTTCTCATTCCGTGTAGATAGTGTCATGCAGGTGAAGAAATAGGCGACTGGCATCTTTGACAAGATATTTTGGTTGGCTATCACAAAATCTGTTGCTTCAGACATCCATCTATCGTATTGAATGGCGCTGCCGATGACCACAGCGTCATACTCATCTATATCTCTGACGTTTTTGACCCATTCTGTTTCCACCATGTGGCCCTCTTGAGATAAGGTGTCACCGATCGCTCCAGCCACCTCACCTGTTGTTCCAAATTGACTGGCATAAGCGATCAAGATTTTATGGTTTCCTCTACTTATCTTGCCAAAGTTGGCCTCTGGTGTTTGGGTATCTATTTCGATGACCATACTGCCTCCATCATTGCCAAGCACCAGAGGCGGCGGTCGCTCGTGCGTAGTCGCGGAAATCGCGTGGTGGACGGCCCAAGGCCCGCTGCACACCATCCGTGAGGTATTCATTGCGGCCATCAAGTACGGTGGTGAAGAGGTAGTTCAGCATCTCAATCTCATCTGTAGGAACCCCTTGCTCCATCAGAGCGTTGGTGAACACCTCCGCAGGGATCTGCTGATACCGAATGTCCCGACCACTCGCTTCGGCAATCTCATTGACGGCATCGGTGAAGGTCATCAAACGTGGACCAGTAATTTCGTAGAGTTGCCCCGCGTGTCCATCTTCGGTTAACGCGGCGACGGCTATATCGGCAATGTCATCGACATTGATAAACGGCTCGCCGACAGGCCCTGCCGGAAGCGTAACCAGACCACTACGCGCCAATTCATGGAAAGGCCCTTCGCTGAAGTTCTGGTTGAACCAACTCGCGCGGAGAATGGTCCAATCAACACCAGCGTTTTGCACAATCTGCTCGCAGCGTTGCGCCTCTTCCTCACCACGTCCAGAGAGTAGGACTAATCGCTCCACACCCTTCTCAACGGCCAGCGCGCTGAAAGCTTCGATTGCCGGCGGCGCAGCAGGCACAGCCAAGTCCGGTTGATAGGTGACGTATGCCGCGCGCACGCTCTTAAGGGCTGGCTCCCACGTATCTTGATCGTCCCAATCAAACGGCGGTGTGCCCGAACGCGAACCAATCCGAGTCGGTACGTCCTTAGCGATGAGTCGCTCTACTATTCGGCGGCCAGTCTTGCCTGTACCGCCGAGAATCAATGTGATGTCCTTTTGATTTGTTTTTTCGTTACTGTTTTGCATGATAGTCTCCTCTGTAAACTATATTGACATTTGTTACTCGTTGATATCTTCCGACACATCTGACTGGGTGGCATCAAGGCGTACAACAGAGACCAACGGTACGCCTAAATCACGCACTTTTCTGAGTAGGCTATGCTGCCTGATCGACAACTGAGCCGGTTAAGAGCGTCTCGCCATTCTCCTCCAGAGCAATGGTCATTCCCCCAAACCGCTTTGCCCATCGATGATCCAGATGGCCCTCGAGCCTGAGCTGGTAGATGATTGGCTGATCGAATTGGCGTTGTGTATCTGTTTCGTGAGCACGTGGACGATTGGATTTGTTTGACATGACTTTGCACCTATCTGGCCAGCTATCTGGTAGCTAGCGTTCCTACTTTCAAGGTCATTTTATGCGATGTGGCGTGCGCTGTCGGCCTACGAAGGTTCTATTCGTGGGAGTATTTATGAGGAGAGGGTTCTATTTGTGGTTCTACCGTGCGGTTGTGACAAAAACCGGACTTTCCCTCGCTCAAATAGATAGAAAGCAAACCCCAGTTTACTCGCAGCGCACAATATAATCGGGGGTCAATTGTAGTGGAATCGAAGAATATTTCTGGGAAGGACTATGAGGAAGTTATGGACTGGGTTATTGAAGTAGTGTGAAATCCCCATTGCGGATGCTGTCCGCGGGATACGCTATGCCCAATGGTCAATACAGCAGAAAGCCAAGCAAAGGAGCCTGTGGTCGAACGCCAATTCCCAATCGAGAAAATTTCGTCTTGACATTAATACTGCGCTTTGGATACGAATCATATTCTGGATCTATGGTCACTTATACATAGCTATACAAAAGGTCCAAAAAGGACAATGAAACTGAACTTTAGAGTAGAATGAATGGCATGATGCTCTCGTTGGTTGCTGTTGGTCTTTGGTTTACCCGCAAAGATGAACATTCGATTTAGACCCGTAGTACTACTGTGTATAACTCAGATGAGCAATTCTTTGGCAAGAAATAAGGGCCAGTTCAGAATGTTTTCGTCTAACACCCAACTTACTCCAACAATCGGACTTCCTCGTTAAATTCACCAACCTCATCAATATATAAATTCCCAGACATATATAAGTGATTTTTTGCATGGACGAGCAGCATCTCCTTCGTCCTCGCAACAGTCGCTTCATGAAGCAGGGTGAGTGGGAACAGCAGAGCAGAATGTTATGAGCATTTTACAAGAGCTCAAGGTCGCGGGCGCGGCTGATGGCCTGCGTGCGATTGGCAACACCCAACTTGCCATAGATGTTGTTGACATGCTTTTTGACAGTACTGACCGCAATCACCAAGTCATCGGCAACGGCTTGATTCGTGTGTCCCGTTGCCAACAAACGCAGAACTTCAAGCTCCCGCTTGCTGAGCGGTTCAATGAGCAATTGATTGGCATCGGAACCGGTTGTCTCGTCATCCACTTGGCTGCTCATCGTACTCAACAATTGGGTAACATAACTTGGGTTAGCCCCGCGCGTCAGACTCAGTAGATCCAAATTTCAGGTTTTGAGAGAGAATTCTGGCTAAACAGTTGACATAAATACAAATTTGCCGGTCGATATCTAGTTTTTGCGTTAGATTTGGGCGATTTTCAGATATGAAATAGGTTGTTTTCTGTAACCGAAATCTGAATAAATGACTCCAAAATCCCTGCAATCTCGACTGAAAATAGCCAAAAACGCCAAATTTGGATCTACTGAGACTTTCAGCCAAGAGCGTTTGCATTGGCTTTCCCTCATCGGCAAAGACTTGAATATATCCCTCGGGTTCGGCTAACGTGAGCGCTTGTCCCAGAGAGACAAGGGCGGCAGTCCTGTCACCTTGTGTCTGGTGGATCAACGCCTGTAGCACCAAAATCTCAATCACGCTACCCATCCGGCCATGCGCTTTTGCAGCGTCCAGCAAGCGTACCAAGAGCTTCGTCGCGTCGTGAAGAGAACGCTCTGTCTGCTCACTTCTATATTCGGCGATGAGCACCCGTACCAGGGTA
Source organism: Chloroflexi bacterium TSY (assembly GCA_019217005.1). The sequence continues at coordinate 45,522 of JAHBNG010000089.1, forward strand.
ATGTGCTCAAATTCGATCCGGTAGCTGAGAACGTCATCAACGGACAGTCCCCTCTCGCACACCCAGACCAGCGCGTCGCTCAATCTACCCTGTTTGGCCAATATCCGCGCCTTGAATGCTGCTATCGGACGTACGTCGGGAATAGCATCCCGTTTATACAGGCGTTCTGCTGTTTGCACTTGGTTGAGCGCCCCTTGTAAGTCCCCTTCACTCTCTTTGATGCGAGCCATTGAGATACAAAGGCGGGACTCACTACCGGATAAAATTTGCTGCTTCCCCAATTCCTTGCCTCGGGTCACTTGTTTGGTGGCTGTGTCTAGATCACCCCTCTCAAGGTACAGTTCACTCAACCCCACAAACAGATCGGCCGTTGTCTGCAATAAGGATGCATTCTGCTCTGCTAGATGCATCCTTGTACCATGTGTGTCAGATCGAGCAAGGTCCAATGCTTCTGCATATAGACCCTTCGCTTCGCCAAGCCGCCCCTGAATACGTCTGATATCAGCCAGGACAGTTGTGCCAATTTCCTGAAGCGGAATGTTTCCAGCCTTGCCCAGACTCGCCACACTATCGGCAGTGGTACGATAAGCCGCTTCCATATCTCCCTGCCCAAAATAGGCCATGCCTAAGAACAAGGCCGCACCGCCACGCCAGTAATATTCTTCCTCGGTCAGGAGGTTCAGCGCTCTCTGCACATTTTGTGCCGCAGTGGTGAAGTCACCATGAGACAAAGCCAAGTAGGCGCGGGCGACGGCGATAGATTGGGGAAGAGATTGGAATTCGTCATGGTTCACAACGACCATCTCTGCCGATGGTTCTGGCGTTGATCCACTCTCTGTGCCAAGCCACAATTCAGCTTCGCGTAGGCGGGCCTCTGCGGCTTCTAATTCGCCACTATCGATTAACATCCAGGCTGCGCCAGCGCTGAGCACTGGTCTTGTGCGCAGCAGCTCAGCTGGCAGCGAATTCACCCAGCCAAGCCATGTAGTAGGTGGAATGCCCTTTGGGATGACTGGCCATGCCAGCTCAACCAGAGCTGCCGCCCGCGCAAATTCTTCGGCAGCAAACGCATGGCGGATTGCATCAATACGTTGACCATTCTGCTCGTACCATTCGCTTGCGCACCGATGGAGAAGAGGAATCTGGTCTGGGTGCTCATCCAATGCCCAGGTTTGCAGAACATCGGCAAATAGGTGGTGATAGCGATACCATATGCGCTCGTCGTCAAGCGGAATGACAAACAGGTTGCCGCGCTCCAGAGCCACCAGCATCCGTTGGCTATCTTCGCGACCTGTAACGGCATTGCATAACGGACCACTCAATCGATCGAGAATAGCTGTATGCAGCAAGAAACTGCGCATATCTTCGGATTGGCGTTGCAGAACCTCTTCCGCCAGATAGTCCAGCACAAAACGGTGACTACCCGTAAAGGCTTTAATAAATCCAGTGATGTCCGACCGTCCCTGCATGGAAAGCGCCGCCATTTGCAAACCAGCAATCCAGCCTTCGGTGCGTGTTTCCAAGGCTGCCACTTCGTCTTGTGAGAGATTCAGACCCATCATCTGGTTGAGAAATTCAGCGGCTTCGGCTGGGGTAAACCGAAGATCAGTTGCCCGCAGTTCGGTCATTTGACCTCGTGCGCGGTAGCTGGCTAGCGGCAGAGAGGGATCTTCACGAGTTGTTACGACCAAGTGTATCTGCGGCGGCATGTGGTCAAGCAGAAAGGTAAGCGCATCGTCAATTGCTGAAGATTCAAGCACGTGATAATCATCCAAAACCAGGAGAAACTTATCTTGGGCTGTTGCGACGTCATTGAGCAGAAGTGTCAAAAGTGCTTCGGTTGCTGGTGACTGCGGCGATTCGAGCAGCGTCAACGCCCTTGCTCCCAAATCAGGGAAAATGGTCTGCAATGCCGCAACGAAGTAAGTCAGGAAACGGCTCAGATCGTTATCCCCTTCGTCCAGCGATAGCCAGGCTGTTGGTCTTCTGCATCCGGCGACCCATTCGCTCGTGAGCGTTGTCTTCCAAAACCGGCGGGGGCAGAGATCAGCGTTAATTTGCGGTGAAGGCCCTCGTTGAGCGTATCAATCAGGTGAGGGCGCAGGATGAGATCGGGGCGGGACGGGGGCGCATAGAGTTTGGTTTGTAGAATCGGGATGGGCATTCCGGGTTCCTATAATCAGAGACAGGATAGCACAGCAAGGGGAATCTATCACAATGGAGATAGATTCTATAGATCCGACGTACAGCCCATGGTCATCCTAAAAGGCGGGCCTTCGCAAATTCGGGCAAGGTTAAAGCTTAGGGGTATAAGGTTGGGCGACAGATCGTTCTACAGTGACCGTGATCTTCATTCGCCCAACCTCGTGCCCGTCCCTTTTTTCCCGAATTCGCCAAGAGCTTAAAAAGTCAAGTCACTCAGTTCGGTAGACCAGCCGATCCCCTGCTCCCGGCACAACGCCAAGGCCCCCTCGGTAAAGCCGCCTAGCGACAGAAAGCCTGCCAAAACCACCATTTCTGGGTGCTGTTTCTGATAGAGCGCCACCTTCTCCTGGAACGCTGTCACATCCTCAGTGCCCGACTTGCGCTGCTGTTTCTTCACTTCCACCAGCAGCACGCGTGCGTCGTCTGCCTCAGCAACAATATCCAGTTCACGGTTCAAGCCATCGGCACGCTGAATGTGAAGCCGCGTACGGACGTTGGTCAGATTCAAACGCGTGGCATGGGGGTCGCCAGTGGGCAGGTCATTGAAGAATTCGCTTAGCAGAAAACGTTTGCGGGTGCGCATCTTAGTGGCCAGATATTGTTCGGCAGTCTTGCCCACAAGATCGCTGAGTCGCCCCTGTAAAGAGCGTACCTTGGTCTGTAAGGCCGCAATCTGCTGGTTAAACCCTGGAATTAGATCGGGTGTATGTTGGGCAATCTCCTCTTCAAAACGGTGGGTCAGAATCAGATTGAGCGTGCCATCCCGCAATCCTCGAAATTGTATATCAGAGGTGCCCCACTCAATCAGATCGCCTCTGACCATGGAGAGCAACCTGCGATGAATGACGCTTTCGCTTTCGTCCAGTTGCAGCGTCTCTTTCAATTGACTGGGGGTCCAGTAGCGGTTATTGTGCTTGCTGAGATGGAGTAGAAGATGCTTGCCGTAGCGTTCGTTGATGCGATCGACAGTCATGTCGATGTATTCTTTCCAGGTACCGGAGAGTTCCGATTGTCGATGGGCGACTTCATAGTTGACCGTTTCCACAACGCCTGCCTGTGTGGTCAAGTCGCGGCCCGAATAGTTACTTTGAATGACGCAGGAGATAAAGAAGGGGTCGGCCATGCAGAGTTCATTGATGTAGAGAGCGGTCTCGTTGGTGATTGGCTCTTCATAGGCCTCGGCATATTTGTAGACCGCCTGCAACCCTTCTTCTTCTGTCAGATAGGGTGAGAATTCGATCTGCGTCAGACGCCCGGCTTCCAGATATTGCCCCATCAGCTCAATCATCCAGCCCACATAGGAGCCGGTGGCCAGCATGGGTGCAACCTTGGATTCGGAGCTCTCGTGGTAGCTGCCCGGCATACTTTCGATCGGGGAATCTGTGAAGTCTGGGCGTGCATAGATGTTGGTGGAGAGATATTGAAACTCGTCAATAATCACGAGTATGCGCTGGTCATAGACTGCTGCAACGCGGTGCGGTGCCCGATACGCGGTCTCCCACATCAGGCCGTACTGCTCTTTCCCCTGATAATATAACATTGAATCCGCTTGACGCATTAGCGTATGAATCGAGTTTGCTTCGCCATAGGCTTTGATCTGCTCTAAGGTCAGTAGCTCATCACGCATCATCGCTGCATCTCGTTCAAGAAATGAGATATACTGGGTAGCAAAGGTACAATAATAGCTTACCGCAAAATCGGGATACCAGACCTTATGCTCGGGGATGCTGTAAAAAAACGGAATGACCTGACCATTGGCCGACCAAATCTCGTTGAAGAGGCGCTGCACAAAGGTGGTTTTGCCACTTTTGCGCCGACCCAGAATAGCGCGCGATTTGGAGAGTTCCCTGGGCATCCCAGCGATCCATTTGTGAAAATGCGCAAACTCCTTTTCCCTTCCAACGAGCAGGTCGGGATCACCGATCTTTTCTTTTAATGGGTATTGCATCTCATTTCCTTCTGACACGCCAATCAGCAACGCATCTATTCCCGAAATTATACCCGATTCTGTTTCGCTTCACACATCTTGGCGATCATTACCGCGTGGGTGTTACACACTTCAGCCGGTTGGAAATCATAGGCATGAGGCTTCCAACGTTACGTATGCTTGATGATAAAATGGGATGGAGGCATTACTGAAATGAAAAAAGGGTATCTGATAAAAAACATGGCTGGTATTGAGTTTGTTCTAAAAAATCTATCGCTTCAACGAAATAACCGTACGATATTAAGCGATGTGAGTCTCCGTGTTGCAGCCGGTGAAATTGTCTGTCTGCTCGGACCAAGTGGCGGTGGCAAAAGCAGCCTGCTCCGCTGTTTGAACTTACTGACACAGCCACCACCTGGCACGGTCTTTCTGGATGGTGAGGATGTGACCACGCTAGACGTTACAAAAGTGAGGCGGCGTGTAGGGATGGTATTTCAAGTCGCTGCGCTGTTCTCTGGCACAGTCGCTGACAATCTGGCATTTGGTCCTAATCTTCATCAGGAATCTCTTTCCCCTGATGAGATCGCTGAGTTGTTAACATTGGCCGATCTCGATCCAGCTTTGGCTGTCAGACCGACAGATACGCTTTCGGGCGGACAGGCACAACGAGTGTCGTTGGCACGGGCTTTAGCCAACCAGCCGAACGCGTTGTTGCTTGACGAACCGACAAGTGCGCTTGATCCAGGCGCAGTGTGCCGGATTGAAGAGGCGGTGGTTAGGCTGCGGGATACGCTGGGCATAACGGTATTATGGGTGACGCATAACATCGAAGAGGCACGCCGAGTGGCGGATCGTGTTTACCTGCTTGTTGATGGCCAGGTGGTGGATGAAGGCACGCCAGAACATCTACTTAAGCCAGACAGCCATCATCTGACCGCTACCTTTGCCGCAGGAGAGTTAGAACGATGATCGACTTTGGTGCATTCACAGATTTACCACGGGTGGCGGCAGCGTTAGCCTTGGTGATTGCAGCGATCATCATCTCGCGCTGGCAAACGATCGGCTTGGAACGGCAGATGCTGGTGGCAACTGTTCGCGCTTTCATTCAGCTAATTGCCATTGGGTATGCGCTCGATCTAATCTTTGCTGCCGATAGTCCACTCTATATCTTGCTTATCATGGTGGTGATGGCAGTGATTGGTGGTTATACCTCCGGCAAGCGTGGTTCGAGTGTGCCACATGCCACGGCAGTGGCGCTCACATCGATTGCCTTTGGCGCCGTGCTGACATTGAGTATATTGGTGGTTTTACGGGGTGGTTCAGAATTAGGTTTACACTTTTGATACATAGATAAAAATCTATATGAGGTCATTTTCTGCCTGAGCATGGCTCAAAGTAGAAAATATAAACATCTTTTCTCTTTGCAAAAATGTAAACCTAATTGTCCGCCTAAAATGAACCACCCCGGTTTTACAAGTCTTTACCTTTTCCGCCCAACAAATCATTCCCATTGCTGGGATGGTGATTGGCAATTCAATGACGGTCTGCTCGCTGGTAATGGGCAGGTTGCGTGACGAAGTTAATGCTCGTCGTGCTGAAATCGAAGCCTCATTGGCATTAGGGGCAACCAGTCGCCAAGCGGCCATGCCCCATTTACGCCGTGCGTTGGAAAACGGGATGACGCCCATTGTTGATAATACCAAGACCGTCGGGATCATCCAGTTGCCTGGCGCAATGACCGGTATGATTTTGGCTGGGGCGTCGCCACTGGAGGCCGTTCAATTGCAGCTCATTGTTATGTATATGCTGATTGGTGCCGCCGCGTTTACCGGATTAGCCGCTACTTTCTTAATCTATCGACAGTTTTTCACGAGTCGCCACCAGCTTGTTTTGCCATTCAAGGTTCTTGACTGACAAAAGTTAATATGGTACTCTCAGTAGAGTGATCGTTCAATCTATATTCTGGTTAAGTTGATGACACCAACAAACAGCAACAGGCTCAGCGAGCGGGAACGACAAATTCTTGACGCGACGCTTGAACTTGTCGCGACGCAAGGTCTATTGAAGACCAGCATTAGCAAAATCTCTAAGCAAGCGCAATCCAGTCCGGGTATCGTCTATCATTACTTTGAAAGTAAAGACGAGATCATGGATACGCTTTTTATCAACATTTTCAGCGAAATGATGACCTACATCTTAGATGACGAAGTTCTGGAGCGGCCTGTTTCGGAACGTTATAAAAGCCTTTGGCTCAGAAAATATCGTTATCATTTTAACAATCCGGCAAAAACAGTTTTCATTGAACAATATAAGAACTCATCCTATTACACAGAAGAGCAGGAACAAGAAAGTCAACGGATGATGTCAGGTTTGATGAGTATGGGGCAAAATGATGTTGATCAAGGTTTGGTTATCAGTTTGCCACTAGATGTCCTCTATACAATGACGTTCACTGTCGCACTGAACCTTGCCAAGTCACACATCCAAGCAGATGTCAGATTAGAAGAAGATACATTAAATACCATCGCCGAAAGGGTGTGTGGTAGCGTTTTGGCATAGAGTAAATTTTTTTACCAAATGTAGAGTGAACACTCACTCTATAATTAGCCGTATCAGTTTTGTTGTCATTTTCAATATAGGAAAAAAATCGTGTTGAAAACTCAAATCAATGGGGAAACCGTTCATTTCACACCGCAACCGGATGATAGCGCGGTTGATCTCATCCGGGACACTTGCGGACTCACAGGGACGAAGTTGGTGTGCGGTTCGGGAGCGTGCGGCGCGTGCACCGTGCTCGTCGATGGTATACCGATGACAAGCTGTTTGCTGCCTGCACACCACATCGAAGGCAAAACGATTGAAACAGTAGAGCAGTATCAGGGTGACAGCCTACACCCAATGCAGAAGGCATTTATGGTGCACGATGGGTTGCAGTGTGGCTATTGTACGCCCGGATTCATCATGGAAGGCATTGCGTTTTACAATGCTTGGCGAGAGAAACATGGCACCGAAAAACCCGCCAAAGAGCACGTTGCAGAAGCCCTCGCCGGACATCTTTGTCGCTGTGGTGCATATGATGGCATTTACGAAGCGGTGCAGCGGGCCTGTGCAGGTGAATACGATGAGGTTGAAAGCGTACGGGCACAACGTGTCGATGCGCTGGAAAAAGTCACTGGACAAGCAAAATACACCACGGATATTCAACTGGAGGGACAACTTGCGGGCGGGATCTATCGATCACCGCACGGTCACGCCAGAATTCGCAACCTATCCACAGCGGCTGTTGAACAGCTCGAAGGTGTCTTCGCCATTCATGAGATGCTGCCCAAAGATAACATTGTACGGTATGTGGGTGAACCCATGGTCGCCATCGCCGCCAAGGATCAGCAAACGCTCCAACAAGCCTTTGATGCGCTCGATATTGATTTTGAAATCTTGCCCGCCGTTGTCGGCATCGAGCACGCCATGAGTCCAGAGGCGGCAGTTCTCTTTAGCGATCCCAATATGGCCCCAAGTGTCTCTGAATATCTGCCGCGTCCCGGCACGTTTGAGCGCAATGTCCGCACAACAAAAGGCCGAGAGCGTACATATCCGGCAAAGGCACAAGCGGCGTTCAACGAAATAGCAGGAAGCAATGGCAACATCTTCGAAGCCACATACGTCAACGGCATCCAAGTGCATACAGCGTTGGAACCACATTGTGCTGTTGCACACCGGGTTGCATCCGATCGGCTTGATATCTATATGTCAACCCAAAGCGTGACATTGATGCAGAAAGATATTGCGAAGCATACCAATCTGCGGCCCGAAAATGTCAACGTGATTGCCGAGTATGTTGGCGGTGGTTTTGGGGCGAAAATTAAACTATACACAGAAGCTACCGCGGCAATTGAGTTGGCGAAGAAATCGGGACGACCGGTCAGCGTCATTCCTGATCGACCTGTAGAAATGTCGACTGGGGGGATGCGCCCGGGCAACAAAACTGAATTGGGTTTCGCCATTGACACAAACAACACACTGAAAGCAGTCAAATTCCACAGTTACAATGACAGCGGCATTGGCGTCTCACAAACCCAAGCCGCCCTTTCTGTTCAAGTATACAAGCCCGAAACCCACGACCTACAAGACTATGATGTGGTCAATAATGGTGGTCTGGGGGCTGCATTCAGAGGGCCTGGCGGTCCTGGTGTCTTCTGGGCGATGGAACAAGCGATCGATCAATATGCCCACGACTCTGGCATTGATGGCCTTGCCTTACGACGCAATTGGACTGAGGATGCATTGCGATTAAAGCTATACGATTGGGTTGAACGACACGAGGCTTACCAGAACCGCCCCAAACCGGAATCCCAAACAGATCAACGGTATCGACGCGGCATTGGGATTAGCTTTGGCCAGTGGTACTATTTCTACGATCCCGATACGACCATACGACTTGAGACCTCTCTGGCTGGTTTCACCATCAAAATGGCCACTCAAGACATTGGCAATGGTGTCAAAACATCCTTGGCACGGATTGTGGCGCAAACATTTGGAGTTGAACCGGAATCAATCAATCTAGAAATTGGCTCCTCAAAACATCCTCATGGCCCAACCGCTGGTGGTAGCCGCGTCACACCTTCGGTTTATACGCCAACTGAACAGGCATCACAGTTGATGAAGGATCGTTTATTTGGCGTCGTGGCGGAGGAATTTGATTTGGACAACCCAAGTTTTGCTGATGGTGGCCTGCAGCATCAAGGTGGCTTCCTATCTTGGGAAGAGGCACTCCAAACCGTTCCACCCCAACATGTCGAAATCAGACGTGGTGGTGATAATTTTGTGCAGGGCGCTATGCATGGCATTGTGTTTAAGCGGGTGCTCGGTCTTGATATCATGATTGGTCAAGGGACGGCTCAAGGTGCAGTCATCGCTGAGGTCGACGTCGATACCTTGCTGGGCAAAGTGAAGGTCACTCGTGTATGGGAAAATCTTGCCATCGGCAAGGCGCATTTCCCCGATATGGCCATGAGCCAGGTGAAAGGTGGCGTCTATCAAGGAATGGGGTATGCGCTGTACGAAGAAAAAGTCTTCGATCCAAAGACCGCTGGGTTGCTGACGTCCAACTTGCAGGACTATCGCTTACCAGGGATTGGTGATATCCCCGAAGTCTACTGCGAATTCACCGATGGCGGTTTTGAGAATGCCAAGGGGGAAGGCGTTGGGCTGGCGGAGTTGTCGACAATGCCAGTTGCGGCCGCCATCGCAAACGCTATCTTCAATGCAACAGGGGTGCGATGCACTGAAAGTCCGATTACACCGGAACGCTTGATTCAAGCACTGCAATCCGATATTGCCCCAACTGATATGTCCACAGCAAGTAATGGAGCATCATCATGACAACTTTGACAGTGACTAATTTAACAATGGCAACAACGGTCGAGGAAGTACTGGCTGCATCCGGTGAAATCCGGGCTGGTGGCACTGATATCATGGATCGACGCCGGCATCATGTTTCCCGCGGTGACATTCTGGATGTGAGTCGCATTGCAGGCTATGATACCATCTCGGCGACGGATAACGGTGGCCTCAAAATTGGGGCGATGGCCAAGCTAGACACGGTTGCCAATGACCAAATGGTCATTGAGGGGTATCCAGGACTGGCAATCGCATCGGGTGCTCTGGCAACGCCCCAAATCCGCTATATGGCAACAATGGGCGGCGTGATTCTACAGACCACCCGCTGCTGGTATTTCCGCAACGATGGATTCCTTTACTTTCTGGTAAAAGAAAAGAGATGAGGTGAGAAATGTGACAAAAAGCGGTTAGCAGTTCATCCAAAAGGTAGAGAACCCAAAAAGGAGGAAGGAATGCTAACCGCGCCAGAAATAACTATAGCAGTACTGATGAATGTATTGCAAGTAACGCCGGTGGGAACAAACGTAAATGTAATGCGTCTGATGTGGGCGATGATGAATGGGTCGTTTCTGAAAAGTCGAGGAGCAATCCATAGTGGATTGAGTGAAAGCGGGTTTGAAGATGAGGAGCTCCGGCGAAGCTGGTGGAGCTTTCGATATGGATCATGGGATATTGCAAGCCTGCTCTCATCGTGGCAAGAAGAAGTGGAGTGGAAAGGGGAATGGGAGGCAAAAAAGTTAGAAGGATACCGAGTGAAAAGCATAGATATCACAGGGTTCTGGCGACCGAAGCTGCAAGGGAAAGTGAACCGACTCTATAACTCAACGGCTCGTCGGGCATTGCCCGCGCTCATCTTTGGAGTGATGATAAGCTCGGGGGGAGATAGGCGGGAAACGAGTGCCACTGCTCAAGGCAATCATGAGATGCGAGGTAGGCACAAAGGAAAGTGAGTTTCGGAAAAAGCTGCTGAAAGAGACGAAGAAATCACTGGAGTCAGACGAAGTGGCGGTGGTCGATGCCGGGTTTACAATCAGAGAAATGCTAGAAAGCGACGTCGACCGATTTGTCCTTCGGGAAGCGATTAACTGCACAGCGCGCCGCAATGAGTTACCCGAACGTAAGGAAAAAGGCAGACCACCCGAATATGGTGATATTGTGCGTCCGCTCTCTCGATGCCATAGGGAAAGCGACTCGAGGCCACAACTCCAGACTCGTTTGGTCAATTTGTCTATAGTGGTCGCCTGATTCGCTATCAAGCATGGCACAATCTCGTCCCCAGGACAACCAAGGTGGATACAGCCAACCGCACCTATTCGATTTACGTCTTTCAGGATCCTGCTTATCACACACCTTTGGTTCTGGCGACCGTCATGGCTTTACAAGCTGAAACCATTTATCTTTTCTATCTGGAGCGCTGGCCTGTTGAACATCCCCCCTTGGCTTCCAAGCAGATGATTGGCTTACATCGTCAATTTGTTCATGCCGATGAGGCTTGCTTCCGCTTACCTGAACTGGGGCTGCTGGCTGGCAATCTTCTTTCCCATTTAGCCGCTTCTCTTCCTCCCATACCGACTGGCTACTGGGATCGAGAGCCTCAAGCCACTCCCGGCAGGCTGCGCCGCGTTCTCTCGAGTGCTCTTTTTCCAACTCCCGACCAACTCGACCCTGACTTTCGGAAAAAGGCCTCGGTTTCACACCATTTACCTAAAGGCGTTCTCGCTCATCGCCGCCTCAATGCCGCTGCTTAAACTAGCCGAGCACTATTTTTACATTTTATCCCGTTTTTTCAGGGTGGATTCTTTTTTCCGCCCCTTTCGGTTTGCCCTTTGTCACTCAAGCCTTTACCAGAAAGTAAAGTATAGTATAAAGTCGCCTAAGGATGATTCGCAGCGAGTTTTGCGTTTGAATTCTCTATTAATGCAGATTCCCCTCGACCGCCCTTGAGCAAGAGCCACAATCCAAGCCCCAATTCGCCAACAATCATGGGCAAGACAAAGACTGTTTCAATCGACGCAATATAATTCGCATAATGGGGAAGGAGCAAGTTTCCACTGTTGGTTATGATGTAGCCGAAAGAAGCAAGGACAATTAAGAATCCTATCACTCTGGGGACATAGCCCGATTTGATGACCAAATAACCGGGCTGGTTCAGAAATAGGTTGACAAAGAAGAGAGTACGTTAACAAGAGAATAGGTTAGAGAAAGAGGCTCCTGTTCAGGCAAAATAAGGGTGTTCAGACCAAAATAGCCAAAAAGGAGCCTCTAAATGTCAGAGTATCGAACAGACCCCCTATCATTGTCAACCCGAATCGAGAGTGGGGGAGAGTGAGCGAACTGTCAACGGCGTACAATGTGTCTCGAACGTGGCTCTATAAGTTGAGAGAGAGCGGTGAAGCGGCGCTGAAAGCGATCTTGTCGCCAGTGAGTCCAGGACCGCAGCCGAAAAGCCATGTGATCGAAGTGGATGAGACGTTCATCCGACGAACCATAACGGTGTTGCCGATGCTGCGAGGAAGCGTACGAGATATCCAAAGGGGGTTGGGGTTGCTGCTAGGTGTGGAGCGGTCGGTGGGATTCATCCAAGGGACGCTGGCGGAAGTTGGAGAACTGGCATCGGCGTACAATGAGAGCATGGTGCCGACGCTGCCGGTGTTGGGGGAAGCGGATGAAATTTTCTGTGGCGACCAACCGTGCCTGACGGTGGTGGACGGAGCATCGTTTGCGCTGTTGAATATCTCAGCAGCCGATGCCCGAGATGAAACAACATGGGGGGTTGAAGTTTCTCGAATTGCTCGAGCGAGGCATCACCTTTGATGACTTGGTGACCGATGGGGCTTTGGGCATTCAGGCAGGAGCCAAGGCAGCGGGGATGAATGCGCCACACTCCTATGACCTCTTTCACCAAATGCAGAATGGCACCAAAATCACCCAACGTCTGGAGAGAGAAATGGACCAGGCCATGACCGACCGTGACGTAGCTTGGCAAGTGTTGGACGAGCAGACTGCTCCTGCACGTCGCCCTGGGCGACCACGCAAATGCACAGTGACTCTCGAGGTTGCCGACCAAACGGTGCTGACAGCAGTTGACTTGCACGAGAACTGGACATGGCTTCTCCGAACGGTCCGTCAGGCACTGGAGCCGATTTCACCGACCGGGCAGCTTGTCAACACAGATGCGGCGCAACAAACCATTCTGGCTGCCACCCAACTTATGATGGAGATGAACCGCGATGAAATTGCACACTTTGCCACCCAACTGCAGCAGAATCTACCTACATTGCTGGCTCCCCTCCGCCAGAACCTCTCACCTGAGTACGAAGCCTTCATCACACACCTCTGGACTTATCGCCATGACCATCAACTTCCCATTGAACAGCTTTTCCCTCCCTCATTGCAGCCTATGGCTCTTGCCTTCTGGCATGCACTGGATCGCTTCCATCGGGCTTCTTCTCTAGCTGAATCCTTTCATGCTTGGCTCAGGCCCTTTCTTGCAATCCATCGCTCTTTGCCCGATTGGTTGGCCGCTCTTTTACAGCTCTTTTGGAATCATCGCACCTTCTCACGTGGCAAACGCTCCGGTCACTCACCCTTAGAACTGGCTACCGATTCCTATGTCCCTTCTTTGGCTGACGCCCTTGATGCCATTCTTCAGCCTCAACAGCAACTGGCTCTTTAACCTATTCTCTTTTTAACGTGCCCATTTCAATTTTGTAAACCTAACTCATCCCTTGTTCTGAACCTGCCCAAGAATCGCTATAAAAATAAGGACATCCCAAATGGAAGATAGCAAAGAAATCGAAAAAAGCCCAGTATTGCTGAGAGAGATATTGAGTTTAGTGAAGAAGTGTGAGGGGAACTATGGTCAAAAGCGAGTATTCAACCGAATAGTGGCGTTGGTAATGGGGGAGCTATTTTCGTTCGGACGCCACACAATCACGCAGTTGTTGCTAACGTTGGGACTGACGGATGAAGATTGGAGTGTGTGGTACCGAATCTTTAGCGCAGGCCGATTTGAAGAAGAAAAGACAAGCAAGGTGATGTTGGGAGAGATATTGAAGGAGGTGTCAGAGGAGGGGCCATTTGTAGTAGGAGGAGATGGGTTTCATGTACCAAGATGTAGTGAGAAGATGCCAGGAAGTGGGTGGATGCAAGGTCTGGCGACGGCGAAATGGAAACCCGGTCTCCAGCGAGGTCAGCGTTACGTAGAGACATCATGGCTAACGCCGATGAAGAATGGGTTTAGCCGAGCGATCCCGATAAGATGTCTGCCGGCATTTACCCAGAAGTCAGTGCCATGTGAAGGGGAAGAGCCGCGCACAGAAGTAGAAACGGGCGTGGTCATTTTGAAGTGGATTCGGTTAGCAATGGATGGGATGGGGCGCACAGCCCAGCTCTTGGTCTCGCTCTATGATGGCAGCTATGACACGATAGATTTCTGGTCGGGGTTACCAGAGAGAACAGTAGCAATCGTTCGGACAGCTCGCAACCGTTGCCTCTATAAGATGCCATCGAAGGATGCCCACGGCAACCGCAAATATGGTGAGAAGGCAGACTCACCGGCTGCCTGGCTCAAGCGACGCAAAGGGTTCAAGCGCCTGGAGTTGATGATACGAGGGCGCAAACGCAACATGCGTTATCGGATTGAAGGCCCCTTTCGGCGGGATGGATTGCCGGACGTCCCTCTCATGTTGATTGTGATCGGGGGCGGTAAACGTCCGCCAGGTTCACGCCGCAAAAATTACAAACCCTGCTTCTTTCTTGTCACTGCTGTTCAGATTGATGCCGTTTGGTCTTTGCCTCTGTCCACTCCCCTCATCCTTGCTTGGCTCTGGCAACGATGGGAACTTGAGGTCGCCCATCGACAAATGAAGAGCGGTCTCGGCTTGGGCGAAAAGCAATGTTGGAACGATTTCTCCACTGTCGCTACTGTTCAATGGTCCGTTTGGATTTATACCCTCATTATGCTCAGTGGCTATCGCATCTGGAAAAATCAGCCCGGTCCACAAGCTCCTGGCCTTTGGCGCAAGCCTGCTCAACGATGGTCTTTCAATATCGTTTGCCAGTCTCTTCGTATCGAAATGTGGCACCACCCTCAATTTCGGGCCACTTGGACCTCATCACGCGACAACTGGCTTGCAAATGAGCCCCTTTGGGACAATTTGATGAACTCGATTCTCGCTTCTACCAGATTTTAGCATCCGTTTTTGCTTGCTTTTTGAGCAGCCACGGGCTTTTTAACCTACTTTTTTCCGCTACGGTCACGTTTCTTTGCTTGACCTCTTTTTTCTTTACCCAAATAGCCAAACTCAAGCTACGGTTGACTTGGATGAGGCAGTTTATCCTAGGTCCTGGCTCTGGCAGGACAAGCGTCAAGAGAGCGACTGTTTCCAAGTAACGATCCTGTGTTCTTGATGCTGCGATTACAATCAGAGGATAGGTAGCAAGCTACGACCATGCGTCTTGCAATATCGAGGAATCGCAAGGGGTATGCGTGCAGTATTCAATCGCCAATTATAAGACGACGGAAGGGAGTCTGAGCTCGACTTTGTACAATTTGGGCACATTAAAAAGTTAATAAAGAAGGAAC
>JAHBNG010000085.1 GCA_019217005.1 Chloroflexi bacterium TSY
AGGCATCATTGGCGGTGAAGAAACCGATTAAATCTGGTGCTTGCCGAATCAGCAGCGGCAGCGTGAGGGGCATGGCTGCCCACAAACGCCGGGCATGACTGCGAGTGATGAGTCCCCCTGTTACCTTGCCCTCGACATCACCCAGCAACAGATTCAGCGCCTCGCGGAAGGGCAGGTAAGGGTCGCCAATGCCAGTGTATGCGTTGCAGTAACCGGTTACGACCAACAGGCTAGCGTCCTTCTCCTGACTGCGGCGGGCGAATTCCTGCACCAACATAGTCTTGCCCCGTCCCGGACCGCCAATGATGAACAGCGGCTGACCCACGCCCATGCGAACGTCGTCCAGTACTGCGCCCAGATCCGCTAGTTCTCGTTTGCGCGCGACGAAGATGGGACCTTGTGGTTCGGGTTCTCCATCTTCGCGCAGCAAATCAGGCAGTGATAATGTGACTGGGCGAGAGGGTGAATGAATCGCCTTGTCGGGAAGTAGTAAACGTTTCGCCTTGATCGCCACATACAGCGCCTCTGTCTCTTTGTCCGGCTCTACACCCAACTCTTCTGATAGGATGCGTTTGCACTCTTGGTATTGACGCAGTGTGGTTGTGTGTTGACCCGTCCAGGAGTAGAGTTGCATCAGATGGCGGTGGGTCGGTTCGTGCAGTGGGTCCAGTGCCAGCCAGCGTTGCGCCAGTTGGATGGCAGGCTCGTATTCGCCTTCTTGTACATGGGCATGGACCAATTTTTCCAGCATATTCGCCAGTTCTTGGCGCAGGCTATGCGTATGGAGGGACTGCCAATCGTCAAATTCAGGACTATCCGCCAGCGTAAAGCCAGCCATAAAGTCCGCCTGATAAAGTGCTACGGCTGTAGTCAAGCTCGATACGCAATCACCACAGACTTCGTCGTCAGCGGCGTGATCGTGGATGCGAGCGGTTGCCGCCCTCCGCTGAAACTCATTGACATCGATCCAGAGATCGGTTTGCGGGTTCAGATTGATGGTCCGCCGGTCGGTGACGAACCACACCTCGCCCAATGTTTTTCTGAGCACCGAGAGCATACGGGCTAGGTCGACGCGGGCCTCGCGTTGGCTGTAGTCGGGCCAGAGCAGCGTCGCTAGCATATCGCGGCTATGCGCTTTGCGTTCGACAGCGAGGTAGACGAAGAGCGCCAGGGCTTTGCGTCGACCCAGGTCAAGCTGGACGCCTTCTCTTTCAATGCATGGGGGACCGAGTAGATAGAGCTTCAGATTTGCCATGGAAAATCCTCGAATCGGCGCAAGACTCACAGCAGTAAAAGTGGGAGCGTTGTCAAATGCAGGATGCCAACTGTATCCAGCTATTCATTATAACATGTGTTTGTTGTGATTTGAGAGGGTCTTGCGAGGATTTGATACTCGTTTTGCGGGACTTCTGCGAGGGTCATCGGCTATGGTAAGAGATAATGATTTCATTAAGCATTCAAAACAGTTCAAGTTAATTAGGAAGAAAGAAAGAAATGCATACACTATTACGCACAACAATCATTATTTTAACGCTGGCCACTATCTGCGTTGGGGGGTGTGGCAATCGCAGCAAACTTATGCCCAGCATGATCCTGTCGATTTGGCTCCCTCCAATAGCCAGCTGTTTTTACCACTGATTGTAAATTCAAGTGATCCAGCAGATACAACTGTATATGAGCCGGCACCAAGCAACCACCAAGAGTCTAACTATGATCTGCTCTTTCCGGAACTTTGGGGGTTCCACAACACCGGACAAAAGGGTGGCCCTCCAGACAAGGACATTGATGCACCCGAAGCCTGGGGGCTCTTATCCAACACCCAGACACCAGAAGTCGTGGTGGCCTTGATCGATACCGGTGTAGACTATGCTCATGAAGACCTTGCAGCCAACATGTGGATCAACACAGCCGAGATCGCGGACAACAACGTTGACGACGACGGCAACGGCTACATAGACGACTACTATGGCTTTGACTGCCTTGCCGGCCAGGGCAGCGCAATGGATGATAACGGCCACGGTACCCACGTAGCTGGCACCATCGGTGCAGCCCACAACAGGATAGGGGTGATGGGCGTTGCGCCGCGGGTCAAGATCATGGCGTTGAAGGCATTTGACATCTGGGGCGTCGGTCGGCTCTCTGCCATTCTCGATTGTATCGAGTACGCAACCGTGATGAAGGCTGAACATAACGTCAACATTGTTGCCATCAATGCCAGTTGGGGTGGTGATCGCTACATCCAGGAGCTGTATGACGCAATCGCAGAGGCTGGGCGGGAAGGCATAATGGTTAGTGCCTCCGGTGGCAACGATGGACGCAACACTGATATCTTGCCCCAGTACCCATCCGCATATGATCTGCCCAACGTCGTGGCGGTAGCGGCCTCTGACAGGAAAGACAAGTTGGCAGAGTTTCTGCCTCCTCCCTTTCATCACTATTCGGGATCGAACTGGGGCCACCAATCGGTAGATCTCGTTGCACCTGGGGTCGAAATCTTAAGCACCAGTCGCTGGCATGACTATTCCTTCAAGAGCGGTACGTCGATGGCGGCGCCCCTTGTAACCGGTGCCGCCGTCCTGCTACAGGAGCAGTATCCGCAACTCGGTATCACTTTACTTTCTGGTAAAAGAAAAGAGATGAGGTGAGAAATGTGACAAAAAGCGGTTAGCGTTTCATCCTAAAGGTAGCGAAACCAAAAAGGAGGAAGGAATGCTAACCGCACCAGAAATAACTATAGCAGTACTGATGAATGTATTGCAAGTAACGCCGGTGGGAACAAACGTAAATGTAATGCGTCTGATGTGGGCGATGATGAATGGGTCGTTTCTGAAAAGTCGAGGAGCAATCCATAGTGGATTGAGTGAAAGCGGTTTGAAGATGAGGATCCGAAGCTGGTGGAGCTTTCGATATGGATCATGGGATATTGCAAGCCTGCTCTCATCGTGGCAAGAAGAAGTGGAGTGGAAAGGGAATGGGAGGCAAAAAAGTTAGAAGGATACCGAGTGAAAAGCATAGATATCACAGGGTTCTGGCGACCGAAGCTGCAAGGGAAAGTGAACCGACTCTATAACTCAACGGCTCGTCGGGCATTGCCGCGCTCATCTTTGGAGTGATGATAAGCTCGGGGAGATAGGCGGGAAACGAGTGCCACTGCTCAAGGCAATCATGAGATGCGAGGTAGGCACAAAGGAAAGTGAGTTTCGGAAAAAGCTGCTGAAAGAGACAAGAAATCACTGGAGTCAGACGAAGTGGCGGTGGTCGATGCCGGGTTTACAATCAGAGAAATGCTAGAAAGCGACGTCGACCGATTTGTCCTTCGGGAAGCGATTAACTGCACAGCGCGCCGCAATGAGTTACCCGAACGTAAGGAAAAAGGCAGACCACCCGAATATGGTGATATTGTGCGTCCGCTCTCTCGATGCTATAGGGGAAAGCGACTCGAGGCCACAACTCCAGACTCGTTTGGTCAATTTGTCTATAGTGGTCGCCTGATTCGCTATCAAGCATGGCACAATCTCGTCCCCAGGACAACCAAGGTGGATACAGCCAACCGCACCTATTCGATTTACGTCTTTCAGGATCCTGCTTATCACACACCTTTGGTTCTGGCGACCGTCATGGCTTTACAAGCTGAAACCATTTATCTTTTCTCTCTGGAGCTTCATCAAGCAGATGATTGGCTTACATCGTCAATTTGTTCATGCCGATGAGGCTTGCTTCCGCTTACCTGAACTGGGGCTGCTGGCTGGCAATCTTCTTTCCCATTTAGCCGCTTCTCTTCCTCCCATACCGACTGGCTACTGGGATCGAGAGCCTCAAGCCACTCCCGGCAGGCTGCGCCGCGTTCTCTCGAGTGCTCTTTTTCCAACTCCCGACCAACTCGACCCTGACTTTCGGAAAAAGGCCTCGGTTTCACACCATTTCCCTAAAGGCGTTCTCGCTCATCGCCGCCTCAATGCCGCTGCTTAAACTAGCCGAGCACTATTTTTACATTTTATCCCGTTTTTTCAGGGTGGATTCTTTTTTCCGCCCCTTTCGGTTTGCCCTTTGTCACTCAAGCCTTTACCAGAAAGTAAAGATTTACAAAATGTGTCCAGGTAGTGTAAAGACATGGCTTGGGCATGAATATCCTTGCCTGGGTCAGACCAATGCCGCAACAGCGGCAGGATGGCCTGCAAAACGGCAAATGCATCGGTGAATGGAGGTATTAGAAAGAAGTCGCCGATGTTATTGGGCAGCATGACGACTCCGCCAACTTTGCGACCATCCTGGCAAATCCAAAAGCAGAACGGAACGTCTTTGAGGTCGGAATATTGCTCGGCAAAGCTTTGCGTAAAATCTTCGTTGACGCGCCGGTAGACAACCCAGGCCTTGACGAATGCGACATTCGAAGCGCGGTGTAAAGAAAACCCCTGCTTCAGTTCATACCGATCTGTATCTTGTGAGTAAGTTGAATAGTCCATTGCCAATCTTGCCTTTCTTTAATATTCCCACAAGCGGACCCAATAGATAACGCTTTGGATTGCTCATGGGAAACCCTCGGCAGAGGACCCGAGACAGGGCGTTGCATTGCAAACAGAGGACGTTTTGTCTCAGAGACAGGAACCAGCCCAAAATCCATACTCATTGTAGCATATCTCGCAGCCGGCTACTATCCTGTAGTCTCAGTAGATCCAAATTTGGCGTTTTTGGCGATTTTCAGTCGAGATTGCAGGGATTTTGGAGTCATTTATTCAGATTTCGGTTACAGAAAACAACCTATTTCATATCTGAAAATCGCCCAAATCTAACGCAAAAACTAGATATCGACCGGCAAATTTGTATTTATGTCAACTGTTTAGCCAGAATTCTCTCTCAAAACCTGAAATTTGGATCTACTGAGTCTCGACGGGGTTCATTAGAGATTATAAGGATTCAGAAGATGGGACACGGATGAACACAGATTTCACGGATTGACTCTGGGATAATCCGTGTTCATCCTGAAAATCCGTGTCCTATTTTTCAATCCCTATAATGTCTATTTCACTTTGGGGTGATTTTTCAAGGCAACGCTTTCTACAAGCCCGTCATTCTGAGCCATCACGAAGACGGGAATTGCTTCGACGCGAAAATCGACACAATCCAACCGTTTTTAGTCGAGGAAGGCGAAGAAGCCCTCGTTCCAAGACAACGATTCTCGGCCATCCCCAACGAGTCGACCAAGCCTAAGTAGTGCTTGGAAGGCGGGATTCTTCTTCTCTTTAGTCAGGAGATTGGGAGAATTTTGCGAGGGTTTGGCACCGCTTTTGCGAGATCGCTGCGAGGGTCGCCAGCTATGCTGAAGGCACAAATGCTTTCACAACAGTTCAGTTAAACATCTGAAGTCTACAAAGGACATGAACATGAACAAACAAACGACAGGCAACTTGCTTGCGAACTTTCGTCAGCAGGGTGCAATACGAAAGAGAGCTTCTTTCTTTGGCAAGCAGATCGGTGCTTCGTCGGTGGAGAGAATGTTAGATGCATTTGCCTCCGCAGGATTGACGCTCTCAGAGCCAAGCTTCTTTGGCGTTACGCTCAGAGAGTATGCCAGCTCGCACCAGACAGATCGGCCTGCACCTGTGCAGAGACAGATGATTGTACTGCCGCAACGCTCACGCAGTGACCTGTTGCTGGCTGCATAGATTCTGAAACTTATATGGAGATTGGCTCATCTACAACAAACGTGCGCGACAAGCTTTTCTCTCAGAGAGTCGACGGTTTGCACACAGTTTGAAGATGAGTATGGGAGATTTCATCATGAATATTCTAGTGACTGGACAGCTTACATATATCACAAAGCAAGTCGTGAAGCGACTGAAGGATGCAGGTTATCAGGTTCGTTTCTCAGCTAGTGAGAGAGAAGATGAGACAGCACAAAACGCGGCCTGGATCATCAACGGCCTACGTGCGCTATCGCTCAACAACCCTGACAGCGGTTACGGTCCATTAAGCCAGGTACTACAGCAGCTTGTACCCAATGCAACGTAAGGTTGGAGTAGCGCCCTCAAGCAACATTCTTTCCCTCAGCAAAAATCACTGATGTGCTGCTGGGGTATCAACAGCAACAGGCAATAAAATACTTAAAACAACGCCATCCGCAATAGCAAAGTGGATGGTCAGAAAAGGAAGAATTTAAGATGGATCAATCTAAGGTACAGATAACAGAATTGCAGAAAGAAGCGCTCGACGTTCAAGAGAAAATCGAGGATCTGAGTCAGCAGCATGAAATCATACAGTCGGTTCTCAATCGACTCGTCCACCACTTGGAGCAGATTGAGGCAACACCTGCGCCTGAGCTGACGCCCAGAACGTATGAGGAGTACATGGGGCGTCTGGTTCGCGGTTCGTTCCGCCCGATTAATCGTTTACATCCGGCGAAGGTCAAAAAAGCAGCGCAGCACAGTCCGGTACATCAAGAAAGCGTGTTGAAGATTGGGATGCTCGGGCCCTATGTTGACTACTCAACTGTCGCGTGTTGAGGAATAAGAATCTTCTAACTTGTACGTTTTATTTGAGAATTGAGATTGGGAGATTAGAGACTACACGAGCCGAATCTCTTAATCTCTCATCATGCCTATCGTCCAAACTGCACCGGTCCTATGGGACCTGTTACCGAATCCTATAGACGGATGTTCAGGTGATGGGCCGCCGCCCTAGCCACTCATTTTTTTCAGTAGCAGCAAAAGTCGGGTACAAATTTTTCATGCAAACAGAGGGCTGCTCTAGGATTTCACCCCTTATGGTCATTTTTTGTACCCGACTTTTGCCGTAGCTGTTTTTTTTCGGCAACCCCTGATCAGCCAAATAGACGATGGAAGCCCTGGCCCCAAACCAGGGCATTTTTCCGTTTCTTGACCATACCATTTTAATAGAGGTCTTGATTTGCGAGGGGAATGCAGAGATGTTGCGGGGGATTGACGCCCGTTTTGGGGGAGTTCTGCGAGGGTTGGCGACTATACTGAGGGCAGTTACGAAAACGGTACGATCAAAGTACAACTTACCAGAAAGGATGATAAACGATGAAAACCAAAGTTATTTTTGCTCTAGTCGCTGTCTTGATGCTCTTGGCGACCACCACGCCGTTTGCCCACGCCGCATCGTTCCCAGACGAGGCTGTTATCGTTTGGAATGAGTGCGACGAAGAGTCAGGCGAGGAATGTGATAATGGTGAGTCTTATATCTGGGGTGACTAAACGGTTTCATAACAATTCACAAGAAAGGATGATAAACGATGAATACAAAAATTGTTTTTGCTCTAGTCGCTATCTTGATACTCTCAGCAGCCACCACGCCGTTTGTTCACGCCGCACCATTCGCAGACGGGCCTGTTATCGTTTGGAATGAGTGCGACGAAGAGACAGGTGAGGAGTGCGATGATGATGAGGCTTATATCTGGGGGGATTGAATGGCTTCATAACAACCCATAAAAAAGACCAGTCGCCCATGAAAACCAATATTGGTTTAGGTGCGATGGCTCCTAAGAAACTTGCTTTTCAGTTTCTCGAGAGCCGTGGCGGACGAATCCTTTGCATTCATGGCGAAACATACGCATTCCAGACTCAGTAGATCCAAATTCCTGCGGAGTCGCCATGCATGGCGCAGCGTTCTCTATTACACGCAGTAGGCCAAAAAAGGGGTAAAATAGCCCTAGGAGGCCAAAATGAACCAAGAATTTAGCGCCGCAGTAACAGGATTCTGTGCCCATGTGAGAATGCTTTCTCCGCAAAGCGAAACTGTAAAACATTACGAAAGTGACCTAAATCAATTTGGCCAGGTGATAGAAAAAAGGCCAAGAGATAGGTCGCCAAGAGATAACGACGTTTGTAACGGCGCAACTCGAAGCGGGATGAGCAGTGCGACGGTCAATCGCAGAGTGGCAACGTTGAGCCGATTTTCGACTACTTGGCGGATGAGGCAGAAGACGAAAGCTGGTCAAACCCGGTGGTGTGGCGTCTACACCGACTGGATACAGGTTGCCATCTTCCCAGAGATATAGCGGAACGCATCGTCCGCCAGTTATGGGGGAGCGTGAGTCAAGGTCAGATAAGAGACCAAGTGATGTTGGCCTTGATGCTCGACGTTGGCCTGCGGGTGGGCGAAGTGTCGAAACTAGAGATGGGCGATATTGAAGCTGCCATAAATCCGGACGAACTGTGGTCACTGCGCGTACGCGGCAAAGGGAACAAAGAGCGTCGAGTCTGGTTGACGCCAGAAACCACAGCGCTGTTGGTGAGCTATATGGATGAGCGTCCTGATGCAGTCGATAGCCATCTGTTTCTGACTCGTCGTCACAAAGGCATCAGTGTCCGCGGAATCCAGGAGCGCCTCGATTATTACCGTCAGCAAGCCGGACTCTCCGAGAACGAGGTCTCCTGTCATCGCCTGCGCCATACCTTCGCCAGACGAATGGCAGAGTCGCGTATGCCACTGCCTAGTCTCTCTCATTGGTTGGGTCACAGTCAATTGAAAACGACCCAGATTTACATCGATGGTGCCAATCCTGATATGCGAGCCGACTATGAAGCTGCTATGGAGCAGTTGTCTCGCCAAGCCGCATGCTCGGATATTGAAGGAACGACATCTGCAATAGAGACAGAGAATACTGTGCCTTCTGAACATCGCACAGTGGAGCCAGCTGTTGGCATCTGTTTGTCCGCTGATGAGATCCGTCAACGTCTCACCTCATTGCCGCTCTGGCTTCATCAACCCATCATCTCATTACTTCTCCACCAGCAATTACGCTGGAAAGCCCTCTATCGGCGGGAACGAGCCCTTCAGTGGCTTGGCGAACTCCAACGCGGTTGGCAATGGATGCTCGACCAGCGCATGCTCTCCAGCTTATCCGAACTAAGACGGCGCGATCTCCAAGACTACATCACCCACCTATGTGACTTAGAGTATTCCGTCCATACCATCAATCATTTTATTTGTACCCTCAAGTGTTTTCTGCATTTTGCTGAAGAATGTGGCCAGTCGATCGCTCCGGCTTTATATCGCATTCAACGTCTCAAACGACCCACTACCTTACCTCGTCCGTTGCGCCAGCATGAATTTGCTCAACTTGAACAGTTCGTCTTAAACTCAACGGCTCAGAGCCTTTCTCCTTCCGACCTCCTTGACCGTGCTTGGTTTCTTATTCTGGTTGATGCTGGGCTACGTATGGGCGAAGTGCAAGCTCTGCTCGTTTCTGACTGGAATTCGGATACACAGACTCTGCTCGTTCGAGATGCCAAATCCCATCGTGACCGTCGGTTGCCTGTTACCCAACGCACTGCTCTTGCCATCGATGCCCATCTGCAACATCGCACCGATGACCTGGCTACTCATTCCCCGCTTTTACTACGCGATGGCTTACCTCTTCGAGCCAATTATGTGCGCAACCATCTTCATGCCTTTGCCGCCCAAGCTAACTTAGAGGGCGTCACTCCTCATCGCTTGCGCCATACCTTTGCCACCCGTTTGCTCAACAGTGGCCTTATGCCCATCACTACCTTGCAGAAACTCATGGGGCACACTCATATCGATACCACCATGCTTTATGCACAGCTCTACGATGAAACCATTCAGCAGCATTATTTAGCCGCTATGGCTTCACATTCTGTTTACGCTATCCCTGAACCTGACCCCGCTATTTGGGGTCCCACTTTGGAGAATGCCTTTGAATCAACTTTTCAATAGCAACCACTTTAACTTTTATGTCTACTGCGTGTAATCTCTCATGCGACTCTACTCGACAGTGACCGGCGTTAGAGATTACACGCAGTAGGATTTCTCAGAGGTAGAGCGTTCAAATGGCGAAAAAAGACGCAGTAGAGAATCTCGGACCATTTGGCACGCTCGAGTCTGTTTTGACTGAGAAATGCAGGATTATGTCTACTGCGTGTAAGAGAGAACGCCTTTCCAAAGGAAAGGTGCACTCTCTCCGCGAATGTCAAGCATATTTTGGATCTACTGAGACTCAGCAAGGATGGCCGATAGATTAAATTCCTTAACGATCAGCCATACGCCTAAAACCATTTCATGCAAGAATATCGGTAAATATCTGTTTTTGGCTGCCTTTAATCGACATTACGCCATCCCTGTTTTGGTCATTCATGCCAGTCTGTCAACCTGCCGTTATCATAAGTGACGGGGGAACGTTTTGTCATCGCTCAAAGGAACTATTCAGGGGACTAATCGCAAGGTTGTGGCTATTTCAATCATGAGGAAAATAGGAAGAGAGGGTTACTGACCAGTGAGGGACGCACGTTGGGGTCTACTATAGAATAGCGGGATCTAAGACTAATCTACAGAAATTAATACCCAATAGTGGAACAGAACGATTATCTCGACCAGTATACGCACCATGCACCACAAATCACGCAGCACCACAGGTAATTCATTTGTGGAATGGCCTAACTAAACGATCAGGAACGAGGTAGCATTTCTAGTTCCCTTGCCCTGGCAACCGCCTGAGTCCGGCTGCCAACGCCCAACTTGCTGTAGATGTTACGGGCATGGGCCTTGACCGTGTAAAGCGAGAGGAAGAGACGATCGGCGATTTCTTGATTTGTAAGTCCTGCTGCGATCTGTTGTAGCACTTCTAGTTCGCGTTCGCTGAGAGATTCGACCATTTCAGTTTGGGATACGGATGCGTGAGATTGCACCAGTCCGGTCGAGGAGAATGATGCCAATAACCGTTGCGTGTAATCGGGGGTGATGCCGCGGGAAGCGGCTTCGCTGAGGAGGCGGGTCATGAACAGACCTTCATCCACAAAAAGACGCATGTATCCTTCTGGTTCAGCCCGTGTCAGGGCTTGTGCCAATTACCACTAGAGCCCGAGGCATGTCTCCTTGCTTCTGATGAGCCAGCGCCTGCAGCACTAGGATTTCGAGAGCGCTTCCCATCCGACTACTCGCTTCAGCCGCGTGTAACAAGCGATCCAGTAACCCGATGGCCTCGGTAAGCGTCTCCTCCGCCGCACCGCTTTGGAATCGGGCGATGAGCACTCTGGCCAATGTGACGTGTTCGAACTCACGCAAGTAGCTAAGCTCATCATCAGCAGAGAGGCCTTGCTCAAGCGCCCATCCCATGGCTTCAGTCAGCCTACCCTGCCTGACCCAAATCCGTGTCTTCAACGCCGCGACGGGGCGCACCTCGGGCAAAGGGGTTCTAACATGGCGACGCTCGGCCTCATCCAGCAATTCGAGGGCGCCATCCAGGTCTCCCTGAATCTGCTTCATCCAAGCCTCGGTTGCGCCCAGACGACGCTGCCAGTCGACGAGTGGCGTTCGTTGGCCCAACTCCTTGCCTGTCAACAACTGTTGTGCCGCCGCGTCCATGTCGCCCCGTTCTAGATACAGTTCGCTTAATCCTCGGTACAGATCGGCCGCTTCCAGTGGCATTGGCTCGTCCCGCTCCACTGCATGTTGCAACATCTGCTCGATGACGCTCTTGGCACTGTGGAGGCGTCCCAGCCCCTGCCTAATATCGGCCAGAACAAAGGTCGCGCTGATTGCGTCGCGGACTTTGCCAACGTTGAGCAAAGTCGTCGTAAAATCGGTAAAGGACCGGTCGGCAGCTTCCAGGACTCCGTTTGCCCAATTGGTAAGCCCCAGGAGCGCACTTGCCCGACTGCGGTTGAAATGGTCCCCCTCCAGTGCCAGATCGATTGTGCGCTGCGCGTACAGCACCGTGTTGGGGCTATCGCCGAGGGCCTGGGCCAGATATGCGCGGGCAATCGCTATGGTTGCCGGCAGCAAACGAAACTGCTCTTCGTCCACCACGACCATCTCGCTCAACAAAGCGCTAGGCCGCTCACACTTGTGGGACGTTGCCGCCAGCCACCGTTCGGCGTCCTGCAGGCGGGCCTCGGCAGACTCCATCTCGCCGCTACCCAACAGTTTATTGGCGTACTCAACAGTGAGGACCGGCCTGACTCGGATCAAGGCATTGGGCAGCGCCTGCACCCAGCCAAGCCAAGTGATGGATTGGTAACTTTCCTCCACCGACGGCCCTACCAGTTCGATCATATCCGCCGCCCGCTCGAAATCTTCAGCCGCCAGCGCATGGCGAATGGCGTCGGGAAGCTGGCCGTTGTGCTCATACCATTGACTGGCTCGTTGATGCAGGGCAGGGTTCTGATGGGGCTGCTCCGCCATTGAGAGCGCTTGCAGAACTTCGGCGAAGAGGTGGTGATAGCGATACCAGCGGCGCTCATCATCGAGCGGAACGACGAACAGATTGCCACGCTCTAGAACGTCTAGCATTCCTTTCCCATCTTTCTGTCCGGTGACGGCATTGCACAGAGGGCCACATAACTTGTCGAGAATCGCAGTTTGCAGTAAGAAGCGACGGATACGTTCTGGCTGGCGCTGCAGCACCTCTTCGACCAGATAATCTAGCACAAAACGGTGGCTACCGCTGAACGATTGGATGAAATCGGCCGTCTCTTGATGACCCTGCATGGAAAGCGGCGGTTGCAGAGTAAGGGGTTCTTGCAGAGCAAGAGCGGCCAAATGCAGTCCGGCGATCCAGCCTTCGGTACGGTTTTCCAGGAGAGCAATGTCATCCGTCGAGAGGTCCAGGCCCATCACCTGAATGAGGAACTCGGACGCTTCTGAGGGGGTAAAACGCAAGTCGGACGTCCGTACTTCGGTCAACTGGCCACGTGCCCGTAGCCGGGCCAGGGGCAGCTGGGGATCTTCCCGTGTGGTGATGACCAGGTGCATGTGCGGCGGCTGGTGCTCTAGCAAAAAGGTGAGGGCATCGTCGACCGCTTTAGCTTCAACCACATGGTAATCGTCGAGGACGAGGATGACGTTGTCCGGCACGATCGTGATTTCGTTGAGCAGGGTTGTCAGCATCCATTCCACTGGCGGTGGTTGAGAGGATTGGAGCGCAGCCGACAGTCCCTCGCCCACCGTCGGCACAACTGTCTGAAACGCCGCCAATAGGTATACCAGAAAACGGGTGAGTTCGTTATCCCCTTTGTCCAGCGACAGCCAGGCAGACGGCTGTTGGCAGCTGGCCACCCATTCACTGACCAGCGTGGTTTTGCCAAAGCCGGCCGGAGCCGAGATAAGGGTGAGTTTGTGGCCAAAATCATCGTCGGGGTCCAGGCTCTGGTTCAGGCGGTGGATGAGGCGGGGGTGTAGAACAACCTTAGACCGAGGCCGGGGGATATAAAGTTTTGTCGCTAATATTGGTGTAGACATCGCTTTATTGCCAAACACGCCCGTCCGGCGGTCTCTTGCAAAAGGTTGGTGCCGAGCATCTTACCGGTTGGTCTTCATGGAAGTTCAAGATTCATTTCGGTAATGGTGGGTGACGGTATATTGCCTCAACTTGTCCTCGTCAATCTCAACGCCTAGACCCGGGCGGTTGGGTAGTTCCATATAGCTACCTACGCGCTGCAACGACTCTTTCAGGATGAGGTCTGATTTCCACTGAAAGCTTTCCTCAAAGTGCTCCATGATGATGAAATTGAGGATACCGGCTGATAGTTGCAGTTGAGCGGCAGTGGAGAGGACATTGCCCGCTCCGACGGCCGGCGCTAAAGGAATGTCAAAGGTCTCTGCCAGGTGCGCAATACGCCGTCCGCCAGTTAACCCGGCCCGGGCCAAATCCGGCAGAAGAATGTCCGCGGCATGGGCTTCCAGCACAGCTCGGAATTGGTAGGCGGTGTAAAACTCCTGGCCAATACAGATCGGCAGGTCAAGCGCGGCTGGGACTTCGGCGTGCCTGCGGAGATCCTCACTCGGCACGGGTGATTCCAACCAGAAGACGTTGAACTTTTGTAATTCGCGCCCCAACGTAATCGCACCGGGCACATCATAATGCCAGGTCAGATCAACCAGAATGTCAACATCCGGCCCCATCGCTTCTCGGGTGGCTTCGACTATGGCAACCGCCTCTTCTATGGGGCGGAAGAGGTGATACTTGACGGCATCAAAGCCCATCTCGACAGAGCGCAACGCTTGCGCAACGCCTGCTTCGGGCGTTGCGCCATGAATGTTGTTGTAGACCCGGACGCGCTCGCGATAGGGGCCGCCTAAAAGGAGATAACAGGGGATGTCCAACGCCTTGCCCGACAAATCCCAAAGGGCATTGTCGATGCCGGCCAGGGCTGCAACCAGATAGCCAGCGCGGTAACCTCGCCCACGCATGACGCCATACATCAGATCCCAGAGCTTCTCGCGGGAGAGCGGATTTTGGCCGATCAGGATAGGCGCCAGCAGCCGGTCCACGATGGCTTTGGTGGCTTCCGGCACCAAAAGCGACTGCCCTTCGCCCCAACCCACCAGGCCGTTGTCGCTGGTCACCTTCACAAACAAAGCCTCTGCGTAATTGAGAGCGGCCATGTCGTTGATCGGTGGCGATGTATCGTAGGCCAAACCCCGAACTGACTGTCTGTAATCCGGCCGATTCGGAGAAGCCTCAGGTCTGGGCAGTTTTATCACATAGGACTCGATCTGGGCAATTTTCATGCGTAATTCCCCTACCTAATCTTGATTTTGAAACGAGTTTTATTGCTGGGGCAGATCCCTTTTGCCAGGTGCGTTTAACTTCTGCACTGGATTGCACTACTATGGGGCAAATCATTTAGATTGATCCAAACATATCTAGTATAGGTTGCCCGACAGGCATCGTCAAATTACCTTCTAGAAGCGGGTGTATTCCACTTTGGGGCAGGAGTGGGAGAATGCGATGCACGGGTGAATCAGCGCATGGATCGTCCACCCCTGAAGCCTCGCCTGCGCGGAGGCCAGGCCCTGTCAAGGGCAACAGCTCAACCGTGCGTTGCATTCGGCACCAAACCCGAATGCGTCGCACACAGTTGACGATTTTCGGCACAACGAGTTGGTTGACCTGCGTGCAACGCATTCTCGTCCCGACGTGAAATGCACTATCTAGGAATGAGGATTAAATAAACGCAGGAACTTCTCTGGAAAATTCCCATTCAAGTCTGGACGTTAATAAAATTCTCGTTCCCTAGAAGCTGTTTTCCCAAGCTAATTAATCGTATCACCAACCTAACTTAACCTAAACCCTTTCATGAATCGAGGAGGAAACAGATGAATCGCTCACTATCTCGTCGTCGTTTCTTACATCTGGCAGGGAGCAGCGCCCTAATGGCCGGTCTGGTTGCCTGTGTTCCGGCAGCTGATCAGGCTGTCCAAACCGGCGCTGATCAGGGCGCGCAGCCGGCCGCTGAAGCGAAAGAGTTGGAGTTTTGAGGCCAGAGCGGCGAGTCTTGGAATGAAGTACTCAGAATGATGTATGTCGGGCCACAGATGATCACCTTTTTGGCCGGGCTTAAGGGCATCCCCGACACCCTCTATGAGTCGGCGGAACTGGATGGGGCGGGGACCTTCACCAAGTTTCTGCGCATCACGCTGCCCATGTTATCGTCCGTTACTTTCTTTGATCTTGTGACCGGCGTGATTCAAGCCTTCCAGGTCTTTGGGCTGGTCTATGTTATGTTCGCGGGCGCAAACCAGGGGAACGGTCATGGCCCTCTCAATTCAACCCTGGTCTATTCACTCTATATCTACGAGCAGGCATTCCTACAACTCCATATGGGATATGCCTCGGCTATGGCCTGGTTGCTGTTCCTGGTCGTCCTGCTCATCACCCTGTTGCAGATGCGTTTTTCCGGCTGGGTCTATTACGAAAGGGGGGCATGACCAATGAGTGAGCAGGTTCCCCTGGACCGAACGTGGTCTACAGATACGACCAGAAGGTCACCACTCATCGAGTGGTTACAGGGCAAGAGCGTACGCCGGGGCCGCCACATTGGCCATCGCGCGGCGCGTACGCGGGAAGGCATTACGAAGCCTCTACATGGGGAGCCAAATCCCGCGGCAGTGCTCTAATTCGCTGGCGAGCATCACAATGGGAGTTGATTGGGCAATCGCGAACCTTAAAAAGCGGTGTGGCTCAACAGGATCTCATGTGGTAGACTCGCTTTGGTTTCGATACGACTTCGTCACTCAACCGGCGCTAATCTTCCTGGCCTTTGTCAACCACATGAATTCCCAAAGAGCCAGCGGTGTGATTCGGTGAAGGAGCCACCCGCAATCTCGGATTGGACCAAGAATTCTCTCTTGCGTGGATCATTGAGTGGTCCAATCCGGGATTGCTTACCCCGTGGTTATGGCCATCCTGATTCCCTTGTGACAAAGTATGTGCTTGCCCTATGGGAGTTGACTTGGCATATTGACAAAAATTCCTTTCTAGTAATATTATGAAAAGGAATAGCTGTTAATCGGAATCTGTGGTACCAGGTAAGATATTGTGAACAAAGAAAATTTAGCACCAATTGCTCCCCGCACCCTGAAAGAAAATGTAATTGATATTATCAGACGATCGATTATCAATGGCGATTTGGCTCCAGGAGCCGAATTGAATCAAGCCCAGATTGCTGAAAAATTGGGCGTTTCACGTGGCCCCGTTCGCGAAGCATTGGGCCGTTTGGAACAAGAAGGTCTGATCCGCGTGACCGCTTACAAACGGGTCTTTATTACACCATTGGATCGTCGTTACGTTGAAGAACTTTACTCGGTTCGTACAGCCTTGGAGACGATGGCTCTCGAGCGCAGTATTGATCGGGTTACATCGAAAGATCTGGAAAAGTTGGAACTGATTGTGGATAAGATGCGTATAGCCGCACGCAATCATGAACAGCAAACTTTGGTTGAACTCGACCTATCGTTCCACGAACAGATCGTGGATATGGCGGATCACAACCTCGTAATGAATCTATGGCAACAGCTTACCGCCGGCGTCAAGCGCTGCCTTCATACCCAACATAGCATTTATACTTTCCTAGACGAAGTTGTTGGGACACATCCCACCATTGTGACGGCAATTGCAGAACGGAATAAAAGATTAGCGGTACAAATACTTCGTGAACACATTACCGAATCCGCCGAAACCATCATCCGAGGTTGGAAATTTAGTGATGAACCGGGGGAAGTTGAATATCGAAACGGTAGCGCTACAAAAGGTAGCGGCATTGAGTCAGCACAATGAGCTTAAAAAACTCAAAAGCTCTATATAATCAAGGCGAATGGAAAAATCCTCTCTTGTTCTTCACTGGATAGTGCTCTCTTTAAATTTCTAACTGTCAACTGTTGACAAAAACTGAGGTTAAGTAATATGATAATTTCTGATTCAGAGATTTTCATTTGTAGCGCACTTGCTTACAAACTCAGAACAAATTCCTCTATTTTACTTGATCAAAAACGGTAAAATTTATTTTATGTTTATGGCGGTGTTCAGCATAGAGTTCAACAGGATAGAAGATAATTTTACATGACGACCACCATCCGTCACCTCTCTTTTGACGACTACTTGACTTATACCGAATTGACTGAGTTGTTGACAGACTTAGTCGCCTCTTTTCCGACGCTTACCCAGTTACATGATATTGGTACCAGCCACCGCGGGCGCACAATTTGGCTTCTGGAAATACACAACCCAGAAAGTGGTCCTGCCAATGAAAAGCCTGGCTACTATATTGACGCCAACATCCATGCAGAAGAGATTAGCGGTACCTCTGTTGTTGTCTACACGGCTTGGACGTTGCTCAGTCGATACGGGCAGGATCCGCTGGTGACGCGCCTTGTGGACGAGCAAGTCTTCTATCTAGTTCCACGCGTCAATCCCGACGGTGCCGAGATCGTTCAGTCGATGCCCTTTTATGAGTGGATCGGCAATGGACGACATTTACCGGGCGAGGAGCAATTTGGTCCAGGCCTGCATTACGCTGATATCAATAGGGATGGCGAGATTTTGGACATGCGGATTCGCGACGATGCTGGCGAATGGAAAGTTAGCGATATAGACCCACGTCTAATGCTGCCCCGCGATCCGGATGAAGTTGATGGTACCTATTACCGAGTGGTGCCTGAGGGTCGTTTGATCGATTGGGATGGCGGTGACTTTGTGATTCCCAATCCTCAGGATGGCAATTTAAATCGCAATTATCCATCCAATTGGGTACCCGAAAGTCAGCAATATGGTTCTGGCGAACATCCTTTAAGTGAACCCGAAATAGCCGCAGTTGTGCGCTGGATTCTGGATCACCCAAACATTGCCGGGATGCAATGTTATCATACCCACAGTGGCGTTATCTTGCGCCCTTGGCTCACCTATCCCGATTCCCATTTTCAGGGCAGTGACAAGCTGCTCTACGAGATGATCGGTGAGATGGGTGTTGCGGAGACGGGGTATCCACTTATCTCGGTCTACAATGACTTTACTCCGGACAAAAACTTAAAGCGCTTTGGCTCATCCATCGATTGGACCTTTGGTGCGCTGGGCATCCCCACCTTTAGCACCGAATTGTGGGACGTCTTCAAAGAATCAGGCATTGAACGCGAAGATTTCTACCCGCTTCGTCATTTCAGCGAGGATGATCAATTGAAACTGTTGCGCTGGCAGGACGACAAGCTGAACGGCGAAGGTTTTATGCCGTGGACACCCTTTGACCATCCGCAGCTAGGGCCAGTGGAAATTGGTGGTTGGCGACGGATGTACACGTTCCGAAATCCACCTCCAGAGCACTATCTGGCAGAGATGGCTCAGGCCAACTGTCGCTTTACCCTACGCCATGCCGCTTGTGCCCCTCGGTTGCGTGCTCGGAATCTGATCGTGGAACAGCTCGCCGAAGAACTCTACAAGATTAGCCTTGTTATCGAAAATATGGGCTTCCTAGCCACCAATCTAAGCGACCAAGCGCTCGCCATGCAAGAAGCCGTGCCCGTTCACGTTGAATTGATATCTGATGGTGAGCTTGGCTTTGTAGAGGGTCAACCCACTCAAGAAATTGGCCATCTTGCAGGTCGATTGGGACGCAACATGGCCTACACCCGTTTCTATGACTGGCCAGTATCGAACCAGACAGCCACCTGGACAATCCGTTTGGCCGAGACGTCTCCTCATCAACTGACCATTCGTGCAGGTTGTCCTCGGGCTGGGTTCATAACAGTCAAGGTCACAATCGAACCAGACGGAACCTGTACAGCAACGCCAGAGAGTGTCACAATGGGCAGGAGTGATCATCGATGACGACCACCGCCACTCGTTCCGTTCATCTGAATCAGGCCCACTATGGAGATCGAATTGTCCAGATTCAACATCATTTGGCGAAGCAGGAACTCGATGGTCTGCTCTTGCTCGACGCAGCCAACATCATGTGGGCATCCGGCTTCTTCCATATTCCCAATGAGCGACCACTAAGCCTCTATATTCCCACCAATGATGCACCCATCCTCTTTGTCCCCTTTTTGGAAAAAGAGAATGCCGAGGCCAGCGGAATTGAAACTGTCAAGACCTATTGGGAATTTCCTGGCGCAGTCCCGCCAGAAGTTTGGATGATGCAGGAGATTCCTGGTGAAAAAATAGCCGTTGACGGGGTTGGCCACGGCCGTTTTCTGCAAATGCAAGGAGTTAAGCCTCAATTATGCTTGGATGGCGTTGTGGCCAAGTTACGCTACATCAAAACTGAAGCAGAACTGGCGTTGATCCAACAAGCTGCTGCCTATGCCGATTTTGGCTTGAGCGTGGCCAGATCAGCCGTAGCAGAACGAATTCACAGTGGAGTCACCGAACTCGATGTAGTGTAGATAGTTCAGACAGAGACAACATCCAAAATGCGGCGTGAATTGGATGATTTGGTCAACTTTTACCGTGGTGCTGTAGTCCTCACTGCACATACGGGTGCACGCGCTGCTTTGCCTCATGGACAGCCCGGTCCCATCCAAATTAAACCTGGCGATACGCTGATTGTGGGGATCGGCGTAAAAGTGGGCGGATATCATGCAGAAAGCGGCTGTACCTTCATCATTGGTGAGCCAACGATGGACCAGATGCGCTGTTTAGAAGCAACCTGGGCCTGCGACCAGGCAGCGGTTGATGGACTGACGCCTGGCACTACTTGTACAGCAGTCAACGATGCTGCTTTAGCCGTGCTGCATGATGCTGGCTACAGTGACAACATTCGCCACCGCATCGGTCATGGCATCGGCATCGAAGGTCACGAAGCGCCTTGGCTTTCGGAGGGGGATGAGACAATTTTGCAGCCGATGATGGTCTTTTCCAACGAGCCAGGCATCTATCGACCGGGCATTGATGGCTATCGTATTATTGACACTATGGTGGTAACAGAAGAGGGCGGGCAGCGGCTCAGTCGGTATTTGAGTGAACATGATCCCGCAGATCGGGTGATTTCTACATAAAGGAAATGGTCAGCGTTTCATCAATAGCCTGAGTAGGATCAAATCTAAATTATGCTCAAGCGAAATGCGTTCGCTATTACAGTCGCGATAGGCAGGTTCATGATATTTGATAGATCTCCTTTTTATACTGATTTCCTCTCCACTTATGAATCATGTGGGAATATGGAAGAATAGGGACCATGCAAGATATCTATGACTGGATCGATGCCCGTCAAGAGGAACTAGTGGCCGAATTACAAACATTGCTCCAACAGCCAAGTATCAGTGCGCAAAAGATCGGGCTGAATGAGTGTGCCGATCTCTTGATGGGCCAGATGATTACTGATGGCTTGTCAAATACTGGGCGTATCCCTGTTCCCGGTGGACCGGATCTGCTCTACGCAACGGAGCAAGCTATCACCCCTGACGCAAAGACCTTGCTCTGTTATAGTCACTACGACGTTCAACCCCCAGAACCGCTCGACAAATGGATCGATCCTCCTTTCAGCGCTGCAATCCGAGATGGCGTGATCTACGCCAGAGGAGCCACCGACAACAAATCAGGCGCATTGGCCTTTGTGCGGGCAGCCCAGGCGTTCCGCGAGGTGCGGGGCGGTGTACCCGTCAACTTGACTTTCCTCATTGAAGGCGAAGAAGAAGTGGGCAGTCCTCATTTGGCATCGTGGGTTGAGAATAACAAAGAACTTTGCCAATGCGACGCCAGCATCGGCTTGGATGGCGGTGTCAATCGCACTTCATTTAAGCCCGAAATCCATCTCGGCATCAAAGCGATCCTGGCTGTGGAACTGCGGGTGAAGAGCCACGACATCGACTTTTGGAGTGGCCGTGCTCAATTGATGAAAGCCCAAAGCGCGGCTTGGCGACTGGTTCATTGCTTGGGAACCCTCTTTGACCAGGAGGGGCGCATCCTCATCGAGGGTTGGTATGATGAACTGCTGCCCCCTGATGAAGATGATCTCTATTATTTGCGGCAAGAGCTAGAATTTTTTGATCGGGCCGAGCTGGCTCGTCAATTTGGCTTAACCAAGGATTTTCCCTTTGATGATGATGTGGAACTCCTCAAGGCGATTCATTATGGCGCTTCGTGCAACATTGCGGGTCTGAATGCTGGGTACACGGGGGAAGGGATGAAGACCATCGTACCGATGGAAGCGTCAGCTAAGCTCGACTTCCGTTGCCCGCCCAAGCTCGAGCCTGCCGATCAGCTCAAGAAGTTGGAAGCCCATCTTCAGAAACATGGTTTTGACGACGTCGAAATCGTCACCCATACCGTGCGGGCCAATCCATACAAAACCCCAGTCAGTCAGGCCATCAGTCAAGCAGTGATTCATGCGGCAGAACAGATATGGGGTGAACAACCAGTTGTCATGGGTGTCAGCATTCAAGGCATTATCATGATCCATGTCCCCCATCCTGCCGTGCTGAGCGGCTTTGGTGCTGCGGAGAATAATTTACACGCGCCCAATGAAAATATGCCCATTGACCGTTACCTGAAAGGCATTAAATTTGCTGCGACTATATTTCAGGAGTTCGCCAACCGCACAACCTAGTACAAAGAGGCATAAATGATTACGTAGATAGAGCCTTGCCCTTGTAGGTCCACTGGAAAGGTTTAGCCATAGTTTGGTTGTAGTAGTCAATGAAAGCGAAAACTTTGTTGCGTAAGTCATCAAGAGAAAGAAAAGAACCTTTGCGCAATAGTTTACGGACCAAAATGCTAATCCAGATTTCAATCTGATTCATCCAGGAAGCATGTTTAGGCGTATAGTAGAAGACAATGCGATGTTCTTGATGGGACAAGAATTCGGCACGAGTCTTCATGGATTCGAGGATGCCAGATTTGCCTTTTACACCAAGATCACAGGTGATGTCCGACTCAGCGGCCACGTAGCGAACAAGAGATTCGGAGCAATGGATGTTGAGATTATCAACCACGATATGCCAACGTTTGATGTGAGGGTGTGCCTCAACCATCTGGCGAATATGTGCAACATAATCGTGCTCGGTGCGGGTGGGTTCAGCAGTGACCCAGAGAATGCCACCCAAGGCAACATTGAATGTCAGGATGAAGGCTAAGGTGCCATGACGGATATACTCATGCTCAATGAGACGGTCTTTGCCAGGGACAGTTGGACGATCGGGATATTTCCTTTCGAGGGCTTGAACCCCTGTCTTTTCATCGTTGGAAACAACGAGTTCACCCTTCTTCGCCAGTTCAGAAGCACGGGCATAGAGGTCATTGATGGTTTGGCTCTTCACCTCAAAGAGTTCATCCTTGGGCGTGTTTTGCCAGTAGCGACTCATATGGGGCCGAATTGATGCATCTTTTTAAAAGCCTCGCCGCATGTCTGGGTGAGATACTTTCTACTATATTTCGCTTGACCAGTTCGTCGGCGATTTCTCGCCCTGTCCATTCGCTGATGGGACGCCCGCACTTCTCTGGCGATTCACAGGCCAAGGCTTCCAGTTGGCATCTTTGGTCTGCCGTGATTACGGACGGTGCCCCAGGACGTGGCAGGTCTTCCAACCTCTCTTGCGCTGTGAGTTCTTCCAGCGGTATCGCTTCTAGAGCTAGCCATCTCTTTTTCCAGTTGAAGACCGTTTTGCGAGACACGCCCACTTCTAGGCTAATTGTCCCAGAATCTTTACCCGCAGCTGCGTACAAAATTATCTGCGCTCGCTTGACCATCTGTTGGCCCGTTGTGTGCCCCTTGACTAACTGCTCTAGACCTTCTTTCGCTTTTGGGCTTAGTTCGATTTTTTCGGCTTCTGGACCTGGCATCTCTTTTTCTCCTTCTTTGGGATATTATCGATGCCTCCAGTTTACATAACTCCTGCAATTATCTATGTAATCATTTATGCCTTTCTGTACTAGCAAATGCCCAATGTCTTGAGCTTGTGGAGTCACCATGCATGACGACTCCACAGCGAATCGGTTTTAACTTAACGACATTGAGTAAATGCCAACAGAAGTTCGCATAAGGTTTTCTCAAGCTGTTTCCCAGCGGTAGTCAACGAATTAAGGAATGACGATTCAATAATTCATCGATGTCATTCTCGAGTGAAACGAAGAATCTTCGATGAGTTATTTAATTCCGAATCCTAAACTGCTTTGCTATTGACTGAAAGGTGTACGAGGAGGACAGTTCATGACAACCTACCATTTGGATGACCAGCACTGTCACGCATTTTGGGACAATTCGCATCCACCACGTATTCAGATTGCGCCAGGTGATATCGTTGTCTTCGAGACGCTAGAAGCATCAGCTGGGCAGGTAATACCTGCGTCCACCAGCGAGACATTGGCAACCCTTAGCTTCGATCCAATCCATCCATTGACCGGCCCCGTCTACATCAAGGGCGCCGAGCCAGGTGATGGGCTGGAAGTTGAGATTGTCAGCATTGAACACAAGGGGTGGGGCTGGAATGCGGTTCTCCCTGGTTTTGGTCTATTGGCAGACGATTTTGCCCCGCCATATCTCCATCATTATCAATTAGAAGAATCGACTTGCGTCTTCAGCGACACGATTCATATTCCCTACGAACCGTTCTGTGGCGTTATGGGCGTTGCACCGGCGGAAGAAGGCCGCTTGGACACGATTCCCCCGCGCGTTAATGGCGGAAACTTGGACATCCGTCACCTGACGCCCGGTGCCCGCGCCATATTCCCCGTACTTGTGCCCGGAGCCCTCTTTTCCTGTGGCGACTGTCATTCAGCCCAAGGTGATGGAGAGGTCAACGGTACCGGCATTGAGACACCCATGACCGTCACGCTGCGTTTTTCTCTGTTGAAGGGGGCCCAAGTGCCAGAGTTACGCTTCTTTACAGCACCGAATCAACCGCTGACCGTAACGGATGGAGCGGGCTACTACGTGACAACTGCTCATGGACCTGACCTCTTCACCAATGCACAACAGTCCATTCGCTACATGATTGAATACCTGAGCAGTGAGTATGGATTGACGGCCGAGGGGGCTTATTGCCTCTGTGGCGCGGCAGTTGATCTAAAAATCAGCGAAATTGTCGATGCACCCAATTGGATCGTTTCCGCCTATCTGCCCTTGAGCATATTCACATAATTGGGTGTGTACCACAAAGTGGGTAAATTGAGAGCGTGTTTTAAAAGTGTCACAGCGTGTCATTCTGAGTGGAGGAACGGAGCGAAGAATCCTCTTTTTGCACTCGGAACCAGGGATTCTTCGTCCCAAAACCTCCTCAGAATGACTTTTAAAACACGCTCTGAGCGGACTCTCAGACTAAGCGGCCTCCATTTACACACTTTGGGACACATTGTCTATAATTTGATGGCCACAAGCACAATGGTAGGTTACGCTTGATCCTTTTCCACACCCACAAAGCAGAAAGAAAACCATGAATTTACCTGATCCCACCAAAAAATTCGTCGGCATTCAAATCAGCCCGATCAGTTTTATTGATGAGGGGGTGGATGCCGTTCTCGAAACCCTCAAGGACCGAGTTGGCGTCAACGTGTTGATGATCGGCACGGTCTCCTGGCTGGGTTTGAAGGCTGGTCGCAGCATCTCGTATGAACTGGATGGTTGGCCCGATCATGGTGTGCCGGAACCGCTGACTATGAAAGGTGGTGCGTACTTTGAACCTCATGCGGAATATTACGCCAACACGATGATCAAGGACTTCCGCGCCAAAGACCCAGAGATGGATGGTGTAGATGTGCTGGAGATGGTCATTCCCGCGGCTCGAGAGCGGGGAATGAAGATCATGCCCGAGTTGATGGAGCCCCTCTTCAAGTATGCGGGTCATGGTTCTGTCAATAACGTGGATATTCCCAATCTGCCTCAGTGTCTCGAAATCGACGCGTTTGGCCGCCATGGGGCTGAACCTTGCACCAACAATCCTGACTATCGACGCTGGTGGCACGCCATGATCGAGGATCAGTCTCGTAGCTATGACATCGACGGCATCATGTGGTGCAATGAACGCCGTAGCCCGCTGGACCAGATGATCTATGGCGAGGCACCAGGTTGCTTCTGTGAACATTGTCGCACATTGGCCATGCAGCGCGGTTTGGATGTGGAACCGATTCGCAAAGCGTTTTTAGAGGTCTTTAACTTTTTCGAGCAGGCCCGAGATGGTGCTGAATTTGTGGATGGGGCCATGATCGAATTTATGCGGGTGCTCTTTTACAATCCGGAGGTCTTGCTTTGGGAACGTTTCTGGCTTGAACGCAACAAGGATCTGGATCGGGAACTCTATGGCCAGGTCAAATGGGTCAATCCCAATCTGGAGTTTGGCCTCAACGTCTGGAATCGCAACCACTTCAATATGTTCCGGAAAGCCCAATGGCCCTGGGCCGAGCAGACCCGCTATGCTGATTGGGTCAAACCCATCACCTACCAGCACCAATCGGGCGACATTTACTTCCGCGAGATGAGCGAGTTCCACAAATCGTTCCTACGTGACTTTACGCCCCAAGAGATCTCACCGATTATGTACAAGTTGCTGGGCTTGAATGAGGCACCGTGGGATGAGGTGGTGCAAGCGGGGTTGGATCCCGACACCTACGTCTACGGTCAATGCGCCGACGCTGTGCGTGGCGTTGCCGGGAAAGTGCCTGTCTACATGGGCATTGGCGTGGATGCACCGCGCACCCGTGCCGACCAAGCCGTCTGTACGCCGAATATCGCTTATCGCAGTGTGTTGGCAACCTACCGGGCGGGTGGAGAAGGGGTTATCTTTGCGCCCAATTATGCGAGCATGAAGTTAACGAATCTGGATGGGGCGGCTCAGGCACTTGAGGAGTTGGGGTTGAAATAAAGGTAGTTGCTCAAGAATGCTGTGAATATCCTTTTGAAGAGATTCTACTTGCGCTTCCTGCGAATAGGATGTTGGAACGGTGTTTAACATAATTCCTCCATATACGATATATCTCCACAGTTTTACTATGTGTATTTTACAACGAACCAGTGACAAATAAAAGTCCATTCTTTTGCAAGG
Organism: Chloroflexi bacterium TSY; assembly: GCA_019217005.1. Next base: position 26,224 of record JAHBNG010000085.1, read on the forward strand.
GTGCGTACTCCATTTTCGGGAATACTTTGAGATATTTGTCTTCCGTTCTCGCCCAGTTTCCTAAAGATGGGACGCACCCCTTTAACAAGGAGAATCCCAATGCCCGAACCAGCTGCCTGGCGTTACCAAAAACTGATCAAACCCATGTTCGACCCGCCAGCCGAACGTCACATTCTGTCCGGCCGCGTTCTGACCTGCAATGACGATGAGGTGATCGAAGACGGCTTTGTCGAATTCGACAATGGCAAAATTGTAGCGGTTGGCTCAGCATCCGAACTGGGGAGCCGGATCGACCAAGCGACAGAGACCCGTGGCACAATCCTACCTGGTCTCTTCAACAACCATGCCCATCTGGCGTGGGACGGTATCCACGATTTGGCCCGCCAATCCATGGACGACGCCCTAGAAATTAGCGCCTACAAGTCGGCGGGGAACATGCTCATCAACCTGCGGGCCGGCGTCACCACCGTCCGTGATCTGGGCATGAACCAATCCAACATTGTCGCCAAACAGGCCATCGAACAAGGCATCTTTCCCGGACCGCGTCTACTCATCTGTGGTGAGGCGATTATCCAGACCGGTGGCCACACCTATTGGTGTTGTCGAGAGGCCAGCGGGGCTGACGAGATGCGCCGAGCCGTGCGCGAGCAGGTGCGGGCTGGGGCCGACCTCATTAAGATTATGGCCTGCCACGACACGCTGGAATTTACTGATGAGGAGCTAACTGCCGTCATTGACGAATCGCATCGCAACGGGTTGCCGATCACGGCCCACGCCACCTACAACGACTGTATTGAGAGGGTGGCGCGCTTTGGCATCGATTGTGTAGAACATGGGGGGAGCATGACCGCCGAAACGATCCAGCTGCTGCTCGATAAAAACATCCCGATTGTGACAACCTTTGCCCCCCTCGTCATGCAGAGCCAAGCTGAATTAGCCCGTCAATACCACATCCCTGAATGGAAGATCGAGGAACGTCAGAAGGCTGTTGCCAGCCGCGACCGCTACGATGGATTGATCAAAGCGGCAGAAGCGGGTGTGACCATCGCCTTTGGGACCGATGCAGGCAGCCCCGTTGTTGGGCATAACGTGATTGCGCCGGAGATGGCCTTTATGGTCAAACTAGGCGTCAAGAAGGACAACTATGATGCCATCCGCAGCGCCAGCAGCGTGGCTGCGCAAATCAACAGCCTCGAGGAAGAGTTAGGGACATTAGAGGCCGGCAAAACAGCCGATGTGATTGTCGTCGATGGCAATCCCCTGGAAGATCTATTTGCGTTAGAAAGCGTAACGATGACATTCAAAGAGGGAAAACGGTTGGTATGACATCCACTACGAACGCTTCACCCTTACTTGCCGCCCGCGCCAAGCGAATTGAGGAAGTCGATGCTTCCTACCGCACAAAGATGCTCAAGATCGCAGCGGGGCTCTCCGACGTGATTGCGCTGGAACGCGGCGATCCCGATTTTCACACACCACAGCATATTGTCGATGCCGCCAAGCGCGCCATCGATGACAACCAACATCACTATACACCCTACGCAGGAGTGCCAGCGCTACGCGAAGCCATTAGCGATACGTTGCGCAGTGAGAATCATCTTGATTACAGTGTGGATGAGCTAATTGTCACCGCAGGCGTTCAGGAAGCAATTATGCTCAGCATGCTGGGTTTGATCGATCCTGGCGATGAAGCAGATGACTTTGCTCTGATGCCTGCTGAAATCGAGAAACGGATTACGCCACGCTCGAAAGTGTTGATTCTGGTGACCCCCAACAATCCGACCGGTGCTGTGACGCCTCCCCCAGTGATCCGCGAGATCGCAGAGCTGGTGCAGAAACACAATCTAATTCTCTTGAGCGACGAGATCTACTCTAAGCTGATCTACCCCGGCTCCGAACATCTCTCTGCCGCGTCGTTACCGGCCATGAAAGAGCGGACCATTACCCTCAATGGCTTCTCCAAATCCCACGCCATGACGGGTTGGCGCATCGGCTATTTGGCAGGCCCTGCGCCTTTTGTGGAACTCCTTCTGGAGCCGCGCCACACCCTGAGCATCAGCGCGAGTACACCATCCCAGTTTGCTGCCTTGGCTGCACTCAAGGGTCCGCAAGATGCGGTAGATGCCATGTTAGAAACGTATGGAGAACGACGGGCCTACCTGATGAAAGAGTTAACCGCGCTGGGCTTTACCTATGGTCACCCTGGTGGTGGTTTCTGCCTCTATACCAATGTTTCTCATACTGGAATGGCTGCATCCGTCTTTTGTGAAGAATTATTGCGCCAAACCGGTCTGCTGGTCTTCCCAGGGATGCTCTTTGGTGATGAGGACGATCGGTACATCCGCATCACGTTTCTTCAACCAATAGAACGTCTGCAGGAAGCTGTGGCACAGCTGACATCGTTCCTTTCAACATAATCATGACGAACGCCGTACAATCATGACCAATACAGAACACCCCTTCCGCATTCTTCAAGTTGGTTTGGGCAATCGGGGCACCATGTGGAGTGAGATCATCCACCGTCGGGACGACGTGGTCCACAGCGGGGTGGTTGACATCAGTGCTGATCGTCTGGCGGCTTATCACGAACAGCATCCCACCACGCCAACTTTTACAGCGCTCGAACAAGCACTAATCCAGACCCAAAGCGACGCTGTACTGCTGGTCACGCCGCCCGATGGGCATCTGGCCCAAGCACGTGTAGTCTTTGATGCAGGGCTACCGCTCCTTTCCGAGAAGCCGCTGACCTTAGATTTGGCCGAGGCGGTGGAGATTGTCCAACTTGCCCAAGCCCATGCACTACCATTGATGGTGGGCCTGAACTTTCGTTACCTGCCGGTGAGCCAGAAGATCCGTGAGTTGGTCACCACAAATGTGCTTGGTTCCCCAGGCTTTGGACAGTTCACCTACCAGCGCAATCGGGATGGGCGTGTGCCGCGGCTCAACAAATATCCGCTAACCATGGAACATCCCATGATGCTGGAGCAGAGTATCCACCATCTGGATCTGATTCGCCATTGCTATGGTCGAGAGGTGGTACGAGTCATGTGCCGAACCTGGAATCCGCCGTGGAGTATGTATGCCCATGATAGCAACGTCCACTGCCTGCTGACCTTGCAAGACGGGATGGAGGTCAATTATCTGGGGACATGGACGGGTGGCTGGGATGAATTACAGTTCGAGTGGCGTACTGACTGTACGGAAGGGATGATTGTGCAGCGGCAGCTTTTTGAGGATCTGGCCATGGCACGGATGCAGGATAAGTCCCTAACGTCCATTGACCTCCCGCCGTGCCAAGCCTTCTTCGACGATACCGATGCTCTGCTAAGCGTATTTATTGCCCATCTATGGAACGATGGACCGTTGGAATGCAGCGGTCAGGATCATCTCTATACACTGGCCCTCTGCTTTGCCGCCATCGAAAGCAGCCAAACCGGCGTTGCCATACAGATGAACGATTTCTATGTGCGGCATAACATTTCACAACCGACAGATTCCCCAACAGATTTAGCCCGATGAAGATTCTCGTTACGGGTGCACTTGGCTTCTTTGGCCTCAATCTTGTATGCGTTTTGGCCGCGCAGGAATCAATCCAGGTCATTGCGTCGGACGTTCGTCAACTCACACCTCTTCAGAAGCGCTTTTTGCAACCTATATCAGAGAGGATCCAACATGTCCATTTGGACGTGTTGGAACGTCAGTCGATCCATGCTTTGCTTGACAAGTGGCAGGTCACTCATCTCGTCCATGCCGCCGCCCTCACGCCAACGCCAGAACAGGAAGCCAGCCATCCCACCCGAATTGTGGATGTCAATCTCGGCGGCATCATCAATTTGCTGGATGCGGCCATAGGTAGTGAATCGGTTTCGCGTGTATTGGTCGTCAGTAGCAGTGGCGTCTATGGCGCTCCGAGAGATAAAGCGAATGGAAAGCAACATGAAACGGGGCCGTTACAGTTGGACAACTTATACAGCATCACCAAGCGTAGTGCAGAACTCCTGACGATGCGCTACAGGCAACTATCGGGCCTATCGATGGCGGGGGTACGCCTACCGGCGCTTTACGGTCCACTAGAGCGTCAATCTATTAGTCGCCCACGAGTGAGTGCCATTGGGCAACTAATGGCAGCCTTGCAAAGGGGGCATGAGGTACGTGTCGCTGGACCAACCATTCGCAGCGATTGGACCTACATGGTAGATGCCGCAAATGCTGTTTGGGCGCTATTACAGGCACCCAAATTTGATCATGATGTCTACAATGTGAGTTGCGGTGTGGCGGTCACATGGCAAGCGGTGGTCGACGCATTTGTATCGTATGGATTAACGGCTACTTGGGTGGAGGATGCAGCCACTGCTGATATTGCAATGCATCCGAGACAGGCACGGTTGCCCATGGATATTTCCCGCTTGGAGAAAGAGACAGGGTTTGTACCTCAATATCCTCTTCTCAACGGAATTGCCACATACATTAAGCAAGATATACGCGAAGATGTACAGATGCATTGAGTTCAGCAATCATACATGTTATAATCTAACATAATCGGAATCGTTTGTATTTTTAGCATGATTATGGAGATTTCAATTTGGCGGAACAATCTACTGAGCAAGCCGTTGCAGAAATTTGGGAACTTTTTCGAGCAACTGATGCCAAATTCAAGGAGACTGACGCCAAATTCAAGGAGACTGATGCACGTCTTGATAAGCGTTTCCAAGAGACAGATGAAAAGTTGCGTCGCCTTGAGGGGCTATTTGGTAGTCAGTGGGGCAAGTTTATCGAGGCACTGGTTCAGCCGAATGCATTGAGACTATTTCAAGAAAAAGGCATTCAGGTCCATTATGTGAATCAGTGCGTCTTGAGCCAATTGAATGGTAGACATATGGAGATCGATCTGATTTTGGAAAACGATCAAGATGTCATTGCCATTGAAGTCAAAAGCATTCTGAAGGTACAGAGCGTCAACGATTTTCTGGCCGATTTGGATGAATTCTTGTATTTCTTTCCCAAGTACAAAGGACGACGAATTCTGGGCGGCATTGCGGGATTAACAATTGAGGAGGATGCGGATCGGTACGCCTATCGTGCTGGTCTATTTGTCTTGTCGATGAGTGGTGATGGGATCGTGCAGATCCGCAATGATGAGAAGTTTATACCCAAAGACTTTGCCAAATAGTGGATCTTGCGTTACACATCACGCTCACAGCAAACGCCAGCGATGATCCCACCCATTCCCCAACCGTTCTGCTCCTGTTTCTGTGATTAAAATATCCTCGTTGATGCCCGTCCCCCAGCCCGGTTTTGGAGACACCTGACGTTTGGGATGATATGAAAAGACCATACCCGCCTCTAAGGGCCAATCTTGAGACTGTCCCCAAGGCGATTCTGCTGCGTGCCAGGGACGTTCAATGGTGTCCATGCCCTGGCCGTGAAAGTCAAAGGCTACAGTTGGTTTCCCCAATTGCCAACCATCTTCCATGAGAGTAGATTCAAAGGTATGGGCCAATTCGCTCAGTTTTGCACCTGGCTTGGCCTGAGAGCAGATCGCATCCATGGCCCGCAGTTCGCTCTCCATTGACCGTAATTCCAAATCGGTTGGTGGTTGAAACGCGCAGTTGACGGTAATCTCTGACCAGTGGCCGCTCTCACCACAAATCTCCATATGGTAGCGCAGGTAATCATCACACGTTAACGGTACATCTCGAGGTGGATTGACATCATCGGCACGTTCGCCAATGAAGACGAGGATGTCTCGTGCGCCGCCCGCCAATGCCACCTTCGATGCTTCAGCCGCAAGTTGACGTTGGGTTTTTCCCGGCTCTAACACCTCGACAAAGCGCTCCATCGCCGCCTTGGATAGGCTCCACAACTCCCGGATCTGTTGGATTTCCAACGCGCTTTTGACCATGCGGATGCGGTCCATTAGGTCGTCTGCGGTGACAAATTCAACGCCAGGCAACATCTCTCGCAAAATATCGAAGTTCCCAGCCGAAAGAATAAAGCGATACCCAGCAATACCAACTTTGCCAGCAGTAATGCCCTTCTCTGCCATCATTTCGGCCAAGCGGGGCGCTTGAAATACATCGCCACGCACGTCGGTGATCCATCCTCGCGCGGCAATGCGTTCCGCCACGGCGTAGCTGGAAAAGACCATGAACGGCTCACCATCGAGTGGAATGCAGAGCAGGCCGTCGTGCCCCCACATGTGGAAATCAGTAAAGTAGCGCAGGTAACCACGTCCCGTCCACCAGTGTCCCTTGCCCGCAACGATGAGTGCGTCCAAGCCAGCCTCGGTCATGGCGGTGCGTGTGCGTGCGAAACGGCTATCGCGTTCTGTCAAATCTGCTTGTGTGCCCATGATTCTTTCCTTGATGTTTGACGGTACCGACAAGTTGTACGGAAAAAGACTCCTGCCCAGGGTCAATGGATGTTAAGACCATTTAGGCTTTTCCAAAAAATAAAATACCCAATTCAACAGGAAAAGCCAAAGCCATTCCAGGGTGATGCGCTCCATCTTATGGGTAATTTTTTTCTGGAATGGCCTTATGGCGGGCCAGGCTTTGCATATCGTCGAATCGACTCGAGCTGCATGGCGTCCATATCAAGATCGATATCCAGGCCGTAGACCTCTCTAGCTGACTGGACGCTGATATAGCCCAGCGCCACATCTTCCTGGACTCGTTCCGACTCGCGCTGCCGAGGGTCGCCAAATCCTGCCCCGCCAGGAACACGCAAAATGACTTCTTCCCCCGGCTGCCACTGAATTGGCGTAAAGCGCGTGACCCGCTCACCGTTCAGCCAAACTTCACCAGGTGCACCATCCCCACCATTGTCTAGTCCAGGAGCCGGATACTTCATCAAGTCTGGGCGAATCGTCAGCGTGATTGGTTTCTCGGCAATGCAGCGCACCACAATCTCCTGCCCAGGACCACCACGGCGACGTCCTACTCCACCCGAGTCCTGAAGCATGACTTTACGCACCATCACCACAGGACACTTGCGTTCAATGATCTCGGTCGGCGTCACCGTACTGTTGTGGGGATAGGCAGAAGGCAATAGACCATCGGCATCTTTGGTTGCGCCGAGGCCGCCGTGGGGCAGCATATGAACCGCGTAATTGCCGTAGGTTTCATCCTGACCCGCGATGTGGAAGGGGAAGATACCGCCTGCTGCGGCAATGGTTTCGTCTGGCAAGAGCGATGCAAGAGCGCCAAAGATCAACGGGGGGATGTGCTTGATGACCTTGGACCGGGCGTTGACCGGTGCTGGAAAGGTGCAGTTGACAATGGAGCCTTCGGGGGCCGTAATGTGTAGCGGGCGTACCAAGCCATCATTGTTTGGAATGTGGGCAGCCAACATCGCCTTGATGGGATAGACCGCCGTTGCGTAGCTGATATTGAAGGCAGCATTTATGGCCGAATGCCACTGCTGCGGCGAGCTTCCAGCAAAGTCCATAAAGAGAGCATCGCCGCGGATTTCAATGCGGATGCGCAGGGTAAACGGTTCCAAGTACCCATCGGCAGTGACTTCATAGTCAGAGACGCCATCGGGTAGGTCGGCAATGGCCTGACGCAGCGCCTGTTCGGACCGCCCCTGGATCGCCGCCGAAAGTTCACTGATGTCATCCAGCCCATAATCGTCCAAAAATTCGCGTAGCCGCCGAATGCCAATTTGGTGCGTGCCCACAATGGCGTGCAGATCGCCCAACACCATTTCGGGGACGCGACAGTTGGCCGCAATAAATTCCTCAACCATTGGCACGACCTTGCCCGCCACATAAAACTTGTTGGGCATCAAACGTGTGCCTTCCATGAACATATCGGTGGCTTCCAAGTCGCCCAGGTGACCGCCCACATCAGAAACATGCGCAACGGTCCCCATACAGGCAACCAATTTCCCATGATGGAAGACGGGCGAGACAAGGTTGTAATCTGGCAAGTGTGTGCTGCCAATCCAGGGGTCGTTGGTCGCCAACACGTCGCCTTCCTTCAGCGTCTCGGCTGGGAACTTCTGAAGCATGGAGCGGGTTGTACGGGGCAGCATCGTGCAGAATTGGGGCGGACTCCATTGCGCTTGCGCTAATCCGGCACCGGCAGCGTCCATCAATGCGCAGCCAAAGTCGTGGCTCTCTCCGACAATTGTGGAGAAAGAGGTGCGGATGACAGCGTTGTCGATCTCATCGGCAATGGCCACGAGTCGTTGCCATTGGATTTCAAGACTGATTGGGTCAAGTGTTGCCATGATGTTCACGTCCTAAGTTAGAGCTACATGTGAATAATCAGGTGATGACGATCTAATTCTACATAAGTATGAGTAGCAAATGCTTCGACAACACGCTCTAAATTCTGCTCAAATAATCTGAGAAGATCGTCGTTTTTGATGTTGCCGGTTGAAATCAATAGCAACTTATACGGCTCATTTTTGAGAAGGTGCGAATCTGTAAAGTCAGAGTCTTTTGTTATGACAATACGTTGTTCCGTCATGGACACTTGATTGATAATTGCATCGGGTGTGCGATTTTCCAGCGGCAAATCACGCGTATGAATTGCATCATGTCCCGCTGTTCGCAAGAAATTAGCAAGTCTTCTCGGCAATTGAGCATTTATAAGAAATTTCATGCGAAGACTGTCTTTAATCGCTTAACTTGAGTTAAGCGGGTCGCAAAAGCCAATGCTGCAAGAATGTCTTCATATTCTAAATCGTCGTAATCGGCTAGAATCTCATCGTTTGTCATTCCTGCACTAAGCAATTCAAGAATGCTCTCAACAGGATATCGTAAATGACGAATACAGGGTTTTCCATGACAGATTTCTGGATCAATTGTAATCCGGTCTAGTAGTGTCTCTATGTCCATTGGTTGGCTATTCCTACCAAATGTCATACTAAACATTATACTGAGCAATGCCATAGATGAGAATGCGCACCAGAGAGAATATAGGCAAAATCTTTCTCATCTATGAGCTATTGCGGTATATCAAAGAACTTTTTTACAGACAGAAAATGTTCCTTGATTGTACACTGGAGTAGCATAAGCTAATTATAGCACAATGCGTAAGATCATAGGGTCAAACTTGCATACAAAGCGCGTTTGTGCTGAAAACGGTAGTTTCATACAGCCTTTACTAGAGAAGACAAACTACGTATGGTGACATTTGTCACCTTGGTCCCTGATTTTGGGTGTTCAAACCCTATACAAGCGAGTCCTTAGAACACCTCTGAGGGTCTGTTAGCGTCAAAAAGGTTACAACATGACAAATTTGAGGTGCGAACCCTCTACAAACCCTTGAAATTGTCAATTAGGGTGACAAATGTCACTATTACCGTTTTCAAGCAGAGCTCACTATAGCTATTTTTATGCCAATCTATACTCTTCTTTGGCATGGTTCGGTGTAATATAACCCATCTCCAAGTCATACAGAATCTGCTCGCGTGCCCGTTCCGCAACCGGTCCAAATCCTGCACCGCCTGGCATCCGCATCTCGATCTCGTCACCCGGCTTGAAATCGAGCGGTGGAAAGCGGGTGAGCAACTCACCATTCATACGCACTTCACCCACCTTACCCGGTTGACCGCCATTTAGTCCAGGCGGTTCACAGAACATCTTATCGGGACGGACGCGCGCCATATAAGCCGTTTCGCCAATATTGCGGAAAGTGATCACCTGACTGATACCGCCTCGCCGCCGTCCCGCACCCGCCGAATCGGGCAGGAATTCCTTCTTCAGCATCAAGAGAGGTGCTTGAGTTTCCATGATTTCGGTTGCGGTCACTGCACTGTTATGGGGAAAAGCGATCGGCACCAAACCGTCTAACTCCCGCATGGCACCCCGCCCACCATGAGGCAGGATATGGACGGAGAAGGTTCCATACCCATCGACCTGACCGCTGACGCTAAAGGGCCAAATCGAGCCACTGCCCGCCTGGGCATGTTCCCCCAGGATGGGCCAAACTGCTCCGAAAAGGACCTGGTTGATGTTGTTGGTTACTTTGGCCCGGGCCTGCACAGGGTAAGTGGAGTCGCAATTGAGGATGCAGCCTTTGGGCGCAGTCACATGGACAGGACGAAAGAGTCCTTCGTTGTTAGGGATCTGAGGGACTAGGGCACACTTAAAAGGATAGAGAGTTGACGCATAGGTTGTGTTATAGACACAGTTAATTGAGCCGAGTCGCGTCTGGGGGGATGTGCCCGCATAGTCGACGTAAATATCGGATCCCTGCACATTGACCTTGGCATGGAGATGGACAATCTCGATGTAGCCATCAATGTCGAGGCCAAACTCATATTCGCCATCAGGTAGGGCTTCGATGCGCTGGCGCATGAGTGTCTCCGAGCGAGTATGGATTTCGTCGGATAGAGCCACAATGTCGGCCAGCTGGTAGTCGTCGAGGAATTCACGCAGTCGTCGTGCGCCCAACTGGTGTGTCCCCACAATCGCCCGCAAATCGCCCAGCACCATGTTGGGGACGCGACAGTTATTGCCGATAATCTCAAAAAGCAGCTCATTTTCCTGGCCCGCTTCGTAGAGTTTGGAGGGCGGCACCCGAATACCCTCAGTGAAGACATCATACGCTTCGATATCGCCCCGATGCCCACCCACATCGGCCAGATGGGCCACTGTACCCATGAATGCAATCGGTTTCCCCTGCCAGAAAACGGGCGTTATCACCACGTAGTCGGGCAAATGCCCTGTGCCAATCCAGGGATCGTTGGTGCAGAGAACGTCGCCATCTTGCAGCGTCTCCAGCGGGAATTTATCGAGCAGGACTTTGGATGTGCGTGGCAGCACAACGCAAAAGTTCGGTGGACTAAAGCTGGATTGGCAGAGCGACGATCCGGCTTGATCGACCAAAATGCAGGCAAAATCGCGGCTGTCACCCACAATCGTCGAGAAGGAGGTGCGAACCGTGGCATTGTCTACCTCGTCCATAATGCTGATCAGGCGTTGCCATTGAATTTCGAGAGTGATGGGGTCGATTGTTGGGTGCATAGTCATCTAGCCGAATTCGTCTGTATATTCTTACGACAAAATATTAGGAACCACTTTATATCGACTAACATATCTTTTGATGTTTTGGTCAGAAGTGACCAAATTTGCATTGAGAACCATTGCAGTCGAAAGTACTATTTTGTCATGATTTTCAAGATTAATATTTGGATCATCAAGCGACAGAAATGATTCTAAAACTTCCTGATCAAGCTCTCGAACTTCCATATTAGGAGCAGCCAGAATGGGCTTATAAACCTCTGACAAAAACTTTGCTCTGAATTCTTCTTGATCGTATCCTTGTCCACGAAACCACTTATCAAATATCTCAATAAAGACAATGCTAGGAATCACCAAGATAGCGGCATCTTCAAAATCAAATGCCTTCGCGATGAGTGAAATACTTTGGCTGGAGATTCTGGATGGTCTACCGAAAATATCTGCAAAATACGAAATAAGGGCAGTTGTATCGATAACGTAGCGCTGTTTCTGCATTAGAGTTTATAAGGATTGAACATTTCTGCCTGACGATTGTGCAATTTCTCAGAGAGAAACTTTGAATCCTTATAATGTCTGTTATTGAGAGTAGTCATATTCACTATATCGGCGAAGGATCTCGATTAGATCTTCCTCCAAATCAAGATAATCTTCTCGGGAAAAACGAAACATATAGGGGGTGGTTCATTTTAGGCGGACAATTAGGTTTACATTTTTGCAAAGAGAAAAGATGTTTATATTTTCTAATTTGAGCCATGCTCAGGCAGAAAATGACCTCATATAGATTTTTGTCTATGTATCAAAAGTGTAAACCTAATTCTGAACCACCCCACATATAGGATATGAATGCTTCATCCATCTCTTCAAAAACAAGCCCCAGCCCCTTTTCAGCAGGTAAGCTATAGATGGATTTCAAGATTTCCTGCACATCTAAAGACAGCTTTTGCTTGCGCTCTAAGACAATGGACAGCGTCCTCGTCAGACAGACAAATTCTGTTTCCCATGATCGCCACGCTCCCATTAAGGCAAAGAATCCAGCTTCATCTTCGTATAGTTCGCCGTCATAAATCTCGACCTCAATAAGGCGGGAAATCTCATCTTCCCTTAGGCAATATTGTTGTAACATGGCTACGCTGATTCTTGCAGTAGGTTTTTGGTTGGAGCGTCATGGATTCCGCTTACTTGCTTTTGTTCGTCCAGTGTTGATTCATCATCGGCAGCAATAACAAATTCAGCATCAATATATTCAACATTCTCATCAACAGCACGTTCGAGTACTTCATAGGCCATTTTAAGAATCCTTGACGCATTGAATTCGCTAAGCTCTGCCATTCGTTGAACGGCATCTTTCTTAAATGGTAAAAAATCTTCAACTTTACTTTCTGGTAAAAGAAAAGAGATGAGGTGAGAAATGTGACAAAAAGCGGTTAGCAGTTCATCCAAAAGGTAGAGAACCCAAAAAGGAGGAAGGAATGCTAACCGCGCCAGAAATAACTATAGCAGTACTGATGAATGTATTGCAAGTAACGCCGATGGGAACAAACGTAAATGTAATGCGTCTGATGTGGGCAATGCTGAATGGGTCGTTTCTGAAAAGTCGAGGAGCAATCCATAGCGCATTGAAAGAAAGCGGGTTTGAAGATGAGGAGCTCCGGCGAAGCTGGTGGAGCTTTCGATATGGATCATGGGATATCACAAGTCTGCTGGGGTCGTGGCAAGAAGAAGTGGAAAGGGGAATGGGAGGCAAAAAAGTTAGAAGGGTACCGAGTGAAAAGCATAGATATCACAGGGTTCTGGCGACCGAAGCTGCAAGGGAAAGTGAACCGACTCTATAACTCAACGGCTCGTCGGGCATTGCCCGCGCTCATCTTTGGAGTGATGATAAGCTCGGGGGAGATAGGCGGGAAGCGAGTGCCACTGCTCAAGGCAATCATGAGATGCACGGTTGGAACAAAGGAAAGTGAGTTTCGGAAAAAGCTGCTGACAGAGACGAAGAAATCACTGGAGTCAGACGAAGTGGCGGTGGTCGATGCCGGGTTTACAATCAGAGAAATGCTAGAAAGCGGCATAGACCGATTTGTCCTGCGGGAAGCCATTAACTGCACAGTGCGCCGCAATGAGTTCCCCAAACGCAAAGAAAAAGGCAGACCACCTGAATATGGTGATATTGTGCGTCCGCTCTCTCGCAGCTATAAGGGAAAGCGACTCGAGGCTACAACTCCGGACTCGTCTGGTCGCTTTCTCTATAGTGGTCGCCTGATTTGCTATCAAGCATGGCACAATCTCGTCCCCAGAACAACCAAGGTGGATACAGCCAACCGTACCTACTCGATTTACGTCATTCAGGATCCGGCCTACAACACACCTTTGGTTTTGGCGACCGTTATGACTTTGCAGCCTGAAACCATTTATCTTGTCTACCTGGAACGCTGGCCTGTTGAACATCCCCCCTTGGCTTCCAAGCAGATGATTGGCTTACATCGTCAATTTGTTCATGCCGATGAGGCTTGTTTCCGCTTACCTGAACTGGGGCTGCTGGCTGGCAATCTTCTTTCCCATTTAGCCGCTTCTCTTCCTCCCATACCGACTGGCTACTGGGATCGAGAGCCTCAATCCACTCCCGGCAGGCTGCGCCGTGTTCTCTCGAGTGCTCTTTTTCCAACTCCTGACCAACTCGACCCTGACTTTCGGAAAAAGGCCTCGGTTTCACACCATTTCCCTAAAGGCGTTCTCGCTCATCGCCGCCTCAATGCCGCTGCTTAAACTAGCCGAGCACTATTTTTACATTTTATCCCGTTTTTTCAGGGTGGATTCTTTTTTCCGCCCCTTTCGGTTTGCCCTTTGTCACTCAAGCCTTTACCAGAAAGTAAAGTTCAAAGAAGTCGAGAATTTGATTGAGCAAATAGAATCTAACGAAATCGAATAGCCATTGTTGGCGTTTGGAGCGGCGGTACGCGGGAGCCACAGAACCGATTTTCTGTCCGTCAATTTCGCGACGGAGCATTTGTCGCCGATCCGGCTCCTACGAAACTGCTCACCTTCCCTCTTTGCCTAAATCATCAGTTCCATCTATTATAGAAGCATAAAAGATCCGCCGATGTGGGCAAGACATCGCGGGTCTGATCATTGATCGCTTGATGGCTCAAGATTTGGCCATTTATTTGTCGTGAGGCGGATCTTCCTTACGGTTAGATGAATCTAATGGTGTCATGCGCGTCGCCAAGTGGTCAATGGCAGTTTGCATTTGAATGACATCGGCGCGCAGAGCCTGGATCTCGCTCTGATGTTGATTGAGGGTGCCTTGAAGCTGACGCGATCTGGTTGCGGTTGCGACCTGCGCTTCTTGCTGCTTGGCAAGATTTTGCAAGACGTGACCCATGGCCATTTCTACGGTCAACTCTTGCTGTTTCCACTTCGATAGCAGCTTTTCGGGATCGTAGGCGCTCATTGGTTTTCCTCCTTATTGTACAAAATGGTCACTAATCAGTGACCATTTTAACATAGGATTGAGAACATGTCAAGCCTATGTTTCTAAATCGTCACGACAATTCGATGATAGTCTAATCCCCAAGATTATGGAACGATTTGGTGAGAAGTTACGCACCTTGCGGCAACAGCGCGGTATCAGTTTACGACAGCTCACGCGTGAATTTGGTTTCCGCTCTCATAGCTATCTCAGCAATATTGAGGCAGGGAAAACCAAACCATCTGTCGAGTTTGTCGTTCGAGTTGCTGATTATTTTGAGATAGATATTAATCAATTGGTTAGAGATGAACTTGACGTAGATTGATGGTACTTCGAAGATTGTGTAGCCACCAAAATTATGCAGCGATTTGGCGAAAAACTACGCACCTTACGCGAGCGACGTGGTTTTAGCTATCGAAAATTGGCCGTCATGCTCGACGTTTCTCACGGTCATCTTGTCGGAATCGAGGCGAACCGACATAAGCCTTCTGCTGACTTAATTCTGAAAATCGCTGAAATGTTTGAAGTTACTACGGATCAGTTGATGCGGGATGAACTTGAGATTGATTGATGGTATGTTGAGAGGTGTCTGATCTACAAAGTTATGCGAAGATTCGGTGGAAAGCTACGTGCTTTACGCCAACGACGTGGATGGTCTCAGCAGCAGGTCAGTGAACTGCTTGAGGTCAGTCGACCATATGTCGCCAAGATGGAGAGGGGGGGGGGAAAGATGCCGAATGCGCATATGATTCTGAAAATCGCTGATATATTTGAAGTCACGACTGATCAGTTGATGTGGGATGAGCTTGATTTGGACAGCATATGATGAAGCAATGAAAAGGTTTGGGGAGAAGCTATATACGCCACGCAGAAGCAACAAATTATCACAACGGCAATTGGGTGATATGCTTGGCATTAGCGGTAGCCATATTGGCAGTATAGAGAGAGGTGAAAAATTACCAAATGCCTTGATGATCCTCAAAATTGCAGATATATTCAAGGTGACGATTGATCAGTTGATGCGAGACGAGCTTGAAGTGGGTGCCTTTCACGGAGAATGAGCTATCTCGCCCAAATTTAAATTGGATATTTCTGAAACTGTTTGTGGCTAGCATTCCGGCGGTATATTCAATATCGTTTCTACTTGCAGTGTTTTTGGATCAATATTCCGAATATTTTCATTGAATGATTGAATGCGCGTATATAACGTCCAGTCTCCACAGAACTTTTGCGCTATCCCAATCAAGGTATCACCTGCTCGAACTTCATAGCTTTCTGCCGTTTCTAAGGTACAAATTTCATCGGGATTTGGCCAAGGTTCACGACGTAAAAACATCGCTTCTTCCTCCATATCGTCGATGGGAAGATACGAAGGAAATCGACAGTTGAATGTTTGTCTGTGAAGATATTCAAAAGTATTATCTTGTTTCATTGCTTTGAATGTTCGTTTAACTAGTTTTCTGTTGCGAAACGCAGAATGACTCCTGGACGTAATGATAAGTAGAAGGAATAGAGATCCAGGAGGTGAAAAAAATGTTGCGAATGAGCTATAAAGCGACAGCAGACTTCTGGGAGATCAGCGAAAAACTAGCGATAGAGATGGAGCCAGAACTGTCAGCGATAGATAAGGTATTGGATGACGAGGAGTTGATAAAGTTAATTAAAAAAGAGTTCAGCCATCGATATCCAAAGACGCTAGAGACGGGACGGAAATCAAGTCCGGTCGAAGTGCTGTTGCGCATGTTGACAGTGAAACGGTTGTATAGCTTTACGTATCGAGAGACGGAATGGCATGTGCGAGACAGTCTGGTCTTGCGTTGGTTCTGCCGAGTCTACTGGGCGGTAAATGTCAATAAAAGTGAGACAGGAAAGGGAGTTAAAATAGACTCCAAAAGGTACGAGAGAGTCGCAGTGGAGTTGCCGAATGGACGGCAACCCGTTCAGGGTATGACAAGTGGGCGCCCAGCCGTGCAGTGAGGTGATAGGCGACGGCGGAAGATGAGGGGAAGGATGTCAGATTCCGCCTCGCCCTATCTCATTGTAGCACGGCAGCCCACGTGTCAACCCGTTCACTGGTCAAATCGTCATCCAGCCGCTGGTAGGCTCTGGCTTCAGAATCAAGGAAGGGCGTGTCTCGGCTGGTGTCGTCAGTTGTTGTTGGTTTGTTAATCCAGACTTCAGTGGGCAAGACCGGCGGTTGGGGCGGACCGTTGACAAAGCGTTGGGGATAGTTAGCAAAGGCTTGGTCCAAGACAGCCTGTCGCTGGTTAAAGATTTGTTGGTCTTGCCCAAAGTGACAAGCGGCAGGTGTGACGAAGCCAATGCCAGAGTGTAAGTGGTCAAAATTGTACCAGGCAACGAAGGTACGCACCCAGGTCCGAGCGGCATCGTAATCGGCAAAACGGTCAGGATAGTCAGGTCGATATTTCATGGTTTTGAAGTGGGCCTCCGAATAGGGATTATCATCGGATGTATAGGGCCGAGAGAGGGACTTGGTGACCCCGAGTTGCTCGAGCAGATGGGCAACGGGAATGGAGATCATGGCCGGTCCGAGTGAAGCGTCAAATCGCCTTTTGGAATAGCTTGTTGGGTGCAGGCGAAGTCAATCAGTTGGTAGGCCAACTCGGCCGACTCAACAGACTCGACCGTCCAGGCGACAATGTAGCGACTGAAGACGTCCAGAATCAGATAGAGATAGTAGTATCGGCTAGCCACCGGACCTCTGAGCCAGGAGATATCCCACGACCAAAGCTGGTTGGGCTTGGTGGCCAGAAGTTCCGGTTTCTTGTAGACCGGTCGTTTGCGTTGGTTGCGTCGTTCCCGAATTTCGCCATGTGCACGCAGAATGCGGTACATGGTGCTGACCGAACAGAGGTACTTGCCTTCATCG
The DNA here is from genome assembly GCA_019217005.1 of Chloroflexi bacterium TSY. The sequence continues at coordinate 43,555 of JAHBNG010000085.1, forward strand.
AGTAGTGTGGCATAGACCACATAAGGGGAACAATCCACGAAGCGGTCGCTGTTGAGGAGATCACGAATATGTGCCCGTTCGTCCGCCGTCAAGGCACGGCTGGCAACGCCTCTAGTCGGCGCTCTGGTCACTGAAGAGACGGGTGACGATGCCGTCAGGCGATAGAAACTGCTACGTGGAAAGTCCAGTGCTTGACACGCCTCACTGATAGACATGATCTGACTCAGGGTCTGGATTTGGGCAACCATTAGCGCTTGTCCTCGCTCTCGTTCAACGTCTGCTCTAAGGCCAGCGATAACTTTTTTTGCGCATCAATAATGTACCTCGCTTGTTCTAGTTGCTGTCTCAGTTTGGCATTCTCACGCCGCAACGCCGCCTCTTCATCCGCATGGGGCTGTAACGGTCGACCCCGCTTTGGTCGATTCTCGTCATCCAGTTCGCCTTTCGCTGCTTGCCGACGCCAGTCTGTCAGATGTGATGAGTAGAGTCCTTCACGCCGCAACAGTGCACCGATACCTCCACGTTCCTTACAGGCATCCGCTTCGGCAAGGATCCCCCGTTTGTACGCATTGCTGAATTGCCGACGCACTGGCCGTGATACATATTCCGTTGATGGCTCTGACCTTGGCTGACTGCCGATGTTATCGGTTTGTTTTTTGTCTGTCATGATGAAATTCTCCTCGCCCTCTATTCTACACTATTTTTAGGCTTGAAGTTGTCTCACCCATTATAGACACTCAGGGATCGACGCTCAAGCCAGAGACCTTGCATGCCTTTAACGAACGAGTAACAGAGTTGGCTCGGGAACTGAAAGTGACTCGTGGGCGAAAGCTGCGCACCGATGGAACGGTGGTTGAGACAAATGTCCACTACCCAACCGACAGCAGTTTGCTAGCGGACGGGGTGCGAGTGCTAAGTCGGACACTGAACCGAGCCCAAGCAGTCATGGGAGAGACCATTCCGAAAGGGAAGCAACTCTTCCGGGACCGGAGTCGCAGCGCCAAGCAACAAGCCCATCGGATTGCTAATGCGGCCCGTCAACGCAGTGCCTCTGCCAAAGAGAAGATGCACAAAGCTTATCAGCGTCTGGTCGAGGTCACTCGAGCTACAGTAGGTCAAGCACAAACGGTTGTCATAACCCTCCAAAAAGAAACAAGCCAAAGGGCTCAACAACTGGTCGAGACCTTTGAAACTTACATCCCTCGGGTAGAACAGGCCCTTGCCCAAGCCGTGCGCCGGGTCATCAATGGCGAGTCTGTTCCTGCTCCAGAGAAAATCGTCAGCATCTTTGAAGCTCATACCGACATCATTCGGCGCAAGAAACCGAGCAAAGAGACCGAGTTTGGTCACAAAGTGTGGCTCGATGAAGTTGATGGGGGGATCGTCACTCGTTGGCCAGTCCTTGACGGCAACCCACCCGATGAAGAACAGTGGCAACCAGCCATTGACCATCATCTCAAGATTTTCAAAAAGCCTCCTTTCCAGGCAAGTGGAGATCGTGGCCTTTACTCGCCTGACAACGAATCTTATGCCACAAAAATAGGCGTTAAACGGGTCATCTTGCCCCAGATTGGGCACAAAGATGATCCACGGCACCAACATGAGCAGCAAACCTGGTTCACTCGCGGTCGTCGCTTTCATGCTGGCGTCGAAGGTCGCATCAGTGTCCTCAAACGCAAGCATCAACTCGACCGCTCTCCCCACCACGGCCAAGATGGCTTCGACAAATCGGTTGGCTGGGGCCTCATTGCTAACAACTTGACCCGCATTGGCTCCTCAATGGCTGCATAAATAATGCGTTTCGCTCCGGTCATTCCGGCTGCATTCTGCTCTTTTTTTATTTATCCCGTTTCGCAACAAGAACTAACTAGCTGATCTAATCCGATCGGAAATGAACGTGGAACTGCTATATTGAAATCATCTCCTGCAATCCTTCCTGGCACCACGCGGTATCCAAATTCTTTTATCAAATCAATGTCGAAGCCTTGTAGTCCATCCCCTAGTTCATATCCAAAAGGTGGTGTATCGTTACGAGTACAAACAGTGAAGTAACCTCGTTGTTTGAACCAGTCTCAGTAGATCCAAATTTGGCGTTTTTGGCGATTTTCAGTCGAGATTGCAGGGATTTTGGAGTCATTTATTCAGATTTCGGTTACAGAAAACAACCTATTTCATATCTGAAAATCGCCCAAATCTAACGCAAAAACTAGATATCGACCGGCAAATTTGTATTTATGTCAACTGTTTAGCCAGAATTCTCTCTCAAAACCTGAAATTTGGATCTACTGAGTCTGCCATTTCTTCAGCGGTTTCAAGGTTCAATGTCTCGGTTGGGGTTGGCGTTGATGTTAGGGCGGCTACAGGAGTAAGTTCTACCGATAATTGTGCCGTCAATGTTGCAGCAACTGCCATTGCGACTCTTGTCTCCCCTGCTTCTGTTGCTGCGAAATTTGGTATTGGGGTAAAGGTTGGAGGCTGTAAAGAAATCAATCCGACCAGATCCAAATTTGGATAACGTGTCGCGTTGTCGCTCATATGATTATGTAAAACTGAATTGTTATAAATCAACTGAGAGACAGCAGTTTGGATTTGGTCAGGAGCAGTAAACTTTGAAACAATTTTTTCTGGCAAAGGCGGGGGTGGTTCATTTTAGCTGGATAGATAGGTTTACACTTTTAGAAACAGAAAGAACGTTTATATTCTCTGATTTCGCCGGTTCTCAGAGAGAAAACGGTCTCATATAGATTTTTGTCTATATATCAAAAGTGTAAACCTAATTTTGAACCACCCCCAAAGGCGTTGGCATTAAAGTGCGCGTTGGGCTGGGTGGCGTTGGTGTCAAGCCGATAGGTGTTGGTGTTGGGCTAGGGGTATATGTAGCAGTCGATGTTGGTGTGCTTGGCGTAGCAGATGCTTCTGTGTCCGTGCCTGTTGTTGGAGTCGATGTCGGAATCGTTGTTATGGTCGGCGTCGGAGTCACACTTGGCACCGGAATAACAAGTTGCTGTGCTAAAAAAATTACTCGTTCTAAATCTGACGAAGCTTCTTCAATCCTCTCTAATGCAATATGGACTAATGCCCGCTCGTAATATGTCGATGGATTCTCACTATCTATAATACTTCGGATTGCCACATCATACTGCTTCTCAGCATCGTCAAATTCTTGACTATCTAGATGTTTTCTTGCCGTTAGCCAGGCACTGATCTCCTTTTGAAGGCGGTCGGCTTTCTCATAAAAAGTAGTGCTAAAAGCATTCTTCAATGTTGCCCAAAGCCTTTCTATAGCAGATGAAGAGTCACTCACGGATGGCTCTTTGTTTTCTTTAATATAATGGCGTAGCGTACTATCCATTTCTACTAGAAGCAGATCCGTACCTTCACTCCCGTCCACTTTGGCTAAAGTAACATACAGTCCTTCAATTATAGTAATAATCCGCTCATCTTCATAAGAGATTAAGTCAAATTGTTCCTCTCGATTTAGTGAGAAAAATAGTTGTCTAGCTTCATATACATTTTGGCCTGTTCCTGCAAACGACCAATAAGGGGGATCAAACAAGATATAAAGGGATTCAATGCGATCTTCGGAACTATCTGCCTCCAGAAATTTAATTCTAGCATCTCTAAGCTGTCCGGGTACTCTGCTTGTGCCGTGCCAGTAGGTATAGCCAGTAAGTCCAATGACCAACAGTGTAACAAAAACGGAGATATAAGCTACTATACGGCTTTGATTGCGTGGAATGTGTTCCTTACACCAGTCGTGGTCAAAAAACCGCTCATAAATTTTGTTACGGACTTTTAAATGCCCATTTTTAGATTTCACCAACCCATACAGCTTTAACCGATTAATAGCTGGTGATTTCTGATCCTCAGGTCGTTTGTAAGCATCATAGCTTAGATTGTCAGAAACAGATCGACCTCGCAAAATCCTCCTATATGTTTTTAGAATCTCCAACTTATATTTGGTCTTCTAGAACTCTTATCTGTATATCCCACAGATTGCGTTCTACATGATTTGGGGCGGTTAGAAAAATCTTATCAACTGACTTCATCGACTAACTCTTTAACATTCCTAGGTGGCTGAACCTTATTTATTTCTAGACATAATCTTTGAGTTAGGTAAGGATGACCGTCTGTCCATGCATAAATCTGACGCAAGTAGTCCATTCCTTGTCCAGGGTGTTTCTCTTCGATTGCAAGGTGAAAATTCGCTGCTTCGACTTCAGTAAAATCAGATATTTTAACAGCCTCTCCAATATTAAACGGCGTACGTGTCTGCTCTTGAATTAATTCGCTGGGCGTAGCCACACCTAGCAAAACAAACGTCAGGCGCTTGTAAGCTGGATTTTGAGCGCGTTGATGATAAGCAGCCCTTATCGCCGCGAAGAAATCGTCAGTGAAAGAGGATAAATTTAGAGTCACATCAATTTCATCGATAAATACAACAACTGATTCGGTGATTTCAATCAGAACGACATCTGCAAAGAAATGCAGGAATCGATCCGTTAAGGATGAAAACTTGGGCTGTCGTTCCCACCAGGCTTCAAGCTTGGCTTCTAGTCCCCAAGGGGCAACCAGTTGTCGAAGTAGTGTAAAATACCAAGTTTCAGCCTCAACTTCTGTTTGACCAATTCCGCTCAGATCTATATGAGCGGTTTTGAACCCTCTCCCTTCCAACCGCGTGGCTATCTCGTTTTTTAGGCTTGTTTTCCCGATCTGACGACTGGCGAGTACATAGGCAAACCGACCTTCACGACAAGCATCCCAAAGTTGCTCATCGGCGGGCCTTGATATATATGTGCCATGAGAAGCCTGTACGGCACCTGCACCGATAGCGAGCTTAAATGTTGGTTTAGACATTTTTTAGCTGCTCCGAGAAATAGAGTTGATATAATCTATTACGCATCACTACTTGGTCGCTACTTTCTAGTACTAGGTCTGCACCTTTTAAGCTATAGTAATTCTTGTCTTTTTCGTGTGCTTGATCGTGACAAATTTGTCGCAAAGACTTCTTTAGGTCTGGTGCATCTAGTATAGCTTGCCAAAGTTGCTTCAGATGATTGCCGAAAGGACCGTCGTCAGATGTAGCAATTGTAAACAATGAATCAAAGTCGTTTCTCCCCATAGCGAGACGGAAGAATGCCTGTCTGATAAGGGCAGGATGTCCACCCAAAAACTCCACCAGTTGACTCAGTTGATCACTGTTTAGAAGTGATGAATGATGCTGGTTGAGTTCTTCTATCTCTAATCGGGTAAAGTCTTGTAATAGAATCCGTTCACCGACATTAAAGGGGGAGCGATGTGGATTTTTGATAAAAAGTTGAGGTTCAGTCGAGCAACTTAAAAATAGGGATACTTGAGCGAAATTTTTGTTCCGCGCTCTCACATCGTGCCAATAGCGTAACATACCAAAGAAATCGTCTTGTGGATCTTTTCCTAACACTTTTTCAACTCCGTCCAGAGCCAAAATAAATGATTTGCCTATATATGGGAGGATAGGACATAACATAAGATGCGTGCGGTTGAGCGGAACGAGAAGGCAGAAAGGGTGCCGAAAGACTGGTCGAAACGGAGCATAAGTTATGTTAAGTTCGGATAAGCGGCCCCCAATCGAGGAACGAGTTCCAGAGAGAATGTTGAAACGGAACTGAACATAAGATGGGAGCCATTTTGACAGGTTGGCAAGAGCTCCCTTTGGCATTAGAGTATAAGTCGCCAAAACCATCCCCCGAGCCGCCAAAAGGAGCAACCATCATGATACCACAATGGAATCTAGATATTCGAACGCACCTTGCCCCGATCTGTCCTTGGCTCAACGCGCCATCCCCAACAGAGGAAGGACCCAAGCAGGTGGCGGGGCGACAAGAGCCTTCTGCCAAGCTTTGTGCAAGAATCGAAAGTAGCCATGACGATACTGGACCTTTTGGGACCACTGGACTGGGCAAACTTTCCGGAACGAGCGAAGAATCGAGCATGGCCAGGAAGTGAGCCGGTGCCAAGAGCCTGTTTTGCGGCAGCCTATCTGGTGAAGTTGAACAAAGATATCCCATCGATGCCCAAATTATGGGAGTATCTGAGCGAGAATCCGGCGTTAGTCTGGCTGTTGGGCTTTCCCCTGGTGCTATCGGATGAATACTCATGGGGCTTTGATGTGGAAGTGAGCCTCTGCACAGCCAAGCATTTCAGTCGAGTGCTGCGCGAGATGGAGAATGCCCAGTTGCAGTTTCTGCTCACTGGCACAGTCCACTTGCTGCGAGATGCATTGCCCTCAGACATTGCCTTTGGAGACGAGATTTCTCTGGATACCAAGCACATCATCGCTTGGGTGGTCGAGAACAATCCCAAATATCGGATGAGCGACCGCTATGTCAAAGAGAATCAGCCCAAGGGTGAGCCCGATTGCAAACTAGGCTGCAAAGAGCGCAAGAATCAGCACGCCAAGGCAAAGCAGACCAAAACCCATGATGGCTCTGACCGAACGCCCACTCAAAAAGGCATGGTTGCCAGCCACGTCCCCTCCTCGGGTGAATTCTACTGGGGCTATGCCTCTGGCCTCATCGCCACCAAAGTGCCTGAGTGGGGCGAGTTTGTCCTGGCTGAGATGACCCAGACCTTCAATCGAGGCGATGCCACTTACTTTCACCCCTTGGTGGAACGCGCCGAAGCCAATCTGGCCCGCAAACCCCGCTTTGGTGCTCTCGATGCCGCTTTTGATGCTTACTATGTTCACGACTATTTTCATCAGGCTGGTGGCTTTGCCGCTGTTCCTTTGCGCAAGCCCAACTACACTCGCACCTTCGATGAACAAGGCGCTCCTCTCTGTGAGGCCGACCTCCCTTTCTCTCTCAAAAGCACCTATTTCAAGCAGAAAAACGCTCTTGTTCCTCACACCTTTGAACGCTATGCCTCTCCCCTTCTTCACCCAGAAGCCACTGGTCAATGCTGTCCCATTGCCCATGCCAACTGGGCCAAAGGGGGTTGCAAGACTGAAATTGCCTCTGGCACGAGCGCTCGCCTTCGCTACCAACTCGACCGAGAGAGTGATGCCTACACAGCTCTTTACAACCAGCGCTCTGCCACCGAACGCATCAACTCGCTTGCCAAAGAACTTGGCATCGAGCGACCCAAGCTGCGCAACCAGCGCTCTATCACCAACCAGAACACGCTCATTTATATCCTTCTCAACCTGCGTGCTCTCCAGCGGGTCAACGCTCACAAGGCGTCTCTCGCTGACCAGTAGCTTCTCCGCTCCTGCTCACTCTGACTAATTCGCTTTCATTTTTCTAGCTTGGCGGCGCACGGGGGAAGTTTGGCACACCCTCAGAGCAGAGCACCGACAACGGCATCCGGAGCCAGAAGCAACAACTGGTCAATCGACAACCGCACAGAACATCTGTCTCGAGTGACGCTACGTCAGTTGGCTAGATGCCCCTGCACCTCTTTTTCCCTTACATCCACACTTTTTCTACTTTTTGACTTCTTTTTCAATGAACTCTATTTTTTTACGCCCATCCGAGACATAAAAACATGCTTTATGCTCTTTCTCAGATGAGAATGATGTAATTTGGCTCATGACTTAACATAACCCTCTATTCCGTGCCTTATGTTTAGTCCTATCCACTATATATGGAATGACATATTCTTCCATATATTTAGTGCATCTATCTGGACTTGTTTGGAGAGAATCTTTCCAGTATCAGTAGATCCAAATTTGGCGTTTTTGGCGATTTTCAGTCGAGATTGCAGGGATTTTGGAGTCATTTATTCAGATTTCGGTTACAGAAAACAACCTATTTCATATCTGAAAATCGCCCAAATCTAACGCAAAAACTAGATATCGACCGGCAAATTTGTATTTATGTCAACTGTTTAGCCAGAATTCTCTCTCAAAACCTGAAATTTGGATCTACTGAGTATTGATCTATTTTATGGGGCATGTTCAATTCTTCACTGAGCAAGAAACACAATCTTTTAAAAAATTCTTCGTTGTTTATGAAGTGAGATTTATAAATTTGTCTAAAATTGAGGACAACCGTGTCGATATTGCTCCTTTTTTTCAACAGATGAGCAATACGTTGGATAAGGGAGCTTTTGCCCATTTGGCGAGGTGCTTCCACGTAGATTGTCATAGGAATATTTTGAGGCAAATATCTCAGGCAATCCCGATCAGCTTGGCGCTCGACATAAAATGGGGAATTCGGTGCCATTGTACCTGTCGGTTGTTCGAGTTCGTCAATTTCTATTTCATCAGCTTTCAGTTGATCAATACAAGTAATATAGGTATCATAGGCGACTCGGAGTTTCTGATTTGGGTAATCTTTAAATACTACATCGATCAGGTTATTAACCCCGTCAATCTTTTCTGCCTCAGTTAGGATATTATGCCAAGTGGTTTTGGCCGTAGGACCCAATGAGATGCGCGACGAATCGAGAGCTGCATCGTCAATAACAGGGCGAGTACTATCTATGTCAGAGTATAGAGAAACGAGAACGTCACGTAATTTAGCAAAGGCTGTCCGGTGATCCACAGGGGGACTCCTTGGAGCTTGGCAACTCTCAACAAATGATACTGCTTTGACTCAACAGAATGATATCGCTAATAACATAATCACATCATTAGCAATGTTCAGGGAGGCAGCGTCTGTCTGCTGAACAATTTCATGATAATTCGTATTCCCTTTTGTAAGTTATTCAATTATATTTGGGAGCAAGGAGCTTATAAAACAAAAAACCCCATGACAGTCCGTCACAGGGTTCAGAATTCCAGCACCAATGGGGGGGTGGTTCATTTTAGGCGGACAATTAGGTTTACATTTTTGCAAAGAGAAAAGATGTTTATATTTTCTACTTTGAGCCATGCTCAGGCAGAAAATGACCTCATATAGATTTTTATCTATGTATCAAAAGTGTAAACCTAATTCTGAACCACCCCCCAATGGGAGCATATAAAGGTCGTATCGGGGGAATTCCGCAAACCTCGCGCCAAATTATCAATTAATTGTGATTTAGTTTACCACCAAATTTAATAATAATCAACTGCGAATTTTTGATCCCTTTTGCGGTTATGCGCCACCCTCCAACGTCACAACCAAATTCGCATACGGATCCACCACCACCGTCGCCCCGGAACCAATGACCGCCGTCGAATCCTCTTCTTCTACGACGGCTGGCCCGGCAAATGTCATGCCGGCAGCCAATGAATACCGGTCATAGATTGGTGTCTCGACAAAGCCGCCTTTCTCTGCAAAATAGACTTGCCGGAATGCCTTACGCGCAGAATCGGCTGTCGTGCCATCTTGAACAAGCGGAGCTTTCTTGAGCATAATATTCGGCCGCGGTCCGCTTGCTGTCAGGCGGCAGGTGGTAATCTCTAAGCCTAGATGACGATGGGCGTAGCCATAAATTTCCTCATACCGCTCATAAAAAAGGGGTCGTAGCTCGTTGTCTAAGTCCACACCCGTCAGAGATGCGTACGGCAGTTCAACCACGATTTCATGGCCTTGCCCCACATGACGCAGGTCGGCCTTCAGATGAAAGGTCATCTGCTCGAGGGGAATGCCCGCTTCTGTTAACCTTTCCTGACCCTCTTGTTTTAACTCTGCATAAATCTCGTCCAACTCAGTCAGCTTTTCTTGCGTTACCTGGGCAATAAAGGTGCGAGCAAACTCAAAAGAAGCAGGAGCTGTTAGAAACCCCAAGGCTGATGCAACGCCTGCACTGGCTGGACAGATATAGCCCCGCATTTTCAAGGCTCGCGCAATCTGGTGCGCATGAACAGGACCCGCACCACCAAAGGCAATGAGCATCAAGTTCCGTGGATCTGCACCCCGTTCGGCGACATGGACGCGCGTGGCCGAAATCATGTTCTCGTTGACGACCTGATAGATGCCATATGCGGCTTCGGTCACGGTACGGTTGAGCGGCTCGGCGATGATCGTCCGTACCGCCTCTTCGGCGGCCTCTCGATCCAGAGACATGCGTCCACCCAAGAAGTAGTCAGGGTTGAGATAGCCCAGCAACAGATCTGCGTCTGTCACCGTTGGCTGGGTGCCACCAGCACCGTAACAGGCAGGGCCAGGATCAGCGCCAGACGAATCGGGACCCACTTTGAGCAGTCCCAATTCATCAATGCGAGCAATACTACCACCACCGGCACCAATCTCAATCAACTCAATAGTTGGGACGCGAACCGGCAACCCGCTGCCTCGCTTGAAACGATGGACGCGCGCGACCTCAAAGTCATCACTCATCACGGGTTGGCCGTTTTTGATCACGCACATTTTGGCTGTGGTTCCGCCCATGTCGAATGAGACCAAATTGGGTTCGCCCGTCATCTCGCCATAGAAGACGGCGGCCAACACGCCAGCTGCCGGACCTGATTCGATCAGCCGTACCGGAAACTGAACCGCGGTCTCCGCGGTGGTAATACCGCCGCTAGAGAGCATCAAGTAGAGCTGCTTTTGATATCCACCATCAGCCAAATCAACCTGCAACTGTTTGATATAGCGTTCCGTCAAGGGCTGGACATAGGCATTGCAGACGGTGGTAGACATGCGCTCATATTCGCGAATCTCAGGGGCAACTTGGTAGGAGAGGGATACGCTCATCTCGGGCAAAAATTCGTGTAGCCATTGGCCTGCCTCTTGTTCATGGGTTGGATTGGTGAAGGAATGAAGAAAGCAGAGAGCAATCGCCTGAACATCGTTTTCGCGCAGGAGAGGTTGTAATGTTTCTAGGTCAGCGAGCTGGAGTGCTTCCACAACTTCACCGCGACCGTTGAGGCGTTCCGTCACTTCCAGGCGCAATGGACGAGGCACCAATGGTTCTGGTAGCACCATCAGGAGATCGTAAATGTCGTAGCGCATCTCCTTGGCCATCTCCAGAATATCTCGAAAGCCTTTGGTCGTAATGAGGGCGGTTTTGGCTCCTTTGCGCTCGATCAGGGCATTGGTGATCAGCGTCGTACCGTGAATGGCTGTTTCAACATCGCCACCACTTGCAGACGTTTCTCGGAGCAACTCGTGCCAACCGCTCATCACCGCTTCTGATGGGGCATGGGGAGTGGTTAAGGTCTTATAGCTGGAAATATTTCCCGTTTCTGTGTCGATAAAAACAAAATCCGTAAACGTACCGCCAATGTCAAAGCCAAATCGTATAGTCATGTTTTTCACAAAAGGAAGTGTGCAATACCCACAACAATATCGGGTTTTTGTTATGAGGAGTAGCTGAATAGCCTGTTTTATTGCCAATTACATCAAAATGATATTGACATCATTTATGAAGTATGATATTACTCTGATTGCGAATTGTCAACTGTCAACAGTTGGCAGTTACTGAAGCAGATCAAGCCCACAAATAACATGAATCTCCCCCTAGCGTCAGACACTCAGCGATAAGTTTTACGAACTAAGGTAAGACGGGGTTTCGCGATGAAGTGTACAAGCGATGAATTTGTGGTGCGTCGAGCGATCCAATACACACCGCGAATCACGTTGCCAAGTACACTGTCACGCATAGAACCGGTACGACACGACGCCAGCGACCAGTAGGCGCATCCGCAACAATGAACGCTTCCTTGGACTCAGTTCAAATAGATTCGATTGCCCTGGAGATACTGTGGCAGCGCCTCATCAGCATTATGGACGAAGTCGACAATGCCACGGTGCGTACTTCATTTTCCACAATCGTGGGGGAAAGTCGTGACTTCGCCTGCATCATGCTGGATCATGCGGGATATTCGATCTGTCAGTCTACCTTTAGTCCGCCAGATTTCTGTGTGAGTCTGCCGCGGGCGGCACGCAGCATGTTACAGAAGTACCCGGTCGCAAATCTCTGCGAAGGGGATGTGCTGCTGACCAACGATCCCTGGCTCACTGATGGACATCTCCCTGACTACGTTTTGGTGACGCCAGTCTTTTGGCAGGGAACTGTCGTTGCGTTTATGGGCACCATTGCCCATGTGGCCGATGTGGGAGGACATCGCGGCGATATCGAAGCGTATGATGTCTTCACCGAAGGGCTGCGTATCCCCCCTTGCAAGCTCTACGACGCGGGCAAGCCGAATGAGCTGCTCTTTGAGATTATTGCCGACAACTGCCGGGTGCCAGAGATGGTCTTGGGCGACGTGCGGGCCATTGTGGGTACCCATCAGGTTGGTGCTCGGCGGCTCCACGACTTTTTAGATGATACCGAGCTGTCTGATCTGGTGGCACTCGCGCGTGAGATCCACGATCGCTCCGAAACAGCAATGCGCGCACACATCGAAGAGTTACCGGATGGTGTTTATGAATATGGCCTTGATATTGACGGCTATCTTGACATTATCCATTTGCACGCCGCGGTGACGGTGCGCGGCCCAGATATCTATGTGGATTACGCTGGCACATCGCCACAGACTCGAACAGCGGCCATTAACTGCGTCTACAACACGACCTTTGCTTCGACCATGTATCCGTTTAAGTGTGCGTTGGTGCCGCTCGTGCCCAACAACGGAGGGCTATTCCGTCCGATCCACGTCACAGCACCAGAGGGTTGTATCCTGAACACGACCTATCCTCATCCAGTCAAGGCGCGCGCCAAGGTAACCAATAACATCACCCAGGTGCTCTTTGGTGCAATCGCCCCCATCATTGGTGAACATGCTCAGGCTGGCAGTGGCTCGATCTGGCCCTTTAGTTTCAGTGGCCAGATCGATGGCTACGGTACCTTCTCTGTCTACATGCTGCCCCATGGTGGACGCGGCGCCATGCGCGGCATGGACGGCATGGTCCCGGTGGCATTCCCCCATAACAGCACGGTAACGGCCACGGAAATCATGGAAACCCAGGCCCCCATCCTGATACTGTGTAAAGAGTTGCTGCCTGATTCAGCCGGGGCAGGGCGGCAGCGTGGCGGTATCGGACAGCGCATCGCCTTTCGCAACATTGGTGCCGAGTCGATGAACGTACGCATTCGCCCCGACAAGATGTTCTGTGCGCCGCCTGGGCTAGAGGGTGGTGCACCGGGCAAAGTCGGCCAGGTGCGCATGAATGATGAACCGATCACGCGTTTTCCACCTTTGACTTTTAATCCAGTGGGCTATATTACCGCACAGGCGGCGCAAGAAGACTATGGACTCCGACTATGAAAATCACCGAAATTAAGGCCACGGCCATCAAGATTCCGCGTGAAAACACGCTCACAACGTCGTATGGCAGTATTGATTATGCCATAACGCTGCTGATTGAAGTTGAGACAGATGAAGGCATTACGGGGCTGGGACAGACGTCGGTTGATACACCCTTTTATGGTGAAACCGCTGAAGGGATGCTGGCGAACATCCGTACACATCTGGCCCCCGCGCTGATTGGTGAGGATCCTTTGCAGATTACGCGCTTGAATCATAAACTGCGGGCGGCGCTGCCGCACCACTGGTTCTCCCATTCGGGCGTGGAGATGGCCCTGTGGGATCTCAAAGGCAAAGCGCTCGGCGTTCCCGTCTACGAACTGCTGGGGGGCAAGGTCCGCGATGGATTGTCATTGATGGGCTTTGTGAATTTTGGTACGCCGGAGCAGATGGCAATCAACGCCCGCGAGGAATTGGATCAGTTTGGCTACTCGGTGCTCAAGATGAAAATTGGCCTGGATCCTAAGGAAGATATCGCCCGCTATCGGGCTGTAGCCGAAGCCGTTGGGGACCGTGCCGTGATTCAGGTCGATGGTAACACTGGCTACAATATCTCGCAGGCGATCCCAGCCTTGACGGCCATGGAAAGCATTGGCGCGTTGGGCACCATCGAGCAGCCCGTTGCACGGATGGAAGACATGGCAGAGATTGCCCAGCGACTGGCCACGCCCGTGATGGCGGATGAATCAATTTATCCACCGGAAGATGCCATCGAGGTGGTGCGTCGCAAAGCGGCCAGCATTGCACTCATGAAGATCAACAAGCACGGCGGTCTCCACAATGTTCACCAGATTGGTATGATCTTTGAGGCTGCGGGGTTGGTGCTATCGGTGGCGATTTACTACGACCTGATCGGAGTGTCGGCGGCGCACCTGGCGGCGGCCATGCCTTGTGTCACCTGGCCCTCACCCGCCACAGACATGACGGACACGATCCTCGCCACCCCCTTTGAACCGGATGGGTTGGAATTGCGTGCCCCCAATGGACCCGGCCTTGGCGTAGAGTTGGATTGGGATAAGGTACGGCGCTATGCTGCGGATCTGTGATACTCTAAACGCAGAAAATCTTTCCTCTATCGACCGGTGAAACTGGTTGGGTACGCTCCAACCCCTTCACACAGGCGTTAGGCGGCTAGCACAGAAAGGCATAAATGATTACATAGATAATTGCAGGAGTTATGTAAACTGGAGGCATCGATAATATCCCAAAGAAGGAGAAAAAGAGATGCCAGGTCCAGAAGCCGAAAAAATCGAACTAAGCCCAAAAGCGAAAGAAGGTCTAGAGCAGTTAGTCAAGGGGCACACAACGGGCCAACAGATGGTCAAGCGAGCGCAGATAATTTTGTACGCAGCTGCGGGTAAAGATTCTGGGACAATTAGCCTAGAAGTGGGCGTGTCTCGCAAAACGGTCTTCAACTGGAAAAAGAGATGGCTAGCTCTAGAAGCGATACCGCTGGAAGAACTCACAGCGCAAGAGAGGTTGGAAGACCTGCCACGTCCTGGGGCACCGTCCGTAATCACGGCAGACCAAAGATGCCAACTGGAAGCCTTGGCCTGTGAATCGCCAGAGAAGTGCGGGCGTCCCATCAGCGAATGGACAGGGCGAGAAATCGCCGACGAACTGGTCAAGCGAAATATAGTAGAAAGTATCTCACCCAGACATGCGGCGAGGCTTTTAAAAAGATGCATCAATTCGGCCCCATATGAGTCGCTACTGGCAAAACACGCCCAAGGATGAACTCTTTGAGGTGAAGAGCCAAACCATCAATGACCTCTATGCCCGTGCTTCTGAACTGGCGAAGAAGGGTGAACTCGTTGTTTCCAACGATGAAAGACAGGGTTCAAGCCCTCGAAAGGAAATATCCCGATCATCCAACTGTCCCTGGCAAAGACCGTCTCATTGAGCATGAGTATATCCGTCATGGCACCTTAGCCTTCATCCTGACATTCAATGTTGCCTTGGGTGGCATTCTCTGGGTCACTGCTGAACCCACCCGCACCGAGCACGATTATGTTGCATATTCGCCAGATGGTTGAGGCACACCCTCACATCAAACGTTGGCATATCGTGGTTGATAATCTCAACATCCATTGCTCCGAATCTCTTGTTCGCTACGTGGCCGCTGAGTCGGACATCACCTGTGATCTTGGTGTAAAGGCAAATCTGGCATCCTCGAATCCATGAAGACTCGTGCCGAATTCTTGTCCCATCAAGAACATCGCATTGTCTTCTACTATACGCCTAAACATGCTTCCTGGATGAATCAGATTGAAATCTGGATTAGCATTTTGGTCCGTAAACTATTGCGCAAAGGTTCTTTTCTTTCTCTTGATGACTTACGCAACAAAGTTTTCGCTTTCATTGACTACTACAACCAAACTATGGCTAAACCTTTCCAGTGGACCTACAAGGGCAAGGCTCTATCTGCGTAATCATTTATGCCTCTTTGTACTAGGTGTTTCAGAAATGCTAAAAACAGCGTTTGAATGATCATTGAGGAAAAAGTGCCGATGCCTTATGCAACCAATCAAGGAGTACGTCTCTACTATGAAGTCATAGGTCAGGGATCTCCCATCATATTGATTCACGGCGCTTTCTCTGGGCTAGAAGATTGGAAGGAATTTGGTTATGTAGAAAGATTACAGCAAGACTATCAACTTATTTTGCTCGATGTTAGGGGACAAGGAGCCAGCGACAAGCCCCATAGCCCTGAAGCCTATTCCCTGAAACTGTTGATTGATGACATCGCCTTCATTTTGGATGAACTGAACCTCAATCAGGCACATTATCTCGGTTACTCAATGGGTGGCTGGATTGGCTTTGGGATGGCGAAGTTTGCACCGAACCGGCTTTATTCCTTGATGATTGGGGGCGCACATCCTTATGCACGCAACCGAGAACACGTCCGTCGACGGTACAGCCAAACAAGAGAGGAATGGGAGGCGCAGATAGAAAGTAATACGGAAATGCCGCCGGCGTTGAAGGCCCGAGTTCTCAAGAATGATCTTCAAGCCCTCCTGGCCGCTGCTCAGGACAGGGCTGACATATCAGATGTTCTACCAACAATATCGGTGCCTTGTCTAGTGTATGCAGGAGAGGCGGATGAGGCAGTATATCGTCAAGCAAAGCAGTGTGTTTCCCAAATAACCAATGTGACCTTCTTTTCATTGCCAGGACTAACCCATGGCAATGCCTATTTGCGAAGCGATTTGATCTTGCCTCATATCATCAAATTCCTTAGAAGCGTTGACTCGCCGTGATGAGCCGACCAACAAATCGTTGTCGCCGACTTGCTGATCAAGATTTTTGTTGTGAATTGATGAGGCTAGGATCATTCTAATGGTTGGTGTGGTCGTCGCCAAACCGCAAGCGGCTAAGAACGTGTTTTAAAAGTCATTCTGAGGAGGCTTTGCGGCCCTGAGTCTTCTGAAGGGAGAATCCCACGTTCCAAGTGCAAAAAGAGGATTCTTCGCTCCGTTCCTCCGGCGTCCTACGAACCACTGCGTGAGCAGAATGACACGCTGTGACACTTTTAAAACACGCTCTAAGCTCAAACATTGAGGATACAATTACGAGGTCCGTCAGTTCTCGTTTCTTGATGATTTTTGTTCAACTATACCCAAAGGAGAACCCAATGCCGAAACGAATACTTGCTCTGTTTTATCTAGTTGCATTGCTCAGTCTGGTGTTGTCGGCATGTGTTGCACCGGCACCCCAGGCAACGGGTGGCGATGCCGCGGAAGCGCCTGCGGACAACACTCGTCGTGTCGTCGTTGCCCAAGGCGACGGTGTCGAGTCGTGGGATCCACCCGCGGGCTGGAACACGGCCTCTGAGTGGATCGAGATGCATGTCTATGACTGTCTGGTTTTTGCCGATCGGGAAACGGGCGAAAACGTGGGCTGGCTGGCCGAATCGTGGGAAAATATCGACGATGTCACCTGGCGCATGAACTTACGTGAAAATGTCACCTTCCACAACGGTCAGCCCTTTACGGCGGAGGATGCCAAGTACTCGATTGACCGGATTATCAATGGGACCAGGGAAGAGTTCATCGTCTTCAACCAGTGGGCCTTTGTCCAGGAAGTACAGATCGTCGACGATTTCACCATCGACATCATCACACCTTTTCCCGAACCGGCCTTCTTGAGCAAGCTGGGCGGCACTGGCTGTGGCGTTGTACCCAAGGGGTATGTAGAAGAAGTTGGCAACGATGGTCTCGCCAACTTTGGGATTGGCACTGGCCCATTTAAGCTGGTAGAGTACGATCGTGAATCCTTTGTGGTGATGGAAGCCAATGAGGACTATTGGAATGGCAAGCCAGCAACCGATGAACTTGTCTTCCGCGTCATTCCCGAATCCTCGACCCGCGTGGCCGAACTGCTGACTGGTGGTGTGGACATTACGACAGGTATCCTGCCCCAAGATTGGGATCGCATCGACGCCGAAGCGGGACTCAATGTCGTGCACTATCTGACCGACCGCGTCTATGAGTTGACTGTCGCTCACACACCGCCAGAAGGCGTGGATGGTGTGGCCACATCCATTCCCGAAATTCGCCAAGCCATCAGCCATGCCATTGATCGGGCCGAGTTAATCGACCTGATTGGCGGTCATGGGGTACCGACGTTGACGCGACTCACGCCGCCTCTGCCCTGCTGGGATTTGGTGGAGCCGGCCCTCTATGACGTCAATCCCTACGATCCCGACAGGGCCAAAGAGTTAATGGCTGCCGCGGGATACCCAGATGTACCCGGTGGCCCGGAGATTGCGCTACACAGCACCTTTGGCCAGTACATCGGCATGCGTGAAATTGCCGAGACCGTAGCCGCCATGCTTGAAGATGTCGGTTTCGAGGTCAAGCTGGATATCCTGGAATCGTCCACCTTTCGCGAGGGTGTCTATCGCGGGCAAAACGAAGAATTGATGGTGCAGAGTCTGGGCAACTTTATCACCGATCCCTGGATCTTTATTTTGAATTACGATTCGCAATTTGGCGATCGCACACACACCCGCACACGTCATTCCTTTGAAGATCTGGATGAACTGGCACTGGCCGCCAATACAACCGTTGATCCCGCGGCACGCTGTGCTATCGTCGCCGAATATGCCACGGCCGTCGCCGACAAGCTAGTCACCATTCCGCTCTTCCAGATGCCCGAAGCGATGGGCGTAGGTGCAAATATTAACTGGACGCCACCGCCGGACGGCATGATGATGCTGCACAACCTGACGTTTGTTGAATAGCTAGTCAGCGGGTCAGCTGGGAGTGCTAAAACGCTGAAATGCTGAAGTGCTGAAACGCTAACATATGACCAAATACATCCTGCGTCGCCTCCTGTTGATGATACCCATCCTGCTGGGTGTGACCGTTATCGTGTTTTCACTGATTCGACTGAAAGGCGATCCGGTTTTGCAACTTGTGCCAGATTATTATACAGACGAGCAGATTGAAGAAGTGCGCCGCGCTTATGGATTTGATCAGCCCATCTATGTTCAGTATCTCTCATTTTTGAGTCGGGCGGTGCAGGGTGATTTTGGTCGTTCATTTCACAATCGCCAACCAGCGTGGGATCTGATCGAGGAAGCGCTGCCACGAACGGCACAATTGGCCTTTGCCGCCATATTGATTGCCGCTTGTCTGGCCGTACCCTTTGGCTTGATCTCGGCACTAAAACGAAACTCGCCCATCGATTTTGTTGTCACGACGTTGTCGGTGGGCGGGCGTTCCGTGCCCAACTTCTGGCTGGGCATCATGTTGATTCTCTTGTTTGCCGTGACCCTGCGCTGGTTTCCGGTTTCGGGTACGGGCGAGATTTCGGGCAGACCATTCCTAGTTCATCTCTTTCTACCCGCGCTCACCTTATCTGTCGGGTTGGTGACCACGCTCACGCGCTTGATACGCTCGTCGATGCTGGAAGTGCTCCGCGAAGATTATGTCAAAACGGCATACGCCAAGGGGCTGCCGGGGCGTATTGTCATCGTGCGCCACGGGTTGCGTAACGCGTTGATTCCCGTGGTGACTGTCCTGGGGCTCAACGTGGCCTGGCTGTTGGGTGGGGCCGTCATTGTTGAAGAAATTTTCGCCTGGCCGGGCATGGGACGTCTGATGATCCAGGCCATCTATGCCCGCGACAATGCTGTGGTACAGGCGGGGCTCATGGTTACAGCGCTGATTATCATGGGGTCGAATCTGATCGTCGATCTTCTTTAGGCCAATCCAAAAAATAAAATATACGCGAGAAGGTGTTAAACTAGCTCT
>JAHBNG010000084.1 GCA_019217005.1 Chloroflexi bacterium TSY
GAGCGCTTCAATCCATCCATCTTCATAGCTCTGGCGTTCAAGAACGTTCAGGACATCTAGGTATGCTTGGCACTCTGAGAGAGAGAACGTTGCGCAAGATCAAAACCACAGATCGAAATGAAATCGTTCTTCGATAGGAACCGGAGAGTTTGGGTGTTTGACATTTTGATGTGTCCCGTAGCTTTCTCTTTGTCTCCGCCAATTGTACACTTGCAACTTTCCATTGTCCAACCCCGATCGAACATCCTTGATTCTCTCCGGACGAAGACGTACGATAGGTTGAAGAATGCGGAACTCTTTCACCAAATGCTTGCAACTTAGAACCTATCCGAAAGAGGTTGTGAGTTTAGCCAGCTTCTCGAGCAAAATAGATTGGTTCTTCCGGAATAGAGGGGGCGTAACTTCCCGGACACGCTTAGTCAGTAGAGAGATACCAAATAGGCGCGTTGAAAAGAGTCGGAAAAAATCAACAATTCCGACTTTATGTAAACTTGGGTATTGAGCTGGTAGCAAGTAGACATAAGAGAGAAATCAAAGGCAATCAAGAAAAAAACAGTAGCAGCAAAGTCGGTACAAATTTTCATGCAAACAGAGGGCTGCTCTAGGATTTCACCCCTTATGGTCATTTTTTGTACCCGACTTTTGCCGTAGCTGAAAAAAAGAAAGCAGAAAACTAAGCTTGTGGTCGACGACGGATAGTTCGTTGACGAATGTGGAAAGATTCGTCATAGGTGGTTCGGTCCACATTTTCCAAAGAATGGCCAGCCAGCGGTTGGCTAAAGCCCGATGAGAGCGACTGACCGAGTGGCCCTTTGACGAGCTTGTGTAAAGTAAGCCGAAGCCCAGCGAGATTGCTGGCGCGAAGAACGAGCCAGTTGCTGAGAAAAGTAACGAAACTCTTTATCACAAGAGCGGCGAAAGTGGACCAAGTGGACTTTGCCACTTTGGTTGGTAACGGGAGCCGTGCCAGCTAAAGTCTGGACCATGCTGGAATGGGGGAAGCGGCGGCGATCTTCGCCAAATTTGACCAGCAAAGAGGGAGCCAAGAGCTCTCCTGCGCCCGGCAGGGAAGCAAAAATGGGGTGATCCTCGTGTTGCAGAAAAAGAGAGTTCAACTGTTGGAGTGTTGCTTGCTTGGAGTTGAGGGTATGGAGCAAGAGTCGGGCAAGTTGCTGGGCTTGAACTTGACAAGCTTGGGCAACACCCGGAGCTGAACGGGATGTTGTGTGTCAAGGCATCAAAACAGGTGAGCCATTTGGAGGGCTGATTATGTTTATGTTGCTTGAGAAAGACCTGAAATTCATCATAGGTTGCTTTTTCTGCTGCTTGCGGCGACGGATAAGCCAGAATCAGATGAGCTGCAATGGGCGATGGCCAACTAAAGACATTGAGCAAAGCGGGATGGTATCTGAGCAAACAACTACGCAAGCGATTGGAGACAGCAACCGTTTCTTTGCGCCAAAACTCGGTCATGCTCACCACGATGCGCATTTGCTGGAGTAATTCACTCCCTGGATGCCAAGGATAGAATCGGTGAACATCTGTTCTGACCAGTTCAGCTATCGTATATGCATCACTTTCATCAGTGCGAGCACCGCTCTGATTGTACCTCGCCCGACTTGCTTTGACCACGTTCGGTGGGAGGACATATAGATTTGTATACCCAGCATCCCATAAGTAGTCAATTATCAGATTATGTGCTGTCTCTAATCCGATTCGACATTTTCATGGCCGATATCCATCGTTTCTCGCCACTTTTCTAGTTGCTTAAAGCCATCCACACTATGTTCTATTGTCATGTAGTTAATTCGACGACCGTTTTCATCCGTTATCATTACATCATGTTTTGTTTCACTCCAGTCTATTCCTATGAATATCTGCATTTTTGACCTCCTCATTCACTTGAGGATTGCCTTTGGTCATTTTTTTCGGACGCTCTTTTCCGTTTTCCTATTATGGCATTCGAGATGCTACACGCTTTCGACGGTTCTAGGCGTCGGCTTGGTGGACGGTCCGGGAAGGGCGGTCGCACCGCGGGAAGAGGGCGGTCCTTTTTACCAAGCCGGAGTTCGATTCCGAGTGACAGCTTCTCTCTTTCTGTCTCTCTCATTCTAACTCCTTTCCTATATTATCTAATAGGAAGAGGTCAGGCATGAGGTCGTCAACGAGACTCAGTAGATCCAAATTTCCGTGGAGGAGGCGTTCTCTATTACACGCAGTAGACATAAAAGTTAAAGTGGTTGCTGTTGAAAAGTTGATTCAAAGGCATTCTCCAAAGTGGGACCCCAAATAGCGGGGTCAGGTTCAGGGATAGCGTAAACAGAATGTGAAGCCATAGCGGCTAAATAATGCTGCTGAATGGTTTCATCGTAGAGCTGTGCATAAAGCATGGTGGTATCGATATGAGTGTGCCCCATGAGTTTCTGCAAGGTAGTGATGGGCATAAGGCCACTGTTGAGCAAACGGGTGGCAAAGGTATGGCGCAAGCGATGAGGAGTGACGCCCTCTAAGTTAGCTTGGGCGGCAAAGGCATGAAGATGGTTGCGCACATAATTGGCTCGAAGAGGTAAGCCATCGCGTAGTAAAAGCGGGGAATGAGTAGCCAGGTCATCGGTGCGATGTTGCAGATGGGCATCGATGGCAAGAGCAGTGCGTTGGGTAACAGGCAACCGACGGTCACGATGGGATTTGGCATCTCGAACGAGCAGAGTCTGTGTATCCGAATTCCAGTCAGAAACGAGCAGAGCTTGCACTTCGCCCATACGTAGCCCAGCATCAACCAGAATAAGAAACCAAGCACGGTCAAGGAGGTCGGAAGGAGAAAGGCTCTGAGCCGTTGAGTTTAAGACGAACTGTTCAAGTTGAGCAAATTCATGCTGGCGCAACGGACGAGGTAAGGTAGTGGGTCGTTTGAGACGTTGAATGCGATATAAAGCCGGAGCGATCGACTGGCCACATTCTTCAGCAAAATGCAGAAAACACTTGAGGGTACAAATAAAATGATTGATGGTATGGACGGAATACTCTAAGTCACATAGGTGGGTGATGTAGTCTTGGAGATCGCGCCGTCTTAGTTCGGATAAGCTGGAGAGCATGCGCTGGTCGAGCATCCATTGCCAACCGCGTTGGAGTTCGCCAAGCCACTGAAGGGCTCGTTCCCGCCGATAGAGGGCTTTCCAGCGTAATTGCTGGTGGAGAAGTAATGAGATGATGGGTTGATGAAGCCAGAGCGGCAATGAGGTGAGACGTTGACGGATCTCATCAGCGGACAAACAGATGCCAACAGCTGGCTCCACTGTGCGATGTTCAGAAGGCACAGTATTCTCTGTCTCTATTGCAGATGTCGTTCCTTCAATATCCGAGCATGCGGCTTGGCGAGACAACTGCTCCATAGCAGCTTCATAGTCGGCTCGCATATCAGGATTGGCACCATCGATGTAAATCTGGGTCGTTTTCAATTGACTGTGGCCCAACCAATGAGAGAGACTAGGCAGTGGCATACGCGACTCTGCCATTCGTCTGGCGAAGGTATGGCGCAGGCGATGACAGGAGACCTCGTTCTCGGAGAGTCCGGCTTGCTGACGGTAATAATCGAGGCGCTCCTGGATTCCGCGGACACTGATGCCTTTGTGACGACGAGTCAGAAACAGATGGCTATCGACTGCATCAGGACGCTCATCCATATAGCTCACCAACAGCGCTGTGGTTTCTGGCGTCAACCAGACTCGACGCTCTTTGTTCCCTTTGCCGCGTACGCGCAGTGACCACAGTTCGTCCGGATTTATGGCAGCTTCAATATTGCCCATCTCTAGTTTCGACACTTCGCCCACCCGCAGGCCAACGTCGAGCATCAAGGCCAACATCACTTGGTCTCTTATCTGACCTTGACTCACGCTCCCCCATAACTGGCGGACGATGCGTTCCGCTATATCTCTGGGAAGATGGCAACCTGTATCCAGTCGGTGTAGACGCCACACCACCGGGTTTGACCAGCTTTCGTCTTCTGCCTCATCCGCCAAGTAGTCGAAAAATCGGCTCAACGTTGCCACTCTGCGATTGACCGTCGCACTGCTCATCCCCGCTTCGAGTTGCGCCGTTACAAACGTCGTTATCTCTTGGCGACCTATCTCTCTTGGCCTTTTTTCTATCACCTGGCCAAATTGATTTAGGTCACTTTCGTAATGTTTTACAGTTTCGCTTTGCGGAGAAAGCATTCTCACATGGGCACAGAATCCTGTTACTGCGGCGCTAAATTCTTGGTTCATTTTGGCCTCCTAGGGCTATTTTACCCCTTTTTTGGCCTACTGCGTGTAATAGAGAACGCCTTCCAAATCCCTCCAACAGTCTGCTAGCTTGCAGTATATCTTGTGACCTTTCAGTCGGAAAACAGTGGATAGTAGGCTTGAAGAGTTGGAGCAAATAGGGCGAAGCGTCCTGCTTGACAGATAAGTCCACTATACCTGTTAACGCTCGGATCTGGAGGTACCACGGTCTTTGACTCCATTGGGCACAGCTC
This sequence comes from Chloroflexi bacterium TSY, assembly GCA_019217005.1. The sequence continues at coordinate 4,517 of JAHBNG010000084.1, forward strand.
AGCAGTGTCTTTCCAACCGTTCATTGTCCAACGCTCAAATGTAAGCTGTGCTTTATCAATGATCACACCCACATCTAGCTCGCTATAATCGATGGTAGCCTGCACCGGCGTAGCAAATGAAAGATCAACCGACGCACCATTTGGCTGCGTGACGCTTAACTCAAAAGCATGGCTGGCAAATGCTTTTCCCGGTTGGCCAGGAGCGACGGTGGGTGATAAAACGATTTTGGTTGGCTCACTAACGGCGTCGGCGGGAAACGTCAACTCGGTGGATAGATTTTGCGTATCGATCACTGTAATCGTGGTCGTAACGCCAGGCGTCAAAGATGCAGAGACAGGTTTTGGAAGCATGATGAAATTCTGCCCCTTAAAGTGTCTTGGAACATTGACCATTCTGTCTGGTGGCGTAAACACAAAATCTGATAAAGTGGGCGCGACGGCATAGGACCCAATCGACAGGTTTTTCAACGAATATTGACCGTCCTGATCGGTGGACGTCATGCCTCCATCGGTCGTGATGGTCACCCCAGAAACTGGGCTACCATTGACTTGGCTGACTCGGCCAGAAAGAGACGACGTAGCTGCCAAAATATAGAAGCCACCGTCTCCAGTCGCGTATATTCGATGGTTGGCAATCGCGATGGCTCTGGCAGATGATGGCGGAAGATGACAGCCTATTTCAATGGGATTCGCGGCGTTGGCAACATCCAAAACACATAATCCGACTTCGCCCAATGCGAGGTATGCGTAATCGTCGACCGCTGCAATGCCATAGGGAGGGGCGCCTTCGTCTCGCCGATATGTACCGACCGGGAGTGGTGTCGTAGGGTCCGATACGTCTATGATATGCAGCCTGTTAATTGTGATGCTCGTAAACAGTCCAAGGGGAAGGATATTTCGAGAACTTAGATAAGCATACTGACCCACAACCTCAATATCCAGCGCACCGCCCTGCTCGATATTCACCTCTCCCGCTTTGACTGGCTTGCTGGTGTTGGAGACATCTATGATCACCAAAGAGTCTCTGGTATTCACGTAGGCGTAGTCACCTCTCATCACAACGTCTACCGCTTGCTGATGGGTTTGTAGAAGCAAATAGGAACCAACTACAATTGGTGATGTAGGATTTGATATATCCACAACCCGTAAGCCTGATTCCTGTGCGGCCAGATAAGCAAATTGATCTTGGACGTCGATATCCACGACCGCTGTAACCGTGTCCAAGAAACCAACCTCATCTGGCCGTGTTGGATTCGAGACATCGATAATGCGCAGAGCCGCCTCACCAGCCGCAATGTATGCATAGTCATCCGAAACGGTCAAATGCATACCACCTGCTGGCAGAGTATAACGGCTCTGTTCAACCGGATTCGCATCGCCGGTGAGATTCAAAACGCGGAGCTTGTCCCCATCAAGCAAATAGCCATAATCTCCCTGGACAGCTAAGGCGACGCCTTCTCCCGGTGGATCAAATATGTCTATCGCTGCTGGAACTGTGGGGTTGGCAACATCGATTATGGCCAACCCATCGACACCAGCAGCGATAAACGCAAGATCACCACTTACAGCGACGTGACCCGACTGATTGTAAGATCCAGCAGACCGTGGATTTGATGGGTCTGACAAGTCGATGATTTTCAGACCGTCACTCGAAACATAGGCATAACCCCCCGCGATCGTTAGAGAGCGTACACCGCCGTTTTGCTCGTATGCACCAACCTCAATTGGATTCTGTGGATTCGAGATATCTATTACTTTGAATCCTTGCCCAGCGGCCGTCACATATGCATAGTGACCAGCCACCTCGACGTCAAATATACCGCTCGATAGGTCATAAAATCCTACTTCAACTGGGTTTGACGGATTTCCTGAATCAATGACCCAGAGTCCAGTCTCATAAACACTCGACGGCGAAAGTGCATCACGGCTGCCCGTCAAATAGGCATAACGCCCAACCACGGCTACCTTCTGAGCCGGCGTTTGTCCAAAACCCAGGGGCGTTGAATCAGGCATGGCAAACGTTCCCGCTTGACTGGGAGCGGTTGGATTTGAAATATTGAGAATCGACAGACCTCCGGAACATACTTGAACACGGATATTACAACTTCCGTGGGCCACGTAGGCGAAACCATTGGCTACGGCAAACCCATTAATCGAGCCACTTTGGTAGAAACCGACCGAAACCGGTGATCTCAATTCTGAGATATCAATGATATGCAGCCCACTACGATCAACGCCCACATAGACATAGTTGCCAGCAACCTGGATATCCACAACGACCAACGAAGACCGCACGCCGAGCGGCAATGCTACAGACCCGAGCCGGTTGAGATTCAGCGGATCGGTTATATCAAAGATCACCAGCTCTGTCCCTATGACAACGTAGGCGTAATTGCCTTGAGTGGCAACTGCGCTCACATTCCCGCTGCTATATCCCAACATCTGCAATGTAAAATCCTGTCTTGACTGAGCTGCGTACACGGAATCATCAGACGCAAGATGGACACTGATTACAAGACCAAACAAAAACAAGCTGATGCGAATGATCGTTCTAACACTCCGATTGTTTAGAATAAGGTTCATCGTTTGCCCCTTACAGTGCTAGATCACAAGAACTTCGTCAGGGAATGAATTTTCGTTTATGAGCAAATGGCGGAATCATCATTTGTATTTTGGAGTCAGTGTGTTATGGTAGGGGTGCGATGTGGAAACTGACGTGCTGAAGAATGAGTTCCATTTTTCAACTGAGTTTACCACAAACTTGTGTCCATGAAAACCTCCTTCCGCAAATCGGGTGTGCGTCAAGTTTTTGGAAACATCCAAAACACTCGACTGGCAGCGGTTCTGTTTACAAATGTTGCAGCCACATTTCCAAAAATTCTGACAGGCATCCCCGCAAATCAATGGAACAGAAGCACATGGAGGATATGCTCATGACCGTCCCTAACTATCGCTTCGCCATCATCGGATTTGGCCGTCGCGGACGCTACCACCTAGAGAGCATCGAAAAGATGAAGAGCATTCGAGCACGGTGCGTGGCGGTGGCAGACCCACGTGAACCGACACCCGAAGAAGAGGAGCGCTTCGGCCCCTCCTACTACACCGACTATCGTCAGCTTTTGGCCAATGAACCTCGTTTGGACTTCGTGATCATCGCCAGCTTTGCCATCGACCATGCCGAACAAGCCCTGGCTGTGCTGCGACAGGGGATTCCTGTCTTTTTAGAGAAGGCCGTAGCCATTTCCTGGGATGAGGCGGTATATCTTTATCAGCACGTTGTTCGTCACCAATATCCGCTCTTCATTGGATACAATTTGCGTCGCTTTCCGGCCACGCTCGCAATGAAACGCATTTTGGACGAGCGTCAATTGGGACAAATCCAAAGCGTGCTGGGACATGTCAACACAGGCACACGCTGGTCGCAAGGTGTGTGGGAGCACTACCGTTCACCGCCCGAATCTAGCGTGGTTGTGGGCAAACTTACACACGACACCGATACAATTCAGCACTCTCTGGACGCGGAGGCGATTGATTGTACAGCAACCATCGCCCGCAATGTCTGGCGAGAAAGAACTGATTCTGTGATGGCAGACGGCGACGCCTGTTCTATCTCTGGTCTGCTTTCCAATGGTGCCGTCTATACCTTTCACCTGACCACAGCTGGGCCGGATTACGAGCGCCGCTACATCGTCAACAGAACGAAAGGTCAACTGGAGGTGGTGATGCATTCCGCACGACCAGGACATCCCAGTGCCTCCGTCAACCTGTGGCGCAATGGTCAACAGCCGCAAAATATTGAGCTGCCACCTGCTATCGGTGGACATGGTGGAGCCGACTTTCGCATTCATCAAGATTTCATGAGCTGGATCCAGTCTAAGCCAACTTCACCCGATGATCCGCGTTCCATTCTAACTGGTATGGTCATCCCTACGGCTGCGATCGAATCGATGAAGACTGGTCGACGTATCGACTGCGCGCAGCGCCTACGGCGGGCAGAAGAGGGAGTCAATGTATGATTGAATATCGAGTAGGTGTTGTTGGGTTACGCCGTGGCCTGGGTCCAGCGCGCATGTTTGACCTCATGCCCGACTGTCGTGTCGTTGCTGGTTGCGACATTGATACGGCGACATTGGAGCGTTTTGGCACCCACTTTCCCTAGGCTCAACTGGTATCCGCTTATGATGAATTGCTGGCGTTGGGCTTGGATATTGTTTTTGTGGCCTCTCCTGTTCCATTGCATTGTCAACACACTGTGGCGGCGCTCGAAGCCGGATGCCATGTGCTGCAAGAAGTCACCTTGGCCAGCACGCTGGATGAGTGTCAGCAGATCCTCGAGGCGGTTCAGACGCAGCGCCAACAGAAGTTTATGTTGGCCGAGAACTGCTGCTATTGGGCACACATATTGAGCTGGCAGCAGATGTGGCGGCAGGGTCTGTTGGGGGATTTCAAGTATGCCGAAGCCGAGTACATTCACGATACGCGCGACCTGTTGCAACAGCCTGATGGCTCACCCACCTGGCGCGCCAACATGCCGCCCATTCACTATTGCACTCACAGCTTGGGTCCACTACTTAAGGTCACGGGCGAGCGCTGTGTCACCGCATGTAGTATGAAAATTGGCTCTAGCAGCGATACAGATCTAGGGCGTCCAGACATGGAGGTCGCTATTTTCCAGACGCAGTCTGGCGGCGTGATCAAAATTCTCTGTGCCTTTGGAATTGTGCGTGAGCCGATGTTTCACTATTACTCCATCTACGGCACAGAGGGGACGTTGGAAAGCTCGCGTCCGCCCGTTCAGCCGCTGCAAACCAATGCCTATCTCGCTTCGGTTCCCCACTTGCGCAATATGATCGAGATCCCAGTTACGGAAGACGTCACGAACGTCCCCAGGGAGGCCACGCAAGGTGGACACGGCACAGCAGAATACACCATGATTCAGGATTTTCTGGCATGCATCCGACATGATATAGGGCCACCGTTGGATATTTATGCTGCACTCGATATGGCGTTGCCCGGTTTGTGCGCCCATGAAAGTGCGATGAATGGTGGGCATCCGATCCCGATTCCTGACTGGAACAGATAGGATAGGGTGTTTGTCATCCTTTCGGTTAGATGGCGCTGTTTGTTCGTTCGTGACCCTGAACAAACAAGCTGTTTGTTCTACAATAGCACCCTCATTCACGATCCCGTTGAATATGATGGCAAAATATGCTATCATTGTGATATGAATCAAAGACACCGTAAGACGCTAATTCGTATTTTTCAGAATCCTGTTCCATCGACATTGGCCTGGTTACGTATCGAGTCACTGTTTGTTGCGTTGGGCGCACAGATAATTGAAGGTAGGGGTTCGCGCGTGCGCTTTGAGCTAAACGGTGTAATTGCCACGTTCCATCGCCCTCATCCTCGAAAAGAGGCAAAGCCATATCAGGTCCGCGATGCGCGACGATTTCTTGAACAAGCGGGGATAAAACCATGAAACCGATGAGTTACAAAGGATACGCAGCTCACATTGAATATAGTGAAGAAGATGGTTGTTTGATCGGTCATATTGCTGGAATCCAGGACGTCGTGGGATTCCATGGCGACTCTGTTGTGGAGCTACGAGCGGCGTTTGAAGAAGCCGTCGATGATTATTTAGAGACATGTGAACGTTTGAATCGATCTCCACAAAAATCATATTCTGGCCGAATTATGTTGCGAGTCTCACCAGAAATTCACGCTTCTATAGCAACTGCAGCAGAGGCCAGCGGCAAAAGCATCAATCAATGGGCTGCTGACATTTTTACAAGAGCGGTCCGCTATGAATTATAGTGCCCAGATTCTCTTCGTTTCAATACGGAAACTCGACCAAGTGCAAAACATTTGCTATGGGTCGCCAAACCCGCAGGCTTCGGCAACGCCATCTTTGAAGAAGCACCCATCTTCGATTATGATTACCCGCCCAATCCATAACGCAGTGCCAGAACAGCAGCTTGCGTACGATCCGTGACATCGAGCTTGGTAAAGATGTTGCTTACGTAGTTTTGCACTGTACCTTTTGACAGATAGAGTCGTTCGGCTATGTCTGCATTAGACAATCCGTCAGCAATAAGCTTGAGCACTTCACGTTCACGTTCGCTCAGGTCCGCGCCAATCGATGAATCTGGGGTTGTTGCCACGGTGGGTTGAGCAATCTGTTGAAAGAGTTTGCCTGCCACATGGGGATCTACATGCGTTGTCCCAGCGGCAGTACCTTTGATAGCGCCAATGAGCTGTTCGCGCGGCGTATCCTTAAGCAGATATCCTGATGCGCCCGCTCGGATTGCGTCGAAGACCCATCCGTCATCATCATACGTCGTGAGGACCAAAACACGGGTCTGCGGATATTTTTCACAAATCTCCTGAGTCGCCTGAATGCCATTCATGATGGGCATCCGTAGATCCATCAGAACAACATCGGGTTGCTGTTCGGCCACGAGATCGACTGCTTCGGCACCATCGTGAGCCACACCGACTACTTCAAAGTCCGGCACGGTGCTCAGGATCACCTGCATGCCTTCGGTTACAATGTCTTGATCGTCACAGAGAATTAGGCGGATCATGGGAGTATTCTCGCTTGTTTGCAAATTGTTTTTGTGTTGCGTGGTGCGTATTGCATGTACTGATCGACTTTCTATTTGCGCTGCATATTGCCGGGTGGATGAACTGCCCATTATATTTGTTCATGGCTTAGGTTCAATAGGAGTGCGATTTGTAGTAAACGAAAATAGATGCTTGGAATAATCGTACGAGTTCTTCTCTTGACGCAACCCGTTTTGTGGTGCCAACGCGAATATAATAGCGGTTGCGATTTGTGTAATAGGGTTTGTCTTTGCCACTCATAATCGTGAGACGGGCAATACGCGTTCCTGCCACTTGGAACTCATCATAAGCTGGCTGAATTGGGGGAATGCAAGAAGTCCGGCAGATGTTCATGACATCTTTTTCGTAGGAGCGAGACAATCCAGAAACTGTCCCATCATCCTCGACACTGAGCCAAATTTCACCACCGTCACTGTTGGCAAAGGCAACAATTTCATCGGCCAGGTCAGCCGCCCTGGTACTTTCCGATTTGAACTCTGTATACTGGCTTTCAGATGCTGGAATCTCGATGTCCATATGTTAGCTCTGTTTTTGTGAAATCGTCAATCGAAGCTCCGTTCCTTCTTTTGGCTGACTTTGTACAATCAACTCGCCATTCATCATTGTGGCCCGTTCTCGCATCCCCTGAAGCCCATAGTGCCCATTTGAGGAAGTTGCATTGACATCGAATCCTCGACCATCATCCGTAATTTCGAGAACGATGTCTTGTTCCTGCTCGAACAAGCTGATGCGAACGGTATTTGCATTTGCGTGTGATATCGTATTCTCAAGCGCTTCTTGTACAATGCGATAAACTCCTTGCTCAACATCCATTGATAGTTGATCGATCGACTCTGCAATATCGAGTTCAACGGTAAATCCAGCGCGCTTGGCAGTAGTCGTTGCCAGATTACGAATCGCCAGTGTCAAGCCTAAATCCTCCAGAGGTGATGCACGGAGAGCCTGTAACGCACGTCGTGTTTCGGTCAGGCCACTGCGTGTTTGAGCCAGTGATTTATGTAGCAACTCGCGAGCTTTATCTGGTGCCGATTCCCACGCACTATCGACCGCTTCTAATTGGACGGAGACACCGCTCAAGGTGTGAGCCAAGGTATCATGCAGTTCGCGCGCCAGTCGGTTGCGTTCGCGGCTGAGGGTCAGTTGCTCGACTGTGGCTGCATAATCAGCCAATTGGGAATTCGCATCTGCCAATGCTTGCCGTTGCTCTCGTTGGGCGTTCATCATGCGAATGATGATATAGCCAATCAGTGCAAAGATGATTGTGCGGGCCAGGGCAAGCGAGATAACGTCGAATAAGTATGTACTATCAAACCCGAGCACATACTCAGTCAGTCCGATGTCCAGCAGAAATGTCGTGCCGGAGAAGAGGAGAACGTGTTTGAACTCATATTGCCATGCAACCAGCACCAGTGGAACAAGAAGTAGAATAAACGTTTGCCAACTACTTCCTTCAACCACCGATGTAAAGTCATTCGACCTTTCAATGCTCAACCGTGAGATTAAGGTTAATGGTCGTAGTAGAAGAGCATAAAACGTCGTTGCGATCAAAGCGACTGGTAGATATGCTCGGCCCCAACGTTGTTTTGATTCTGACCAATAAAGATATCCGAAGAGCATGAGAAGCGCGACCAGATTAAAGAGAATAGGTAAGGGCGGAAAAGTGCCTTGACGAATCAACCATACAATGGTGCCGATGACTGCAATCGACAATTGCAGACCAATCACCATCTGAAAGACAGCAAGTAGTCCAGGTTCAATGTGAGTTGTTTCAGGTTGATAAACTTTCATATGTTCAGTATCAGTAGATCCAAATTTCAGGTTTTGAGAGAGAATTCTGGCTAAACAGTTGACATAAATACAAATTTGCTGGTCGATATCTAGTTTTTGCGTTAGATTTGGGCGATTTTCAGATATGAAATAGGTTGTTTTCTGTAACCGAAATCTGAATAAATGACTCCAAAATCCCTGCAATCTCGACTGAAAATAGCCAAAAACGCCAAATTTGGATCTACTGAGTATAGCAGTAATTTGATTCTTCCTACAATGTATCAACTCATCTGACGCGGTGAGACGATTCATGTGCATTTATGAACCAATTCATGGATAGTACCAGATCTTATCCTTTGAGGCGACACCCTTCGAACTTTGGGGAAACGTAACAATGCAAATAATCGAGATTTGCCAAAACATCGAGACAAAATGGGAGGGTATCAATGAGACATTTGCGTGTGCGTAGTACTTACTATCTGACCATACTCACTTTCATATTACTTGGTGGTGCTGCTTTACTTTTCGATGGAGAGACCGCTGGGGGACATACACTTCTTCAATCTGTACCGAACGATCATGGAACCGTTCCTGCAACGGCGACGCCACCCGGCACGATCCCACCGCCTGCGTGTCCTGCCGGAGTCAAAGCGCCTGAAAGAGGGAAAATCATGGTGTTTATTGAGCCGGTTGCAATCTACTCTGGATGTATGCCGCAAATCAGTTCCGCTGGAGTTCTGACTGAAACAGGATTTGCTCCAACCCTGCTTTACCATGATCCGTACGGTGGCTTTCCAGAAGCACTCGGTTACCTTGGCGAAGTCTTTGCCGTTTTTGATTATTCTCATTATGAACTTGATAGACTTGTGACTATCCTGGAAACCTACAAGTGCGAAGACATCGGAAGAGCCTTGGAAGCGTGCCGCCAAGTAAATGGTATCAAAATTTCTGATTTGGGACATGAATTTGTGACATCGTTCGAGATGCGGTCTGAGAATACAGCGGTCATTGACTTCCCAAATACAGAAAAAAATGACTCCAATATCTTTATCCCCTTTATTGCGAACGAATAGTTCCAATCGTCCTAAGAGCCACATCATTTAGGCCATTCCAGAGAAATAAATCCCTAATTTGCCAAGTCGGTTTCTCTGGAATGGCTTGAGCTTTTCCAGATTAAATTAGGGATTTTAATTGTTGGAAAAGCCTTAAACTTCGGACCACAAGTGTTAACATGAGATAACCGAGTGCAACGCACGGCGATAGCCCGGAGTGAAAGAACGAACGTTCAGGACACTGTGCAATGCACACTCCGCTTAAGTTAACACCTATGAACTTCGGACAATCGTCCCTCGGCAGAAAACGACTGTAGCGTCTGAAATTTAAGTGGCGTCTCAATAAGCACCAATCTAACCTTTAACACCAGTGATCACAATCCCTTGGACAAAATATCGCTGGGCGAGAAAAAAAACGGCAATTACAGGGATCAAAGCAACAATGGTGGCAGCCATGAGGGCCTGCATATCGAGCGTAAACTGGGTTTGAAAGAGGCGAAGTCCGAGGGAAACCGTAAATTTTTCAGTGTGGTTGAGGTAGATGAGAGGCTGCATGAAGTTGTTCCACGCAAATGTGAATTGTTGGATGGCGACGACGCCAAAAACCGGTAAGCTGAGGGGTGCGAGAATTCGCCAAAAAATGCCGATTAAGCCACAGCCATCGATCTTGGCTGCGTCATCCAGTTCACGTGGGATGGTCATATAGTATTGGCGGAACAGGAAAATATTAAAGGCATTGGCCGCAAGCCAAGCCGGCACAATCAGGGGCAAATAGGTATTGATCCAGCCAAGCCGGGCAAAGAGGACGTATTGGGGAATCAACGTCACTTGAAAGGGCAGCATGAGTGTGCTCAAGACCATCATAAAGAGGATGTTGCGTCCAGGAAAACGCAAACGGGCAAAGGCATATGCGGCAAACGATGTTGAGAGCACACTGCCGATCACGTTGAAAAAGGCATAGTAGGCCGAATTGCGAAAGAAGGTCGCAAAGGGATAATTTTGCCAAGGGCGAGACCAATTGCTCCAATCAAAATAGGCGGGAATCCATTGAGGTGGAAATTCGTATGCTTGCCATCCAGGCATGACTGATGTGCGCAGCATCCAGACGAAGGGCAACGCAAATGAGACACACCCGATGATCAGCACAATGTAGAGAATGACACGATTGACCGTGCTGACAGGATCAGCTTGTAGTTTCTGTTGGAAGCGGTCTAAAGACGCAGCGGACATGGCGTTGGTTCTTCTGTAATTTGAAGTATCAGTAGATCCAAATTTGGCGTTTTTGGCTATTTTCAGTCGAGATTGCAGGGATTTTGGAGTCATTTATTCAGATTTCGGTTACAGAAAACAACCTATTTCATATCTGAAAATCGCCCAAATCTAACGCAAAAACTAGATATCGACCGGCAAATTTGTATTTATGTCAACTGTTTAGCCAGAATTCTCTCTCTAAACCTGAAATTTGGATCTACTGAGTATGCCTATTTTTTCAACTCGCTCTCATAAAAAACCCATAACTCCGAGCTTTTGAAGACTGCCAGAGTAAAGAGCATAATAATGGCAAAAAGAATCCACGTAATTGATGACGCATATCCAAAATGGAATTGCTCAAACGCCTTGCGATAGAGATAGAGAACGACTGTCAAAGTTGCGTTATTGGGGCCGCCAGAGGTCATGATGTACGCTTGGGTGAAGATCTGCCAAGAACCGATCAGCCCCAGGATAACGCTAAAGAAAATCGTTGGCGTTAAAAGAGGAATCGTCACATGTCGGAAGCGTCGTACTGGGCCAGCACCATCGATTGTTGCCGCTTCGTATAAGACCGTAGGGATGCCTTGCAAGCCAGCCAAAAAGATGAGCATGCTCCCCCCTGCACCCCAGAGTGACATAATGATCATCGAAGGCATGGCCCAGGTTGCTGAATAGATCCAGCGCGGCCCCTGAATACCAAACCAGGAGAGAACTTCATTGATTAAGCCAAGTTCTGGATTGTAGAGCCAAGCCCATAGCACGGCCACAGCCACCCCTGACACAATGGAGGGCAGATAATAGATCGTGCGGAAAAGCCCCTGGAGCTTAACGTCTTGATTGAGCATGAGGGCAATGAAGAGAGCAATCGTGGTGCCCAATGGAACCATGACAAAACTGTAGTAGGCTGTGTTAATCAGCGATTTACTGACCAGCTCATCATTAACCAGTTTGGCATAATTGTCGATTCCAATGAATTTTGTCTGAGTTAAGAGATCCGTCTTGAAAAAACTCATGCCCAGAGATGCCAACATGGCACCCAACGTGAAGACCACAAAGCCTAAAATCCAGGGCGAAATGATCAAATAGGCGATCAATGTCTCTGATTGGCTGGGCCGTAGACTCCACCATTTACGCCTCGGCTGTATTGTCGTTTGTGACAATGTTCCTTGCTCCGCCGTCATATCTTATCCTTCATTGTGACAGGATGCCAAGGTGACGATGCACCTGTAGTATCACCTTGGCATCCCATCATCTGGTCATCAACCCCTACCAATTTACTGACGCATATGGTGGTGCAGTCCCCACGAGATCGGGGAACTCTTCTGCCATAACGGCTGTAACCTCGTCTGCCGCAGCAGCAATGGCCTCAACACCATTTTCTTGGCTAACAAATACGCTATCATATGCAGGAGTAATCAGCTCCTTTGCTGCACCGTGATTGGGGAAGTAAGGCCAGATGATACCCAGATCTTTGTCCATGGCTTCCTGCCAGACGTTCAGGTTGACCTCTTCCAGTTCGGGGAAGGTTTCACGCATGACATCGATCCATTTGGGAATCAAAGAGCGACGGGCTGGCTGCAACCCCTGTGCACGTGCCATTGCGATTGCATAATCTTCCGAAATGAGGAACTGCATCAGGTCCCAGGCCGCATCCGGGTTGGCGCTGCCTTGCCAGATGGCCCAACCGTCAGTTGTATTAATCGTCGTATGTCCGCCAGGTCCTTTGGGCAAGGGGGCCACGTCCCACGTAAATTGGGGTTCGCTCTGAACCAAGCGTTGGAGCACCCAAGAGCCTTCTTCCGCCGAGGCAACTTTGGCTGGTGCAAACATCGCCACGCTGCCAAATGATTCAACCATATCTGGACGAGCGATCACCTGAGTGTCATACATTTGCGCACGGATCCACTCCAGAGCATCCTGGTTTGGCTGATCGCCCAGAGCACATCGGGTCCAATCAGCCGGGTCGACAGCACCACCGCCAAAGTCGGCCAGGCGAATCTCGGTTTTCCCTGAATACCAATAGCCAACCCAGCCGCCCCAATGTTCAACCCGATCGCCATCATGTTTGGTCAAGCGACTCATGACATCGACATATTCCACATGGTCCCATGCATCGTCCCAACTCGCCGGCGGATACGCTTCACCTGCTTCATCAAAGATATCTTTGTTGTAATAGAGCACGAGATTGCCGCAATATTGAGGGATTGCATACCAGATGTCGGGCCAAACAAAAGACATTAATTGGTTGGGTACCCAATCATTGATAATCTCATCTCCTAAATCTGCTTCGACAAAGGCGCGTAGATCGAGCGTCTGTTTTTTCTGAGCAAAAAGCGGCAGATTGTCGCCCCAGCCATTGAAGAGATCGGGTGCCGTGCCAGCTACAAACTGGGCCAGCAGTTTTTCAATCCAGCCATCGGGTTGGGGGTTAAACTGGACCTCAATGTCTGCGTTCTGTTCAGCGAAGAGTCCACTGGTTGATTCCCACGCTTTGGGGAATGCTTCGCCACCGCGATCCTGATAGACGATTGATACTTTTTCCATGGTCGTCGATGCTCCACCATCGTTCGACCCTCCCGGGGAAGATGCTGGACAGGCTGCAAAAACAGCAGCGCTCACACCCGCCGCAGAGAGCTGCATGAAGGTACGACGAGAAAGGGTTTTCCTGTTGATTGTCATTGCTTTGGGCTCCTTCTTGAATGATGCGTGAATCTGTTTTGGAACATATAATGGCTGAGGGGGAACAGACTCCTGTTTGGACCGACAGGCTGCACACTTCTGAACCAAGAAACTATGTGCCTAGAGTTTCAAGATACTGATTGTGGGAATTTATACGCATAGTATCAAAAAGCCCAATCAAGGTCAAGTCTTGAGAGACTGATCGATGAGTGTTATACTTTCAGAAATGTTCTGATTCTCTAGGGCTAAACCAAAAAAATAAATAATTATACGCGAACGAGAGAATGGAGAGGGGGAATAAGGACAAACCATTTTTCTAAACCAGGTAAACGTTGGAAGCGTTGTTCCAAACGGTCCATCTCTTTCTGAGTGAGTTTGACGCCGGTCTCATAAAGAGTGGAATTCAGGTGAACGAAGGGTTGTAGTTGGTTAAAGCGAAAAGAACGGGCAAAATTGAGAACGGTCTCAAGAGAATCGAGAAGAGAACCGTTCCAGTGTTTTTCAAGATGGCCCCAAACCCGTTCGATGGGGTTGTATTTACTGTGATAAGGAGGGTAGCAGGCGAGCTGAATAGAGAGACGATAGTGCTCAACAAACTGAGTGAGACGATACATAAACTGAGTCCGACGGGTATGATTTTCGGGACCATTGTCCTGATTGATCACGAGGGTCTTGACGTGAGGAAAGTGTTCACGTACGCTTTCCCAAAAAAATCAATCAGGCAGTCGACAATAAAGTCACTAGTCACTTTCGACTGAGTCAAGTAAAGAAAGAGTTCCTTGGTTGAAGGGAGGTAAATGCCAAAAGGAGTGACTTTCTCGGTCTTCTTATCTTGAAAGTCATGATCGAGCGCTTTGACAACCACTCGACTTATCCCTTCTCTCGAGAAACGGTCAAGTAAAATCGTCGCTTTGGCATCCCAAGAGAGGCGCAGAACCGTCTCGTCTGCATCCGCTTCTTGATTGATCTGATGAATTCTATCAAAGATCGCATCGGTCTCTGGGATCTTTTTCACTGGTTGACTTTTTTTGACCCGGTTTGAGCCATAGCCTAACTCATTGAGCTTCAAGCGGATGGCCTCTTCGCCAGGCAATTCCTCATCTGTGTATCCTTTCTGCTCGATGAGCTGGGTACGCATTTCGGCGGCGGTTAGTCGAGTGTACAATTGGGGGGGGTCGAAAGGTGGGATCGGTCTGGCTGAATTGATCGGCGATTTCAACCATATCGGCCAGTAAAGTGGGGATATGGTCTTCGGCTTTTTTGCGACCACGTCGGTGGCTTTGGTCGACATAACAGAAGCCGCCTTCTAGTTCTTCCAGGGCTTTGGCTATCGTCGCCCGATTCCAGCCCAACTCTCGTTCTGCTTTCGTCGGACTCCCTTCGCATATCGTTTTGACCGTTTGGGCCATGAAGTGCCTTCTTTCGTATCCACTTAACATGGCCTTCGTCTCTTTCAAGACTTCAACCATTTCTGGCGAGATTGTCATTTTTGCTCCTTTTGGAGAGCTAGTTTAACACCTTCTCGCGTATATTTTATTTTTTGGATTGGCCTCGAGGAGGAATTGTTATGATTGATACTTCTAGACACCTTAACTAATTGTCAGCCAATCGTAACATTGGCTACTTGTTTCCGCCGTATACTAATAAGGTCAATTATTTCTTTGCCTCCATTTCTGGCTAATCTAACACCAATATGAATAAGCTTTTTACCATGCGAGAGATTTGTTCGTTGCTCAAGCATATTGCCCGCCGTGGAACACACTTTTCTTTGTCCCAAACGGGCATAGTGTCGATTTTTATTCTCCTTTTGCTCTTACCAGTTGCCTGTGCAGGACAAACAGTTCCAGCGACTCCAACACCTCCGATGTTGGCAAAGGAATTGATCTTTTACAGCTACGGCAAAAGTCGGGTACAAAAAATGACCATAAGGGGTGAAATCCTAGAGCAGCCCTCTGTTTGCATGAAAAATTTGTACCCGACTTTTGCTGCTACTGATCTTTTATGATTGGGAAGATGATATGCCCCAGGCTGTTCTGGATGCTTTTACGGAGGAATATGGTGTTGGGGTACAATATGTTTCCTATCAGACACAAATAGAAGCGATCAAAAATATTGCTGCTGGTGAGGTATATGATGTTGTTGTGATGGACAATGATTATCTCCCTGAGTTGGTGGCAGATGATCTTTTGGCCACTATCGATTACCGAAATATTCCCAATTTTGATAATATTTCGGCGAACTTTCGGGGTGGTTCAAAATTAGGTTTACACTTTTGATATATAGACAAAAATCTATATGAGACCGTTTTCTCTCTGAGAACCGGCGAAATCAGAGAATATAAACGTTCTTTCTGTTTCTAAAAGTGTAAACCTATCTATCCAGCTAAAATGAACCACCCCGAACTTTCGTGATCTTATTTATGATCCTGGCAATAAGCACTCTGTGCCGTTTAATTGGGGCACAACCGCATTGCTGGTTCGTGCGGATCTGTTTGAAGGTGAAATCACGAGTTGGAACGACCTATGGAGTCCACAATTTAGTGGAAAAATCGCTCTGCGCGATGAGCCCCGAGAACCATTTGGACTTACACTCAAGATCTTGGGATTTTCTGTCAATTCCGAAAACCCAGACGAATTAGGCCAAGCGCTAGAATACTTACTTGAGATCAAAGATAAGGTCGTCTTTGTAGGAGGATACGCCGAGGGGGCTGTTTCGTTGCTTGCAAAAGGTGAAGTTGTTGCCTTGGTTGGTTGGGCAAACGATGCTCTTTTTGCGCGAGAGAAGAATGTGACGCTGAGTTACGTCTACCCCAGTGAAGGGGCAATGCTCTGGGGCGATAATTTCGTGATTCCAGCGAACAGCCCACGTCAATATACGGCGGAGATATTTCTCAATTTTCTATTGCGGCCCGAAATCGCGGCCCAGATTGTCAACGAAAATTACTACGCCACTCCGAACGAAGCAGCTTCTGCCTATATCGACCCTGAGCTCCTTGAGGACTCAGTTATCTTTCCCGCCAGCAGCGATTTACAAAATGCTGAAGTTCTACTGCCGCTGAGTCCCACTGGCAGCGCCTTGTATAACAAAATGTGGGAACAATTCAAAAGCGCTCTTGAAGAATAGAACCAAAATAGCAAACCAATGTCTATATTTTCTGCGCGTCTGAACAGTCTTCGCTGGCGCCTTCTCTCACTATTGTTTGCTGTGTTGGTGATCATGCTGCTGAGTATCAGTCTTGGCGTTGCAAACTTTGTCTCTGTAAACGAACAAGACGCATGGCAAGCCAGACATCAAGAAGCTGCCCACCGATCAGTGGAAACATTGAAGTTATTTCTGCAGCGAGTAGAGAGCTCGCTCGCAACCGTCGGTTTACTAGATCGCGACTATTTAGCCAGCTCCTCCGACGTCCTGAGCAGCATGATCGCACAGAATCCAGGATTATTAGAAATTATACGTTTGGACGTCAACGGCAAAGTGATCGCCCAAGCCCATCAAGATTCCCCTTTAGGCCAATCCAAAAAATAAAATATACGCGAGAAGGTGTTAAACTAGCTCTCCAAAAGGAGCAAAAATGACAATCTCGCCAGAAATGGTTGAAGTCTTGAAAGAGACGAAGGCCATGTTAAGTGGATACGAAAGAAGGCACTTCATGGCCCAAACGGTCAAAACGATATGCGAAGGGAGTCCGACGAAAGCAGAACGAGAGTTGGGCTGGAATCGGGCGACGATAGCCAAAGCCCTGGAAGAACTAGAAGGCGGCTTCTGTTATGTCGACCAAAGCCACCGACGTGGTCGCAAAAAAGCCGAAGACCATATCCCCACTTTACTGGCCGATATGGTTGAAATCGCCGATCAATTCAGCCAGACCGATCCCACCTTTCGACCCCCCCAATTGTACACTCGACTAACCGCCGCCGAAATGCGTACCCAGCTCATCGAGCAGAAAGGATACACAGATGAGGAATTGCCTGGCGAAGAGGCCCTCCGCTTGAAGCTCAATGAGTTAGGCTCAGTAGATCCAAATTTGGCGTTTTTGGCGATTTTCAGTCGAGATTGCAGGGATTTTGGAGTCATTTATTCAGATTTCGGTTACAGAAAACAACCTATTTCATATCTGAAAATCGCCCAAATCTAACGCAAAAACTAGATATCGACCGGCAAATTTGTATTTATGTCAACTGTTTAGCCAGAATTCTCTCTCTAAACCTGAAATTTGGATCTACTGAGGCTATGGCTCAAACCGGGTCAAAAAAAGTCAACCAGTGAAAAAGATCCCAGAGACCGATGCGATCTTTGATAGAATTCATCAGATCAATCAAGAAGCGGATGCAGACGAGACGGTTCTGCGCCTCTCTTGGGATGCCAAAGCGACGATTTTACTTGACCGTTTCTCGAGAGAAGGGATAAGTCGAGTGGTTGTCAAAGCGCTCGATCATGACTTTCAAGATAAGAAGACCGAGAAAGTCACTCCTTTTGGCATTTACCTCCCTTCAACCAAGGAACTCTTTCTTTACTTGACTCAGTCGAAAGTGACTAGTGACTTTATTGTCGACTGCCTGATTGATTTTTTTGGGAAAGCGTACGTGAACACTTTCCTCACGTCAAGACCCTCGTGATCAATCAGGACAATGGTCCCGAAAATCATACCCGTCGGACTCAGTTTATGTATCGTCTCACTCAGTTTGTTGAGCACTATCGTCTCTCTATTCAGCTCGCCTGCTACCCTCCTTATCACAGTAAATACAACCCCATCGAACGGGTTTGGGGCCATCTTGAAAAACACTGGAACGGTTCTCTTCTCGATTCTCTTGAGACCGTTCTCAATTTTGCCCGTTCTTTTCGCTTTAACCAACTACAACCCTTCGTTCACCTGAATTCCACTCTTTATGAGACCGGCGTCAAACTCACTCAGAAAGAGATGGACCGTTTGGCACAACGCTTCCAACGTTTACCTGGTTTAGAAAAATGGTTTGTCCTTATTCCCCCTCTCCATTCTCTCGTTCGCGTATAATTATTTTTTTGGTTTAGCCTTACTTGCCAATCTATTCACAATTCCCCAATCTACCTGGTTCCGTAAAGCTGCAGAAGGCGAACGTTACACAAGCGATATTGGCATTGCACCGACTGGAGAACCCTATCAGATTATGGCAATTCCAGGGGTTGGGGGCGAGGTTATTGTTGCCCGTATACGGATGATGTTGCTATGGAACGCAATATCAGATTTGCAATTTGGAGATACTGGGCAAGCGTACATTGTCGATCAAACTGGCCGTGTGATTGCGCATAGCGATTCCGATGTGGTGATGGCCAAGACGAACTTGTCTGGACGTCCCGAACTGATTTTTCCATCTGTAACGGAGACACATCGCTGGATTGGACCCTACACTAATTTTTTAGGAAGTCGCGTTGTGGGAACCATAACGCGAGTACGTGGTTTTGATTGGGTTGTCATCACAGAAGTTGCGCAGTCAGAGGCTCGAGCCATCACTCGGCGAGCAGGATTTGTATTAGGTGGTGGCATTGCCCTCTTTGGTGCCCTAGCACTCTGGATCATGTCAATATTATTTGACCGCCAACTCTTTCGACCAATCGCGGCTCTTGAAGCAGGAACAAAACGCTTTAGCGAAGGAGATCTAACCTATCAAATCGAGATGGCGCAGCACGATGAAATTGGACATGCCGCTCAAATGTTTAACGAAATGGGTGCTCGCCTCCACAAACGTGAGAGTGAGTTAAATACTCAGGCAGTTACTTTATCAAAAGAAGTTGTACGACGAACTGCTGCTGAAGCTGCTCTACTCCGAACGAATGAGAGGTTGGAAGAACTGGTCCAAGAAAGAACGCACGAGTTAGCCACTGTCAATACACATCTGAGAAAAGAGATCCAGGAGCGTAGGCGCGTTGAAGAGATTTTACGCGAAAGTGAGGAGCAGTTCCGTCTACTTTTTGAACATGCGCCCATTGGAATCACTGTTACTTCATGCGACGGGAAGTTTCTGCGAGTCAACCAGGCGTTTTGCGATACAGTTGGGTATACGATGAATGAACTGGTCAATCTGACGGTCGCAGACATTTCGCACAGCGAAGACCAACTGAAGAATTCTCAATTACTCGATCAGGCACTTATGGGAGAATTGTCCACCTTCGAGATGGAAAAGCGCTACATGCACAAAAATGGACAGATTCTGGATACCATCTTGCGCGTCAGTTTGATGCGAGACGCCGAAGAGCAGCCGCTCTATTTCATTGGGCAAGCAATTGATATTACTGACCATAAACGCAATGAGGAACTGATCTATCAGAAGCAAAAGACCGAAAGTTTGGGCATATTGGCGGGTGGCGTGGCGCATGATTTCAACAACCTGCTGGTGGGAATATTGGGGCAAACTTCGCTAGCGATGAAAAAACTGATGCTGGGGAACTCTGCCCGAGACCATATCGAAAAGGCTGTGAAGGCCGCTGAACATGCCTCTGAGCTGACGCGTCAGATGTTAGCCTACTCTGGGCGTGGACACTTTGAAAAACAGCCAGTGAATCTCAATGTTCTGATTCAGGATAATCTGCACTTGTTCCGCGCTACGGTTCCAAAGCATATTCAATTGAACTCAACATTGGCCGATACTCTACCCCTGATATGGGCCGATCTTGGTCAGATGCAGCAGATTATCATGAACCTAATTATCAATGGAGCAGAGGCAATCGGTGAACAATCTGGCACCCTTTACGTTACAACAGATGTAATCGAAATTGAAGATAATCTTACGCTAGGTACGTATGATCCGCTCCCCGCAGGGCATTACATTCGCCTAAGTGTATCTGATAATGGGTGTGGTATGAACAATGAGACCCTTGCCAGATTGTTCGATCCATTTTTTAGCACAAAATTTACGGGCCGTGGTCTCGGCATGGCAGCCGTTTTGGGAATTTTGCGCGGGCACCAGGGAGGAGTTCAAGTAGAAAGTGAAGTGGGGATCGGTAGTACCTTTCACCTATTTTTCCCGGATATGCAAGATGGAGAGTGTGTCCCAAAGTGTGTAAATGCAGCGGTTCTCTGACCGAGCAGTGTTCATTTACACACTTTGGAACACATTGTCAACTTAAACTCAGTCGATCCGAATTTTTCTGGAAGAGATTATCCAAACCGTCCCGCAACAACCCCTCGTACTCCTGATTTTATGCTAAATAATCCACCGGCATGAGGCTCTTGAGCCCGCTCCTCGTCGCTCATCTGAAAACAAGCGCTTGTGATAAAAAGGGTATCCAACTCTTTCCCTCCAAACGCACAGGATGTGATGCGCGAAGTAGGCAATTGGATTGTCTGCAAGACTTTGGCGCTCTTTGGATCCCAGCGGCAGACCTGCGCACCACCAAAATGGGCCACCCACAACATTCCCTCTTCGTCGATCGTAAATCCATCTGGTAACCCCATCTCCTCCGGAATTTCGATGATCACTCGTTCGTTGCTCGCATCGCCCGTCTCCAGATCGTAATCAAAGGCGCGAATGTTGTACCGTAGTGAATCGGTGTAATACATGGTTCCACCATCTAGGCTCCAGATGATGCCATTGGAGATGCCAATATCACCCAGCATTTTGTGAACACTCAGATCCGTATCCAGGCGATAGAGACTCCCCTGATCATTTTGATCTTCATAAGCCATTGTTCCAGCCCAGAAGCGACCAGCAGGATCGCATTTTCCATCGTTAAAACGATTGCCAGGGAGATGGGCCTCTGGGTCGTCGATAATGGTCAGAACCTCCGTCTCTAGATTGAACGATGCAAACCCGTCGCGCACGGCCAGCATGACTTCGTTTGAGCGTTCAGAAGACGCAAACGGCACAATCGTTCCCACATGCTGGCCCACGTTCCATTCTCGGTTTTGGTTGGTCAGCGGATCAAATGCATAAAGCCTACTTCCCATAATGTCGATCCAATAGAGTAGTTCCTTCTGTTCATCCCAAATGGCCCCTTCGCCTACCAGCGCATGAGCGTCAACGAGCAATTCAACACTGTTACCCATCTTATCCTCCTCAATTTATTGTGTATCCAGATATCCATTCCATCCGCGTTCAAACTCGGCGGCACCGACGCCAAAGACGTTGGGAATTAATTCATCCCATGTCTCATATTTCATGAATCCCTGTAAGAACGGGAGCAGCCGTTCCTCTCCATACGTCTCCATAGCATAGGCTGTCAGGGATTCAGCTGCCATAAAGCGAACCATTCGCTGATCTGACTCGATCTGCCCACGTGCCGTGAGGTCTGTTAGCCGCAGTTCAGGAACAGAGCGACGAAACTCGATAAGCTGATTGCGCGCTGTCTGATAAGCAGAAGGTGGCTGTTCTAGAATCTCTCTTAGCACCCAGCCACGAACGCCTACGACTGTGTTATACCACTCATTGACAAAATATAGCTCCGTGACGTCCATCACTTCGCTTAATGTTCGGTTAACCAGATGACCAGTGGTGCTCTCCGTCAGATATTCAGCACCGGTTGCTGTTGCGGGGATGCGATAGAGGGAGGGTGACGTAACAGCAATGCGTCTTCGGGCAGATGATAAGGTCGTTGATACACGCGGCTCAACCGAAAATTCCAGCTTATACCTGGTCGGTGTCGTTTCAAATTGTTTGAGCAATTGTGTGTAAACTTTGTCTAGAGTCTCGGCTGTTTCAACTACATAATCCGAATCAGCTTCAAAGTAAATAAAGTGGAAATAGTCCGTTTCAAGCGTTTGCATATCGCCCAAAAAGCCAAATGGAGGAACGATTCGTTGCCACTGTCCATCGGCTTGGTGATAGAAGCGAGTCTCGTGATAGGGGACTGGAACCCAATGCGATTTTGGCGGAGTGATTAAGACGATTGAGCGAATCAACTCTGGAAATTCTTGAATCCCAAAGACCTGATTGTGGAGCACCTGAATATCGACCAATGCCAGGTCGACATCTTGTCTAGCCCTACGTTGGATACGCCAAGGGTCAAGCCAACTGGCTGATTCAATCAAGGCCGAGCGGTTTTTTACTAGACTGCTATACAGTTTGGCATTGTCCTGGAGGATTGCTCGTCGCTCCAAGCGGACAGCTGAATCGATTTCGGCTTTGACACGCAAATAATCCTGAAAGCGAAGAGTCGGTGAGTTGCTTGCAATGAGCAAGCAGACACAGACAAGCAAGACGGAGCAGCGAGTCAGCCAACGCAGAATCTTGTGCTCCGTTAGCTCTCGTCCTGCATCGAATACTGTACTATCTGACAAATTAGACAAAGCTGGCCAAACCGTGCTTGAACGCCACTGTTCCCACTGGTCGACGCCCATTGCTGATTCTTCACCAACAGCCCACTGAAACTGTACTCGACTACGAAGCATATCCATCCTCACCTGGATAAACCAAAATCTAACAGAGACGCCACTTAAACTTCAGACAATCGAATTGTGTCCTGTCGGGGGCAATCGTACGAAGTTTAAATGATGTGACTATAAGAAGAAAGCAACTCAGAAAACAGGGTGGTATCCCAAATTGTGTGTAAATTTGTTTTCGCTCTGAGAGACCAACTTGCTTTTACACAATTTGTGGTGTACCACCGAAAACAGGAAGAGGTAAACATTAGTCCACAACAGCGTTGAGAGCTGGGGTCCAGGGTAAATCTGTGATTCCTGGATCGTAGCCAAGTTGTTTCATCAGCGTTGTGACTTGACCGCGGTGGTGTGTTTGGTGATTGAACAGATGTGTCACCATGACCCAATGTGGGATCTCACGTCTTTTTCCATCAACGAAACTTGTGTACTTCAGGGAGCTTTGGAGCCATTCCGGATCAAGAGTATGGGTCCACTGAACGAGTTCATCGTCCAATTTTTGTTGTTCGGCCCACAATTCGTCAAAATCGGTGTAGAGTATCTGTCCAATAACAGTCACCTCAATTGGCTTCTGGATCAGACGTCCCCACAGCGCCCGATTCCCCCAAAGAATATGGTCGAGCGTCCCATGAATGGATTTGAAAAATGCGCCCAAATCTTCTTTACGCTTCTCGTCAGGAATGCCAAGGCAAATCGTGTAGATCTTCTCGTTCATCCAGCGATTGTATTCGGCCATGAGTTGGTACTGGGTTCCGTCGTACATGATGGTTCTCTGGTCACTCTCATCGTTGTTGAGCAGTAAGGCCATGCCAGAGAAATAAATTCCTGATTTGCCAAGTCGATTTCTCTGGCATGGCTTGAGCTTTTCCATATCAAATTAGGGATTTCAATTGTTGGAAAAGCCTAAGTCAATTTGTGTTGCGTGTTGTGCAATACTTGTTCAGGAAGTCGGCACGTGGTGAGATTTAATTTCTACATTGCAATGCCGATCTTTTAAATTCGTCTCGATTGCGGAGGAGATCATATCACGGGTCGTATAGTGGGGCAAACGGAGTTGAACGATAAGGAGGGTGACAGCACGAATCTGTAGAACAAACAGCTTGTTTGTCCCGCTTCACATACAAGTCATCCATGCCATCAGGCATAAAAATGACCGACGCCGATGGGGATTTAGGTCATTCCAGAAAAAAATTATGGGTCTACGCGACAAAGTGAACCAGAATGTAGGCCGTCCTTGTCGGGCGGTGAGCGATGGAACGCCCGAGGGAATTTGTTTCTGACGCGGTCTTGGAGCAAACCCGCCCAAAATGGTTTACCTTTACCCACATCTTCAGTCAGAGAAGCGGGATGTTCGATGCCCGCCCGATGCTAATGAACATTCAAAATTAAGTTCGGTAATCGTTCAGCGAGCACGCCCCGTGTGGGTCTTGACGTGACGCCACCTGCACGAGGCGTGCTGACTGGACTTTTTTGCCGGATTATTTTCTTAATGTCCATAAGCAGTCGGGCTACCAAACAACGCCCCATTCATGGGACTGGATCGTCAGCCAATCAGCCCGTTTCAGCGGGCGTTGTACCGTAGCCCAGCGGTTTGAACCCTGGGCGGGTATCACATAGCCGCCAACTTGTGGGTAAAGCTAAGCCAAGCGGTCTCCATTTACACACTTTGGGACACACTGTCTCTCCCGTCAATTTGATCGAGGGATTGCAATCTTATTCTTCCACCGGCACCAACTCCAACCCAAACTGCTCCATCCACCCGAGAATATCATGCGTCCCCCAGCCGGCGACCATTTTGCCGTTCTCGATTCGAGCATAGTCGATGCCCTGGAGAACAACCTCTTTTCCAATGGCACTATCGGGGATTCCAAAAAATTCGGGCAGACCACCAGCATAGGCACCCATCTCATTTCGAATCGTCACCACAACCAGATCGCCTTCCACAACCATATCTGTGTAGCCGATCTGCATATCGGGAAACGCATCACGGAACATTTGGACCGTACCCTTTAGTGGCTCAATGCCAACCTGCCCGGAGAATCCATCCTCAAAGTCAGGCGAAATGATCTCGTCGGCGACAGCCAGATTGCCTTCATTCCAGAGATCGTCGTAAAAGCGACGGATGATCTCTTTATTGGCTTCAAGTTCGCCCCGTCGCGGCAGGACCCCCATCTGCTGGAATTGTTCTGCAAAGGGGATATTGTGCCAGACTGCTTGAATCTGTCCATTCTCAACTCGACTGCTCTCAGTATGCGTCCAAGTAATAGGTCTGCCAGTAGCTGGCACCCCCATCCATTCTCCTTGGTGGGTTCCACGAAATGTCACGAGAGTCGTAACCAGATCGTCTTCGGCAACCCACACGTCCGTTGTAACCTCTAGATCTGGCAGACCTGCTCGCAATCCTGTCATAATCGCACGAATCGTGGCATGGTCCATGGGAATCCCGTTATCAACGAAATCTGGTGAAAACACCTCTTCAACAGCATCAATGTTACCCTCATTCATAATCTCATCGTAAACTCGGGCAACCACTGCCTTATTGGCTTCCAACTGTTCAGCAGATTGCATGGGCTGAACCAATTGTACCTGGCAAGCTGTCACCATCAAGAGTGTGACAAACATTGTAAGAGTTGAGATCGTTTTCCCAATGCTTCTTTTGGATCGAATCATAAGTTGCTCCTTCTATCCTATCGTTCAAAATATACGTTTCAATATTAGGTTATTCCAAGAAAATAATGGTCCACAGATGAACTGGATTATCAGGATTAACAGAAAAAAATCTAGTCTATCCAGTCAATCTATGGAGCACTTAAAAACTGGATTGGCCTTAATACAACCAGCATATCACTCAATCGCACGCAAATCGTCTGGAAAAGCGTCTGGAAACCTCCAAGAGCGTCTTGAATTTCTCGACAAGCGTCTGGATTTGAATCTCTTGCCCTTTACAGGTCAGATGATTTCAGCTAAAATGCCATGTAAATTCCGCTTAAATTATTCGTTGGTGAGAAGATAATGCTCGCAACCAAAGAACGCCTCAGTACAATCGAAGAATTTGACCTTTTTCGGGCCGCGCCTGAAAATCGAGGACGCCTATTCGAATTAATTCATGGAGAAATCGTCAAAGAAACGCTAGCAGAAGAACATGGCGTAATCGCCTTGAATATCGGCTTTTATTTGCGTCAATATACAAAGCAACACAAATCAGGGCGGGCTGGTGTTGAAATACGACACCGGATCTTAGAAGATCATCATAATTCCCGCTTACCAGACATTTCCTTTAGCAGCCGAAAACGCCCAATTGTGAAGCGTGGCACCGTTCCGCATATGCCAGATTTAGCTGTCGAGATCCAATTTCCAAACGACAGTATCCAAGCCATGCGTAAAACTGCGAGCTACTACCTGACAAATGGTGCAAAGCTTGTCTGGCTGGTATTTCCCGCTCAACAAATAATCGAGATCCACCGACCCGATGCCGATTTAGAAACGCTTACGGTGGATGATACATTGACAGGCGACGATGTTTTACCTGGGTTTGAGATGCCAGTCTCCGAGGTGTTTGACGATTCAATGGAATAGATACCCTCTACCCATCATGCCCCGCCTGCACCTCACTCTGTTCGGCCCACCCCGTATTGAATTGGACGCGATATACATACATTTGGAGCCCAAACCACTTGCTCTTTTCATCTATCTGGCCGTTACGCGTCAAATCCACGCTCGTGATGCCCTCGCCGCTTTCTTCTGGCCAGAGATGCCAAAAGGACGTACTCAACTACGTAACAACATTTGGGTCATCAAAAAGTCACTTAGAGACTGGGCCGATAGATGGATGGACATTGATCGCAATACGGTTGGGTTACATCCAGAAGCTGATTTATGGCTCGACCTTACGCAATTTCATCATTCTTTGACGCTGAGCCAGCAACAATGCGAGACACCAAAACATCCAAAGCATGAAGCATGCCCCGATTGTCTCCCCTTCTTGACCCAAGCAATCGAGCTTTGCCAGGATCAATTCATGGCAGGCTTCACGCTAAACGACAGCCCAGCGTTCGACGAATGGCAATTTTTCCAGCGGGAAGAAGTAACGCGTGAGATGACTGCTGCATTGGATAAGCTCATTCGCTACCATCGAGCAGAGGCTGACTTTGACCAGGCAATTGCCTACGCCCGACGACGGCTGCAACTGGATCCCCTCCATGAACCCGTTCACCAGCTTCTCATGCATCTTTATGTCGAAAGTGGTCAGCGGAGTGCCGCTTACCGTCAATATCAAGAATGCGAACGGATTCTCGATGCAGAGTTGAATCTGCCGCCCCAGGAGGAAACTCGTCAGCTCTATGAAGCGATCAGAAGCCACCAATTGCCTGAGGTATTGACTGAACCATTGTCGACCGGGACCTTGTCGCCATCAATCAAAAAAGGATCTGTCTTAAATTCTTCACTGTCACCTGAACCTTTGGAAACATTCGCAACGAGCACAGCAGGTATGCACTCAGTCGCTGGGAAAACAGCGAATGCCCAACAATTTCTCTATACAACCTCAATCGACCAAATCGATCGATCAATCGGTGGTTTGTTAGAGCAGTTGACACCTCTTGTTGGACGAGATGAAGTGTGTAGTGCCATCCAATCTCAACTCTCACATTCTACTGGTCGCTTGATGACACTGGTTGGCCCTGGCGGCATTGGTAAGACGAGATTGGCTCTCCAAGTAGCGGCGAATTTGTTAGACAATTTTGCCGATGGTTGTCATGTCGTGTCTCTGGCCGCCATTCGTGCTGGATCCCAAGTTTTATCCGCCATTGCTCAGACGCTCGGCGTTCATGAACAGGCAAATCAATCTCGCCAAGAACAGATAGAAGAATTTTTGCGTGAGCAAGAGCTTCTGTTGGTCTTGGATAACTTTGAGCAGGTGATCGATGCTGCACCCCAGATAGTCAGTTTGGTCAAAGCTGCCCCCAAACTCAAAGTCCTGGTGACCAGTCGGGAACGACTACGAGTATCGATCGAAGATGTCTATCCTGTTCCGTCCCTCGGCTTACCAAGCGCGGTAGAATCCCAGCCTCCAGAAGCACTTTCTCAATTTGAATCAGTCCAACTCTTTATTGCCCGCGCCCAGGCAGCAAGAAGCGATTTTGTTGTCGATCAAAACACAGCCCCTGCAATTGCCGAAATCTGTGCCCGACTTGATGGTCTTCCCCTTGCCATTGAATTGGCCGCAGCACGGGTGCGACTCTTTTCACCAGCGGCCCTGCTTGAGCGCTTGACCCAAAGTGAGCGGGCATCCCTCAAGCTCCTGCGTAGTCGGACACGTGAAACACCTGAACGACATCGTGCCTTGCGAAATACCATTGCTTGGAGCTATGACTTGCTCAACGCTGCCGAGCAGGCTCTCTTTCGGCGACTGTCAGTTTTCGTGGGAGGGTGTACGCTCGAAGCGGCGGAAGCAGTTTGTTCATCCGCAGGTGACTTAACCGTTACAGTTGATGAAGAGTATGTTCTTGATTTACTTGAATCGCTGATAGACAAAAGTCTGGTTATCCATCAATTGCAAGAAGATGGCAATCCACGTTTTATGATGCTGGAGACAATTCGGGAGTTTGGTCTGGAGTCTCTTGCCAGCGAAGGAGAAGAATTCGCAATCCACCAACAGCACGCCAACTTTTTTATCCAGCTTTCGGCGAACGCACAAATTGAACAGGAAAGCCCGAACAGCCCGCAGGTGTTGAAGCGATTTATGTCAGACTATAACAACGTTCGAGCAACCATGCGGTGGGTGTTGGCACACGGCCAAATAGCAAATTGTTTGCACCTTTGCCATACCCTCCTTGATTTCTGGTTATTTGGCTATCTTGTAGAGGCGCAGGAATATGTTATGGCAGTTGTGCATTTGGCAGCGGGAAGCATGCCTACGCCTAACTATGTGAATACGTTGGTCAGTGCAGGATATCTTGCTTATGTATTGGGAGAGGATCAGAAGGCACAGCATTTCTTTGAACAAGGTCTTTCCATGAGTCGAGAGTTAGGCGGCGCAGGACATGTAAAAAAACTGACGACAGCATTGGGGTTGTTGGGAAACATTCGCTTTGATCGAGGCAACTACGACGGATGGATCCAAGCACATCAAGAGTCTTTGGCGATTGCACGCAAGGAGAACCACGAATGGTCCTACGCAATGGTTCTATCCCATATGGGGACCCTGACTCTGCGCTTGGGGAATTATGCAGATGCTCGGAAATGGCTGGAAGAATCGCTGGAGATTCAGCAACGGGTTGGACAGCAGATGGCAATTTCATTGATGTTTTGTCATCTTGCGACTTTTTATCTTCACACAGACGATTTTGACCAAGCAGAGTCTTTTTTGGTAAAGAGCATGTCATTGGCGTCTGAAATTAATGATCGGTCGATGATTGCTCTGTGCCAGGTGCGTCTGGGACAATTAGCAATTCTTGAAGCCCAATACGAAAAAGCAGACAGGCTATTGAAAGAGGCTCTAATCGAACATCGCTATACCCAGCAAGCACGTAAAATGATTGAAATTGCCCTCCGTTTTGTTCAGCTTGCCATTAAGCAGAGAAAATATATACGCAGCCTCATGCTGGCCGGCAAGGTCTCCTCATTTCATGAAGACCTCGAAATTGTCCAGCCCCCCTTAGAACAAGCCGCCTTCGAACGCGATATTGAGATTGCCCGCCGTCACTTGAGCAAAGAAGAGGCAGCAAAAGCTTGGCATACAGGACGCTTGATGAACGTAGATGAAATGGCAGAGTTCATCCTCATGGAGAATCCTCCTGATGACCGATAAATGAGCATTCAATGAATGAAGCCCTCTAACCATGTTGCAAATTTGTCCGGATGATAATAGAATGCGCATGAACCTGACTTCACCCCCATAACCAATGCAGGACACTTGTAGCACAATCACTTTCTGGGCTAGAAAGCTTGAAGGACAAAAGTCATTGTATATGAGTCAAGTTTCAAGATCTCTATTTGTGGATGGTTGATAGTGGATAGTTGCACAAGTCACTATCCACTATCAACCATCCACTATTAACCACGTGCCGGTCTGAGGCGCAGCCTCGCTAGTATTAAGCAACACGTTCGTAAACAATCCATGAACAAATACCAATTCCGCTCCGATCAAGTCCACCCCACAGTCCTCATCGCACAAGGTGCCGTCATTGTCGGCGACGTGACGTTGTCAGAAGATTGTGGCGTCTGGTTCAACGCAACCATGCGTGGTGACAATGAACCAATCACAATTGGCCCACGCACGAACATCCAAGAGGGCGCCATTTTTCATGTCGATCCTGGCTTCCCAGTCGTTGTTGGAACCGGCGTCACGATTGGACATGGTGCCATCATCCACGGCGCGCGGATTGGCGACAACACAGTCATTGGCATGGGTGCGATTGTCCTCAACGGCGCCGAGATTGGAGCAAATTCGATTGTGGGAGCTGGGGCACTTGTCACGCAAGGGAAGTTGTTTCCGGCAGAGTCTCTGATCATTGGCAGTCCGGCTCGCGTCGTACGCTCTGTGACGCCAGAAGAGATCGAGCAGAACCGGCAGTCAGCACGCCATTATGTGGAACGGGCGCGAACATTCCGAGAATCATTGAAATAAGCTCCATCTAAGCAGAACCAATTCCTCAACCAGTATCACGCAATACGCAATACGTGTCATCATGAACCACCAACACACACGACCCCGACGCAGTTTAATTTTCATGCCCGGCAACAAACCAGACATGTTCGAAAAGGCATTGGCGGCAGGTGCCGATATTGTTTGTATTGATCTAGAAGATGCCATTGCACCACATGATAAAGAGGTCGCTCGTACAGAAACATTGGCCCTCTTTGCTGACTATGATCCAAATGATCGACCCGAATGTATCGTCCGCATCAACTGCCTGCGCACACCTGATGGTCTGGCCGATCTGCTTGCCTTGACCAATGCAGATCGATGTCCACCAGCTTTGATGCTCCCCAAAGTAAAGTCACCTGATGAAATTCATGTCCACGAGGAATTGCTCTCTGGCGCACACGAAGATGTACGATTACACGTCATCATTGAGACAAACGAAGGGCTGGAATCCTGTTACGATATTGCTCGCTGTAGCAACCGTATCGACTCTCTGCTCTTTGGCGGCGTTGACATGGCGGCCGAGCTGCGCGTTGAACCAACCTGGAATGAGCTATTCTACGCTCGTTCGCGGATTGTCCATGCCGCAGCGTCTGCCGGTGTTGATATGATCGACGTGCCCTACCTGGATTTGAGCGACATGAATGGATTAGAGCAAGAAGCGCAGGCTTGTCAGCGGCTTGGATTCACTGGTAAAGCCGCCATCCATCCGAAGCAGATTCCAACGCTCAATCGCTGCTTTAGTCCAACCGAGGAGCAGATCGCCATGGCCCGTCGGGTGATCGAAGAGTTTGAAAAGCAGGGAACAGGACTCGTGCTGATAGACAACAAATTGATCGAGAAACCCGTATTACGAAGTATGTATCGTATTCTAGCGATTGCCGAGAAGCTGTAGTGTTTTTGGATATTGCTCAACACAAAGGAGAACTCCCATGCAATACAACAACATGAGCCGTCGTTCTTTCTTGAAGCTCTCATCGGTTGCCGCAGTTGGTGCACTGGCCGCTTGTGCCCCAGTTGCTGCCCCACAAGGTGGTGGCGGTGCAGCCGCGGAAAAAGTTGCCGTCACCTTTATGGTGCCAGGTAGCGCCAACGAAGATGCGGATTTTGCGCCGGTTTTTGAAGAGTTTAACAAAATGTATCCAGAGATCGATGGGCAATATACGCCTGCCGGCACTGGCTATGGTCCACAATATAATGACAAGCTGTTGACCATGTTGGCCGGTGGGACTGCACCAGATGTATTCAAGACGCTCTTTGGCTTCTTTGGTTCTCTGGGCGAACAAGGCGTTTATGTCCCGCTCGATGATTTTATCGCTTCTCACCCTGAGGAAACCCAATTCGACGACTTTTTTGATGCGCATGTCAATGCCTGTCGCATCAACGGCCAAATGCTGGCGCTTCCCAACGACGGGGCACCAGAAGGCATTTGGGTCAATGTCGATCTCTACAATGAGGCTGGGTTGGAGCTACCCGATTGGGAGACCACTTGGGACGAGATGTTAGAGAGTGCCGCGGCCATGACCAAGGAAGAAAATGGTGTGACGACCCATTTTGGCATTGGTCATCCTCACTGGCTCGGTGCGATTTGGAGCAACGGGGGCGAGATTCTGAGTGAGGATGGAACAAAGTGTCTGCTTGACAGCGCAGAGGCTGTCGAGGCGCTGACTTGGATGCAGGATCTGGTCAATACACATAACGTTGCGCCTGGTCCCGAAGCATTGAGCGAGTTGGGCATGATGGACCGCTTCACATCCGGCCGACTCGGCGCGTTCTACTGCGTACGTGGCTGTCTGGGACGCCTCCGCTCCATCGAAGATTTCGTCTTTGATGCCGCGCCATTGCCCCTTAGCCCCAAAGGCACCCGTATGACCCGTCTGGCCATCGGTTGGACCTCAATCTGGTCGGGAAGCGGCGTGCCCGATGAAGCATATCTGCTGGCCGCTTGGATTTGCAGTCAGGAAGGGCAGCGTCTTCGCATTAGCCGCGGCTATGCACATCCATCACGAAAATCGTTGGTCGAGCAGGATTGGTATAAAACCTATGAGTGTGACAAGTGCAACAGTCATCAGACGAACACCGTCTTCCCAGATATGCTGCTCAATGGAGAAGGCCGTGCTTGGCCTGCGCACCCCAAGGAATCCGAGGTAATCCAAGTCATTAACTCGCAGCTTGACTTCATCTGGGATGGGACAAAACCAGCGGCTGAGGTTGCGGTAGATATGACGACGGAGATTGATGAAATTTTGCTGAGTTAGAAATATTATCATCTATGACCGTCAACGCTTTCCGTCGCCCAAGCAAGCTCCAACGAAACGAAGAGATCGCAGGCTGGCTCTTTGCTATGCCGTGGATTTTGGGTTTTGCGCTCTTTACCGCTGGGCCCATGCTGGCCTCGGGTGTTTTTGCATTTACAAAATACAATCTGCTCTCACCGCTGGAATGGATCGGTCTGGAGAATTTCCAGACGGCCTTCACGAACGATTCGCTGGTCTGGCAATCGCTCAGAGTCACAAGCATCTACTCTTTTGTAAGCGTGCCGCTACAGATTGTTTTTGGTTTGATTGTGGCCCTCTTTCTAAATGCCAGCATCCGTGGTCTGCAATATTATCGCACTATCTACTACTTGCCTTCGGTTCTCTCTGGCGTGGCGGTGGCTTTGCTCTGGCGCTGGATTTATGCACCAAACTATGGATTGATCAACGCGTTTCTCGCCCGATTTGGCATCGAAGGGCCAGGCTGGTTGGGCGATGCACGTTGGGCGTTGACAGCCTTGATTGGTATGTCGTTGTGGCATGTAGGTGGCGGCATTGTGATCTACCTTGCGGGATTGCAAGGAGTCCCAACCGAACTCTACGAAGCGGCAGAAGTTGATGGGGCTGGGTGGTGGCCGCGCTTTTGGCAAATTACGATTCCCATGATCACGCCGGTGCTCTTCTATCAGTTGATCGTCGGTGTGATCACAGCGCTCCAAACCTTTACGCAGGTGTTGATTATGACCAATGGTGGTCCCCACGACGCCACGCTCTTCTACGTTCTCTATCTCTACCGCAACGCGTTTCAGTTCTTCAAAATGGGCTATGCATCGGTGCTGGCCTGGATTTTATTCGTCTATATCTTCTTGCTCACTCTGCTCGTCTACCGCTCCTCAGATTTCTGGGTTTTCTACAGTGGTGAAGGAGATGCGGCATGAGCGTAGAAAGCAATCTACAAGGACGAGCGGCCGCTTCAGTACGGCCCTCGATTTGGCGCTCACCCAGGCTCTATCAGAAATTGGGCAAAGTGGTCGTCCACGCTCTACTCATCCTCGGTGCTGCTGTCTTGATGGTCCCATTGGCTTGGATGCTTTCTACATCTCTCAAAGATCTCGGAACGGTTATGATTCTGCCTCCCGAGTGGATCCCCGAAGAACCACGATGGGGCAACTATCTAGAGATTTTTCGCGTCGTTCCCTTTGCACGCTACATCCGAAACACTGTCATCATCACAGGACTGGACGTCGTCGGCAAAGTCCTCTCTTGTTCGCTGGTGGCCTTTGCCTTTGCACGTCTACGCTGGCGGGGACGCGAGTTTATGTTTTTGCTCATGTTGGCAACCTTGATGCTTCCACCCCAGGTGACGCTCATTCCTACATTCGTCGTCTATCGCACACTTGGTTGGATCGACACTTTTCTCCCCCTTATCCTGCCAAACTGGTTTGGCGGACCCATCTTGACCTTTTTGTTACGCCAATTCTTTATGACCATTCCGCGTGAGTTGGACGATGCTGCCCGCATTGATGGTGCGTCGATCTTCGGCATCTACTGGCGTATCATTCTACCACTTTCCAAACCGGCATTGGCAGCGGTCGCCATCTTCATGTTCAATGCCTCCTGGAACGACTTTTTTGGCCCACTGATCTACCTCCATAGCCGCGAACTTTATACTCTTTCGCTGGGGTTGCGTTCTTTTCAAGACCAGAACTACACCGAGTGGCATCTGTTGATGGCCGCGTCATTGGTTGCGATGCTACCAGTCCTCCTTATCTTCTTTTTTGCCCAGAAGTATTTTATTCAAGGAGTTGTGTTCACGGGAATTAAAGGTTGACTCATGGACGGAATTCAGAGGAAATGTATATGAAATTCGGCGTAAATCTACCCAACTTTGAAGACTTTGGTGATGCAGCGGTTCTGGCCAAATTGGCTCAAGAAGCTGAAGCCGCAGGCTGGGATGGCTTTTTCATCTGGGATCACATACTCTTTGACGACTTCTGGCACCCCATGGTCGATCCGTGGGTGGCGCTTGCCGCCATCGCCGTGGCGACAAAGCGAATTCGCATCGGGACAATTGTCACACCGGTTCCGCGGCGTCGCCCTTGGAAATTGGTGCGAGAAACAGTTTCGATCGACAGACTCAGCAATGGGCGACTGATTTTGGGTGTTGGAATCGGTGATCCGTTCAAATGGGAATATGGTTTCTTTGGCGAGGAGACCGACCCCAAAATCCGTGCCCAACAGTTGGATGAAGGTCTCCAAATTCTAGAAGGGTTGTGGAGCGGTGAGCCATTCAGTTTTCGAGGCAAACATTATCAAATGGAAGAAATGCGCTTTTTGCCCACACCCGTTCAGAAACGGATCCCCATTTGGGTGGGTGGCTATTGGCCCAACAAACCACCTTTCCGCCGGGCTGCCCGCTGGGATGGAGTCTGCCCAGGTAAACTTGACGGTGGTCCATTGACACCCAGCGACTGGCGTGAAATCCAGGCATATATTGATGTCCATCGCACCATCGATACACCCTTTGACGTTGTCGGTGGAGGCGTAACACCTGACGCTAATCCAGATCGGGCAGCTGAACTTGTCCGAGAGGCAGCAGATGCTGGTGTAACTTGGTGGATTGAAGGCGCCTCCCCCTACGATTTTGGATTAGATTGGGGTGACCAATGGACACCGGAACTGGTCGAACGAACCTGGACGCGGATTCGGCAAGGACCGCCCACTTTGGGATCGTGAGCCTGCAGCTCAGACCACAACCCGCCGGGGAATCAATCCGCTAACCTGAGAGAATGTTTGGACACGGATGGATTGGATTTTCAGGATTTTAACTGTTTGGTGAAACGCCCACTTCGTGAACCTCCGTGAAGACCTGCGTCCTGTCTCTAATCTCTTCCTAGACTTTACTTCGTAAACCCTGAAAAGTATTTTGACACAGATTGCTCAGATTTCCAGGATTTATCTGAGTGAATCTGCGAAATCAGTGTACCTTTATTTCAAAAGACTTTCTGGACTTTACTTTATCATGGCAGGATAATTGTCTTGAGCGAACCTTGCTCTTCTGCCTGAGCGGTTTCCCTCTGAAACACATCAGCGATGTCAGCCAAACGATGGGTGACAGAGTTTTCAAAGATGACGTCTAGGTTGAAGACACCCCGCTCCACGACGCGATAGGCTTCGCGCATATGCTCGATCGAACGCAATGGCGTGTAGTGGACGGCATTGAGATTCCGCACATCCAGACCATCTTCGTGGAAACGGTGGAAGCAGAATTCCTTGACCGGCGCATAATTGTCACCGTAAAGGGCCAAGGTCCCGTTATGACCAACCATGCCCAAAGATTGCACCAACCCAACACCTGATCCACCAACAGCTTCCACAGCAACATCAACCCCTTCCCCCTGCGTTAACTCATTCACTGCTTCTACAGGGTCAACGTTTCGTGCGTTGATGACGTGGTCCGCGCCCAATTGCAGCGCAATGTCCAACTTCGCGGGCGAGATATCAATCGCAATGACCTTCGACGCGCCCGACTTGATGGCCCCTTGCAGCAGAATGTTTCCTGCAAAACCGACTCCATTCACAGCAACAATATCGCCCAACTTGACACCCATATGTAACGCCGCCCATACAGCACAACCCAACGGCTCGTAAAGACAACCAACCTCAAACGAAACATCGTTCGGAATCGGCTGAACATGACGAATATCGGTGATCCAGTAATCGGTATAGGTCGGAAAGATGAGACTCCCCACTCGATCATCGATTCGTACCTTGCCGCCCCCTAAATATTCGTCAATGGCGCTGCCCATCTCCACAATGGTTCCCCCACCTTCATGTCCCAACGGCCCCATCGGATAAGCATGAGCGTGTGCATCGTCATCATGATGAGCGCCCAATTGCACCTCTGAACCGCCCCGAGCCTCGTCTTCTGGGCGTACCGTAATGCCTTGATAGAAATAGCGTTCGGAGCCGCAGACAGAAGCTTGATGGGTCTTGATCAGGACTTCAGTTGGCTTGAGGTCTGGAAGCGTCATGGTTTCCACAGTAAGCTTACTTGGTTCAAGGTATACGACCCGGGTGTCAATCATAGAACGACTCTCCTTTGGTCAGTAGCTTTTCTTGATCATTCGGGCTTCATGGATCATGTCCTGGGCCCTCGTTTCGACCAATAGTAGAACAAACAGCTTGTAAATGGTCGTAGGATTTTCTACAGCTTGTTTGTTTCGCGTCACGAACGAAAAAACTCCGCCATCTAATCAAAACAACGGCTGATGCGAAAATGATCGAGGGAGCGACTCAAACACCTGCCCTTTCCAGCATGTTTCGACTAATTCGATTATGCATCTCAATAACCGGACCAAGCTCGAATGGCAAAAATCGGCCATCTTCCACAACCACCCGACCGTTGATAACCGAGAGCCAAACATTTCTTGGCGTACACGTTAAAAGTGACGCCACTGGATCGCTTTGCCCTCCTGCGTGGGCCAATCCATCCACCCGAAAGGCCACCAGATCCGCAGCCATCCCCACATCCAACACGCCGATATCGTCCTGGCGGAGAACGCTTGCCCCACCCAATGTTGCCAACGCCAACGCCTCACGAGCTGTGAAGCGATCGGCCCGCGATTCAAAGCCGGGCCAGCCAACTCGCTGGAGCAACATGGCCTGTCGTGCTTCACCCAACATGTGATTGCCATCGTTGCTGGCCGAACCATCCACGCCAAGACCGACGCGAACCTGCTGATCCACCATCTCGCGCACGGGGGCAATGCCTGAAGCAAGTATCATATTACTGCTTGGGCAGTGACAGACGCCTGTTTGTGTGTCCGCCAACCAGCCAATCTCCTCTTTATTTGGATGCACCATATGAGCAAACCAGACGTCTTCACCGGCCCAATCAACCGACTCCGCATACTCAATGGGTCGTTTGCCAAACATTTCCATGCAGAAGCGATCTTCGTCTTTCGTCTCAGCCAAATGGGTATGGAGGTTGACCATTGGATAGGCGCGTGCCAAAGCAGCCGACTCGCGCATGAGGTTGCCTGTGACGCTAAAAGGAGAACAAGGCGCAACTCCAATCCGCAACATGGAAAAGCGCTCGGCATCATGAAAAGTCTCAATTGCTCGCACGTAATCCTGGATGATATTGTCTTCCGAATCGCAGACCCGATCTGGCGGCAGCCCTCCTTGACTTTCGCCCAGGCTCATACTGCCACGCGTTGGATGAAAGCGTACTCCAACTTCCTGTGCCGCTTCAATTTCATCGTCAATTCGACTGCCATTGGGGAAGAGATAGAGATGGTCAGCCACAGTTGTGCAGCCACTCAACACCAACTCTGCCAGCCCGGTCTTGGCACTTGTATAGACTGCTTCCGGCGTCATCTCCGCCCAAATGGGATAAAGAAACTTGAGCCAATCAAAAAGTACCATGCCGTTACCAGTGCCTATCGTCCGCGTCAACGTCTGGTAGAGATGATGATGGCAATTGACCAATCCTGGCAGAACGACACAACCGCTTGCATCAATTACCTTATCAAATCCATCATGCACGAGATCGTTTCGCTGCTCATGCAAATACCGTTCCAATTCCTGACTGTCACCAACCCACCGGATCTGATTTTTCTCAACGAGTATTGCACCGTCTCGAATCTCATCACGCACCTCGTTCATCGTGACCAGCACGTCGGCATGTTTGATGAGTAGTGTACTCATGTCCTCACTTTAACCGCTAAAAAACGGCGCAAACGGATCTGAGGGGGTGACAAAGAAGCGCCAGATTGACCATGAAGGAACTGAAGGCATTGACGAAGAGGCAAACACTCCTTCACTCTCTTCAGTTCCTTCATGGTTCGACTTCTCGTCTCAAGAACCCTCGCCCTCCGCCTGAGCCTTTTCCTTGGCCTACAATTCTTCCACCCGTCTCCAAATCCCAACCGCCAATTCCTTCGCACGTGCAGCAATCGCCTCTTCATCGAGCGTGAGCAGTTGACGATCCTTCATCAGCATCTGGCCACCACAGATGGTATGCGTCACGTGACTGCCATCCATCCCAAAAACGATGTGCCAGGGATAATTGTCCTGGGTGAGTGGTGTATAGGGGACATAATCTTGGAGGATCATGTCGGCACTTGCACCAGGAGCCAGCACACCAACTGGCTGCGAGAAAAATATGCCAGCGATTTGGGCATTGTTTTGAAACGCCATCTCAATGAGCCTATCACCCGGCATGACGCGGGGATCGCCATGCCAAACCCGATGGACGAGATAAGCCGTGTGGATTTCCGTAAACATATTGTTCGAAAATCCATCATTTCCCAACCCCACCAAAATGCCCTTGTCCAACATCGACTCGACTGCGGCCACACCAACACCGTTGTTCATGTTGCTGCGCGGCTGATGAGCGATCTTCGTTTGGGTGGAGCGAAAGATATCGTGTTCGACCCGATCTGTGTAGATGGCATGTCCCGCAATTGTCTTGGGACCCAGGATGCTTCTTTGTGCCAACCGTTCTGCCACGCGCATTCGATGGGTACCCAGACAGTAATGTTGATCCATCTCATCCTCGGCCACGTGAATATGATAACCCGTCTCCAATCCCTCAGCTGCCGCGACGCATTCATCTAAGGTCTTGTCACTGACTGTAAACGATGCATGGAGGCCAAATGATGCCCCCAATTTCGGATCGGGGTTGGCGCGCAATCGTTTCAAAAAGCGCACATTCTCCTCTATACCGGCCTGTGCTCCCTTCTCACCATTCCGATCGGTTACTTCATAGCAAAGACCCAATCGCAACCCCGCTTCACCTCCGGCCTCGGCCAATGCATCCAACGAGCCATCAATGTGAGTTGGGCTGGCGTGGTGGTCAATCAGAGTCGTCGTACCGTGACGGATAGCATCAACCAGCGCCACCAGGGTCGTATACTTACAATCTTCCAGCGTCAACGCCCGGTCAATCTTCCACCAGAGCTGTTCCAATATCTGCATAAAGTTGGATGCCGGTGGGCCAGGAATCGCCATCCCGCGTGCAAATCCTCCATAGAAGTGCGTGTGGGCGCAAATCATGCCTGGCATAACGATTTTCCCCTGGGCGTTTAAAGTCTCGGCCCGAGGATATTTGTTTATTAAGTCCCGACTGGTTCCGACCTCGATGATCGTGTTGTCCTCGTAATATAAAGCGCCATTTTCAATGACTCGGTGCTCGTGATCAAAAGTGAGGAGTGTACCGTTTGTGATGAGCATATGCGTTCCTTTATTAGGCTGAGGAGAAGGCCGAGGAAGAGCTTGGTTTTGGAGCATCTCTCCCGTTACTTTACCCTTCTTCCTCAGCCTTAGCCTCCGTCCCTCCCCCTGCCCGCTCAATTGCCTCAACAATCTTATAATACCCGGTACAGCGACATAAATTCCCCGTAATCGCCTGCTTAACTTCATCATGTGTGGGGCGTTCTCGTTCGGCCAACAGAGAAACGCCGCTCATGATAAAACCGGGCGTACAATATCCACACTGCACGGCACCCGCATCAATGAAGGAGCGCTGGACGGGGTGTAAAGGCTGATTCGACAATCCCTGTTCCTCCTCAGCGTCAGCCTTAGCCTCAACCTCCCTATCCCCTGTCTCTCCCAAACTAGCCAAAACCGCCACGCTCCCCTCTTCCTCAGCCTCGGCCGTCTCCTTAGCCTCTCCACCCACTCCCTCAATCGTCGTCACCGATCGTCCGTGCGCTTGAGGCGCGGGTGTCAAACAGCTCATAATGGCAATACCATCCAGAAAGACGGTACAAGCCCCGCACTCGCCCTCGGCGCAGCCTTCTTTGGTGCCGATTAAGTTGACATTCTCGCGCAACATGCGAAGGAGACTTTTGTCATTTGCACCACAAATCGTTTGGGGTGAACCATTGATGATTGTCTCAATTGCCTTCTCGCCATCTTCCGTATGAATAATCGTTTCAGTTGCTGCTTGACTAGCGTCATGGCTCGTAGAAATTCGACCGTCCGTTTCACCCCACAGCAGAATTGGATTGTCTGGTACCGATTGACGTTCTGTCCCATGCGCCAACGCCTGCAGTGCTTGACGTGTCAGCGTCTCGGTCATATAGAGTCGGTATGCTGCTGAACCGCGTACATCACTGATCGGGTGAATCGCCCGAGCAGCTAGGCGTCCGGCCTCGACCATGACGTCTGCCGTCAGGACTTTGCCAACCAGATAGTCTTCGGCGTCAGCCATCCGCACAATGGTGGGCGCAACGCTTCCCAGAGCAATGCGGGCGTTTTGTACGATGTCGACATCTCGCTCTAAAATGACCGCTACATTCACGATCGAAATTGCCTGCGCGCGTCGCAACCCCAATTTGAGAAAGGTTCCGCGCTCATCGCTTTTTAGCGCGGGAAAGGCAATATCGACGATCATCTCATCCACTGCAAGAGCAGTTTTCCGCGCACCCAGGAAAAACTCGTCAAACGTAAGGGTTCGCTGACCACGGAGACTTTGTAGAGTGACTGTGGCGTCCAGCGTCCATAGAGGCGTAATGGTGTCATTGGCCGGTGACGCCGTCGCCAAATTGCCCGCAATCGTGCCTCGGTTGCGAATCTGTGGTGCCCCAACCTCCCAACATGCTTTGACAAGGGGAAATGCACGTGCCACGCAGAGTGATGATGCCACTACCTGATTGTGGGTCACAAGCGGCCCCAGACGAATCAGCCCTTGTGCGTCCAGCTCAATCTGATCCAAGCCAGCGATCTGCGTCACATCGATCAGCGTGGATGATGGCCAAATGCCGCGCTCAAGCTCCACCATTAAATCCGTGCCACCTGCCACCAGGCGCGCACGGTCACCATATTCAGCCAGTAGATGGAGTGCCTCGTCAATTGATTGAGGCGTAAGATAGATACTCCACATAGATTTGTCCTTGTAAAGGCTAAGGCTGAGGAGAAGGCCAAGGAAGAAGGTGTTCTAGTATCTTTTGGGGTCCGCTTCATTCCCTTTGCGTAATCGTAGCCATTTCCCTCTTCTCTCCGACCCGACCATAACAAATCGACAATCTTGCTATAAATAACGCTCCAAGAGCAAGCTCTCCCTCAGCCTTAGCCTCGGCCTCTTTCTTACTTTCTCTTTCTTCTCTTCATCGAGATCGGTAGGCTGTGGCGCCGTACTTTGTCATACTGATAGAGCGCATTAGCGACCGCACCCGCTGTGGGCACCAAGCCAATTTCGCCGACCCCTTTGACACCGTAGGGACCATATGGATCGGGTACTTCTACGCCAATCACCTCAATTTCGGGCATTTCTTTGGCGCGCAAGATGCCACAATTGCGCAGACGCGTGCTCTTTGGTCGACCATTTTCCATGACGAGCTCTTCGCTTATGGCATATCCCAATCCCATGTGAATTGACCCTTCCAACTGTCCTTCAAAGAGAATGGGGTTCATAATCTTGCCCGCATCATGAGCAGCCGTGACCTTCTCGATTTGACCATCTGCATCCAGCGTAACGAGTTGGGTGGCATAGCTGTATGAATAGTGAGTGTAAATTTTCTCAACCATCGCGCCAGGCTTTGTCATCCAATCAACCACCCACTCGCCTTCATACTCTCGTCCAACCAGATCAGCCAGCGTCTGGGTCTCTAAATCTTTGCGTAAATCCGTGGCGGCATCGATCAGCGCATTCCCCACCAATGATGTCGCACGCGAAGCAGTCGTCATCCCGGCTTCTTGTTCCGACATGGTGTTGACGCGGACTTCGATCTGATTTGGCGCAATCCCGGTCTCTTGACAAAGCACTTGAACGACCATGGTGTTGACGCCTTGCCCCATTTCGGTCCATCCATGATCAACCACAACTTTGTCGGCAGCTTCGATGGTGATTTTGGCCTTGGACGCATCGGGCATTCCATTGCCGATTCCAGTGTTTTTGATGCCGCAAGCAATTCCCGCATAGGTCGCATTATAGAACTCATCTTTCACAGCGAGCAATGTCGCCTTGGCTCCAGCACCGGATTCGATGATCTGACCAGTGGCAGTCATATCGCCATCATCGAGCGCGTTGTCATAGCGAAACTGCCAGCGGTCAAAGCCACCCTGTTCGCAAAGGTCATCGATACAGCTTTCCAGTGCAAAAGCAGTCTGGTTGACGCCAAAGCCGCGCATGGCACCGCAGGGCAAATTGTTTGTGTAAACCGCTGTGCTGTCAATGTCGGTCACAGGAAAATTGTATGCACCCGTTGCATGACCCGCTGAACGTTCCAATACTTTCATGCCCACCGAGGCGTAAGCCCCCGTATCGCCCACAAAGCGCCCTTTGCAAAAAGTAAGCTTGCCCTTTTCATCACACCCGATGGTGTATTCCATCCAGATCGGGTGGCGCTTCGGGTGCATGAGAATCGACTCATCACGGGTCAGACGAACCTTGACGGTTTTTTGGAGTAGATACGCAAACAGTGCAGCGTGTCCTTGGACAGACAGATCTTCTTTGCCCCCGAAAGCACCTCCATTGTCGACCAAAATAACCCGTACTTGGTCCAAGGGTAGCCCCAAGATTTTGGCGATCTGTACCCGATCCTCGTAGACACCTTGACCTTGTGAAAGCACCTCAACGCCCTCTTCATGAGGATACGCAACGCAACACTCTGGCTCCATAAAGCCATGCTCGATCATCTGGGTCTGATAGACGCCGTGGGCAATATGCGCCGAATCCTTTTTGGCCTGTTCCAAATCACCACGGCTGGTAATCGACTTCGAAAGGATGTTGCCACCTTCATGCACAGATGGGCTCTCCGCTTTCATCGCCTCATGCATGTCGGTTACCGGTTCAAGCACCTCATACTCGATCTCAATCAAGCTCGCAGCAGTGCGGGCAATTTCATCCGATTCCGCAACGACACCTGCCAAGACGTCGCCCACATAGCGAGTCTCTTCGCCAACAGCAATCATCAACGGCC
The DNA here is from genome assembly GCA_019217005.1 of Chloroflexi bacterium TSY. Next base: position 48,070 of record JAHBNG010000084.1, read on the forward strand.
AATCTTGACGGATCAGGCCAATGGTGCGGTCACCTGGAACGTCTGCTTCGGTGAAAACACGCAGAACGCCATCCAGCTTTTCTGCCACAGCGGTGTCGATGCGCAACACTTTGGCGCGCGGATGATCGCTGAAGCGCAAGGCACCGTAGACCATGCCGTCGATGCGAATGTCGTCTACATACTCATGTTGTCCGAGTACCAAATTTTGGGCCTGATACTTGGGGTGGTTATCTCCCACCTTGCCCGGGCTGGACGGTACGGGAATCTCTTCTTCATTGCGAATGGCCGCTGCCGCGTATTCAATGGCATCCACGATTTTTTTGTAACCGGTACAACGACAGAGATGCGGCGTCAACGCTTTCTCAATTTCATCCCGGCTCGGTTCCGGATTTTTATTGATTAATGCATTGGCTTGCATCACGATCCCGGAATGCAGAAACCACATTGCACCCCTCCTTTCGCCACGAAGGCATTGGCAAAAACGCTTTGGCGATACTCCCCCAATCCTTCAGTGGTCACAAGGCGCGCACCCTCGGCCTTTTTCATGGGAATTGCGCAGGCGAGAATGGCTTTGTCCTCAAGCTGAACCACGCAACACCCGCAGGCCGCCTGGGGCGCGCAACCGTTCTTTGGTGAGATAACACCTGCCTGCTCACGTAAATAGGTCAAGATGGGCAGTTCTGGATCACCATCATAGATTTTGGGTTGACCATTCAGCATAAATTCCATGACCTTCTCCTTTTGCATTATTGTCATTCGCCCCCTTCTGTTGCAAAAACCTAGCCTGGACAAGGCCGCTTCGCTACCAAGCCAGAATCAAAGGTGCAGAGTTGCAAGGTGGATGAACCGAATCTCGTCTTCCACAAATACGACGCTCGATTCGCATGAAGGCCTGCTCCAACACCTCGGGTGTCTTTAACTTTGCAACCCTGCAACCTTGTAACTTCTTGACCAATGTACAAAAAGTCGTTTGGTAAGGGCTTAAAAACATTCACAATTGACGATTGACAACTGACTATTGACAATTAAGGCCATTCCAGAGAAATAAATTCCTAAATTGCCAAGTCGATTTCTCTGGAATGGCTTGAGCTTTTCCATATCAAATTAGGGATTTTAATTGTTGGAAAAGCCTAATTCGGTACTCGGCTCAAACAACGTTCGATGAATCGACCACGTCCGGGTCGTCCCACAAATGTATTATCCTGCACAATCACCTCACCACGACTCATCGTCATGACTGGCCACCCTGTAAGCTCAAGATCTGCATACGGTGTCCAATCGACCTGTTCATGAAGTGAATCGGTCGACAACGTAATTGCTCGCTGCGGATCAAAAACTACGAGATCTGCATCATGACCCACGACAATATCGCCCTTTCGCTCAAGATGTGCCAGGCGTGCAGGTGTTGTGCAGCAGAGATCCACCCACTGATTGAGTGACAAATGTCCTGTGCGCACACCTTGATAGAGAGCGGCAAAGCGCATTTCAATTGAGGGAACGCCTCCAGGAATCTGGCTAAAGTCAGCCAGTCCCCGCGCTTTGTCCATCCGCAAAAAAGGACAATGATCCGTGCTCACAAACTGTAGATCCCCCTGCGAAAGGGCTTGCCAGAGGGCATCCTGTTCGCTCTGTGGCCTTAGGGGTGGTGCACAGACAGGCAAGGTTCCCGCTATCCCTGGTTGCTCATAGAGATCTTGGGTTAGAAAAAGATATTGCGGACAGGTTTCGCCCGTAATTGATCGCCCACGCTGTCGAGCTGCCCGAATGCGTTCGACAACGGCTCCACACGAAACATGAAAAATATGCAGCGGTGTACCGACAAATTCAGCAATCTCGATCACGCGTCCAGCCGCTTCACCTTCAAGATTGCGGGACGGCTACGCGGATGCCAACGGGTTCTACGTTGCCGCAAGCCTTGTTCTGCGCAATCAATGTACAGATGACATCCCAGTTTTCGGCGTGGACAACGGGCCAGCCATGCACAGATCGGATGGCTCTCAATGCTTGAAGCAATTCGCCATCGTTCAGTCGAAAACCGTAGGCCATGTAGAGTTTGAAGCTGGTACAGCCAGCTTCGAGCGCTAGGGGTACTTGATCCAACTTGCTGATCTCGGTCGGCCCGATGGTCATGTGCAAGCCATAATCGATCACAACCTGCGGATCCGCCTCCGCGCGACGAACCGTCAAGGCATCCAACATGGATTGGGGTCGGTTCAGGCGCCACAAAGTCAATAATCGCGGTGGTACCGCCAAATGCCGCGGCACGCGTTCCCGTGAAAAGTCATCCGACGAAACAACACCACCAGGCAAGGGCATTTGCATATGGACGTGAATATCGACTGCGCCCGGTGTGACGAGTTTGCCTGTTGCATCGATTTGACGCTCCCCGCGCAAGTCATGCCCGATCGCGGCAATGCGTTCACCCTGAATGGCCACATCTGCCTGATAGGTCTGTGTCGATGTCACAATCGTACCGGAATGAATGACGAGATCGTAATGCATTTGAATGACTTAGCAGAGTAAAATTGAGCGCTTGCGTCAGGGTAAACCGATAGCTTATCACTATACCTTCTAAACGACCTGAACCACAAATCACTTTGGGGCAGGATCGGGAGAATGCAACGCACGGTCGAGATCTGGTTGGACATTCAGTGGCATTCAACACCCATGCATCGCATTCTCGCGATCCTGTTCCTAAACTAAACCCCCGAATTGGAAGATGGGTTTGACAATCTGCAAAGTTCGTGATAGATTCTAATCGATTGAAATATTTGAGTCACCCGAACATTTACCCAGAAAATTTGTTGAGCTAAGACCTGGGATAAGCCCTTTCTGGAACTCAAGAATTACTTCCCCTAGAGAGCTTCCCGCAATCCAAGAATTGTAACTGAAGATTTGTTTTCTGGAATTTTGTGCAAAGAACGGTTTTTTTTCCAGTAGCAGCAAAAGTCGGGTACAAATTTTTCATGCAAACAGAGGGCTGCTCTAGGATTTCACCCCTTATGGTCATTTTTTGTACCCGACTTTTGCCGTAGCTGTTTTTTTCAGTAGCAGCAAAAGTCGGGTACAAATTTTTCATGCAAACAGAGGGCTGCTCTAGGATTTCACCCCTTATGGTCATTTTTTGTACCCGACTTTTGCCGTAGCTGTTTTTTTTCAGTTACAGCAAAAGTCGGGTACAGAAATATTATGACAAGTAAATGATTGCGACCAAAAAGAGATAAATTGAAGACCTCCGGAAGAAAAGGCTAGAATAGGAGAGGCCAAGGAGGTCCGGAAAAATGCGCAAAAAGAAGGAGAAGCAGGTAGAGAAACGATACTACCGACCAACAAAGAAGCGCTGTCCGAACTGCAAAAGCAAACTGAAAAGAAGCTATAAATTATGGCATAAGTATCTGGAAACACTGGAGGGCAGATATTATGTGGTAAGTCATGGATATCGGTGTCAAAATGAGAACTGCTTGCAGCAAGAAGTGGTCTATCGTTCCCAAGAAGCAGAAGAGTTGGGTGTACCCGAATGCGGTTATGGGTTAGATGTAATCGTCGAAATAGGATACCAACGATTTTGGCATCAACGAAGAGTGGCCGAAATCCATAAAGGACTAAAAGAGCGGATAACGATATCTGAAAGACAAGTGCTGAACTTAATCGGTACATTTTTAGCCTTGTTGCGAGCTGGACAGCCAGCGAAGGTAGTAAACCAGCAGAAAAAATGGAAAAGGTTGGGCGGACTAATCCTCTCCATAGATGGGATGCAACCAGAGAAAGGAAGTCCAGCGCTCTATGTGGTTCGAGAAGTCCAGTTAGACATCACTTTGATGGCAGAAGTGTTGGAATCAGGGACTCACAAGACTCTGGTTTCAGCACTGTTGGAACCGATAAACGAATGGGAAATCCCTATCAAGGGCATCATCAGTGACGCCCAGGAAAACATCCAACTTGCTGTTGCTCAAGTGTGGCCGAATTGCCCCCATCAGACTTGTCAGTTCCATTGCATTAAAGAAGCTGGGCGACTCACTTGCGCTTGACCGTACAATGAAAACTCAACTCAAAAAGAAGCTGCGTGGCTTTTTGAATCGGGTCTACAAAACGGTTCGAGAATTGGCGGAAACCGATCCCTACAAAGCAGTTCTTTTGCAATATACTCGCTATCTGCGGTTCACTTTATTGACAAGAGGATTGGCTCCTTTTGAATTAGGTGGCTTACAGATGGTTCAACAATTAATCACGATTGAAGCATCATTATTACGGGCTCAGGAAAAAGGGGGCATCCGTTACTGACCCGCTTAATCAAGATTGCTGGTTTTCATCGTTTTTGCACTGTTCAAGCCAACCGCTTACGACGGCAACTTGGGTGGTTGGTGGCACTCCAACGGCTTTTGTCGCCTGACTCTCAAGCCGACGACCAGGTACAGGTCACTGCTCATTCCGTTGCATCAGCTGTTGATCAATATTTAGTCGCACTGACACAGGATACGACTCTCGATGACGCAGATCGCTCGATTGTTCAGCATATCAACACAACATTTCGCAACCGTTGGTGGGGGCTCTTTGTCTGCTACGATGTCTCGGGTCTTCCTTCCACTAACAATGCCCTGGAGGGCTTCTTTGGCCGCTTGAAAACCAATCAACGACTTATCACTGGACGCAAAAAGTGTTAATAACTTCGTCCTTCGCTATGGCTCTTTTGCTGCCTTCGTCGATCCGACTGAAACCAAAGACGAATTGCTCTTCCGGCTGCGATCCGTTGACCGGTCCGCTTATTTATTTGAACGGCAACGTTTACATTCGATCCTGGCTGAACGCAAAGATTATTTTCGCTTTTGCCATCACCTTGATTCAGTCGTTTCTGAACTTGAAATCGCTTGGGAGTCTGCTCTTCTTTCAAATACAAATCGTCATGATTCTGACTCCCCTTCTAACTCAACATAATAAATTTGTACCCGACTTTTGCTGCTACTGGTTTTTTTTCTTGATTGCCTTTGATTTCTCTCTTATGTCTACTTGCTACCAGCTCAATACCCAAGTTTACATAAAGTCGGAATTGTTGATTTTTTCCGACTCTTTTCAACGCGCCTATTTGGTATCTCTCTTACTGACTAAGCGTGTCCGGGAAGTTCAACCCCTTTATTCCAGAAGAACCAGATATAGACCATATAGCATTCTCAGACGAAATGCAAATCACTTGTTGGCAGCGAGATGCAAATCCTCCAATTGCATCTATTTGCACAACATTCGTAGCCCATTGCACGATTCCACTACAGTATCACGCAGCCAGTCAGCGGGTCTCTAGCCCAGCGGACTGGTCCTACTGAAAAAATAGGTTCTTGCGGATCTCAGGGGTTTGACAACTGTAGGTCACTTCGGAGAAGTGACATGGTTCCACCGATGGGGCTAAGTCACTCCAGAGAAGTGACCTACGAGCGAGCTTCTTTCTGTCAACCCTTGAGATCCTGTTAAGTCAAAAAATACAGATTGAAAGGACTCTACACATGTTTTTAACCAAACTTCGGGGTGGTTCATTTTAGGCGGACAATTAGGTTTACATTTTTGCAAAGATGTTTATATTTTCTACTTTGAGCCATGCTCAGGCAGAAAATGACCTCATATAGATTTTTATCTATGTATCAAAAGTGTAAACCTAATTCTGAACCACCCCCAAACTTCGTCTCTTAACTCAATCGATTGGTCTGATTGTCATTGCATTACTCCTACTCTACGGTGGCATCAGTGTCTTTCGCCATGCAGATGTGTGCCTTGGTGCTGGTCTGCTTGCGCCGCCTCTTGCTCTGCAAACGAACGGGTTTAGCGACGCAGTACCAACCATCATCAGCTACCACGGAACCTTGCGCGATGCCGAAGGCAACCCGCTCAGTGGCATTCACGAGATGGTCTTCCGCATTTATAACGACGTCACAGCGCCTACTTCCGAGGCTGTCTGGACAGAGGAGCATGCGCAGGTAACTGTACGTGACGGCCAATTCAATGTTCTGCTAGGCGATCTAGAACCCATTTCGGCAGACATCTTCCAGAATGCCAATCGCTTTATTGGCATTACTGTGGACGATCTGGACGAGATGGTGCCGCGCCAGCGCTTTGCTGCCGTCCCCTATGCCATAGCTGCTGCCGGTGCTACCTATCTGAGTGCATCCGATGGCGATCCCCTGAAGGCGGTTTCTGTCGATGTAGATGGCCAAGTAGGTATTGGAACCGAGAGCCCCGAGGCCCCGCTTCACGTTCAGGCCGATGGGCAAAACATGCACATCAGCGGCAACAGCATCAACGTGAGCGATACAGTCAAGATGAACGACAGCACCGCTGGCAACGTTTCTGTGGCGGCTGGCGGCGGCAACTTCGGCATTGGAACCACAGAACCGACAAAGCTACTTCAAGTATCGGGAGATAATCCCGAGGTGAACCTGGAATTTGGGCCTGGTGCAGCCAGTACTGTCGCCGAAATCAGCGTGAGCGGGGCGAAAATAAACTGGCTTCTATCGGCTACAATAAGACGACTCACAGCATGGGTATGCAGCTGAGTGATGGCACCACATTCACCATGCTCGACCAGAAAGTCGGCATCGGGACCAACGCGCCATCACGACTCTGGATGTGGCGGTGATCTTCATGCCACTGGCAATATCAATACGGATGGTCTGATCCGAGTTAGAAACAAGCCGCCCGTCCTGATTCTGCGCATGAGAGATTTGGCGAACGACAACGATGCCAACACACGCATCTCAGCGGACGATTACGATTGTGTTGCGACGAGTTGGCTAGGTGAGTGGGACATTAATGAAGATAGCAACGGCGTGTCAGGTGTGTGGAGACACGTTGTCGGGAACACGTGGTTCATCCGCGCGGAGATGAATAGTGACAATCCTCATGAACGTCTGGATGTGGATATGCTCTGTTTTCTGCGAGCCTTAACCGAATATCCTCTCGACCGACGGACAATGAATACACCAAACGATTGATCATCCATCAATACGTTTTACAGACGAAAGGCATTTTGCGATGAAAACTATGCCAAAACTGAGAATACGCTGGACGTTCCTACTTGGTTTTCTGCTTCTGCTAATCTTTACCAATGTAAGCGCAAGTGTGCGGCTACAGCAGAAACCTTTGATGTCGGATTCCAGCGGCAACGCAATCGCGGACAATGGGCTAAACGCAGGTGGTGGGTTGATGGCCACAGCGGATACGCTCAACATTTTCAGCATACGTCCGCCGTCCGTTCTGGCCGCGCTGACTATCAGAAAGTATATGAACAAAGCCAGAGCACTACTGACCGTTGGCGAAACATTCCGCCAAACAGAGTTACAACTACCACCTTCATGCAGCACGCCAGAAGAGTGCCAACTGAACTATCAAAACTTGAACAACGGTGAACTCTTCTTCAGCTTTTGCAGCGACTACGATAGCGTTGACGTGCGCGGCTACTGTACTCGTGACAATCCAAGCACTTGGCCCAATCCCGATAGTCAGATACGTGGGCAGTTGATTCGGGCGCGAAAGATGTTTGGCTTGCCTTGGCCGAGCCAGCCGATGTCCAGGTTTTGGTCAACGGACAGTTGACTGACGTACGTGAGATCGGTCGCGCTGGTGTGCTGAGCGCCACCGGAGATCGCCAATATCCACATGATCTTTGGCAACGAGTTTCTGGTCGACGCCACAGACTATCGATTTGCCAGTGGCGACCCGCGGGCGGATCAAATCATCAGCGAAGAGCTAGAGCAACTAGAGCTCGCGCGCCAACAGTTTGAGCTGGCCGTTGGTGCTGGCTCATGCGTTCAACGCCGACTTTGGTGGCCCCAACGGCGGCTATATCGGCGACTACTTTGGGGCGCTCGAATTCGATCTCTTTGGCCTGGTCAGCGAACGCATGGTCCTCTCCATTGGCGAAATAGCCGACCGCTTCCGCTTGATGGGGCAGGCACAAAGGCGCTGGATCTCTACGCCCACGCTTTTGCCAGTCAGTATGTGCAGGCCATGGCGCTGGCCGTAAGTGCAGCGGAGCGCAGTCAAGATTTCCAGGAGAATGGCGGCTTTGAGATTGTCAACAACTTGAGCGTCTACGCGACCGCGCCCAGGCCATTCATGATGGCATCAACCCGTTTGGCTTTGTGGACGAGTATGTGCCATTACAAACCTATGACGAACTGCGCCGAATCGTACAGACTGATTTCTTACGTGACGCGACCGAAGATGAAAACCGCGCCGAAAACGCCCAACGCGAATTCGACCAAAACCGCACCGCATTGGCGCGCGAAATGCAAAATCTGCGCCTGACCTACGATACGCGACTGCTTGAACTCTGTGGTCCGACCCAGGATGACTTTGCAACGTGCGATAGCCAAGGCGGCCTGATGAAGCAGAACGAACTAAATATGGACACCACCTCGATCCGTATCAATCAGGTGAAGAAGCGACAAGAAAATGTGTTTGAACAGGTCGAGATTGAACAGGAACGAACAAACGAAATCATCCGCCTCACGTTGGAAAATGGCAAGAGTATTGCGGCAACGGCATTGGCCCAAGGCGCCATAAATGCCGTCCGCAGCACGGATATGGTTGTGGATTCATCCAGCACAGAAGCCTATATCGGCTTCGACCGTTCGCTTTCGGTAAGTTATAGCATCAATCCCGCGAATTGGTTCTCTGCCAAAGATACACTTTCTCTGGGCTTACGGCATTCGGAATCGCACACGTCATCTACCACTACGGTTTTTGATCCAGCCCAAGAGGAGTTGGCCGAGCTTCAGAGTGCCCAGGCCATGCAGCAGGCGATCAATCAATCTGCCATTATCAGCGCCACCAGTGCGGCAACGGTCAAAGGACTCCTGTTGCAGATTGCCGAATTAACCATCGAAGAAGAGCTGCTCTACGCCGAGATGAACCGACTTTCTGCAGCCCACAATGACTTGGTGAATCAATATCACCACCTGCTGAACCTACGGGAACAGGCCCAGGCCGATCTGGTGGACAGCAATCTGGCTAACCCAGCGTTCCGTCTCCTGCGCGACCAGAACACCATCGAGGCAACCCGCAGCCACAGCGTCGCAGCCCAGTTTGCCTATCTGTCGGCCAGGCGTTGGAGTATGAGTTCTTGAACCGTTTTCCCAACTTGAACGATATCTTTAAGGCGCGCACGGCTGACGATATCGATAATTTCATGAACAATTTAGAGGCGTTTCGCGTAGCAGTTGGTTCACCTGGGGAGCGAAACCGTTTTCCCTATCGCATTTCGCTGGCGCGCGACCTGCTGGGGCTATCGAATGAGGCACTCGATCCCACAGGTGCTCTCTCACCGAGCGAGCGGACTCGATTGCGTTTGAAGGATTTCAGCAACTTGTTGAGACAAACCTGATCAAAGACAGCAATGGCCAAGTGATTGCGGTAGAGATCCCTTCACCACATCGCTGCTAGACAATCGCATCTTTACGCCCAACATTTGGAACAACCGCATTTGCGGGCGTGGGGCTTCCGCAAGACGTCCCCAACACGCAGGGTATCTCAATCAACCTATTGACCCGCCAATTTGGCGACATGGGAACACCAGAAGTGCGCCTGACCCACGGTGGTCACGCCTCCTACCGCACGGCTACAGGTGAGATTGTGGAATATGTACCGGAAAATGCCAAGTTGTCGGGCTATACCGTACCGTCAGGCTTTGAGAGCAAGACCAAAACGGCCACGATCTTATCCAGCGTGAACGGCAACGGACGGGGAACACCCAGCAGCGCGCTCTTTAACCGCAGCGTAGCCGCTTCGAACTGGACTCTGCGCATTGACTTGAACTCGCCATTCAACGACAAGGTCGCGCTGGACCAACTAGAGGACATCGAGATCAATATGGATACAACAGGCATTGCACTGGCGAACCGCATCCAAGTAGCACAGGTTGATGCTCATCGATTACAGGAGCAGACACAATGAATATCAAGCGACTCCCTTTCACGCAGAGGGGTATATGGAATCTTGTCGTTCTCACACTCTTTGTCCTGCTGATAGCAGCATCGACAACCTACAGCATACGCGCCTGGAGAAGTACAGTATTCGCAAATCAATCGCCACCTTCCTTGGTCAGCACGGCCCAGTCTGCAACTGATGGACTAGCAGCTGATTCTACGACAGCTGATTTTACCGTCACAGGCAGCTATCTCGGCGTTGTCAAAGTGAATGAGCCTGTGCCTCTTGGCGATTTGGACCTGCTGTTCGATGTGGTTGACAGCATCGGGACGCTTGCAGGTCAAGTCAACAGCGCCCGTACCCAGGTTTTCCTGGGTGGACCAACCTGACAGGAAGCATTGATACAAGTACAAGCATCACGCCCACCTTTCAGCTTGTTTCGCAGGAGTTTGACAGCGTCATTTCTGGGCGAACTGTACGTCGGCGATTCACGCTGACGGGCGAAATTATCAATGGCGGTGATCTGCTAACAGGCGATTACATCGAGGTGATTACTGGCTTCAAACCCCAACCAATGCAGGTCAAAGGGGAGTTCTTGGTGTCGCGACCGAGTGGTACAAAGAAAATCATCGACAATCCATCACAAGACGATCCAATCACGCCCACAGCAACACCGACCCAGCCGACTCCCACTGCGCCGGCCAAAGCAACAGCTACGCCAACGTTGGGGACGACGCCCATCGCAACACCAACATCGGGGACAACGCCTGTCGCAACACCAACGCCTACATCGACCCGACCAAGCACAGGGAATGACCGTCCCGGAACAGTGCGCAACGCCATTTTCTTACCCATCACACTGAATAGTTCGACGTCGCTGCAAAGTGCGGGTGTGATGGCGACCCAGCCAGACGGTACATCTACGCCAACTGTCAAACACAGGGGATGTGTCCCGGCAAGAGATCTATCTACCTGTTGTGGTTCGGTAGCGAACCATCCGATTGGAATTAGAACTTACGCAGCTGGTTGCGATTTACAGGAGAAACCGAGTTTTTTGACAAAACTCGGTTGCTGACACATAAGTTTCAGGAATCATAAAACAAATACTGCCAGCTAAGTTTTGGGGTTTCCCACACCTTTGCGAAAGTGGGCAAGACCTTCCCGTAGAGAGAAATCGTCTCGAATACTCGACATCTTGCACTCTTCCGGGAAGGTCAGTTCTCTCAACCACTTCCGATTGAGAGAGGTTTTATAGCAAAATATCAAATTATATTTTTTATAGAGAAAACAACAAAAAAAATGAATGGGGTGGTTCATTTTAGCTGGATGAATGGGTTTACACTTTTAGAAACAGAAGAACGTTTATATTCTCTGATTTCGCCGGTTCTCAGAGAAAACGGTCTCATATAGATTTTGTCTATATATCAAAAGTGTAAACCTAATTTTGAACCACCCAAAATAGTGTAATAAATCATATGATGAACGAACAAAATAACCAACTTTCAAACATTCAGCGGCACCAGTTCAGGTATACATCTGTGGGCTGGATGCTGCTCCTGGTCATATTCACGCTGTTGTGGACACCAAACTTGGTCCTTGCTCAGGACAAATCAGGCGTCAAGCCTAGCGTTATTTCTCTCCCGTCTGGCCCTGGTTCGCTGGAAGGGCTGGGCGAGAGCTTTGAGCCAAATTTGAGCACAGGCACCTCCAGCTATCCGGTCAGTTTACGGCGCGCCAGGACGAATAGGGTTTCAGCCCGAGATCGCCCTCAACTACAACGGCGGCAACGCCAATGGACCGTGGGGCATGGGTTGGGAACTGAGCATTCCTAGCATTCCAGCGACGAACGGATGATGGTATTCCATCCTACGATGACAGAGACACCTTCATCCATAGCGCGGGCGAGAAGCTTGTGCGGCTGACCAATGGCGACTACCGCTTCGAGAACGAAGAGACCTATGCGCTTTCGCCGCATTGACGGGCACGGTTGGAAGCCAACACCCCGACGGCGTTCGCTATCTCTTTGGGTGACGAGCAAGCTCGCGTCACCAACGAACTGGGCATCTTCGCTGGGCCTTGGGCGGGTTATCGACACCAACAGCAATGAGATGCGCTACCTCTATCTCCACGACGGCGGTTATCTCTATCCCCAAAGTTCGCTATAACTTTGGTCAAATCAGGCAAGCGCAAATCAGACCACTGAACAAACCTACAATGCATGTCGTCTTCAACGCTACGAACCGCGGCCCGATACTTTTACGGATCGCCGCAGCGGTGCGCCATTCACATGGGGCTGCGCGGCACAAACATCGAAATGTGGTCTTTGGGCAAACTCGTTCGTGCCTGCGTTTACCTATGAGCCAGAACGATCGACGGGACCTACGTTGTTGGCAAGCGTGACCCAAGTTGGCGACGATGGTGTGAGCACCTTACCACCTCATACCTTTACCTACACCCAATTTGACCCAACGGCTCATCGGGTGATCCCATGCAAGATGAGCCACCTGTGGTGTTGACCAATCCCGATGCCGACTTGGTCGACATCAGCGCTGATAACCTGCCTGACCTGGTGCGCGCCGGAAGATGACCACCACCGCTTCTATCTCAACCTGGGGCGGGGCGCTGGGCCAACGAACCAATCATTCCCAACAACTCGCCCGCTGAGCGGTTGAGCAATCCCAACGTACGCATGGCCGACATGAATGGTGATGGCCGCGTCGACCTGGTCAAAGCAAGCGGAACCGGCAATGTGCCGCTCTACTACTACCGCAATCAGCCGGGTTCAGATTGGGAGCAAGAAGATCGCATCGACTTTGGTCCTGCACCTGCTGACCTGAACAGTCCGAATCTCCAACTGATGGACGTAAACAACGACCGCGCTGTTGACGTCGTGCTCACCGTCAGCAACCGCCTGAAGATCTGGCTGGCCCGCAAGGGTGCGTGGAGCCAACAAGCAGATTTCAACATGCCTGCCCCTGCAGCAGGCGCCCCAGCTTCTTTCGGCGATCCCAAATTCAAGATCGGCGATATGACGGGCGACCGCATGGACGATGTGGTCATGGTGCGGGATGGACAAATCGTGCTTTGGGCACATAACGGCAACAGTTCTTATGCGCCCAGCCATCCTCAATCCACCCACCGACTTGGGCAGCCAAGCAACGTTGATCCAGATGGCTGATCTCAATAATGATGGTCAGATGGACTTGGTACTGCCTGGGAACGGAACAGTTGTCTACTGGCTCAGTCTGGGCAACGGCAGCTTGACTGAACCCATCGTCATTCCCAACGCACCGGCCTTCAACGCCCAAGATACAGCCGTGCGCCTGGCTGATATCGACGGCGATGGCGCAACAGAACTGCTCTACAGCGTGACCGCGGGATGGAGTATGTGGACTTCTCGACCGGCTCTCAGCCCTTCCTCTTGCGCAGCGTGGACAACGGATTGGGGCGTCCCATCCACATTGCCTACAAGTCATCCGTGGACGATTACATTGCCGACTTGGATGCACAGCAGCCCGTGGGAGATCAATCTCCCATTCCCAGTCAAAGTTGTGACCAAGTGACCGTCCATGACGCCAACTCAGGCGACAACTACACAGTTGATTATCACTATCAGATGGCTTCTATGATGGTGAGGAGAAGGAGTTTCGCGGCTTTGTTCGGTTGAGATCAAAGTCGGCGATGAGACTGCAGCCACGACCATCACCAATCTCATCCACGATGTGGGTATGACCGACGAGGCGCGCAAGGGATTATTGCTGGAAACCGAAATCATCGGTGTCGGTGGTCAATGCGCAGGTGACTTCGCCGACTGCTATCAGCGCACGGTGAATCAGCTAGAGGCGCGCGTGGTCGTGGAAGCTGATGAGACGACATCTGGTCAGCCGATTGCCTATGCCTTTGTGAAGCAGACGGATAGCTTTGTTCATGAACAGACGGCAGTACCTGTCCATCTGCGTCAACGCTTCCAACAAGATGAGTATGGGAATCAGACCGAACACTTCAACTATGGAAAAGTCTGTGACAATGGAACTGCTGAGGGTGATGTCTTCTGTGGCGATGATGAACTGTTGACCTATACCGAGTTCATCTATGAGGCGACGCGTTATCTCTTTAATCGGCCCATGACCGTGCGCCAGACCGATGCCGCAGGCAACTTTGTCTCCGAAACCCATCTTTACTACGACGGCGAGGAGTACGTAGGGCTGCCCTTGGGGCAACTCACTCGTGGCAACCTCACCCGCGAAACCCAAAACCTTGGACCGAACGATGGTCACCGCGTGATCCCCACGAAGCGCCAAGCGTTTGATGAATTTGGCAACGTGGTTGGTATGATGGACGGCAACGGCAGCCGCGTCACCGTTGAACGGCTGCATTTGGCAGACGGTCAGGCGCTCACTTATGCCGCGACCTATCATCACGGCTTTGGCACGCCCTTGAGCGCAACTGACTACAACGGGAATGCCCACGCGTTTGCCTACGACACATTTGGTCGGTTGGCCAAAGTCGCCCAGCCTGGGGATACGCTGGCCCTCCCAACCGAGCAATATCGCTACGAGATCGGCAATCCGCACAGCGCTATCTGGACAGAAAAACGAGAATGCTCTGGTCAGGAGGGAATGATTACCAGCGTTGCTTACTTTGATGGATTGGGCCGCAAGCTTCAGGTGCGCAGTGAAGCGACAGATGGTCAAGTAGTCGTGACGGAGGCTGTGACCTTCAACGCCCGCCGGAGCATCCGCAACAGTTTCTGCCCTATTTGGTGCAGGTTTTGAATACGGCGCACCCGACCCGTCCCTACAAGGCGACCATCCACTATGATCCGCGGGGACGTGAGACGCAGACCATCCATCCGGATGGCACCTTCACCCGTATCGTTTATGGCCCGCTAACCGAGGCTCACTATGACGAGGAGGATAACAAGCCGGGCTCGCCTCATTACGACTCGCCCAAGACGTTGACCTACGACGGACTAGAGCGGCTCGTCGGCACAGAGGAGATCAACGTAGTCGATGGTCAAATGGAACGCTATGTGACTCGCTACGCCTACGACCGACTCAACAGCCTGATCCGGATAGTCGACCCTCGGGGTAATGTCAAATCAATGATCTACGACGCGCTCAAACGCAAGCTGGCAATGGACGATCCCGACCGTGGTCAGATGACCTATCGCTACGACGATGGGGGCAATCTGCTTTTGTCCCGCGATGCAAAAGGCCAAGAGATTC
>JAHBNG010000092.1 GCA_019217005.1 Chloroflexi bacterium TSY
TACGCTGGCAGAATTGCGGACGAAAGTACGAAGTTTAAATAATGTGACTATTAGAACCTATCCAAAAAGTCGTTGCGAGACTGACCAGTTTCTCGGGTAAGAATACACTGTCACAGAATATTTCGGATATGCCTTAATCGTCCAAGGAGCGTTCTAATCTGTTTCATAAAGTAGCCTCCGTTTGGATTAATGAACAGAGGCTATTTGTTTCTACAATTCGGACCGCGAATCCTGCTCTAACTTTCGAACACGTTGTTCCAAATCCTTAGCCCGCTGAACAAGCGCATTCACATTCAGAAGCAAATGCCCAATCGCTTGTTCTACAGAGAGCTTGCTCTGCGCGTGGGCGCCACTACAGTGCCCTCACTTTTTTGCTGTTACGTTAACTTACTTTCCGGGCTTTAGCAGAAAAGATGACAATGAGGTGAAACAATCACGCTACTCATTCCACTGTCGTCACCAGGAGCGGCTCTACCGTGACGCCCCTATCTGCATCATGAGAGGGTGCTTCATAGATGGTTCGCGTCTCATCATCCACTGCTTCTACAAAGAAGATAACGGTGATTGTGGTCAATCCGAGTTGGCGGGCGTAGCGAGCGGCCTGCACCAACGCGGCATGATACTCAAAGTCGCTGCGAAAGCTCTTGAGTTCTAATCCATAGCGCTGTTCTTGATAGCGGACGAGCAGGTCGATCTGTCCGTTGCCAGTGGGAAACTCCGGATGCACGCGGCCACCAGTGCGCTGCAGGAACTGGGCCAACCACATATAGAGATTGAAGTGATAGACCGCTTCATAGAGGCGCATGTCGCTCCGCCGCGGCGCATCTGTGAAGAGCCAGCCGTGATTCTTGTGCAGATACTGTTCGTAGAGGCGCATCATGTTTTTGATGTGCAGCCCCGCTGGTGTCAGGATGTTGTCGAGCTTGGTAAAGGGTGGATAGAGTGCGCCCGTGTCCTGAAAAACGTCGCGCGCAAAGCGATTGAAGAGCCGTTTCTGCACAAAGGGTGAGGGAAACATCACATACGATTCGGCAGCGCTCACAACCTCTTCGTCGATCACGCCATTCATGTAGAGATAGTTGATGCTGGGATCGTCATAGTTAAACTCGATCTTCCCATCTGTTTGCAGAAGTTCGATCAGGAAGTCGCGATGGGCCTCTTCGGTCGCTTTGCTAATGAGATTGATAATGTTGGCATTGGGCAGGCGTTTGGTGGCTGCGGCCTCGACGATCTCAAGATCGTGCAGCGTCAGCGTTGGGTTCTGCTCGTTATAGGTTTCGGTCAACAACTCGCCAAACCACGAAGTCAACCCTGGCTGGCCGCGCAATTGGGTATAGAGCCGCTCGATAACGGCTGGCTCCACGCCCTGACCACTCTCCCGTTCATACCACCGAACCATCTCCGCCACTTCATCGAAGGTCAAGTTGGGAATATGCAGGCTGCGCTGCACGTTGAAGGGCGAGCCACGCGGATTGTCCAGCCCCAACACGCTGCGCACCCCGATCAGCGCCATGCCATGCAGAAGATAATCCTTCTCCGCAGTTGTTTTGCCGACCTGTTCGCGCCGTGTGTTGTAGATATTGCGGAAGACGCTGACTAGACCAGTGATGGCCTCGGACGACAGCGCATCAAATTCGTCGAGAATCAGAATCAGCGGCTTTTGCAGCGCATTGCGCCTGAAGATTGTGTAGAAGTCATCGAGTTGCTGAATCTCGACAGGCGGGAGGGCCAGCTTTTCGCAAATCTCACGTGCAATGACCTGAGCAATGCGCACCACATCCGGCGTCATCTTCAAATGTTCCAGATTGATCTTAAGCACGTCAAAGTTGGCGTAGCTCGAGTCATTGCGCAGTTGCAACATGGCTTGCAACAGAATCCAGCTTTTGCCCCGTTGGCGTGGAGCCCAAACGGTGATGTAATGACCACCACGCATCGGATCTTCACCGAGCAGGTGGCCCACGGCCTCATCCACCAATGTCTGGCGCGGAACATAATAATTGAGTTCTGTATCAATCGGTCCATACGACGAAAATTTCCGCATTCTTACCCCATTTCCTTCTCTTCAACGGCCAACCCTGGTCATCACCATTCTGCTCCGCCCGTGACGATTCAATCCCATTATATCACGCCGCTATCTAGCTTGTCACAGCATATTGGACCCCCTCATAAGAAACAGGTATCTTACGTCTACAGTGACCTGATTGGCATCTATTTCAAATGAGAACCTGGGCACCGACGCGGCGGGCCGTGGTGACGATGGCTTCGTATTGTGTTGTATGTAAGGGAATCCCGCGTTCCCGGCGCTCCGCTTCTACGTCAAATTCCGGATCGCCAGCGACCCGCACTCGGTCTGCGCCAGGTTCCGGTGGAGTGGCATGCAATTCCTGGATCATTGCGTCCATCATCTTTTTAGATTGATCGACAGGCCGGAAGGCAGCAATGTCAATCGCCATGGTCCACGTCATGTTTTCACCGCTTGCCAGTTGGATCCCAAAGCCGCCCCCTGAGAGAACCCCGGCCAAAATATCGACCATGACGGCCAGACCGTACCCCCTTGTGACCACCCTGCTCGATGCTATTGCCCAGCGGATTCTGTGCCCAGGATTCGCTGCGTTGGACGGGTGGTTCAGTGATGGGAACGCCGTGTGAATCCACGGCCCATCCTTCCGGAATCGGAACACCCAACCGCCGGGCCAGACTCAACTTGCCGCTGGCCACGGTGGTCGTGGCCATATCCAGCAGGAAGGGGCGTTCGATGCCAGCTGGCGCGCCAAAGGCAATGGGATTCGTGCCCAGCCGGGGATGCGCGCCTTGGGCTGGACGCATAGAACGCGAGGCATTCGTGATCGCCATGCCAATCATATCCTGCTCTACGGCCATCATCGGATAGTACCCAACCATGCCGATATGATGCCCGTTGCGCACAGTGGCCATACCTACGCCATGTTGCTGAGCCTTCGCAATCGAGATCTCCATGGCGCGGTGTGCAGCGACAAATCCCAGACCATTCCCACAATCCAACAAGGCGGTCGTGGCCGACTCGGAAATGGTTTCGACCGACTGTGGAATCGTGTATCGGCCATTCTCGATGGCCTGTACATAGCCCGTCACGTTACCGACACCGTGGGTATCCACACCACGTAGGCTGGCCGATGTCAGAATTTCAGCCGTGATTTGGGCATGATTGTCCGGCACGTTGACCGCGCGCAGGATTGTAAACACCTGGCGATGAATCGCACCCGGATCGACCCGTATTGCATCCTGCTCTGGGATATTCAGAAATTTTAGCGCCATGTTGATCTCCTTTGAGTTGTTGTGCCTAGCATATCATTATAGGCATACTACCCCACTTTACCAATGTTGCCTTTTCGATACCCCATTTCCCTCATCCAGAATACCCCACTGTATACCGCATTTGGGCGATAGACTTCGTGCCCAGCAGCCGCTACACTATTGTCATACCGCGGTGAGATACGTTACAACCATCTATTTGTAAGCAATCAGCATAGGAGACGATCTGTGAGTACCGAACACGAACAACCAATGGAACAACAGGTCAAAGCAAAACGTTCTTACCGCTGGTTAGTAATGGTGGTGAAGCGCAGCAACAGACACAACAGGTATCAGCCGCAGCCCAGGGGATGCTAAACATTCTCTTAGTCCTAGTCGACTAGGAACGCTTCCACATCTTCGCCAATGGCCGTGACAATGAATTCTGGCCAGACGGCTTTGACCTTGCTGACGAGTTGGAATGGCATACTTTCCTGCGCAACAATGGGGTGAAGTTATGACACCGATTACACGGGGCTACCGATTCCTGGCGGCACCCATACCAAACCCGGATCGAAAGACATGGAGCTCCCAACCTATGATGTTGATCAGGGAATCGAACCCATCAATGGCTTTAACGCCATCAGCTATAATGATGGCGCATGATCGTTCAGACGGACTTCACATTCTCGACAATATTGGGGCAGCGAATCGAGCTTGTGCTGACCAAAGGCCCGCTGCTGCGCTATCGTTGTTATCGAGCAGATCTTGCAGCGTGGTGGGGCGCTGGTAGTTGAGCGCTGAGAAGTAGCGCCCAAACTTGTAGCGCCCATCAAAGACGCCACGCACCTGCCCGCGTTTGCTGAAGTCGGGGAACCCGAATTCGGATGTGCCGTCCTTAAGATTTTGAGTAGTCCGCAATTGCTCCCAAATCGCGTAATGAGTTAGATGAATTTGCCAAAGCAGGCGTGACTACGATTTTCTGTGCTTGTTCAAACGGAGCAACGAACCATCTTGAAAGCTTTTGCCAACCTATTTCCGGATTGACTCTGTTATCCTGTATAATAAGTTTCTAATCCATCACGCAGAATCCCCAACCAGACTAAAATCTCCTCAAATCTTCATCTAAATTGCAAACAATTTCCACCTAAATCTGTCCATATTTTCTAGACTTGATATAGAAATTGGCAATTTCCACGTTCATTTCTGCGCTTGACCTGCATGAGAAAATATGGTACAATTTAGAACAGATGTTCCCTTTAAGAATGCGATTTGACCATATAGAGAAAGGCGAGACAGATGATGAACATCCGCTCCGGATCGATCAATTTTGATCTATTGAAAAACTTCAACCAGCAGAAAAATTTATCTGCACAATCAGACTCCCCACCACAAACGAATACAGAGCGTCTCTTTCAACATCTACACCGCGATGGGATAGTCTCCCATTTGTGGACAGATGCGGGTCACCAATCATATTGGTTTAACATTGAGCGTTGTGCCCACTGCCCGCGACGGATCATTCCACGTCATTGGCACAAAAACAATGTCTTCTTTGCGGTGAATCCACTTGCGCAGATTCCGCCGCAGAATACAAGTGGCAACAAGGATCCTCGCTACATCAGCAGCCAGTTAGACTACATCACAGCCGTCAATGCCTTGTTTGCGGAGTACGATGGCAAAGACTACGTACGACTCCCTGAGTTTGTGGCAGAGCTCCCCGCTGACTTCAATCGCTTGAGCGACATTGGGCAGCGGAAAGCCGTGCGAGCAGCCAAAGAGGAGGCGTTTTATCGAACGCCAGACAGATTCAAGCAGCGCACGTTGCAGATGATTCATGGGCTTGATATTGAGCCCAGCATCATCGTCGACAGTGGTGGTGGTTATCACTGCTATTGGCTGCTGCGCAACCCAGTGCCCGTAGACGAAGTCAATCGAGGAGATGTGCAAGCCATTCAGCATGGCTGGGTACAGATGGTTAGGGGTGATCCTGGTGCCTCCGATCTGCGGCGTGTTCTGCGCATGCCCGGTACGTATAATATGAAACCAGGATTTGGTCTCCAACATCCGAAAGTTGATTTTGTTAAAGCTGACTTTGATCAACTCTATGACTATCATGCTTTACAGGAATTGGTCAGCGATTGGTTGCACGAAAATCGTCCGCGCAACGTCTCGGCGGCGATGCAAAGAAGCGCCAGGGCAAACGATGATCACAGCATTCGAGCGATCTTCAACCGACACTATAGTTTGGTGGATCTGCTAACAGGTCACGGATATCAGATCAGCTTTGAATCTGAGAACCTGGTTCGTTTGGCACGGCCTGGTCGCAATCGCCATCAATCTTCAGTCACGGTTTTTCCTGCCCGCGAAGACGGCGCGCCTGAGCTATCAGTTCATTTTAGCACCAACGATGAACTCTATAGTGATGAATACATAGATGAAACAACGGGACAGATCCGGCGACGTGCGCATGACGCGTTTACGGTTTATCGGATCTTGCAGCACGATGGGGATTGGCGGGCAGCGTATGAATCGGCAGAAGAAGCGCTAAACGCCGAAGGTTTGTTGGTTGAGACCGAAGATGAAGGATCGCTCTTTTCAAACTCCTAGGAGGAAGGCTGAGGCAGAGGCGAAGGAAGAAGCCTCGACAGTACCTGCCTTTGCCTTCGCCTCTGCCTGTACCCTGCCAACCATCGTGCTACTTGAATAGAACTTGGTGGTCCGCATCACGACAAGATTGCTGATTCTATGATACCATTGCCGAATGAAAAATTTGAGTCGAACCCAACTCCCACGATTTATACCGCACTCGTCCATAGATGAAAATAAATTCCCCTATTCCACCCGGCTGAAAGTGGTCAAATCTATTCTCGTCTATGGCAGTGCTCGGCATATTCTGATTCTGTTCATTATCGCTGCTGTTTCGCTCGTTGCCTGTAGCCGGGATCGCGGGCCGCTGCGCGCGGAACGACCGCGCGCAACCTCAACGCCCGGTGAAAATCTATCCACTGCATCAACAGAACGCCCAGCCGCTGGCGGTTCTGGACTCAACGCACCCGTTGGCATTGCCACCCCCGCTCCACAGCTCGACATAAGCAGCTTGTCAACCGAAGAGCAGATCCGCCTTGTCACCATGCCTACACGCGATTTGCGCGCCATCTCTTTGCGCTTGCGTCCCGACATCGATGAGATTCCGCTAGTCGTTGAAGATGGTAGTAGAGCGTATGAGGTCGGGGATCGATTAGACTTTTGGGTGCATAATTCCCAAAACAACTCCAATAGCCAGATCACAGCAGAGTTAGTCTATCGGACCGACGTTGCCTATGCATGGGTTGAGATCAATCAGAATTATGATTTGGACAAACTGAGTGCTTCGATTGACCGATTCAGCGAAGTTGCCTACCCCGCTGAAAAAGCCTTCTTTGGCGACGAAGCCTCTCCGGGGATCGACAATGATCCGCGTCTGCATATTCTCCACTCGGTTGGAACAGGAAGTGGTGTTGCAGGATACTTTAGCAGCGCTGACCAATACAGTCGCCTGGCAAATCCTTTCTCCAATGAAAAGGAGATGTTCTATATCAATCTCCGCTGGTTGAATGGCCTCCGCAGTTATGACGCGTATGAAACTGTGCTTGCGCATGAATTTCAGCATATGGTTCATTGGGCCAATGATCGCAACGAAGAGACTTGGATCAATGAAGGATTTAGCGAGTTTGCGCAGGAAGTGGCAGATTATCCACCGGATATCACCTTTGTCCGTTCATTTAGTCGGCAGCCAGATACACAACTCAATACCTGGAATGAAGTAACAGGTGGTAATTCTGAACATTATGGCAGTGCCTATCTCTTTGTTGCCTACTTTGCCCAGCGCTTTGGCCCTGAAATGACTCGGGCGCTTGTTGCACATCCGGCCAATGGGGCTGAAGGAGTGACTGCGACATTAGCCGAATCGGGCTTAGACTTGCAATTTGAAGATGTTTTTGCAGATTGGATTGCGGCCAATTACATAGACGACCCCAATGCGCTGGGTTTTGATGGCGTCTTTGGATATCATAAATTTGAGCATCCGGCACCACGTCTCGAACAAGAATTGGATAGCTATCCCGTTGAACCTATCGAAACCAATGTCAACAACCATGCCGCTGACTATATTTTGCTCAAAGGCGAAGGGGATATTGTTATCAATTTTGAAGGACAATCCAAGACCCGTTTGGCCAACACAACAGCCTACAGTGGACGGTATAGCTGGTGGAGCAATCGAGGAGATGATTCGGACAGTCATTTGACTCGCCGTTTTGATTTCACAGGGCTAAATATAGGGACGCCGATTGAGATGTCGGCCGCAATGTGGTGGGAGATCGAGATCGACTATGATTATGGCTACGTTTTGGCGAGTCGAGATGGTCAAAAATGGGATATTCTGGAAGGGCAGAATACAACCTTGGAAAATCCAAGCGGCAATAGCTTTGGTGCGGCCTATACAGGAAAAAGCGTCGACGCAGACGATGAGAATTTTGATACTCAGTCCGCTGGATGGATCACAGAGCGATTTGATCTGACACCCTATGCTGGCGAGGAAGTCTACGTGCGGTTCGAATATATAACTGATGATGCAGTGAATAGCAGTGGTTGGTTGGTCGATGACATTGAAATTCCAGCGATCGGATACGCCATCGACTTTGAGCAAGGCACTGGCGATTGGGAGAGTGAAGGTTGGCTGCTAACCGACAACCAGTTGAGTCAGCGTTGGTTATTGCAGGTTCTAGAGCTGGAAGAGAATCTGCTAACTGAGGTGCGTCGTATCGCTGTCGATGCCAACGGACAAGCAACGTTCGATGTTGAAAATCTTGGCAATGGTCGGACAGTCGTCTTGACAATTAGTGCGTTGGCACCTGTGACAACGGAACCAGCGACTTATACATATTGGATCGAGAGGAAATAATCATTTGACAACACGGAACACGCTGAAGAAATTTGACGGCAAACGGAAAACCTTCCTCGGAAGGTTTGAACGGTTTGGAACACGACAGTCACCGGAGGATGGCGAAGAGGAACAGACCATCCTGCTGACAGACATTGAAGATGCAAGTACCAGTCAAATTGTCACACCCTATGTCTGGTTTGGTTATGGCAAAGGATTCCAAAAATTGGGCGATCTCTCACGTGGTGACGTGATCCGTTTCTCCGCTCGTGTCGAGCGATACAAAAAGGGCTATGGCGGGATGCATGACGTACAAGCTTTTATGGAGAAACCAGTTCATGTTGAATACACATTGGTAAAACCGACCCAGATATTGTTGGTCAGTGCTTCTTGAAATCCTGAATGCATCATCGTACTATAGATGTTCAGAGAATGTTTTTCCACGCGAAACAGAAGCTTGTCAGCATCTCAGCTGGTCAGCCAGAGAGCTGAAGTATCCGTCTACATCCTGCCCGTGGATTTTTAGTGGTAATATGCAAAAAATGATAAAACTTTACTTTCTGGTAAAGGCTTGAGTGACAAAGGGCAAACCGAAAGGGGCGGAAAAAAGAATCCACCCTGAAAAAACGGGATAAAATGTAAAAATAGTGCTCGGCTAGTTTAAGCAGCGGCATTGAGGCGGCGATGAGCGAGAACGCCTTTAGGGAAATGGTGTGAAACCGAGGCCTTTTTCCGAAAGTCAGGGTCGAGTTGGTCAGGAGTTGGAAAAAGAGCACTCGAGAGAACACGGCGCAGCCTGCCGGGAGTGGATTGAGGCTCTCGATCCCAGTAGCCAGTCGGTATGGGAGGAAGAGAAGCGGCTAAATGGGAAAGAAGATTGCCAGCCAGCAGCCCCAGTTCAGGTAAGCGGAAACAAGCCTCATCGGCATGAACAAATTGACGATGTAAGCCAATCATCTGCTTGGAAGCCAAGGGGGGATGTTCAACAGGCCAGCGTTCCAGGTAGACAAGATAAATGGTTTCAGGCTGCAAAGTCATAACGGTCGCCAAAACCAAAGGTGTGTTGTAGGCCGGATCCTGAATGACGTAAATCGAGTAGGTACGGTTGGCTGTATCCACCTTGGTTGTTCTGGGGACGAGATTGTGCCATGCTTGATAGCAAATCAGGCGACCACTATAGAAAGCGACCAGACGAGTCCGGAGTTGTAGCCTCGAGTCGCTTTCCCTTATAGCTGCGAGAGCGGACGCACAATATCACCATATTCAGGTGGTCTGCCTTTTCTTTGCGTTTGGGGAACTCATTGCGGCGCACTGTGCAGTTAATGGCTTCCCGCAGGACAAATCGGTCTATGCCGCTTTCTAGCATTTCTCTGATTGTAAACCCGGCATCGACCACCGCCACTTCGTCTGACTCCAGTGATTTCTTCGTCTCTTTCAGCAGCTTTTCCGAAACTCACTTTCCTTTGTTCCAACCGTGCATCTCATGATTGCCTTGAGCAGTGGCACTCGCTTCCCGCCTATCTCCCCGAGCTTATCATCACTCCAAAGATGAGCGCGGGCAATGCCGACGAGCCGTTGAGTTATAGAGTCGGTTCACTTTCCCTTGCAGCTTCGGTCGCCAGAACCCTGTGATATCTATGCTTTTCACTCGGTACCCTTCTAACTTTTTTGCCTCCCATTCCCCTTTCCACTTCTTCTTGCCACGACCCCAGCAGACTTGTGATATCCCATGATCCATATCAGCTCCACCAGCTTCGCCGGAGCTCCTCATCTTCAAACCCGCTTTCTTTCAATGCGCTATGGATTGCTCCTCGACTTTTCAGAAACGACCCATTCAGCATTGCCCACATCAGACGCATTACATTTACGTTTGTTCCCATCGGCGTTACTTGCAATACATTCATCAGTACTGCTATAGTTATTTCTGGCGCGGTTAGCATTCCTTCCTCCTTTTTGGGTTCTCTACCTTTAGGATGAACTGCTAACCGCTTTTTGTCACATTTCTCACCTCATCTCTTTTCTTTTACCAGAAAGTAAAGTAAAGGTGGCATTGGTATAAAGTAGAGACGAAAAACTTGACCCAATCTCATTTATTACCATTTTATTTTTTATTATTCCGGAGTTCAAGTTTTCCGTACTCTATCGCAAGCGCTGATAGAATGATCAATCAAGCTTATCTATCATCGATGTGCAATACCAACCGTCTTCTTTTAAGGAAACCGTTGATTTTCACACATTTGGGAGATGAGTAGTGATTCACTAATGTGAAGTCAAAAACCATTTTCCAGCCATTATATCGGCGCTTCGTCAAATACAGCGA
Source organism: Chloroflexi bacterium TSY (assembly GCA_019217005.1). The sequence continues at coordinate 10,512 of JAHBNG010000092.1, forward strand.
GGAAATCGCCCACGCGACGATTTCTTGGCATCATCCTCATGAGGGCGGGCCGGTCTGAAAAGACTGGCCCGTTTGCATTTCTATACTGAGGTTGTGTAGATCATTCCTAGGCAAACTGCATTTGACTAGCACCCCCAACGAATAAATTTTGTCACGCGTCCGTAAGTCAAAAGGATCACCTGAGTATTACTTCATTTGACATGGTGCTCATTTGATCCTGTATAATTATTGTGATTATTTTCACAAGTGGAGGGTCGTGAAAATAATAAAGGACACTATAGACAATTAGGAGATTCTTAAGATAAAACATGTCAAACATCATCCCCCAGATCCAAGCACAATCGCGCGAGAAATTCCAACGCAGCACGTTCCGAGCACAACTAGCTGACCTGCTGGCACGGATCAGCGGTGAAAGCAGAGATCTTGTCAAATTCGATGAGGTCGCCAAACGGCTGCGCGCGCGGCAACAAATTGAACGTGGCATTCAAACGGTGTCTTTGAAGCAGATTGTTGGCAGTGTAGGACGCTATCGCGATTTCACACGCCGATTTCTGCCACGCTCTGGCGTGAACCAAGAACGCTGGACACGCATTGACGCGGTGATGAACTCTTTAGAAGGGTTACCACCCGTTGATCTCTACAAGATTGGCGAAGTCTATTTTGTAAAAGATGGCAATCATCGGATCAGTGTGGCACGTGCCAATGGCGTTACATCGATCGAAGCGTACGTGACAGAATTACCAATCCCAACCTCAATGCCAGAACCTCTGACACTGGATGACTTTGCGCGCGATCAGTGGATTCTTAAAGCCGAGTATGCCGACTTTCTCAATCGATCAGGACTCGATAAAATCAGGCCCGAACATCAAATCCGTGTCACTAAACCAGGTCGTTATGAAAACCTTTTACGGCATATTGAGGTGCATCGGTATTTGTACAACATATCGGTGGAACAGCAGGGGCGTGAAGACTTCATGACCTGGGAGGAGGCAGTTGCAAGTTGGTATGACAAGGTCTATATGCCAGTTGTCGCTGCAATCCATCAATTTGATCTACTCAGGGACTTCCCTCGCCGTACTGAAACTGATCTATATGTCTGGATCACGCAGCATCGCGAAAAACTATCGCTTCGCTATGAGCTTGCTCCTCTGAGTCCTGAAGCGGCCGTCAATACCTTTGCGCGAACGCACAGCGAACGTCCATTGGTCCATGCGCTTCAGGTCATTCGTCATCGATTCCGTAAAATCCTTGGGTTAAATGAAACGCCACAAGGCATGAGCAGATCAGAATTTTATCAGTCCAGACAACGTCATGACACAGGGGAAATTAGTATCAGTGAAGCCGAACTAATTGATACAAGAACTGAGCCATACGAATCAAAATAGTCACATTATTTATTTAAACTGGCTCTACGCGAGATAGTGTACTTGACAACGTGATGCGTAATACGTGGTGCGTGCTGGATTGACGCACCACGTATTACGCATCACGAATTCATCGCTTGTACACTTTGTCGCGAAGACCCTTTAAACTTCGTACTTTTGTCCGCAATTCTGCCAGAGTAAAAAATGCTGCGAAAGTACGGAGTTTAAGTGACTTCTCTATAAGAGATAGACTTTGTTACGTTGCCATACGACATCAATTACTGAGCCGAGCACGAATACCGTTCATCACGACACAGCTTTCTCATTTCGTTGTGTCCATGCTTGCGGCACTTCAACAGCGCCATCCAGATGGGTGTCCAGTAGACCAGAAAGCCTTATCACAACATTAGCTAGGGTCGGGTTGGCGGCCAGGTTTTGACTCTCACTTGGATCGGCCAGTACATCGGTCAGGAAAACATCCTCGTGAGCTGCGTCAACCGCTTCTCCATCCAACCGCACATTCTTGTCGAGTCGGTAGCGCTCAGTGCGGATGCAGGCACGTCGTGGCCACCCATGTTCATCACCATAATCACCTACGCCCAAATTCGGGAAGGAACGACTATCGGAAAAGCCATAACCAATGGAGGCATAGACCGCTTCTGGAGCAGAATCATTGAAGAGATCACGGCCGTTGAATTGAGTAGGCGTTTCGAGCTCTAGCAAGCTGAAGAGTGTACGAGCCAAGTCCAAGCTTTCGCTGATATCTTCGCGCGTTTGTCCTCCAGCGAGCGTACCGGCCCAAGAGATTAAGCGGGGCACACGGTGGCTTTCCGGTGCAAAGGTCTGCTTTTGAAAACGACCCCATTCACCCAACGATGCGCCATGATCGGACTCGAAAATGATGATCGTGCGTTCGAGCTGTCCGTGTCTGCGCAAATAATCCAACAGCCGCCCTACTTGCTCATCGATCCAGGCCACCAATCCATAGTAGTAGACGTGGGCCAGGAATAGATCGCGACCTGACATCTTGTGTGTCCCAATGATCTCGGCAAATCGCTGCTCAAACTGGCTGAGCGCAGGGTTCAGCTCTGCATGATCTGGGAAATTGGCCTTGAGGTATTGGGTATCATGGGGCGGCGGCGGGAAAACTGGCGTGTGGGGCTGTAGGTAGGAGACACGCGCCAACCAGGGTTCGTCTCGCAGGTCGATCCACTCAATGGTATTGTCTGTCACCTGTGTTGGTGGATAAGGCCGATCACCAGGATAGATACCACCGACCACGGTGGGGATACCTGGAGGACGAATCATCTGAAGCGTTGCGGGATCGATTTCTTGGAAAAATTCCTGCATACCTGACCCAACCGGATTGGAGTGTCCCCAATGTTGAAGTGCTTTGGGAACGTGGACTTTGCCAAAGTTTGCAGTCTGATAACCGTTTTCTGCCAAAACACTCGGAATCGTTTGGAATCCCTCTGGAAATTGCTGCGCAAATTGATAGTTGGGCCAAACAGCTTCGTTGTGATAGATGCCGGTCTGATGAGGATAGAGCCCCGTCAAAATAGCAGCGCGCGAAGCCACACAGACTGGTGAATTGCAGAAACAATTGTCAAAGCGTACACCTCTCTCTGCAATCGAGTCGATATGGGGTGTTTGGATATCGGTATATGGATTGCCATAGCAGCCAAGTGCATCGGTACGGAGTTCGTCGCAATAGATCCAGAGAACGTTTGGAGAAGTTTTCATATCACCACTTTTCGATCTGTTCTTTAAGTTGAGCAAAACTGGGTGATTTTCGTGCAAGTACCTCGGGATCTAGCAGATCCAATGCACATTCCAAGCAAAATTCACCCATTGATAAAGCACCTCGGTTCTGTCGTTCCAAGTTACATAAGTCTTTCAGCTGATCAGGAGGGGCTTGTGAAGCATAAAACTGACGAGCCAAATCCTGAGACTTCTTCGCAAAAAGAGGCAGAGTCCCAGCAGAATGACCACAGATCAAGAGTAACCAACTTTCTAGCATTTGAACTGGTACAGCTATCGCACCTTGGATTGGCCATGCATCGCGCTCCGGTCCAAGTTCGTCTTCAATCGCGCGAAGCATTTCACAATAGCGACAAGATTTACTTTCGTCAGATTTACTCAGACCAGAAAGTTGAGTATGTTCAGGATGTTCTGGTGCACGGTCATTATCCATAGCGACAACGAAGTAGGTACTTTCTACAGACCCCGTTCGGCGAATATCTCGAATCATAAACCGAATACTACCGCGCACAGCAGATATTCCACTCCCCTTGCGAAGCCGTCTGCTGACTGCCTCATAAGAATCTCCCGTTATCTTAGTGACACAACCTTCATAGAAAATATCATCGTTATCATCTTCGGTCAGAATATACAAATAGTTCATTTTGCTTGAACGGGAACGCCTCCAACAAACCCTGAATACCATAAGTGGCCGAGCGGTTCTTCCTCCGGTGACAGATCTTGAAGCCTTTCTTCTAGAGTCGTAAAGGTCGTTTCGCCGTTTTCCTTTTCAACAATGACAACAGCTTCTTCCCGACCATGAAATTCATCAACAAGATAGGGATTATGGGTTGTTGCCACGATCTGGATATCTTTTTCTTCGGTTATTTGGAATAAGAGTTCGATAATCTGTTGAAAGAGCCGTGGATGCAATCCTCGATCAATCTCTTCCAGACCAATAAAGGATGGCGGATTCTCTTGGTGAATAATCGTCAGAATTGTTAAGACAAGCTTAGTTCCGTCAGATAATTCACGTAGGGGGATTGGTCTGGTGATAGAGCATTCGCGGACTTGGAGTTGCTTATTTCTCTCCCCAGGAATAAAGCTGAGCTTCTCTATTTCTGGAATGTATCTCTTGAGGTCGCGTTCAATCTGATCAAAGAGATCTTCTCGATCGCCTGTTTTGAGTGAGTCTAGAACCCGAACTGCACCTGTACCATCCTCAGTCACAGATGGATTTGGCTCAAGAGATTCAGCACGTCCAATGCAGTCTGGATTGATGCTAAAGATCTGAAGTATCTTATCCCTCGGGAATAGTCCGCTGCGTTTACCTTTAGAATCGAATCCCCATATTTGCTCACCATTCTCATAAATCAAGAATTTCTGTATTTCGTCACCATAGTTTAGGTGTCTGGTGAACTGCGGTGTATCTTTGTTTGGCTGAAATCCTCCTAAATCTTTAAAAAGGCGGAGAAAATTCGATTTACCTGTACCGTTTGCACCAATCAACAGCGTAAACGGCGATAGGGTTACAGTCGCTTTCGCAATCGAACGATAGTTTTGGATATAAATCTTCGTAAACATGAGTTGCTCCGCACGAATCGATAAACGTTCGTTACCTACCCGGACGCGTGGGGTGCTGAGGTAGTAATGCCACAGAAGCCGCGCGGCCACCGAACGCCAAGGACGCCATGATTCACCGATGGCGTCCATTTCGTCAGGCGTCGGATCTTGTTGCAGAGATTTTACTTCTCGCATCGCCACGACCAATGCACGATCCCCAATGGGCCAGATGTCAGGGCGCCTCATGACCATCAGGAGATAGACGTCTGCTGTCCATGGACCGATGCCCTTCAGTCGGCACAAGTCACTGCGGGCATCATCGTCCGACATTGTCAGCAGCGCATCCAAGTCGAGAGTGCCATCTACCAGCGCCTGGGCAAGATAACGACCATAGCTTGTTTTTTGACGACTAAATCCCACAGTCCGCAATGTTTGATCATCCAATGTGAGAAAGCGTTCTGGCGTCAGCGGGGTGGCAATTTCCAACAGCCGGTCCATCGCTGCCCGGGCTGAAGCCAATGAAACCTGTTGCTCGAGTATCATATGAATCAGTGTTGCAAACCCTGGTTCTCGATCCCACATTGGTGGCAGACCATGCTGTACATAGATTCTCGCGAGTTCGTTGTCGATTTCAGCGAGAGATTCTACACCTTGAAGAAGTGTTTGTGGTGTGAGTGAGGTCAAGGAGGTTATCTGCGGTGATTTCATAAGAAACAAAATCGTCCTTATTTTTTTGCAACCACAATTGGTATTCGAATGTGATCGTTCTTTGTTCCATCTGGCAACGTAACGATGCTGCGTATATTATCCTGATAGAGTCCGATGAGCAAATGATAATCTCCTGATTCTGCATCGTTGGGGATGGTGAGGCGGTAGATATCGCGAATCGGTTTATTGACCGACCAGGTATCTGTTGGGGCCAACCCTTCAACTGGTACGTTATCTTGCTGGGCAACCAGAGTGCCATCTGGTCCAAGGAGTTGTGTGAAGACCGTATAGCTTTGATGAACGGGGGACTCTGCTTGCCAATAGAGGACCAGATGTAACTCTTGACCCGCAACTGCAGCATTGTTTTCCACGTTCATTAGCCGAATCGGACCGCCTTCCACCTCTAGGAGTGCGAGTGCATCAGCCGGGTTGGTGTAAACGACGCGCTGGAGATCACATCCACCAAGAATCTGTTGCTCTAAAATGTGAACATGTTGCGCATTAAAAAAGCGATCCGCCAAGACATTGTCGCCTGGTCCAATACCTGGTGCACGATAGTCGATCCACCAAAATTCACCTTGCTCAGCGATTGTGGTCAACTGCTTCTCCATCACAATATGCGGATCCTCATCAATTGGACTATACCCATCCACAATGCGAATGTCATAATTGGTGCGCATCCAGGGATGGAGATCGCGCCAGACTTCAATCTGTCCGCTCACCAGAAGCGAATTGGGCCAACTCGCTTGCTCACTCAGATAGAGAATTGCTTCTTGACAGAGATGCTCATTCCAGCGGCGCGTCTCATAGGCCTGTAAGGTCTGCGGTGTGGCGACGATGGTTCCGAGTAGGGCACAGAAAACAGTTGCCCATGAAAGCCAAACACCTGTCCGCCGTAGCACTTGACCATGTGTACTGGGGCGCCAGATTTGACCGAAGAACTCCAATGTTAGCAACCCAAGCAGTGTGGTGCGCAAAAGAACCGTTCCCCAGAGCAGCCACATTTCTGCGGGCAACATTACCAAAAAGATGCCCGATTCCACAAGATTGATGAAACTTAGGGTGATGGCAATGAGGATGCCGCGCGTTGTCGGCAAGAGCAAGACAAGAAAGGCTAAGATCCAGACCAAAAACTGGGGACTCCAACCTTTGCTGTAGAGAAAGAGTAGAATGATGCTGATTGCAGCAAAGGCAAGTGGTGTGCGTGGCTGTTGCCAATCAAAAGATCGCGTGTAGAGAAAGAACAAAATGAATGCAAAACCAAGTGTAATCCAACTCCAAGGCAACTGACTCTCCCAGAGAGGGCCTTCTAGCCCCACAAGATTATCCATGCGTAGCGGGACAATACCAGCTTCGTAATAGCCATCGAATAATGCCCAAATGCTCTGCCAGGGTGGCCGGATACTTTGGATCTGAAAGCTGCTCAGCGCGAGTCGCGGATTTGCTTGAACCAAAGGATACCCGATTCCTACAACAGTGATGATGAAGATTAGACAATAGAGCGTTGGTCGCAGCAGGTTGCCCGTCGATTGGCGATTGAACCATTCTTTTCTTGCTGCCCGCCAGCTTAACCTGGCTCCTAACCAGCGGATTGCGATTGGAAGGAGCAAGATGGGCGTTAATTTGACGAGAAAGCCGAGCGCCGCGGCGAAGGCACTCCCAATCCAGCCGATTTGCCTTCTGCTTAACAACAGATCGAGACCCAACAACATGAAAAAGAGCGGAAGCGGCTCAAACCACCCAAGCATTGTGTAGACGGGGACGAAGAGGAGTGCGTAAAGGAGAGGTGATAGGATGACAGGATGACAGGATGACAAGGTGACGGGGTCGTTTGATGGGTGGTTTGATGGGTGGGTGGTTTGATGGGTGGGTGGTTTGATGGGTGGGTGGAGTTTGATGGATAGACGGTAGATGAGGATAAGATTGCCGCTTTCGAAGATTAATAAGACCAGCCCGAAGAGGGTATGAAAGAAGAAACGTGGTTCAACCCAAGGGGGGATGCGGCTGGACCATTCGAAGATGGGGAGCATGATTGCGGGGAAGAGAGGGGGATAGGCGGTCCACATATTGTCGAAGACGCGACGTCCTAGAGGCGTCATCTGCCCCCAGGCATAGTAGAAATCATAGTCCGATGCGTCGGCGATAAAGCCACCCGGACGAAACAGGAAAATCGCCAGAAAGCGAAAGCTGACGAACAAGAGAAAGATAAGGAGGAAAGTTTCGTGCTGTTTGTATCTGGTGTGTAAGAGAGTCATTAAAGCGATTGTTGTCGAAGGAGATTGGGAGATAGCGAGGAGAATAATTAATAAACAACAATTAATTGTTAACCATTGTCCGCCCCATCCTGATGATGATTGGCTAAAATTTGCCCAATTCCGGCCATAAAGGCTATAACGCCGCTAAAGAGAAGAAAGCTCCAATAGCTCACAAAACGCGTCAGTAAGATAACTGCTGGGATGTTGGTGATCGTAATGTTGTCCTGTGTAGATTGTAACAACGCCAGGAGTGCGCCATAGACAGATTCAATTTGGCCGATTCCGCCCGGTGTAATCGGTATGGCCGCAAAAATATCGACTGTCAGCGCGACAAATGCCGAGTGGGCAAAAGGCGCGTAGGCATGCAAACTTAATATCACGAACCAGAACAGCAGAGCATCGCACAACCAGATATAGAGGCTTTCGCATAGCACAAGTAGTCCCGCTCGGGGCGACCGGGGCAGTATGCGCAATCCTTCCACAATCTCTGTCACCAAGCCAAGAACTTTCTGATAGAGTGAATTGTTCCACCGTTTGCTTAGCCAAGAGAGCAGCGGAGGTGAGAGAAGCAAGGTAATGATAAAGCCAAGCAGCAGGAGTAGTGTAATCGAATAGGCTGCTGACACCCAATCAGGCAATTGCTCATTCAACAAGATAATGCCAATGCTTGCACCCAAGATCAGGATTGCGCTCATGTCCAACACTCGTTCGAGAACAATCGAACTTGTGCTATCGGCGATTGGAACAGATAATATTTCGGGCGATTGTGCCAATGGAGAGCGTAATAGGCTAATGCGTACAAGGTCACCTGCACGCGCAGGCACGAGGGCACTGACAAACCAACCGCTAATCAACAAAACAGTTGCCATTCGATAGGGTAGACGATGTCCTCGAATCGATAAGAGAACCTGCCACCGATGTCCACGGACAGCGAACCCACTGTAATGGAATAAAATCGCCAGGATCAGGTAAGTAGGGCTGGCATAGGCCAATTCTTCAAACGTTCTCCAGCCACCTCCGAGCGCAATGAGTAAAGCAATCGATAAAACGCTCAACCCCACCAATAAGAGCAGTCGTTTCCGATCTAGTTTCAAGAGCTTGGCAAAATTCTCGCGTGTCACGAATCAAGAACCGCTCGCCGGTAGAGACACATGGTTCGACCATAGAGTTGAAACTGTTTCTGGAATACAAAGTGATGTCGCTCGTAGAAGCGTCGTGCACCGCGATTTTGAGCATCGACCGTAACATCCAATGCGGTAATCGCGCGGTGATTGCATTCAGCCACAAGGGCTTGTAGAAGCGTTGTTCCAATTCCCTGACCCCGTCGACTCGGTTCAACCATAATTGAAAGAAGCTCTGCGGATGATTGAGCTCTTGTCGTGTGATGATCGCGGGCAAGAAATGGATAGAACACAGTTTGGATGCTCTGAAAAAGTAGTGTCGGTTGACGAACAAATCGATTGAACAGCGGTGGCAAAAATTGCCCAAGATAACGAGTTCCAAGTTGAGTAAAGAGGTGTCCAACGCTGGTCGTTGCGCTGACAAACCCTTGTATTTCATGACACCGACCTGTGGCAGCGAACCCAAAGCCCAATGTCGATTGAGGCAAAACCTGATAAAGAACGGTCAACACATCCGGTCCAAGTCTCGTTAAAAAAGTTCCTGGTTGTCCCGCAATGTGCAGCTGTGCTGCAGTCGAGGCATGATGCACAGAAAGGTTCGTGATCGATGTCATATCATCAAGAACCGACGCTGGTTCCTATTTGGCTCAGGTCGGTCTGTTCCGTGTCAGGCAAATCAAGGTCCGGAATCAATAATTTGTCACCCGGACGTAGCAAATAACCTGGCCGAACAACATCCGGGTTTGTCGCCAGCAGAAGGCCTAATGAGATCTCAAAATTGTTGCTGATGCTGTTCCACGTGTCGCCGCTTTGGACGACATAGGCTGGCCCACTTTTTGCAACCCGAACAACGTGACCCTCAGGAACAAGGAGACGCTGTCCTGGATGCAAAGTACCACCTCTGCGCATTATGTGGGCGTTGGCGCCCTGTAACTCTCGTGCATTCAAGCCGATGCTTTTTGCAATACTGGACCAATAATCACCAGGCTGGACTGTATAATAGGTGAGGTCAGCACAACGTCCAATATAAACGCCTACTCCTCGACGACTGCCCCACGATATGGTGCGAAATTGTTCTAACTCTATTTCGGGATAAAAGACGAGTTCCGTTCCACCTACATCCTGATTAAAGACGCGTCGAAAGAAACCGGCCTGTTCATAGAGTTGGCTATCAGATTGGCTCATATCCCCTGATTGACCAATTCCGGTACGCCCCACCAGGTTCACCAAAGTCCGCTCTTTCAAGCCCCGCAATATCCTTTCATCTTTCTTAATCCCATCTGGCATACAATAGACCGCCATCCACGGGTTGCCAGCACGATCTGCATGAACTGGGATCGTTTCAGCCGTCAAAACTGTATCCCCCAACGGGCCGGCATCACCGAGGGCATTGAGCCAGTCGAGGGTAAAGTACTCACCCTCTTTACGACAAGGCAATGATCCTCTGCATTCAGCATGTTTTTCCACATCGGGCGGTGGATCAAATTCCCAAGTGTCGTCACTTTGGCTGTCTCTGGGAATATTCAATGCTTCGAGCAGTTTGGGTTCTGCAATAACTGCATCCATAAAATCATGCCAGATGGGAGCGGCACCGGACGCCCCCGTGGTGTTGCGCATGGGTCGTCCATCACTGTTACCAACCCAAACGCCAGTCACAAGATAACGAGTGTACCCAATCGTCCAATTATCGCGCCAATTGGTGGTTGTGCCGGTTTTTGCCGCCGCTGGCCTCTCGAGCTTCAAGCGGCTGTTTCTGCCAAATGTGGGGCTGCGGGCCTCGTTATCGCTCAAAATATCTGTAATGACAAATGCCGCACCAGAGGAAATGACCTGGGCTGACGGCTCGATCTGATCGGCCTCAAGGAGCTTGGTTGCAATGAGTGATGTCTCTCCTTGCTTGTCAACCGCGGCCACAACTGTCTTGGGTTCTGAATAGAGTCCCCCATTGGCAATCGTTCGGTAAGATGTCGTCATATCGAGCAACGTGACTTCGCTATCACCAAGTGATAAGGCCAATCCGTAGGTTTTCACAGGGCGCGACAAGCTTCTGAGCCCCAACCGCCGAGAAGACTCGACCATCCGCCGTACACCGAGTGCATTGATGACCTTGACGGCTGGAACATTGTAACTATTGGACAGAGCTGTGCGCACGGTGACCAATCCGTGAAATCTGTTATCATAATTGCGTGGCTTGTAGGGAACCCCCGATCCAACATGATACGATACCGGTGTATCCCACAAAACTGTGGCTGGACTCAGCAGGAGATCATTGATGGCCGTGGCAAAAAGCAATGGCTTCATAGTGCTGCCCGGTTGACGTGGGCTCAGTGCAACATTCACTTGGCCATCGATCGATGGATCATCGAAATCAAGGCTTCCCATTAATGCGAGAACTTCTCCTGTCTCCACGTGCATTGCAACCAGTGCTGCATTATTCATGCCGTGATGTGATCGTCGTTGGGCGACTTTTTCGCGTGCGATTCCCTGGGCCAACTCTTGGAAACGTAAATCGAGTGTCGTATAGATATGCAACCCCGAACGCCGTAGATATTGATCTCCGAGACGAGCATCGATTTTGTCTTCCAGATATTGGACGAAATGGGGGGCCAGATTTGGAGAAAGCCCTGGTTCGCTTCGAATGGCGAGTGGTTCGGTATAGATGCGATCGGCTTCCATCTGCGTCAACTTAAGCTTACGCACCATAATATCAAGTACTTGACGCTGACGCCGCTTAGCGGCTGGCATATTTCGAAATGGATCTAGTTCGGCCGGTTGCTGCGGAAGACCCGCCAAAAAAATTGCTTCGCCTCTAGATAATTCAGCTGCGGATTTGCCAAAGTAGACCTGCGCAGCTGCTTCAGGACCATACGCCAAACGACCGTAATTGAGAAGATTTAGATACATTTCCAACAGATCGTCTTTTGTATAGAAACGCGTCAACTCCCGGGCGATGGCTGCCTCGGCGCTTTTGCGTTCAAAGCTCCGTTCTGTGCGCTCATTTAGTGTCATAAAGAGGTTGCGCGCCAGCTGCATCGTAATGGTACTTGCACCAGAAACTATTTTACCCTCTTTGACATTCTGGAATGCTGCACTGGCTACCCGGAACGGATCAACGCCAAGGTTCGTATAGAAGGTTGCGTCTTCAGTGGCAATCGTCGCTTCAATCAGAAAAGGAGAAATTTGTTCCAGCGAGACCCATTCACGACGACCTTCGTCAAAAAGCTCGGCAATGAGAATTCCGTTGCGATCATAAATGTAGGTTGTCTGAAAAAGGCGCGGTATTGGGCCAGGTTGATACTCCTGTAGATAGGCTTCCACATCTCCTTGAAGTCGGGATGCATTCTGTAAGTGGGAAAGGGTTTGTGTATTGGGTGAGGGTTCTTTTTTCTCGAAGAAATATTCAATTGTTTCTGGTTCAACGTATTCTTCAATCACACAACCGGTCAGGCCAAATATGACGAAGAGTGACAGAGACGTCAAGCGAAGTAAAGTGATCAATGTAATTAGCCTCATTTTAGGGGAATAGAAAAGCCAAACAGTGTCAATATGGACATCTCTTGCGAAGTGACGTTTATAAAATTTGAACATCAACTGCGTGATGCCAATGCCACAGCGTGAAAATCGATATGCTCCTCCATAAAGGTCGCGATAAAATAGTAACTGTGATCGTATCCGGGTTGCAGCCGCGCCGTGATCGGATAGCCAACGCGCTCACAAGTTTTCTGGAAGGTGTCAAAGTGCAGTTGTTCAGCCAAGAAGCCATCGTCCGCACCTTGATCAATCATCATCGGTAGACGCTCACTTGCCTCTTGAATCAGATGATTGGCGTCATACTGTAACCAGGCATTTTTGTCTTTGCCCAAATAGTTAGAAAACCCTTTCTCTCCCCAAGGGCATTGAGTTGGTGCACATATTGGTGCAAAAGCAGAAACCGAGCGGAAGCGACCAGGGTTTTTCAAAGCAATCGTCAATGCACCATGACCCCCCATGGAATGGCCAAAGATACTTTCTACACCGGGTTGGATCGGGAAATTTTCCTGGATGAGGGCTGGCAATTCGGTTACAATATAGTCATACATTTGATAATGAGCAGACCAGGGTGATTCGGTGGCGTTCAAGTAAAATCCCGCCCCTTTACCCATATCATAACCTTCATCATCGGCTACATCATCACCGCGCGGGCTTGTATCGGGTACAACGAGCAAGAGACCACGCTGGGCTGCGAATTGCTGTGCGCCAGCTTTGGTGATGAAGTTTTCGTGTGTGCAGGTGAGGCCAGAAAGCCAGTAAAGTACAGGGACTGAGTCGGTCTCAGCTTGTGGTGGAACATAGACGGCAAACGTCATGTCACACCGACAGCTGTCCGATGAATGAGTATAGACCTCTACCCAACCGCCAAAGCTTTTTATGCGGTCGAGTTGATTCATAATTGTGGGTCCGGGTGTTTGGGTGATGGATCGTTCGTATTCAATTGTGGATGGTTGATGGTAGATAGTGGATTGTAAGATTCGTCAGTGTATCGTGAACAAATAGGTATGTCATGTATCTGAAATGATCACGAATACGGTCTTATCATGCACTATTCATCATCAACCATTAATATCCTAAAGTCTAATAATGCAAAACAGCTCGAATGCTCTTGCCGTCGTGCATCAGATCAAATGCCTTGTTTACGTCTTCGAATGGTAGGTCGTGTGTGACCAATTGATCAATCTTAATGTCGCCGTCCATGTATTTAAGCACCATACCTGGCAACTGTGATCGCCCTTTTACACCGCCAAAGGCAGTGCCGCGCCAGACCCGCCCAGTTACCAATTGGAATGGTCGCGTCGAAATCTCCTGGCCCGAGCCAGCGACACCGATAATCGTTGATTCGCCCCAACCTTTGTGGCAGCATTCAAGCGCTGCGCGCATGGTGTTGACATTTCCAATAGCCTCAAAAGAGTAGTCAACACCGCCATCAGTCATCTCCACAATGACGTCCTGAATTGGTTCATCATGGTCTTTGGGATTGACAAAGTCTGTGGCACCCATCTGGCGAGCAAACTCCTCTTTGGCAGGATTGGTGTCAATGGCCAAAATGCGTGCTGCTTTAACCATCTTAGCTCCCTGGAGCACGCTTAAGCCAACACCGCCCAACCCAAAGACGGCCACAGTCGATCCCGGCTCTACTTTGGCCGTATTCAGCACGGCACCAATACCGGTCGTGATGCCGCATCCCAACAAACAGACCTTATCCAATGGTGCATCTTGGCTGATTTTGGCAACGGCTATCTCCGGCACAACCGTATATTCGGAAAAGGTTGATGTGCCCATAAAGTGATAGATCGTTGTGCCGTTTTGAGAGAAACGCGAGGTTCCATCTGGCATGAGACCCTGTCCCTGCGTCACGCGGATCTTTTGACACAGATTGGTCTTGCCTGATTTGCAGAACTTACATTCGCCACATTCGGGCGTATAGAGTGGGATCACATGGTCGCCAGGATTCACTGTCGTGACGCCCGCTCCTACTTCTTGCACCACGCCCGCACCTTCGTGACCGAGGATAGAGGGAAAGACACCTTCGGGATCGTCACCGGACAAAGTGAATGCATCGGTGTGACAGACACCGGTGGCCTTGATTTGAATCAGAACTTCACCATCCTTTGGGCCATCTAGATCGACTTCTTCGATCGACAACGGTTTCCCAGCTTCCCAAGCGACAGCTGCTCGTGTTTTCATTTGATTCCTCCAAAATAATGATAATAACTCGATAGTTGTATTTTGAGCAGGTGCCGGATTTGACAAAGTCAAAATTAAGCAGAGCAGGCCTGCTGTTTGGCGAAAAGGGTAGCGAAGACCTCTGCAATCTCCTGTCCGTCATTCAAGGCATGATGTGCAGTCAAGATGAGATCTTGAATTAGTGACTGAGCTTGCTGCCGAGTAGCCTCACCAAGGGATTTGCTGGGCGAGAATTGAGTTTTAGCCAATGATGGTCCCAAACAATCAAGGTGCAAGAGAGAATAAGCCACGAAGACCAGAGACCAATGTTTTTGAAAGGCGTGGGCAGGTCGCATGCAATATTCATCAAGGCCAAGCAGTTGTTTACCATCCTGATAAACCGTCTCGATAGGCCAACGAAGCAGGTAAATCGAGAGAATGCGTTTGGCATTACAATCAGTGCGATTGGTCACTAAAACGGCCTAATTGCCTTGCAATTCAGGGGGTGGTTCATTTTAGCTGGATAGATAGGTTTACACTTTTAGAAACAGAAAGAACGTTTATATTCTCTGATTTCGCCGGTTCTCAGAGAGAAAACGGTCTCATATAGATTTTTGTCTATATATCAAAAGTGTAAACCTAATTTTGAACCACCCCCAATTCAGGATTATCAAAACTAATCACGATGCGTACCTTGCCGATAGAAGGGATACGCACAGTCATGGTAAAGGTATAGTAAGTACGACCATCAATGGTGACAGGTTTGTAGGCATTCTGGGGGATGTAGGGGACCAACTCTTTGACTTTAATATGTGGCCCCTCGAAAGTTATCGGCTGACCGTCTTCATCTCGCAAACGAAAGCTATTTGTCTCCAGATTGCGATTGCACTTCAAGATGCTGATCCAATCTTTATTCAGACGATCGAGTACAGCTAGAAGATCTGGAGCGAGATACCAACCATCGAAGAGCCCAACCAAAGATAAGGGTTCGTTCAACAGCTTTTCAACCAGTTCACTGGCAATGGTTATCTTGGTCTTAAACGCTTCGTCTAGCCCTCGAAAGGCGGGTCAGTTAATAGGTGGCTATCCACTCGTTTATGAAAAGCGGTTCGTTCTTTCTTTTTCTTGGGAATCTCAGTCACTGGGAAATGGTTTTCCACAAATGCTTCCCAGTCGGTAAACTCTTCGTACCGTCGGTAGATACTTGCATCGACCGGAAAACGAACAGCGCCACTGACATAGTGACTTGTGACTAAGTTATGAGCCAGTGGATGCTGACCATTGCTATGATTGTAGTGTGTATCGATATACTCGAACAGACTTCCCACGTGTTCACATAGTGTATCGTCAATCGCTAATACCGATTCTGACTCTGAACGTTGGTATTGTGCTGTCTCTGACTTCATGTAACCTATACGCTCATCATTGAGTTTTTTCGGCTCGCCAAGGAGCTTCACTCAAATACCGTGATATATTCGTCTTATCTGCACTATCTAGAATGCAGCGGGCAATATTTGCCATGCTTTTGTTGTCCAAGACCATCAGACCCGTCAGATAGTTTTCAAAGTGGCGAAACTGTTTACGATTGGCAAATACTGAACGAAAGGTTTCGCTATGCTCCCTGACCAGTGGCGCTACATTCACTATCGGCAATTGCATCTTGATGGCTCCTTTTTCGCACTTTTTTCTTGATGCAATCTATTGAGATGACTTTTGTCTCTTTTGTCAAATTTGGAAAATATTCATTTCACAACTATCGAGTAATTAAATAGTTACATTAAATTTTACCCAATAGATACCGATGATGTGCCCACACTGACTTGACCTGCCAAGGGAGCCGCGCATGATCGAGCCATGCATATTTCATCACTCGTTCATAAAGATCTGGCTCTTCATTCATATAGTAAGCCATTGTACTCCATTGCCACTTATTACCCGTAAACTGGGATTCTAATTTTTTATTGCGGATGCCTAGCCGCTTGAGCACTTCATTAGCTGGCATCACTGTATCGGGCCAGGGTGGCACGTCGAGCACACCCTGTTCCAAAATTGAAACACCCACATCCTCCAGGATCCGTCGGATGCGACCGATGTTGGTCCAGCTTTCATCATGGGTTGCAAAAAACTCACGATCAATCAAAAGCTTGCGCATCCAATAGCCAACCTGAATATTATTCGGCATGGCCACAAAGACCAAATTCCGGCTCGTACGGACGAGTTCACGAAGTAACCCTGTTGGATCCTGAATATACCACAATGCAGCCCATTCCCACGTTAAATCAAAGCTGTTGTCGGCAAAGGGCAAGGCGTTCCAACGCTTCGGTTCAACACATATCAGGTTGACGGGTAATTGTAGATCCTCACGCCAAATACGCTCCACTCCCTTAAGCCGCTCCGCATTGTCATCGACCATGGTGACCGGCACGCCCTTTTGTGCAAAGATCACGTCGTTGATGCCACTTACGCCAGCCATACCATAGAGAGGTGCCTCCAAGACAGACTCTATATGATACCGTTGGCGTAGTTGTTCCAAAAAATCGTTCAACACAAAACGTTCATAAACAAGTCCCAACCCCTCATTGTAATCGGTCAGGTATCGCCGCCAAGTGTTGGATGGAATATTATCCAGCCGCTCTGATGAACCAGTTTGGGGTGTGGGAATTGATCGCTTCATACAAGATTTCGTGTTACGTGTTGCGTGGTACGAGTTTTGGAATTCGGCATACTGCAAGAATCAATCTGTGTCTACAAATGTTCAAGTAGCACTGGGATACCCGAATCATTACTCAATTTCGTAAATCAAACATCGTAATCTCGCTATCCAACTGGCCGCACCACCAACGTATGCCCGTCACGCCCCACGATCTCAACCTCGGCGCCCTCATTCACTGTGCTGTCAATGGCTGCCCCATCGAGCTTGGCCTTCCACCATTCACCATAAACAAAAATATCGCCCCGTTCACCAGCGCTAAATGTCTGTCTTACCGTACCGGTACGACCGATTAAGTCATCGCCACCGGTTCTGGCTTGTCGTCTTTGGGCCGCCAACCCCATACCACCAGCAAAAAATGAGAATGCTCCTAGTCCAATGGCAAGCGTCAGCACTGCCGCCCAAGGAATTTGAATACCTGGCGTATCGAAGAGCAATATCGTCCCTAGAATAAACGAAATTATACCGCCAACGGCTAGGACCCCAAAAGTGGGTGTAAAGAGTTCTGCGGCAAAGAGAACAAGAGAGAGCCCGATCAAGGCCAGACCGGTAAAGTTCGCTTCTAATTGTCCCAATGCATAGAAGGCGAGCAATAAACAAACCCCACAATACCAGGCACGCCAAATCCTGGCGATCGTAACTCAAGGATCAGACCCAACGAACCGAGCGAAAAGAGAAGTGACGCAATTGTAGGGTCAGCAATAAAGTGCAGCAAGCGTTGGATCGGATTCAATTCCTGGGCAATGATGAAGGCATCGCGAATCTCTAATGGTTGCGTTTCACCCTGGATTTCAACATCAAACCCATCTAACTGTTCGAGCAAATCTGGTACGTCTTGTGCAATGACATCAATCACCCCCAACTCCAGTGCTTGCTCTGCCGTCGCGGCCTCGGCTTCACGAACCGCTGCAATGGCCCATTCAACGGCATCCTCACCGCGGCGCGAAGCGAGATTCTCGATATCAGCACTCAGCATGTTTTCGACTTTCGCTTCAAGCGTCTCGCCAATATCCTGTCCCCCACTCGTGATGGGACTGGCCGCCCCAATACTGCTGCCTGGAGCCATCGCTGCTGCGTGACCGGCTAGTGTAATAAACGTCCCCGCACTTCCGGCATGAGCACCAAGCGGGGCCACATAGACAATGATCGGAATTGGAGAAACCAACATCTTCTGTGTGATCGACTTGGTCACATCGACACTACCGCCAGGCGTGTCCAATTCCAGAATGAGCGCATCGACTCCGTTGAGTTGAGCCTCCTCAATATTATCAACAATGTACTGCTCCAACACAGGAGTTACGGGACCTTCGAATGTCAAAACATAGACGACACGTCCATCTTGGGCGTCTGACCTTGCCAATATGCGGGTCTGTGTAGGAGCTGTCAAACTCAGCAATATCCCCAACAGAAAGCAGGTCAAATAAAGCACTCGAAACCAGGTAATTTTTCTATTCATCAGTCAAACCATTCACTTAGTACTTATCCGAAAAGTGCTATGACGATGTATTCTTGCTCGAGAAGCTGGTTGAATTCACAGTCACTTTTCGGATAGGTTCTTAACAATCAGCCAGCGCTTCGTAAGAGAATCTTTGGTTCTTTGAGGTTATATAGGGTAAACGTTGGATAGTTGGTTTGCTAGTTTGTTCACCAACCATCTAACCAACAAACCAACTGAAAACCACACAATTCCTCAGACAACCGGTATTTTTCAAACAAAAAGTCTCAGTAGATCCAAAATGTGTCTTTTATTCGCGGAGGTAGCATTAGAGATTACACGCAGTAGGATTTCTCAGAGGTAGAGCGTTCAAATGGCGAAAAAAGACGCAGTAGAGAATCTCGGACCATTTGGCCCGCTCGAGTCTGTTTTGACTGAGAAGTGCAGGATTATGTCTACTGCGTGTAAGAGAGAACGCCTACTCCGCAGGAATTTGGATCTACTGAGTCTACAAAACGAGTCGCAGAGCGAAAACCGAGACTGTAGTCAATGCAAAAATGAGACTCAATAGAACCACTGCTCCAGGCGCAACAATTGCAATAGCGGTGCGCACAAAATCGAGCTCTGTCACAGCGTGTACAGCCATCACATAGATAGCCAAGGCCCAAAATCCACTTGCGACGACGGCCAAAGCACCAATACACGGTATGGGCAAGAGAATCGTTGCTGTTAACGGAACTGAGGCATAGCTCGTGACAGCATAAAAGCGCTGCAGCGTTGTAGTCGCGCCAAGCACAAGACTCGTTAATAGCACACCGAAGCCATAGACGATCCAAACAGTCAACCAGCGCAGCGGCCAATTGATCCAATGCCCCAATGCTGTCAATCCAGATGCAAGCCAGACTGGCCAAAGCGGTCGTAACGACCCAATCCCACGTGTTGTTTGGGCCAGGATGGCTCGATAGGAATCTGTTTCTGATTCGGCAATATTTTGATTTTCTACAAATTGGGTGAAGGTCGAAATCGGATAGTAAGTACTACTCCAAATTCCCCCGATCCAATGAACCAGAAAGGTGAGCATTCCGGCAATCAAGGCGGATGCACAGATCAGACCAATGCCTTGACGCATACTGATGTTCATTGGACGAACATCCGCTGGTTCTCCGGAATTGAGTTCGTTCTTATCGCTCGTATTGATTGGTTGCACAGAAGAATCAAATCGTAATTGAACAGCGTTACTCATCTGTTGCAATGTTGGGAACCAATCTCTCAGCCAACTTGGCCCCATTGGCCCGATGCCCGTTGCTTGCTCAACGAAAGGATAGATGTTCATGAGCCACTCCCCGCTATCATCATCGTTAGCACCACGATACCAACCATGCTAAATCCCAGCAGAACCATAAGCGGTGCAAGTGTGACAAAGGCAGAGTGACGCCAGGACAGATCGTGGACGACTTCAACTGCACGATAGACAATCAGTGCCGTCCAGAAAAAGATCAAAATGCCACTAACTGAGACGAGAGGAATGATTTGCAACATATAAAGCACATTGGGAGCAGCCATTAGAGAAGTTGCCCCTAATGTTTGATTCAGGGTTCCTGTGCCGCCCGTGCCCCGACCAGCGACATAACAGATAAGACCAACAAACAACCACTGAAATACAAGGTTGAATGGAGCGATGATCATGACGAAGAGCCGCTCCCAACCGCCGCTATAGCCTATTAACGTGGTCATTAGTTCCCAAATCCGACGCAATGTATCTTCAATTCTCGTTGCATCACTCTCTGGGGCGATACCGAGCTCGCGCCAACCATGCAGCAGTACGGCGAAAACAGCATCAGCAGATGGTAGACTGGCTGTCAAAAGCAGACCACCAATCAACTGTGCAACACCAATGGCAACACCAACACAAACGGTTAGGAAGAGACCCTCTGCCCAAGGGTTATCATCCTCGAGCATTGTGATGAAAGGTTCTGCTTCTAACACCAAAGCCTTTCCGATCAGTTCGGGATAGGTTCTAGGCTGTAGCATGACTCTATAATAGCACAAGCATTCGCAGTGCTGCAATGTAGCGGAAGACGAGGCTGAATTTTATCCTGATACCTCATGCTGAACTTGACAATCTTTCTCAATACGGATAGGCTCCATATAGGGAATTCGAGATATCAACCGGATGTTGAATTCTCCAAAGATTGTCAGTTAGCCTAAACAGGGACGGCAATAGAATTAGGCCATTGCAGAGAAATAAATTCCTGATTCGCCAAGTCGATTTCTCTGGAATGGCTTGAGTGTTTCCAGATCAAATTAGGGATTTCAATTGCTGGAAAAGCCTTAGACAGGAACGGATTGGCTCTTTCATTGACGAAATATGTTCCATTTGTGTATAAATAGGGTTAAACGATGCATTCACAGTAGACCGTAGCGGAGTCGCCATACATGGCGCGCCATGCATAGCGACTCCGCGTTCCGGTCTACTGATTCAGTCCAAAGTTCATTGATGAAATATTTTGCCTTTGCTTGGACCATAATCACCATTTTCCTATTCTGTATGTGGACAACTGATTCCCCTGTTGTTGCGCGCCAGCAGGCTCAAGAGACAGACAATGAAACCGTCCAAGATATTGAGCAACACGTTGTCCAGCGCGGAGAAAGCCTCAGCCAAATCGCAAAGCAGTATGGCGTAACTATGACGCAACTCATGCAATTAAATGCGATTGTTGATGCAGATGCCATCTATATTGGCCAGACGTTGCAGCTCCCGCCGGTCGAATTTCGTGATCCACAGCAGCCAGTTCTCCCTGAACATAATCACACCATCAAACGAGGTGAAACCCTGAGCGAGCTTGCCCAGGAATACAATGTTTCATTAATTGAGTTATTGCGCTATAACGGAATTCAAGATGCGGATGCCATTTATATCGGTCAGACGATACAGATTCCTGTGAAAGATGTGGAAGAGAAGGCTGAGGAAGATGGTGGTGTGGAACGCACGGGACAGGGGGAGAGTGAGGAGAAGGCTGAAGAAAACGGAAAAGTGGAAGATGTAGAGGCGGCAGAGGAGATTGAGGTAGATAGTACTAAGTCGGATACAGATGATACGACCAGTGATGCTACTTCTGCTCAATCTGAGATTGATACCGGAGATGATTCTGCGGACGAGAGCGATTTGCCTGGCGTGAATGAGGGAACGCCAACAGAAACAGCAGACAGCGAAGATGAAAAGAGTAGAGAAAAAGAACGCACCAACTCAGACGATGAGTCCACTCAAATAAGTTCTGTCGACCAAGAGACTCAACCAGAGATTACTGAAGGGAAAAGGACGACAACTCTGAATCGATCCGTTACCGTTAAGTTCGGCGACACACTGGCCCGAGTCGCGCTGCGCAATGGCGTTGATTTAGAGTCGTTGCGTCAAGTCAATGGGTTGACGCAACGAGAGTCTGGCCGATTGCGTGCAGGCCAAGAACTCATTCTTCCTGCTACGGGTGAAGAATTGGTTGTCAAGAAACCTGTACCATCAGAACAAAAGTATGTTGTACAAGCAGGGGACAGTTTAGGAGCAATTGCTAAATCAAATAATTTAACGATCGCAGATCTCTTAGCTGTCAATCGTATTACAAATCCAGATTCGCTTGCCATCGGTCGTACACTGGTTTTGCCGTCACCAAAAGCCGACGAGCCAAACAACTCGGTTGAGAATGCTGGAAATGTCTCACAAGTAGGTGCTGTGAGAAGTGGCTACTATTTCTACATGGTTCGCCCTGGAGATACGCTCTCTGACGTAGCAAGCGATTTCAATAGTACAATTTTGGCCTTGATTGAATATAATGGTTTGCCCAATGCAGAGACCGTATATAGCGGTCTTGAACTGCGAATACCTTTTGGCCCACCCCCTCATACAACACGACAACCCCGTATTCCAACTTCCGGGACACGTTTCATGGTTAGCCTGAGTCGTCAGCAATGTTGGGTTTTCCGCGGTGACCAAATTGTCCATGAATGGACATGTAGCACTGGCTACGGCCAATGGACGACACAAACCGGAAACTTTGCCGTCAAAACGCGACTTGAATTAGCAAAGAGCGGCGCTCACCGACTCGATATGCCCTATTGGCTTGGCATCTACGATGTGGGTGCCTATGAAAACGGGATTCATGGGCTCCCCATTCGCTGGAGTACTGGTAAAAAGATCTGGTCTGACCTCATCGGTCAACCTGCCACATTTGGTTGCGCCATGCTCGCCGACGAAGAAGCTTCTCAACTCTTCGATCTGTCCTATTTAGGAATGCCCGTACAGATCGTCGATTAGGGCTTGTAAAAGATTCACGCAGAACCACTGAATATGACCATCGAACTCAAACAGATCCACGATGTAACCGGTTGCCTACACTTTCAAGAACTTTAGCGACATGTCTGGGGTGGACCCGATTTGGAAGTTGTTCCCATGCACGTGGAAGTGACTGTGATTAAGAATGGTGGCGGATTGTTAGCAGCGTATGCTGACGATGGACCGATCGAAACAGGCGGTATGGTTGGGGCTGTATTTTGGTGGATGGGAGTAGATGAATCCATACATCAAGAAAAACTGCAACATGATACACCTGATTCCATCAAGTTGAAAATTTGTAGTCACATGGCAGGGGTCATGCCGGAGTGGCAAGGGCGTGGCTTGGGACGCCGCCTGAAGTGGGCCCAACGAGCAACCATTCTTGAACAAGGACTGACGGACCATATTACGTGGACGTACGATCCCCTTGTACGTCCAAATGCCATTCTTAATTTACATCGCCTGGGAGCAGTCTGCAATACGTATAAGCGTAACGTATATGGTGACATGCAGGACGCACTGAACAAGGGGACACCGAGCGATCGCTGTCAGGTTGATTGGTTTTTGCGCAGTACGCGTGTAGAGCAGGCGCTGGCACATGATGCTGTTCCAGATAATCATCTTGCGTTCACAGATGGTCAAGTCTGTCCTGTAGAGCAGGGAAAAGATGGATTTTTGCATCCCATCGAGATCGACTTAAAACTCGATGGCACACCAATCGCGATTCCTTTGCCGAATCATATTAATGCAATCCGCCAATCTGATGGTGCGTTATCGCTTGCATGGCGGCTCTACATGCGCCATATGTTAGAAGCAGCCTTCAAGGCTGGCTATTTGATGATTGATTGTGTCCAGATGGCTGATCAGATTACTTATTACATCTTACACTCCGAACCAATTCTATAAAAAGGCTCATCAAAGTTGGCTCAACCGGACCTCAGGGGTAGACTCGCTTTGGTTTCGATACCGCTTCGTTACTCAACCGGCGCAAAGCTTTTCTGCGTTTGTCAACCCCCGAATTCCTAAAGAGCCAGAAAATTGTGCAAATCGATGGTTTGGTCAGAGACGAAGTATTGCTTTTGTACAATTTCGTCTGATGAGCGAATGAAAAAGGCACTCCATGAAACTAGAACGTATCGAAATTCGTAACATCTCATTAGACTATGTCTCACCCTTCGAAACAAGTGGTTGGCGTGAATTGGGCCGACATGCCATTATCATCCGAGTCGATGCCGATGGCGCAACTGGCTGGGGCGAAACACCCGTTGGATCTTCGCCCTTTTATAGTCCAGAAAATGTGACAACCTGCTGGGTGATTCAGCGCGACTACTTGATCCCCATGCTGATGGAACAGGAACTGGCCAGCCCAGATGACGTTCCAGGAGCCTATGCCAAAGTGCGTGGCAACCAGATGGCCAAGGCTGGTCTGGAATTTGCCGTCTGGGATCTATTTGGTCGCATAGAGGGCAAAAGCTTGGCCGCTATGTTGGGTGGCACTCGAGCCGGATTGCGCGCGGAGGTTCCCGTGGGCGTCAGCGTTGGCATACAGGAAGACATTGACACGTTACTCAAAGTGGTACACGACTATTTAAATGATGGCTATAATCGCATTAAACTCAAGATTAAACCGGGTTGGGATATTGAACCGACCCGCGCGGTGCGTGAAACATGGCCCGCTCTGATGCTCCAAGTAGATGCCAACAGCATTTACCATCTCTCTGATGCTGCGCATTTGGCAAAACTTGATCCCTTCGATCTGTTGCTGATCGAGCAACCCCTGGAACACGATGACATCTTCGATCATGCTAAGCTGAAACCACAGCTTCAAACGCCGCTTTGTCTGGACGAGAGTATTGTTTCGCCAGACCATGCACGCTGGGCGCTAGAAATGAATGCTTGCGATATTATCAATATCAAACCTGGGCGCATTGGGGGATTTGTGGATTCCATCAAGATCCATGATATGGCTCAAGAGGCAGGCGTTCCTGTTTGGCATGGAGGGATGTTGGAGACTGGTATTGGACGCACGGGCAATGTCGCGCTCGCAAGCCTGCCCAACTTTAGTCTGCCCGGCGACATCAGCACCAACAACCGCTACTATCATCGTGATATCGTCACAAACCCCTTTACGCTCAATGAGGGCAGCACACTCAGTGTTCCAACTGAACCGGGCAACGGTGCAGTGGTTGATGAAGCGTTTCTGGAAGAAGTCACCATTGAGAAGTTGGTTGTCGAGAGATAACCAACCAACGACCAAGAACTAGCGGGATCAAAAAGCGATCATCCTCAAATAGATGATTGAGGATGATCGCTTTTTGATCCCGCTTTGCCGTTAACAGACCTTGAGCATCTGTATAAGTATTATTACATGGAAACTATCGCTGACAAAATGTAAAACTCCCTTTACAAAATGCCAAGCTTGTTATACAATAAATATGTCAAGTGTGCTTGACATTCACGCAAAACGAACAGCTTGTTTGCTCAGCTTCACCAACGAATAGACAATGCCTCGTTCTGTGGTTACAACCATATATGGCTACGGATTGAGACTGGAGTGGATTTCATCTTGTGTCAACCAACAACTTTGCTCAAATCCGAACATTTATGCAAATATTGACAGGACAGACAAATCAAAATGAATAAAACAGCTAAAAATTACCTACTCGGAATGGGTAGCTCGATGGTCATCGCCTATCCAATCGTTCTCTTTACATCGATCACGCTGCTCAAACAGTATCCCGATGCAGCATGGCGTCCCATCGTAGCCGTTGCGCCTGTTATACCGATCCTCTTTGGGTTGCGTGCCTTTCTGCGTGCCTTGAACCAAATGGATGAACTCCAGAGGCGCATTCAGCTCAATGCCATTGCGTTTGCCGCAGGTGCAACGGGGATGGTGACGGTCACGTATGGCTTTCTGGAAAATGCTGGCTTTCCACAACTCTCTTGGATCTGGATTTTTCCAATGTTGATTGCGCTTTGGGGAATCAGCTTACCCATCGTGGGCCGGAGATATCGATGAAAAATCGACTACGCGTCTTACGGGCAGAACAGCGTTGGTCACAGGCGGACCTGGCCGAAAAACTCGCTGTCTCGCGCCAAACGATCAATGCGATTGAAACGGGAAAATATTCTCCGAGCCTGCCGTTGGCCTTCCAGATTGCACGTCTGTTTGAACAACAAATTGAGGATATTTTTGAGCCGGACGAGGATGATGAATAGTATCGTAGGTCCCACCAGAGTTGGGACCTACGCCAAGAAAGCGGTTCTTTCTGGCCAAGATCTAGGAATCTCAACAGCAGCCACTTCTCCTTGTGTGACCTACGCTTCGACAGGTTAAAATAGGTCAATCGTCGGTCACTTCAGAGAAGTGACGGGCGCCAGGAGCCCTGGCTCTTCACTTGGAGAGGTGGGGCTTTTGGCGTTTGTCCCGCCAGAGACGGGACCTATGTCTAATGTGTCACAACTTGGATGACGAAACGCTATTCCATTGGCGTAATAGCGTGCTGAGTCCGCAAATCGCGCAAGGAGAGACGACGAAACCACTCTTCATTGCCCGTTGCTTCACCCTGTTTGGAATAGACAGCCGCTTTGCGATTGCCAGCGTCGAGCGCTTCATCAAAGGAGTGATCTTGAATCATGGTCGTTTCTAGATATTGCCACTGATCGGTGCTCTGCCCAGTCTCCCATCCTAAAAAGACATGTTTGGGAACCACGATGATCGCAGGGTTGAGCGAAATGCCTTCTAAAAGACTTGCGAACAGGAGGGTGGCGTCAATGCAGTTCGCCTGGCCTTCTTCCAAGCTCTCTCGCGGCAAGCGGACGCGTTGTGTTTGTGCCCCCTCTTCTGGATTAAAGTCAACCAGAGAGTTGACATAAGTAATTTTCGCCACATTTTTTAGTGCGTCAAAAATAGCTCTTGCTTGGGGCATTACGGGGCCTTGATAACCGACAAGGCGACCTTCTGGGTGGTGTTCTGCCACCTGACGTTGGAATCGCATGACGCTCTGTTCGTTTGGTGTCACGAATGCACCGAAATAACGAGATAGATCCGTCCATGCGCCTGTTGAAGGGTCGCGTACGGCGAGCGGTGCTGAATTACGCGCCAACAGCCAGATCGGGTTGGTTTGATGAAGATGTATATTCCCCCCCTCACTCAAATCTCGCACAATCAGATGGAGGGTTGCACGCGTTAATTCTCTAACCAGTTCGATTTTTTCGGGAAAGAGAGTTGGTTGCTGAAGGACATTTCGTTTGTCGTTGCGGTCCAATTCCACTGTGCTCACTGCTCTGGCAGAATATTCCTCAATATAAGACTCAATGCAAAAACGTTGTCCATTCTCCGCGCGCGCGGATGTGACAAGTTCGCATTCGATCAGCGGATGGAGCGTCGGGTCGAGCAGATGATAGGTAGCTGTTGGTACATGTGCCATCCGTGGAAATACCCTGAGTTGCAAACCCTGCGTGGTGCGAGTGTTCGCACCGCTTTGTGAGATCTGACTTTCGACAAATTCACCCCGATTTGACGCCTTCGATTCTGCTTCAGAAAGCTTTCGTTGAACCTCATTTAGCTTTTCTTGTGTTTGTCGAAGTTCAATCATCTGCTGTTCGGAGGGAACAGATTTCGCATCTTCATGGATCTCGTGTTGCAGACGATTCACCGCCAAACGCAAGTCATATTCCTCACGACGCAACTCAATTAGTTTATTCGTATCACTCATTACCTACAACTCTTCCTCATGGATACATCTCTGCAATGAAACGCTTATCTATCTCCGATAACTGGCTACTCCAGGGAACCTCAAAGTCACCAATTGTGTGTTCCTGAGGAATGGGATAGACCATAATCGAATCGGGATCAAATTCAGAATGGTTGGTTTGATCAGCACTATAGGTATCAAAGATGTTTAAATCGACATATTCTTTCGACCAGTTATTAGGAGGCCCCATATAGAATTCATAGACAGCCCCTTTATTCCAAGGAACTCCTGCAACTGGTGTCTGATGCTCATGAATGCAGCCAATCGCATGTCCGAACTCATGTAATACCACTTGTGAATAGGTTTCATCTGGAGAATCGGGACGCAACCAACCAAAATTCATCGTCGCTTGGGATTGGGGAATCAACAGGGCATCGGTGCCGATATAGGACCAGGAACCCGTGTTGGTAAAAGAAATGCGGATTTCGGATTGCTCATGTTCACCAAAGTCAAAGTGAAGATTTGCGTATTCGGTCCACTCATTCGCCGTTTCGATCAAGCGTTCTTTTACTCTTGAATTCCCACCCACAAAATTAATGCGCAGCCTCTTACCAGTTTGCCACATCTTGTATTTGGCCAAAGGCAGTTCTTTTTCGGATGGAGCTTCCCCTGGTTTCGGCAACGGTGCGGCATTAGCTGGGTTTTCTTCAATTGCACGCAATTCTGCGTTCGAGCGTTCCTGGGGTGTTGTAAAAACTCGTATGACATCAAATAGAATTAGGTCCGACATTGTTTCTACTCCATTTTTTGAGTGTGTACCACAAAGTTTACAAACGAACACTGTTCAGTCAGAGAACCGCCGCATTTACACACTTTGGGACCCACTCCCATTATTCTTATATAACGATATGACTCTCTTCCAAAAAGCCAGATTGGGCGTCGGCCATCGTTTCGTCTAATAGACAAAACAAATAGAAGTCGTACTATGTGTAGATCTTGTTTATCTGTGGCCAATTTATTTTTGGAACCGGTTAAATGGCATTGTCTTACACTAGAGTCAGTCCGGTATGTTCGTACATAGAACCCCTGTTTTGATATAGACAGGTAATATTATAGAGACGCAATTACCGCCCAGATTCTTTCAATCAACAGAAATTATAGTTAAATTTCGGCAGAGTTCTAAGTGTCAGATTAACTTCAAATTAAGTATAAATTAACCACAGATGAAATGCGAAATAAGGAAATCGTAAGTTAGGGTTTTCTGGAATTCAGTGTTAAGATTGTCTTCCCCGAACCTCAAATTTGTTCTCTAAGAACCTATCCGAAAAGTGGTTGTGAGTCCGACACGCTTCTCGAGTGAGAATAGATCGTCACAGAACTTTTCGGATAAGCACTAAGTCTATATGCCGCCTAGCTCATAAACTTAAAATAAACTCGTCACTTCTACTCGACTCAAAACGGTCAAATTTATTTTAAATTTATGGCAGTGCTCAGTATAGCTACCGAATTTTTACAAACTACTTCCTCGATTCTTAAAGGAGAAACATTTATGAAGTGGAATGATTTTGGGTTGCGTGGTAGATGGATTGTTGGACTCCTACTTGTCAGCGCATTAGTTTTGTCATCCTGCCAGGTCGTTTTGCTACCATCTGAATCCGCAGCCGAACATGGCGCAGAAGGAGACCACGATGATGGAGACGAGATGATGGCAGGCGATCCTGTTGCGGGAGAATACATCTTTGCGATGACAACTGGTTGTGGCTGTCACTTCAATCGTGATCTGGGTGGCCTGGCCGGCGGGAATAAATTTGAAGGAGGATTCGGCGTTGTACACTCTGCCAATATTACACCAGATGAGGTAACCGGGATTGGAAGCTGGTCGGATGAGGAAATTGCAAACGCCTTCCGCTTTGCGCAACACCCTGCTCATGACGGTCACGAAGGTGGAAACCTCTTTATCATGCCTGCCTACGCACATATGGCAGACAAAGATGCCATGGATCTAATTGCCTATTTGCGATCGCTTGATCCACTTGAGAATGAAGTGCCAGAACGGGAACTAAACTTTGAGCCAGCTGCATTCGAAGTCAGCAATCCTCCCCCTGCAGAGGCACCAACTGATCCAGTTGCACGTGGCGTATACCTCGCATCGTTTGTGCGTTGTGCTCGTTGCCATACGCCACGCAATGAGGATGGATCCATGAACATGGATCTATTTTTGGCTGGTGCACCCTTCCGCGACACAATTGCACCGAATCTGACGCCAGACGAAGCAACAGGTCTAGGTGCTTGGACCGAGCAAGAAATTGCCGATTTCATGCAGACGGGTATCTACTCAGATGGCACTGAATCCCACGCAGGTATGAAGAGCCAAATTGACCGAGGTCTCAACAAATTGACCGACGATGATGCCCTGGCCATCGCCGCATGGCTGAAGAGCTTGGATCCAATTGAAAATCTGCCGGAGCCGCCAAGTCAGTAGATTGTTTTGGTTCTTTTAGATCTCATGTGGTTGAAAAAACGCTTTGTGACGATTCGCTCCGTGCTGTCGGCTACATGAGATCTTATTGGCTCTACCTATAGTGCGGTTGTGATGAAAACATGGTTTTTCTTACAGCTCTACCAGATAAAGCAAAACCATATTTTCATGCAGAGCTCAGTTTAATTGCCAATAGTCAACGATCAATTGACAATTGATCGTTGACTATGCACAATTCTTACACTGCATTGACACTCACCTCGCTTCATGTTACACTCCACGTCGTTAATCTAAACATCCTCAATTTACTACTGGAAACGCCATGTGAGATAATCGAATCATTTTCTGGCGAAGGACGATTGCATGAAGTTCAGATGATGTGGCGATAAAATGGCGAATCCGACGAACAATATCATGACGCAACCTAATATTCTTCTCTTATTTAGCGACGAACATAGTTTTCGCTATATGGGGCATGTTCCCGAAGATGCTGGTGGGGAGCCAGTCTACACGCCCAATTTTGACCGTTTGGCCAACCAATCGACTGTCTTTCGCAATGCCTACTGTCAGATGCCACTTTGTACACCCTCTCGCATGTGTTTACTGAGCGGACGAGAAGCACGCAACTGTGGTGCATGGAACAATCGATCGGTTTTGGATCCCATGCTGCCAACGATGCCAAAAGCTTTCAATGCGGCTGGGTATGAAACTTGCCTGGTGGGCAAAATGCATTTTGGTGGGAATTTGCAGTTTCATGGTTTTCAACACCGGCCATATGGTGATTTGACTGGCGATACGGGGCATCAGTGGGAACCACTCATGGCGGATGATAAGAACGGCCGCGAGGTGCGCACACGTGAGGCAGGCCTGACCGAGATCCCCGAAAGTAAGCTTCAAGATCAAGTGGTGGCGCATGAAACGGTGGCGTTCTTACGCGAACATGCGGGGTGGTTCATTTTAGGCGGACAATTAGGTTTACATTTTTGCAAAGAGAAAAGATGTTTATATTTTCTAATTTGAGCCATGCTCAGGCAGAAAATGACCTCATATAGATTTTTGTCTATGTATCAAAAGTGTAAACCTAATTCTGAACCACCCCGAACATGCTCACGCAAACCCGAATCAACCTTGGTTCCTCTGTGCCTCCTTTAGTCGACCCCATTTTCCATTGACGGCGCCCAAACGTTACCTGGACATGTATTGGCCCACTGGCGTAACAGAGCCGAAGGTTCCCCCTGCTGGCGATGCCTATGAGCATCCCATGAGCGTGAGCATGCGCAAGGGTTTTCGCGTCGACCGTATTTCGCATGATGAGATGATGAAGGCGCGAGCTGGTTACTTTGCCTGCATCTCTTATTTGGACGAAGTGATTGGCGATCTATTGCTGCGTTTAGAAAGTGCCAATCTCCTCGAGAATACAATCATTGTCTATACCACCGACCATGGTGAAATGGCGGGCGAACATGGGACATGGTGGAAAAATGGTTGGTATGAAGCCTGTACCCACATCCCGATGATGATTTCACTTCCCTCTCAGCGCTCTGGCGACCAACCAGCACAACGGGTCGATACGCCAGTCCGATTAATCGATCTTTTTCCCACATTCTGTGGTCTGTCCGATATAACAGCGCCTGACAAGTTGGACGGCGTCGATCTATCTAACGTATTGACGGGCGTAGCTCAGGCTCCAGAGCAACCTGTGTTTTGCGACAACCTGATTCGACGCTGGGGCGCAGGAACCGAATTTCGGATGGTACGCTATGGCAGCTATAAATATGTTCGTTTTCGAGACTGCGATCCACTCTTCTTCGACCTGGAGAACGATCCCGGAGAACAGCAGAATCTCGGCCAAACAGCCACTGGGAATGCCAAAACCATGTTGGAACAACTGAAGCACGTTGCCGAGCAATCGATTGATTTTGATGCGACCGAACGGGAACGTGAAGCTTGGAGTGAACGACTAATGAGGCAATTTCCGTCCACTTTTGAGAAGACCTTTGGAAACCAATACTTGATGCCCTCAGGGAAACTTGTCGAAGCCGACGACACACTCTATGATCCCGTTATATTGGCCGAACAGCCAGATAAAGTCTACGCCGACTGGCCCAGTGGGTGAAATTATGGATAGATAATTATGTCAAATCGCCCGAATATTCTATTGATCACCAGTGACCAACAACATTGGACAACGCTGGGCAGTGTCAATCCTAAAATCAAAACGCCGGCACTGGATCGTCTGGTTGCGGAGGGGACTCGTTTTGATCGTACCTATTGCAATAACCCAGTCTGTTCCCCTTCACGTTCAACCATTATTACGGGGCTTTATCCCTCCACTCATCACTGTTGGACCATTGGTGTCAAACTCCCAGAAGATGTACCAACTGTGGGTGAGCTGTTCAGCGCCAATGGCTATGATACAACGCTCATTGGAAAGGCCCATTTTCAACCCCTTGCGTCGCAGCCAGGTTCAGAATCGCTTGAGTGTCAACCAACTTTGCGTGATCTAGATTTCTGGCGCAATTTTCATGGTCCCTGGTATGGATTTGATCATGTAGAGATTGCGCGCAATCATGCCGATGAGGCTCATGCTGGTCAACATTACGGCATTTGGATGGAAGAAAATGGATTGCTAAACTGGCTCGACTACTTTCAGGAATGGCCGCCCAATCCAGATGCACCGAAGCGACGACATGTTTGGGATTTGCCGGAAGAATTTCACTATACAACCTGGACAGCAGAACGTACGATTGCCAATATCGAAAAGAGCGTTGAGGCAGATAAACCCTTTTTCCTTTGGTCGAGCTTTCACGATCCGCATCCACCCTATCTTGTCTCAGAGCCTTGGGCTTCTATGTATGAACCAGACGAGATGGAGCCAGGCCGCTTAGACGCCAATGAGCTGGCCTTTCTACCGCCTCATTTCCAAAAGACGCAGGAAGAGAATCCAGACTTTTCCATGTATCGGGAGACAGCGTTTGGTAATCACGGGTTTCACAGCCATGTCCATGAAGAAGCTGCGCTGCGCAAAGATATTGCCATCTATTACGGCATGGTCAGCTTTATGGATCAACAGATCGGGCGTATTTTGGATAGATTGGATGAACTCGGGATTGCAAAGAACACACTTGTTGTTTTTAGTACGGACCATGGTCATTTTATTGGTCAACATGGTCTGACCGCCAAAGGACCATTCCACTATGAAGATATGCTGAAATTGCCCTTCATTGTGCGTTATCCAGGGCACGTTCCACCAGGAACCACGAATGATGCTCTACAAGGATTGATTGACCTGGCACCGACGTTTCTCGAAGCAGCGGGGATTGATGTGCCAGGAATCATGCAGGGCGTGAGCCAGCTTGATGTGTGGCGAGGTGAAGCCGTGCAGGCACGAGATCATGTACTTGTGGAGAATCGACATCAACCCACAGCAGTTCATCTGCGTACATATATCGACGAGCGCTACAAGATGACGATTTACCGCGATCATGATTATGGCGAACTTTTTGATCTCCTAATCGATCCAAACGAAATTCACAATCGCTGGTATGATCCGGACTGGACTGACGTCAAGGCAACAATTATGCAGCGATTTTTGAATGCGGAGTTACAGCGCGAACCAACACGAATGCCGCGAATTGCAGGAGCATAAATGATGCGCTACTACACATATGTCGAAAGTCCGATCGATCCAATCATGCTGGTCTCCGATGGTGTATCACTTGCTGGTCTCTACATGGATGCGCGAAGATATGATCCAGGAATGGACGATAGCTGGATAGAGGATGCCACAATTCCTCCGTTCCCAAAGGCATCTGAGCAGCTTGCCGCCTATTTTGAGGGAACCTTGACCCAATTTGATGTACCGCTATCAATGGAAGGCTCCGACTTTCAACAACACGTCTGGAACGAGCTTCTCACCATTCCGTTTGGCACAACAACCTCATATGGTGAGTTAGCCAAACGTCTAGACAATCCCAATGGTTCAAGAGCAGTTGGCCTGGCAAACGGGCGTAACCCCATTTCGATTATTGTGCCATGTCATCGCGTCATTGGTGCCGATGGTCGTTTGACTGGTTATGGTGGTGGATTACCGCGCAAAGCTGCTCTGTTGGCATTCGAAGCAGCGATACGTTCCTCTGGACCCCGTCCATTTGCAGAGATAAGTACCGTGCCAGAGCAATTGGGGTTTTCGTTTTGACCGTTCAGCTGGCTGCGTGCGACCCGAATGCATCGCACGCAGTTGACGATTGTGGACTTCATAAACTGCTTAATCCGCGCGCAACGTATTTCGCCTCTAAGAGGGTGTTTAAAAGGCGAGATCAGTGCCCGTTGAGTAGCCGCAGGCGTATCGAAACCAAACGGGTCGACCCGCAAACGCTGGTTTCGATACCGCTTCGCCACTCAACCGGCGTTTGCTGGCCCTTTCGTTGGACTTTTAAAACACCCTCTAAAGTGAAAGACACTCGATATCGTTAGGACAATCTTCTCAGAATCAAAAATATGGTATAATGTAGGCAGTAAACTGAAGCATTTTCGAACAAGCAAACATGGTCAAACGAAAAAATACCAAATCACCAACAATAAAGAATGCGTCGGGCGTTGTCTATCCAAAACCTCCCCACGCTTCTCCATATCCAAATATGATGTGGATTCCTGACGGCACATTCACAATGGGCTCTGATAGCCATTATCCAGAAGAACGTCCAACCCATCAAGTCGCGGTGACCGGTTTCTGGATGGATCAATATCAGGTGACAAATCGTGAGTATGAGCGCTTTGTGAATGCAACCGGCTATCAGACTGTGGCTGAACGTGTCCCTGAGCCAAGCCTCTATCCTGGGGCACCACCAGAGGCACTTGTTCCTGGATCGATTATGTTTCGCAAACCCAAAGGGCGGGTCAATCTCAATAACTATTTCAATTGGTGGAAATTTGAGGCAGGGATCACTTGGCGTACCCCTCAAGGAAATGGTAGTTCGGCACGCAAGCTGCGTAAGCATCCAGTCGTCCATGTTGCTTATGAGGATGCCGTTGCGTACGCCGAGTGGGCAGGGAAAGAATTGCCATCAGAAGCACAATGGGAGTTTGCCGCTCGTGGCGGCATAGATGGGGCTGCTTATGTCTGGGGTGAGGACTTTGCACCTCAAGGCAAGATGATGGCCAATACTTGGCAAGGAGAATTTCCCTGGCAGAATTTAAAGACTGATGGCTTCGATTGGACCGCCCCAGTTGGTTCATATCCTGCAAATGGGTATGGTCTCTATGACATGGCTGGAAATGTCTGGGAGTGGACCTCTGACTGGTTTCGGCCGCAGCATGAAAAACCTATCAAATCTTGCTGTACGCCTACCAATCCACGCGGTGCCAAATTGGAAGAGAGTATTGATCCCAACCAGCCAGATTCGCCAATTCCACGCAAGGTGACAAAGGGTGGCTCCTATTTGTGTGCCCCCAACTACTGCTTGCGTTATCGCCCGGCAGCGCGTTCGCCCGAGACCATTGACACATCGACCTGTCATATTGGATTTCGGTGCATCGTGAATGTTCCTTCTGGGTAGAAGGATTTGCATCTGATGGACTTGATTCTGCGACAAGCTCGTTTGCAAAGCGGTGAAACGATCGACATCGGCATAACGGATGGCCAGATCGTAGCCATCAATCCACAGTTGACAGAACAGTCTTCACTTGAACTGGATGCCGCAGGACGGTTGACAATCCCGGCCTTTGTGAATGGCCAGCTTCACGCTTGCAAATCGTTCTGGCGTCGCCTCGTTGATCAGCTACCGCCTGAAACCCAACAAATGCCTCGTTTTGAGGTAGCCAAACATGTCAAACGACTCTATACAGCGGACGATGTATTTGACCGCGTGGATGAAGTGATCCGATTAGCCATCGCAAATGGAACCTGCGCTATCCGACTCTTCGGAGATGTCGATGCAGATTCTGGACTTAATGCGGTGGAGGGATTGCTTCGTATTCGGCAGAAGTACAACTCTGTGATGAAGGTGGAGGTCGTTGCCTTTCCGCAGGATGGGTTTGAAGACGGCAAAACGCTGCCACTGATTCGATCCGCTCTCAAACTTGGCGTAGATATTGTTGGGGGCATTCCTTGGATCGAACCGACCAAAATGCTCCAGCACCGTCATACGCAGCTCTGCTTCGCACTGGCCCAAGAGTTTGATTGTGATTTGCACTTTGTTTGTGATGATGTTATCGATCCCAGTGTCCGCTCGCTGGAAGATGTCGCACGCCAAACAATCGCTTATAACTATATGGGTCGAGTTAGCGTCACGCAATGTGCAGCCCTTGCCTCATACACCGATTCATATGCAGCCGAGGTCATACAGCTCGTCAAACAAGCCGAAATGACCATTTTCTGCAATAGCCATGTTTCATTGATTGCCACTGAGTTCGACCAACAACAGCCGTGGCCGCGTGGGATCACGCGGGTACGCGAACTGCTTGATGCAAATATATCCGTTGCCTGTGCACAAGACGATATTGACAATTGGTTTTACCCGTTGGGCCGCAACGATATGCTAGAGGTGGCTCAATTTATGGTGCATACTGGAAAATTTGCCTGGCAAGGGGAAACGGAACATGTGTTGCCCATGGTGACAACGATACCGGCAGAGGTTTTGAGGATGGAAAAGCATGGACTCTATATTGGCGCGGAAGCAAACCTGGTTGTACTGGATGCGATAAACTGGCACGAAGCGATTCAATTTCAAGCCAATAAGCGTTATGTTGTTTTGCAGGGTCAGCTTGTTGCGTCCAACGAAAGGCAAACAGAGATTTACATTTAGGAGCAGAATTTTAAATTCATCATGATATGGCCGTTGGACTTCTAACTCTTGAACTTTATCTACCTGTCAATAGCAGCTTAAAAGGCAAGCGCGGTATTCTGAAACCCATTATCGCTCGTCTTCGTCGTGACTACAACGTCTCTGTATGCGAAGCCGACGCACAAGATGTATTGAGCCGAGCAGTACTCGAAGTCGTTTGTGTGAGTCAAAACACAGCGTTAGCTCAACGACAACTTCAAAAAATCGCCAACCGTCTTGAGGATTGGCGGCTTGATGCCCAATTGATCGATTATCGGATTGAGATGATCGATTAGGCAATTTTAAATCAAATGGTCGGGGTGGCTCCCAAATACGATTTGATAGATGAGAGACCGTCAAATCGTAGGTCACTTCTCTGAAGTGACAAGCATCAAGAATCCTAAATCTTCACTTGATGGAGGTTGCTCTCTTGCCACTTGTCCCGCTGGAGACGGGACCTACGATAAACTACCATCATTTCGGTTACACTGTGCTAGACAGGTTTGGGTTCAGCTGTCAGTGAAACCGTATGGCTTTGGCTGCTCATCAGGATGAGAGATTGTTCTGGATCGCCTTGCCCCGTCCATCCCACATGGCGTATGATCAACATAGCAAGGGAAACGACAATTGCACCTATCGCGATCCATTGAGCCGTTGCCAATTGCCCCATCATCCAAGCATCGGGACGGAATGCTTCTGTCCATAAACGCCCAAGTGGATAGGCTAAAAGATAGAGCCAAACTCCATCTCCACGTCGTAAACGAGAGCCAAACTGCCTGATAACAAAAATGAGTAAGAGAAACATCACGAGATTCCAAATTGCTTCGTAAAAGAAGGTAGGATGATATCCGTTAGTGGCATACCAGATAATGGTCTCGTCACGTAGCTCGGGCGAGCCACAAAACTGTATCGTATCAGGCAATTCTAACGGAATCTGACAGGGAAAGCGGGGATCAATATGGAACGCCCAAGGCAAATCAGTAGGTGGTCCGTATAACTCTTGATTGACGAAATTTCCTAACCGTCCAACTGCTTGGGCAATCAGAACATTTGGTGCAATGAAGTCCAGATATTGAATCGGGTTGAGTCTTTGCCAAAGACAGTAACCGAAAATGCCAATTAGACCGCCAGCCAATCCTCCATAGATACCAAGTCCACGAAAGCCTCCATCCCAAAAGTTGAAAATATCACCCGGGTTTTCTCGGTAATAGGGCCAACCCAAACCATCCGCAGGTGTACTAAAAACATGATAGAGTCGGGCACCAATGATGCCTGTAATCATTGCAACGGCTAGTAAATTCCATATATGATCTCGATTCTCGCCCGCTTTGGCGGCATAGCGACTTGAAAACCAAGCTGTAATGACACCGCCTCCCACGATCAGAACGCCATACCAGTTTAGGGAAATTAGACCATATTCAAAGATGACCGGATTCATGGAGGAACTCCTGATTTGTAGAGGTTAGGAATTGGGGTGCAACCCCCTGTCTCTGATTCCCGATTTCTCGTTCCTTTAGTATAGACTTGTTTAAGAGAAATTCCGTAATGATTCACCGATCCACGCTCATATTCCATCTTTTTTTTCAGCTACGACAAAAGTCGGGTACAAAAAATGACCATAAGGGGTGAAATCCTAGAGCAGCCCTCTGTTTGCATGAAAAATTTGTACCCGACTTTTGCTGCTACTGTTTTTTTATCTTATTCTTATCTATGGGTTGTCACTCTGTAACAGAGGAAAGAATTGAGCACACTCGCTCCTTGTCGCCTTCTGTGGCGCCTACCACTCCGCCGGAGGCATCAATTCCAGAATTTATAAGATTGGATGCGACAGAAGCATTGCCACAGTTGATTGCTATAGAACGTATCGCCATTGCCGAACGCAATGTGGCTCTGCTGTCTCAACTGTGGCTGTCAGATGCACGCATTGTGGATGCCCGCGGGACAGAAGATCACCAAGATGATTATATATGGGATGGGTGGCCGGCAATTCTAGATCGCTATCGAATCGCAGTCTTTCCAAATCCACCTCCCCTAATTGAACCACCTGTCGGATTGTTAATTGAGCAAGAGAAAGTTGAAGGGAAGGAAAAATCAGCGCGGTGGGGAACAGAACAAGCTGTGGTGAAAAATGGGGGAGACCGCTGGAGATTTGTCCGTCAAGATGGACGCTGGTGGATTGTGGAATTAACGTATAGCTTGGCAGTTACGTCTCAGTGAGACTATCCACTTAGAGCGTGTTTAAAAAGTCGAACGAGAGGGTGAGCCAACGCCGGTTGAGTCACGGAGAGGTATCGAAACCAGCGTTGGCGGGTCGACCCGTTTGGTTTCGATACGCCTTCGGCTACTCAACCGGCACTGATCTCACCTTTTAAAACACGCTCTTAGAAAGGCCGCTGTGAAGTGAAGTTCAAGGGAACAGATATTTGGCTACCAAATACGATAGGGTAGAATCAAGCGTTTATGAACAGATCCAAAAAGAGCTTCACGGCGAACCGTAAAGCTCTTTTTTTATCGTATAGGAAGGGGTGGTTCAGAATTAGGTTTACACTTTTGATACATAGATAAAAATCTATATGAGGTCATTTTCTGCCTGAGCATGGCTCAAAGTAGAAAATATAAACATCTTTTCTCTTTGCAAAAATGTAAACCTAATACTACTGTGCATCAAGTAAAGGCTCGATAATGTTCGATTTTTGCACAAGATAATGCGAGCGTTTAGCGGAAGCAAGACGACGTTGCTTGTAGCGAAGGCGCTCGATAGTCTCAGCGAGTGTCAAGACAGGTTTAGGCAGAACGGCATGGAGAAGTTCAACAACCTGTGGCAAAGTGAGAGCGGGGGCATCATATTTGAGGAAAAACTGAGAACGAGCCAAGAAACCAAAGGCCAAAATGACTAAGGTCATATGATGATGCCAACCGAGCCAACTGCGAGTTTCATATTCGTTGAGTCCGAGAAACTGCTTGGCTTGTTCAAAAATGGTTTCAATGGGCCAACGCAAAGCAGAAACAGTGGCGAAGTCATCCAAGGAAGTCTCAAGGGGGTGCATTGGAGAGAAAGTATTGCAGAGAGCAATCGGGATTGCGGCGGACGATGAGCCAGAGAGCAGAACCGGGGAGCCCATTGCGGACAGAGACAATGCGGCGACAAGCAATGGAAGCAACGATGAAGCCCTTGGAGCCCTCTTTGAGAACATGCTGTTGCCACTCATGCTCCTGGAAGGTGTCAGCGAGTTGAGCAACGGTGAGAGGCGTAGGTTCACCAGGCCGGACGCGGAGCTTGAGCTTGCGCCCGCATCCAGATGATGCGGGCAGATAGGTCTGGGGCTGGAGGTCCAGACACGAGTCTCTTTGGGCACTTCAGCAAAGTAGCTGTAAGCGGTTTGGCCATCAATGCAGTCAAGCAGATGAGTATCTTTGCCAAAGGCTTCATCCATAGTGATCCAGCGGATGGGCAACGCACCCAGGGCGTGCGTCTGCTCAATCATGGACCAAGCCAATTCATTTTTTGTTTGGAAGGTCAGGTCAGTGGGAAGACCGGTTTTGTACCGCTTCTCTGCATACTCATCACTAAACCATTCTTGGGGGATATACAACCGACAGTTCAGTAAGGTATAGCCATGAGAGCTATTATATCCCAGGAAGACTCCGGCTTGACAGTTGGCGATCTTGCCCAGTTCGCCACACCGCTGCCGCTTGACGCCCACTGACTCTTCTCCTTGCTTGGGAATGTCGCTCCCATCCAGGAGTAAGACGCCATTTGCGTCTCCCAACAACTCACCTGTCTGTCGAGTATGTTCCGCCAGCATCGCTTCACCGCTCCAGCGGCTCTGACCCACAAAGCTTTGCAGGGGGGCGTACACCCGATTCTCCTACTGTCGCCAGCGCGATGTTCTCGGCCGATTTGCGTTTGATTTCGGGGTCTAACAAGCCTCGCATGTAGTGGTACGCATGCTCTCTCTGAGCCACATGGCTGAAGTATGGACTATATATGGCATGATACTCCTGGAGTTGGTCGGCCAGTGCCGCCAGTTGCTCTTCTGTCAGTTCCAGCAGCGGCGGGCTTTCCAGTTGGCTGTAGTCATATTGATTGACTGCTTGAGCAAGTTTCATCTTGATTTCCTTTCATCGAAGACTGCTTCATTTTATTGGCTCTTCAGTCTATCTCATTTTTCCTTTGCATTCTGTTTGCGTTTTGTTAGCAATATGCCCAGAAATATAACGAATTTCCTTTGTGTTTCACAATATATTGCTGCACAGTAGTACTAATTGTCCGCCTAAAATGAACCACCCCTATAGGAAAGTTTATAAATCAGTCACAAAAAGTATGACTAGATTCTGGCTGTGGATGCTACGCATCTGTAACCAAACACGAAGTGGTCGCTTCGACCTAGCTGACGGCTGATTAGCTGAAAGCTTTTTTAGTTCTCGATTGCGTGTATTGATGAGTTTAATGGCGAAATAAGTTGATCAATCCGCTGCTCCTGCATCTGGAACCGTCGATTGTTCAAAGATCTCCAAGAACTCTTGTCGGGTCAAGACCTCGTGTTCTAGTAATGTTTCGGCAATTAATTTGAGCTTATCTGTGTTGCTGCGTAAAATAGACAAGGCTTTTTGATATGCTGCATCTACGATGCGGCGGACTTCTTGATCGATCTTGCGTGCTATGTCTTCACTATAGGCCCGCTGCTCACCAAAGTCCATTCCCATGAAAGGGTTGCTTTCACCCTGTTGAAGTTGAAGAGGTCCAATTTCATCGCTCATGCCAAAACGCGTCACCATTGCTTTGGCGATTTTCGTCACGCGTTCGATGTCGTTGGTCGCCCCAGTAGAGGGTTCTGAGAAGATGATCTCTTCTGCTGCTCGTCCACCAAGCAAACCCGTGATCTCATCTTCATACTCGGCTTGACTCTTCATTGTCTTATCTTCATCAGGCAACGGCATGACGTATCCTAATGCCTGACCGCGACTAACAATCGTCACTTTCCCAACACCATCCGTGTTGTCCAGCGTCTCCATGACAATGGCGTGACCGGCCTCATGGAAGGCGATGGTTCGTCGATCATCTGGGCTTAAGATCCGACTACGGCGTGCTGGACCCGCCATCACGCGTTCAATCGATTCGACGATTTCTTCCATGGCAATCGTCCGCTTATTGCGTCGTGCAGCTAATATTGCTGCTTCGTTGATCAAATTTTCCAGATCCGCTCCCACCATACCGGGAGTTTGGGCTGCAATCTGATCTAAGTCCACATTCGAATCAATCGGTTTCCCTCGTGCGTGAACGTCAAGAATCTCTTTACGTCCCTTCCGATCAGGACGATCAACAATTACTTTACGGTCAAAGCGTCCAGGACGCAAAAGGGCAGGATCAAGAATGTCGGGACGATTTGTCGCTGCAATGATGACAATATTTGTTTCTGTATCAAACCCGTCCATCTCGACTAAAATTTGATTGAGCGTCTGCTCACGTTCGTCATTCCCGCCACCTAATCCGGCACCACGATGTCGCCCAACTGCATCAATTTCATCGATAAAAATAATGCAAGGCGCATTCTTCTTGGCTTGGTCAAAAAGATCCCGCACGCGGCTCGCACCAACACCGACGAACATTTCGACAAACTCGGAGCCAGAACTGCTAAAAAATGGTACACCTGCTTCCCCCGCAACAGCTTTTGCTAGAAGCGTTTTTCCTGTACCTGGCGAACCAACCATTAAGACGCCTGTTGGAATCCGGGCACCCAATGCTGCAAATTTTTCAGGTTCCCTTAAAAACTCAACAACTTCTTCCAATTCCTGCTTTGCCTCTTCAGATCCTGCTACATCCGTGAAGGTAACTGTGGGTCGATCCGCAGAATCTAGCTTGCGTGCCTTGCTGCGTCCAAATTGCATGGCCCGGTTTTGCCCACCTGCTCCAGCTTGCCGCATGATAAAGAGGAAAAAACCAAAGATGAGAATCATGGGCAAGAGCATGATCAGCCAGTTGAATAAGGCACTACTATTTGGTGCGCTTTCAACTTGGACATCGAGTTCATCCAGCCTCTCTGGGCTTACACCAAATGCGGCCAAGGAGACGAGAAGGCTTTCGCCATTTTCTTTTCGGCTACGTTTCTCATCTTCAGAGTTCGGCATGTGAATTGTTATCGTATCACCCTGAATCACCAGTTTTTCAACCTCACCGCCCTCCACCAGCTTCGCTACTTGGTTCAAGCCAATCAAATTAGAGCGATCTTCGTTCTGGCTGAAGATGAAGCGCGAGCCAAAAAGAACCAAAATGGCCAGAATAATCCAAAACCAACCACGACTCAAAAATTGGCTTGGGTTGGGGGAACTACCGCCCGAATCATCATTCCCACCCCTCGACTGATTAGAATTCTCCCCCGATCCACCTGAACTATCCAAACCATCCCTGTTCTCTGATTGCTCAGGCTGGTTCGTATCATTCAACTGCTCAGGTGGAGAATCGACCTGTTTCGAGTTATCTTGTTCTGTTGACATTATTTCACTATATCTTACTCTTCAAATTATTGAATGCTCATTCCGTGGCTTAACTATATCGTAATGTAGCCTGAAGAACAGTAAGCT
Source organism: Chloroflexi bacterium TSY (assembly GCA_019217005.1). The sequence goes on from JAHBNG010000092.1 coordinate 54,017, forward strand.
TGATATCGCCTAGAAAAAGATCGTTCAGCCTCCTAGTGGGAATTCAAGATGGATTGTATCGACGTTCCAACCAAATGGGTTTGTATCTCATGAATCGGTACATGCTCTGTCAATACATCGGGATCTGGACACGATGCCTCCGATGGCTTATCGCTTAAGCAAAGTAGGAGGCAGTCTCGCTTGCGAAACCACTTTGATACTTCACAAACTTCATTCGTGAGTGCAATTTCATTTTGCAATATCTCAGTAACAGAGCTATCATCGGCCATACTGCCCATGCGTTCCACAGTCGTCATAAATTCCTGACGACGAAAACGCTTAAATGGAGTTAGGTCACCAACGTGTAAGGAGGCCATCACCGTTTCATGAACCTGACGCAGGCGTTCACTTCCCACTGGGTTAATCATCATACGAACATTCACCCAACGAGTGAATTGTTCAAAATCATCCATATTTCCACTTTGCACCTCATTCACCAGTTCATCGAACTGGATCAGCTTGGTATTCATGACGAGGCAAAGATAGGCTAAATAGTCTTGATTGTCAGCTGTAATGCAATGGTATTCAGGATTGTTCAACTCGGCATATTGACTTTCAAATGCGTCTGTATCAAAGTTATCACCCAAAACCGAGTTCATGGTTCGATAGATCCCGTCCAGCCGAGCCCGATCAATCACGCTGTCATTACGTCCTAATGCACCAAGTGCAGTTTTATCGATGTCAACGATAACGACCGTGTTCTCATCAAGATGCATCCCGTTATCCAAGGCCCAACCGACCCAAGTCGCTTAGTACATAGCGGCTCAAATGAGCCAATAGATAAAGGTGGTGGTATAATGAGTGAGAGTCACTAAAAATAGAAAACAAAAGGATAGCAAGAATGCCGGGACCCCAACCTGTAGAAATCAACCTAGATGATGCGAGCCGCAAAGCCCTGGAACAAGTGGTGAATCGCCATGCGACGCCGCAACAGATATCCGAAAGAGCCAAGATCATATTGCTGGCAAGCGAAGGCAAAAATAATAGCGAGATTAGTCGAGAGCTAGGCATATCAATAGACATGGCTCGCTTATGGCGCAAGCGGTGGTTCGGCTTTGAACCGATTCCCCTAAAAGAACTAAGTGTAGTTGAGCGACTAGAAGATGCACCTCGACCCGGCAAACCATCGGGAATCAGTGCCGAACAGATGTGTAAAATCGTGGCATTGGCTTGTGAAGCACCAGAGCAATCGGGACGTCCCATTAGTCAGTGGACGGGGCAAGAAATCGCTGACGAAATCATGAGCCGAGGAATCGTGGAGACGATTTCTCCTAGACATGCGCAAAGATTGTTAAAAAAAAGATCTGAAACCGTACCAGATTCGTTATTGGTTGACGCCACCAGAAGATGAGGATCCTGATTTTGATGCCAAGGTAGCCGATATTTGCCAAGTCTATTGGCTGGCACCGGACCGTCATGAACGGGGTGAGCGCACGCTCACTACCGATGAATTGAGTGGTGTCCAGGCTCTGGAACGGAAGCATCCAGGATTACCTATGGCTCCAGGTAAAGTAGAACGACGTGAATTTGAGTACATTCGACATGGCACGGCTACCTTCATCCTGACCCGAGATGTCGTCACGGGCAAACTCATTGCGCCACAGGCTGGAACATCTCGCACTGAGATTGATTTTCTCCACCACGTTCAGTCTGTGGTTGCCACTGACTTAACCGCCTTGAAATGGCATTTTGTCGTTGATAATCTCAATATTCACCTTTCTGAATCGCTCGTTCTATGGGTCGCCGCAGAATCTGATCTTGATATCGACCTTGGCATTAAAGGCCAGTCCGGCATCTTGAAAAACAAACAATCCAGGGCTGCTTTTCTCAGCGACCCTTCCCATCGCATTGTTTTTCACTACACACCCAAACATTGCTCTTGGCTCAACCAGATCGAAATCTGGCTCAGTATTCTCGTCCGCGTTTCGCAGAGGCTCTTTTCCTCTCTTGATGATCTACATCAACAGGTTTTAGCTTTCATCGACTACTACAACAACTCCATGGCTAAACCCTTCAAGTGGACTTATCATGGCAAGCCTCTCGAAGCTTAACCATTGGCTTATTTACGCCGCAGTGTACTAGTGCGGCCCAACGATTCGCACAGTAGAGACCATCCTCTGGGTCAACAATGAGCTGAACCGGTTCATCCATTTGCTCTGTACCAAGGTCAATGTCCACTTTGCAAATAGGAACTTCATTGTCCGATGTTTAAGTGGCGTTTCTTTTAGACACGTTATTATACCGCACACATCCATAGATGGCGATAAGCGGTTACCGCGTAAAAGGATTACTTATAATATTGACTAGGCAACCGCGAATGCATCATGTGACAGCCTCCAAATATCCTTGCGCGACCAATAGTTCCGCATTGAGCAAACTTCCACCGGCTGCGCCACGAATTGTATTATGCCCCAACAATACAAACTTAAAATCGAAAAGTGGATCTGGACGCAGACGACCGAGCGTGGTTGCCATACCCGGTATCCAGCCATCCGATCCAACCGAGACTGAGGACGGTCCGGTGCATCTAAATACAGAAGCGCTGGTTGAGGAGCGTTCGGCAAATTGAGTTGCTGTGGAAGAGGATGATACTCCTTCCAAGCGGCAAGGATTTCGTCGAACGTTGGCTTTTCATCAAATTCGATACTGGCTGCTTCTAAGTGCCCATCTACAACAGGTACACGAGTACAGTGAGCACTGACAACGAACTCTGCATACTCTATCCCTGTCCCGTTGAAGTTTCCGAGTAGTTTCTGCGGCTCCTTCTGCTCCATTTTTCTTCTTCGCCCCAATGTACGGCACCACATTGTCTAAGATATCCAGACTTGGTACGCCAGGATATCCACCTCCACTTGCTGCCTGCATGGTTGCGACAAAGATCTTACGGATACCAAAGTGTTCATGGAGAGGGTGCAGTGGAGACCAAATGGGTTGTGCTGCAATTGGGATTGGTTGTAATAAAGCCGTCCCATCTGCGGCGACGCTTTTGTACATCGATCAATCCCAGATGCTCCGGATTGACCTCGGGAATCAGAAGCGGAACATCCGGTTCATACCGGTGTGAGCGCGTTGCTACAAACAATGTATCCCTCAGCAGCAAAGGCTTGCTCAATCTCCGTCGCGCTCTCTGCCGGCAAAGCACTGAACACAATGTCACATTCCGGACCCGGTATACATGGCTCCAAAATGACACGCAAATGCGGCGGTATTTCGCCGATTACCAATGACATGCCTCTCCATACGATTTTCCTGCCGTACGTGATGAAGAACATAGAGCTGTTAGCTCAAACCAAGGATGCCCTGAAGCATCTGGACAAATCGCTGACCGACCGCGCCTGTTCTCCCAGGACGCATTTTATTTTGCGAGTTCACGCGTTGATCTCCAATAGATACAGAGCACTGCCATAAAAAAATAAATTTGGCCATTTGTAGTCCGATAAAGCAATCAAATTTATGGTTCTTCAGGATCTCAGGAGGTTGACAACAAAACACCATCAACTTCTCGGAAGAGGTCAAGAACAGTCTCGTTGGCGAACTCATCTCTAACCTCTTCCTGTTAGGTAATATAGGAAAGGGAGATAAAATAAGGGAAGGCAAAGCAAGGAAAGCCGAAACTTATTGGACTCTCGACCTGGCAAAAAGGACCAACCTCTTCGAGCGGTGCGACCGCCCTTCCCGGACAGTCCGCCAGGTCGACGCCGTGCAACGTCGAAAGCGTGCAGCACCTCGAGTGCCATAACAGGAAAACGGAAAACAGCGTCCAAAGTTGAGGAGCTCAGGCGATACGGAGAGGAGGTCCAAGATGAAAGTGAAAATGGGAATCGACTGGAGTGAAAAGAAACATGATGTGATGATGTTGGATGAGACAGGACGAGCGCTGGGCTATGCGCAGATAGAGCATAGCCAGAAGGGATTTCGCCAAATTGAAGAAATGAGAAAGAAGACAGGAGCGAGCCATGATGAAGTGACAGTGGGACTGGAAACAGCGCATAATTTGCTGATTGATTATCTCTGGTCGAGCGGGTACAAGAATGTCTATGTGGTGCCGCCGAATGTGGTGAACAAGAGTCGGGAGCGCTATAGTCAAAGTGCGCATAATGATAAGAGTGATGCCTATGTGATAGCAGATTTGTTGCGGACCGATGTCCATCGATTTTATCCTTGGTCACCTGGCAGTGAATTACTCCAGCAGATGCGAGTGGTCAGCAGTGCCACACAATACTGGACCAAAGAGACTGTGGCCTTATCCAACCGTCTGCGCGCTTGCCTGTTGCGTTACCATCCGGCGCTGCTTGAGGTCTTCAGCAACTGGCCTTCTCGGATTGCCTGCCACCTGGTTCTGACCTATCCAACGCCAGAGCATGTGCGCAACTCCACCTATGAAGGCTTCCAAGAGTTTCTCAAGCAGCACCGACATACGCAACCCCGTAAATGGGTCACTTGTTATGATAAGTTAACCGCCACTTATCCCACATCAGCTCCTGCATTTGTGCCAGCGTATCAACGAGAAGCTCTTCAGCTGGCTGAATGTCTTTTGCTTGCACTGCGCTATGAACAAGAGACCCTTGACCAGTTACAGTCACTTTTTCTGCAACATCCGGATCAGCATATCTTTGCTTCTTTACCTGGTGCTGGCCAGCTTTTAGCTCCCAGTCTTCTGGTCAAGTTTGGCGAAGACAGGAAACGCTTTCTCCCATGAGCCTTCAGTCTCTGGCGGGAACCTGTCCTGTCACCAAACAAAGTAAAGTCAGAACCGTTCATTTCCGCAGAGCTTGCGATCACGACTTTCGTTATTTTACTCAGCAATTTTCGCTGCTCCCGCAAAGAGTCTTCTTGGGCCGCTGCTTTTTACACCGCCGCTCGCCAACGCGGTCTCAAAAAGAGTCATGCTGATCGCACTCTCGCTAATCGCTGGATTTGCATCATTTGGAAATTGTGGCAAGACAAGAAACCTTATGATGAATCTTTCCATTTGCAGCAACGAGCCCATCGTCGCCAACCTATCGCTTAATTGCTTCTAATTTTTTACTATGTATCGCCTTTGGGTTCCTTGCCTTTGTCCTCATCTATATGTTGACATAACACGCTGCTGGTTCTCTCTATCAGTTCTTCTTCAACGCGCCCTTTTGGAACTGCCATTACATACAAAGCGTGTCCGGGAAGTTCAACCCCTCTATTCCGGAAGAACCAAATTTATTTTTATTGATAGGCGAGTGCAATATATTATGTTCCCAGTTCAATGATATCGCTCAGGGTGCCAGCTGCCGTAGCTTCCACACCCGCCCCTTTACCCTGAATGACTAGCGGGGTAGGGCTGTACCATTGACTGTGAAATTCCACCAAATTATCGGTCCCACTAAGTCGCCCGAGAGGACTACCGCTTTCGACAAAGGTTGGCCCAACATGGCATCCCTCATCTTCTACGCGAGCAGCATAGCGTAGAACCTGACCTTTTGCTGCTGCGTTTTCGACTTTTTGTCGAAAGTCGTCATCCAAATCCGTTAATGCATCCATAAATTCATCGACCGATAATCTATTCATCTGGGGGGGATAGAGACTCTCAACAGCCACATCTTCCATCCCCAGATGCCAACCAAGACCACGTGCCAGAATAAGCGCTTTCCGTGCCACATCAATTCCGCCGAGATCAT
>JAHBNG010000088.1 GCA_019217005.1 Chloroflexi bacterium TSY
GTTTCGGTCGGCGTCTGGGTGGCGGTTGGGTGTGGGTAACTGCTGGCGTTGCAGTCGGTTCATCAGACATTGGTGTATTCGTGGATGTTGGTGTATCACTTGGGGTCGCCGTGGATGTCGCCGTTGCGGTGGGGGTATCTGTCTCTTTTTCGACGATCACGCGCCCCTGATGATCAAAGCTGGTCGTCAGATAAAAGGGATATTCGCCCGGTTCTGTAAACGTGTGGCGAAAGCTTGCACCGGGTGCGATATCACCTGCAAATTCATCCTGCGCAATTGTGGCGGGTTGGGCTGATCGCACTACCGGGCTGCTATTGCTGTTGATAACAGGCAGGAATAATTGGAGAGGAAGACCGCTCTGTAGCCGGTGGGTTACCTGCGTGTTGTTGACCCAAGTGACCTCCGTGCCGACCGTTACCGTGACTTCATCGGGCTGAAAACCAGAGTTAGTAATGGCAATTTGGGTGGCTTGTCGTGGGATATGGGCCGCTGATGTAGATTGCCGTTGCTGGTTGATGTAATCGGAATCAGCTAAGCGGTTTGGCTTAGTCTCTATAAGAGATGGGGCAACGTGATATGGACTTGCTAGAGCGGGTAATGTGCTGCTCAGAACGAGAACGAAACTCAGAAGAATGTTCAGCAGAGAGGGGACTGTTCGCTGATGCATTATATTATTACTCCTGGAGATGAAATTAATGCAGCGTCGGCGGGTTCGTTAGAAACGACCAACGCAAATGAGGTTGCAACTTGGGTTAAACTAAGGTCCAAATTTTCGTTTATAAAACGCGAAAAAATGTGGTACGCTGAAGTATAGTTATCCAGACTTCGATGAAGAGGAACGACGTGGATGATTTTGTAAAAATGAATTTAGCTTGGAGCTTCTTATGTGTCCAATGATCGATAGTATACTCACTTACAAATGATTTGTCAAGGTCTTTATACGAATCAGAACCAAGATCAATAATAAGTGTGCTCAGAGCATATCGAGAATGACTCACAATCCAATATTCAGTTGCTGTCTACTGAATCTGCTTCGTCAAGGATATGAATTATATGGCGATGAAGCGTTGTTTTATGTCGCCACACAAGGCAAACAGGGAAGGGCACCGACTTGTCGTGCCAAAGCATTTACCGCCAGCGGCTACATAATTTTCCGCAGTGATTGGGGAGATGGTCCTGAGCCCTATGAAGATGCACGCTATTTGGGCTTCGACTGTGGCCCGCTGGGCGTGGGCAAGCATCGAGTGCACATGTACGCAAACATCAACCAAGCACTATCCAAACTGTCCATTTAGGAATGTGGAAACAATTTGCTGTTCTGTTGGATTCTCCAAGAACGCAAATGATATATCCATTTCTATATGGACACTTTACGAACTGCCTACGCTAAGTTGCATAACGTTGACGCACACTATATCTGATGATAGAATAGCGGAATGACTTGCCCTATTTGTTAAGAAAACATTAGCGATAAAAGTTGTTACGGATCCTGAGTATTTTGACTGCTGATATGCTCCATTTTCTCGGTATATCATAATTTTCACAATGTCAACCGAGTATTTACATCCAATTCAAAACCCTACGTCAAGTCAACGGGTCGGAGTTGCATCTGGCGAATCGCCGAAATTAGCGAACCAACAAACAGATGCGATGCAGCATCAAGCGATCTATCGAGCCCCTTCAACTATTTTTGGCGTTCTCTCTAGGCTTGCACGTATACATTCGGCCATCGCGTTAACTGTTCCAGCTTTCTGCGGGGCCTTTTTGGCTGCATGGCAGTTCGACCAATTTAGCCCACTTGTTTTTGTATTTACAGTGACGAGCATTTTGTGCAGCGTCATTGGTGTCAATATTCTGTCGGAGTACAATGATTTTCGGTATAGTCGACTTCCAGAAGCGAAATATGTTGATGAAGCTTTTGTGGCTGGCTCGAACCTTATCAAGGCTGGACTGATTGTTCCTCAGTTGGTGATCGGCTCTGGTACAATTTTACTTTCTATTGGAATTGTTTGTCTCTTTTGGCTCGTTTTGCTTATTGGTTGGCCAATGCTCTTTTTTGGCGGACTTAGCTTTCTGCTCTTCTGCATCTACGGTCTTCCCCCTTCACGTAGTCTGTACTTAAGTCGAGGATTAGGAGAATTAAGTACGCTGATTAGTTTTGGCCTATTGCAGGTTGTTGGCAGTTTCTATGCCCAAGCGCAGGCCCTGGCCCCATCGCCTTTCTGGGCGAGTATTCCCCTGGGGCTGCTCTCAGTGTTAGTTTGTACGAGTTATAATTTAATTCACTGGCGGCGAGATTGGATATTGCGACGCCGTACACTCGTTGTCATCCTGGGAGAAAAACGATGGCTAAACTTGGCAACGGGTATGGTGTTATTGGCTTATATTTCTTTGCTCTTATTGGTTGTCTTTGCTATTTTGCCGTTGTGGGCTCTCTTAGGCCTGGCTGCAATGCCCGTCGCTTTGGATGGACTCAAGCAGATTCGGCGTAATCACCTCCGCGCAGACCACCACTATTATCTGCATACCTCTTTTATTCGTGGTATGATATTAACGGGTTTGTTGCTTTGTGCAGCTCTCTGGTTGGATAAAATGTTTTAGCTCATCTTTCACAAATTGTCCGAAAAGCTGAGACTGTATCACAATGCGTAAATATTTTACCCACGCACCCGTGAAAAATCATTCTTTGACCCCGTTAACACGGAAAGATTTCTATACGTTGGCTCAGTACTGTCACAATTATTCTCTGGATCTTGCTGGACATGATCAGAGCCGGGTCAGTTTGCGCCATTGTCATGAATTCAATCAGTGGTTGTCAACAGTACAATCATATGATTTACTCGGGCCAGCATTGATGTCAATACAGTCCGCACGTCCCATTGCGCGGTGGCAGGTGATGGTTCTTGGGGTTGTGTTGGGGTTGGTATTAAGCTTAGCATTGCCGGGTGAGATCGGGCAACCCATGCGCAACAGGCTTCTATACGGATTTTGGATTTTTTTGATCATTGTTTATTTTATCCCCGAGCGCATTTATGGAACAACAATCGAATTGCTTGAGGCAAAGGTGTTGCGTGTTGTGGAAGCAATGGAGGAAATCCTCGATTCTTCTCAGCTTGACTTTACGGATGCGGCTTATTTTCAAACAAAAGAGAATTTGAAGGCGGCACGTCACGAACTGCGCCAGCAACTCGATTTGGCTTACCGCAACAGACAGAGACGCTCGTTTGGTGAGTGATTTGTATGACGGATCAATCAAAAAAGACGATCTTAATCGTTGATGATGAACCCCGTATGGTGCGGTTTGTCAAAATGAATTTGGATTTGGAAGGGTATATTACTCTCGAAGCCAACAATGGCCGTGATGCCTTGAATTCTGTGCGTGAATACAATCCAGATCTTGTGATTCTGGATGTTGAAATGCCAGGGATGGATGGATTTGAAACGCTGCGGCGTGTGCGCGAACTGAGTGACGCGGCCGTGATCATGTTAACTGTGCGTGCGGATGAAGATGATCGTATCCGGGGGCTTGATCTAGGTGCCGATGATTATATTACAAAACCCTTTAGCCCACGTGAGCTTTCCAGCCGTATCCGAGCTGTATTGAGACGATTTGAGCAGCAAGGGCGACCAGACGATCAGATTATCACGATTGATGATCGGCTTCAAATCGACTTGCAAAGACGCGATGTGATTGTGGAAGGCGAACGACAAAGCTTACGTCCAACAGAGTATCGTCTGCTATATCAACTGATTCAACAGGCTGGTTGGGTTGTTCCACATGAAACGTTGTTAACCAAGGTTTGGGGACACGAATACATTAATGACAATCACCTTTTACGATTGTATATTAATTATTTACGCAAAAAAATCGAAGTTGATCTTGCTCATCCTCACTACATTCATACAGAACGCGGACTCGGTTACCGATTTGTTGATTATCAAAATGAGGAATTGTCATAACGATCCTTTGTCCTCTGACCAAAAATATGCTACAATTTGCAATTGGCGTTCGTTTGTGTGAGTGCCGATTTGATTGCTCATCAGACGAAATTATGCAAGCGCACGATACATTCTCTGGCGCAAGTACCAGTTTACATAATTTATTAGATGAGCCGATTTGATTCAAACAAAATAAAGAACACGTCCCAGGACTAATGAGCAGGGTGCTGCTGCTAAATCCAGTAGTTCGTTCTTAGGTAGAATGGGATGGAAGATCCAACCCGATAATCGGAGGTTATTTGTGTCTGTTATTACGATGAAACAATTGTTGGAGGCTGGTGTCCATTTTGGTCACCGGACTCGTCGCTGGAATCCCAAAATGCGTCCCTATATTTTTACAGAACGCAGCGGGATCCATATCATCGACTTGCAGCAAACAATGCTGCGTCTTCAAGAATATTATGAGATGGTTCGGTCGCTCACTGCGGAAGGCGGTACGATTTTATTTGTCGGTACCAAACGCCAAGCGCAGGCAACTATCCGTCAAGAAGCAGAGCGTTGTGGGACGCCCTATGTCAATATTCGGTGGCTTGGTGGAACATTGACCAATTGGGCAACCATCAAGCAGCGAATCAACTATCTTTTACAGTTAGAGCGACGCTGGGATGCGGGTGAGTTTAACAACTTGATCAAAAAAGAGCAGCTATTGATTACGCGAGAAATTGAGAAGCTTAATCGTCGTATCGGTGGTCTAAAAACGATGACCAAACCGCCCGATATGCTCTTTATCGTCGATGTACACTCTGAAGACTTGGCTGTACGGGAAGCGTCTAAGTTGGAAATACCGATTTTGGCTATGGTGGATACAAATAGCAATCCTGATCCCGTCCGATATATTATTCCCAGCAATGATGATGCGATTCGCGCGGTAAAAGTTGTTGTCAGCGTGATCGCTGATGCTGTCGAAGAAGGAATGCGTATTCGCGAAATCGATATGATTGACACTGGCCAGGTTAGCGATGCCGATCTGGCTGAAATGGAACAATATCTTGGGCCCAGTACATTGGCAAGGCTTCAATCGGCGGATGAAGATGAGATCGATGATGTTGAACATGATATTGTTCCAGAGATAGCGAGCGATATAACGAGTGATGATTTTGCTTCGGATAATGGTGTTGATGCCACCAATGTGGCTGATAATACCGACAATAGTCAAACGGATGATGTTAATACTGTAGACAGCGGCCCAGTTGATAGCAGTCCGGTTGATGTTTCGGCCTCTGAAACAATAGCTGTACCTGAAGAAGAACCAGTTGTCGATTCTGAGTAGAGACTGTTCGTTATCTAGTCCAAGTAAGTACCGAACCAGTTGTCAATTGTCGAATTGCTAAATTTGTAATGAGGGGTTTTGGACCCTCATTCGCTGCATTGACAATTGAGGCGCTTTCAGCGCAGCACTTGTGAGGCTGAATTGACACAACATTGACAAAAAAGTTGTCGGTATTTCAGCCTTAAGGGCCTATTTGTTTGGGCCTACAATTGTGCAGGCCGTCGGCCCAAACAAGGGCCTTGCGGCGACATTCAACAATCAATTACATATCGACAAAAAGTTGTCGATGTTGATCCGTTAAGGGCCTAGTGAATAATTAATAGTTGATGAACAACAATTGATTATTCGGAACGGCTTTGCCGCGGCAACATCGACACAAAATTGTCTATTTTGATCCGTAAGATCTATCCGAGAAGTTGGTTGTAAATTCAAGCAACTTCTCGGATGAGAATATATATTGTCACAGATCTTTTCGGATAAGCACAAAAGTGTAGATAAAACAATTGAGATATTACTGTCAGGGGCAGATGGACTATCTGCCCCTGTGGTTTGGTCGGGATTATTTTACAATCCAACTATATGCGGAAAATGTCCAGGAGATAAAAATGGCAGATATTAGTGCGCAAATGGTAAAGGAACTGCGTGGGATGACAGGCGCAGGTATTTTAGATTGCAAGAAGGCTTTGACGGACGCCAACGGAAATATAGATGAAGCAATTGAATCCCTACGTAAAAAGGGTCTTGCGGCAGCGGCCAAAAAAGCAACGCGCGATACAAATGAAGGCTTAATTGGGCACTATATTCACCCCGGAAGCAAGATAGCCAGCATGGTTGAGGTCAATTGCGAAACAGATTTTGTGGCGCACACTGAGCAATTCCAACAGTTGGCACGCGATTTGGCAATGCACATTGTCGCAGCCAAACCCCTCTATGTGAGTAGTGATCAAATACCCGAAGACGTAGCTGAAAAAGAGAAGAGTATTTATCGTGAACAGGTAGCAGATAGCGGCAAGCCAGATCATATTGTTGAGAAAATAGTCGAAGGGAAATTGAACAAGTGGTTTGAAGAGATCTGTTTATTGGAACAGGCATTTGTCAAAAATCCCGATGTTACAATCCAGCAGCTCTTGACCGACAATATTGCTACTCTTGGTGAAAATATTCAGGTGAACCGATTTGAACGGCTAGAAGTTGGTGGTTAAGTTCATCAGAGGGGGCGCCATTCAAACTGCGGACAACTATAAGCGAATACAGTATATCAGGTAAGAAATATTCACCTAACCCTATCTAATATAGATGTTCAGATAATGTTTTTCCACGTGAAACAGAAGCTTGTCAGCTACTCAGCCAGTCAGCCAGAGAAGTTGAGTAGCTGACTGGCTGAAATGCCATGAACGACAGGAAAATCTTTTTCTGAAACGCTATAGATGAAAGACTTTGGCTTTTGATCAGCCAAGAACCTATCTGAAAAGTGAATGGGCTTCTCGAATGTGAATCCATCGTCACAGAGCTTTTTGGATAAGTATTTAGGCGGCGTCTCTATAAGAGCGTAGCAAAACAAGCGAATCAGATCCATATCCATAGCGGCTTACATTTTGTGAAAAATGAGCCAAATTGGGGGTGGTTCATTTTAGCTGGATAGATAGGTTTACACTTTTAGAAACAGAAAGAACGTTTATATTCTCTGATTTCGCCGGTTCTCAGAGAGAAAACGGTCTCATATAGATTTTTGTCTATATATCAAAAGTGTAAACCTAATTTTGAACCACCCCCCAAATTGGGAGCACAATCATGTCGATACAGACAAACGGTACAGTTCCTCATAACCAAGAAGAAAGCTCGGAAGAACGAGTAGAAGAAGTTATCATTATCGGTAGTGGCCCTGCTGGCTTCACTGCAGGTCTTTATACAGCGCGGGCGAATTTGAATCCTCTTCTGCTGACAGGGAATGATTATGGTGGCCAGGTAAGCATTACATACGAGGTTGAGAATTATCCCGGTTTCCCTGAGAGTCTCAGTGGACCAGATTTGGTCGAAAAGATGAAAGCACAGGCAGAAAAGTTTGGGTGCCGCGTTGAATTTGACTTTGTAACCGAGATTGATACAAATCAACATCCATTCGTGATTCGAACCCAGAACGGACAGATGCATAAGACCCAATCTATCATCGTCTGTACGGGGGCGCGTCCTCGCTATCTGGAAGTACCGGGCGAGCAGGAATATGTGGGCAAAGGTGTCAGTTACTGTGCGACTTGTGATGGATTCTTCTTTCGGGGCAAAGATGTTATCGTCGTCGGTGGTGGAGATAGTGCACTAGAAGAGGGGCTTTTCCTCACGAAGTTTGCAACGCGTGTACGCATTATCCACCGTCGAGATGAACTGCGGGCCAGCAAGATTTTGCAAAATCGAGCCATGAAAAATGAGAAAATCGAGTTCGTCTGGAATACAGTGGTCTCCGAAATCGTAGGCGATGATGAAGGGAAAGTCACTGGGGTGAAAACAAAGAATACTGTAACTGGCGAAGAGGGAATGCTTCATACAGACGGAGTTTTTGTCTTTATCGGTCACATTCCAAACAATGAACTGCTGCGCGATGCGTTCGAACTAGATGAAGATGGCCACTTAATTACGGACCACTATATGCAAACAAACATTCCTGGGATTATGGCTGGCGGTGAAATTATGGATAAAGTATTCAAGCAAGTTGCGACAAGTGTTGGACAAGGCTGTGCTGCTGCAATGCAGACAGAAAAGTTTTTGGCAGAGCTTGAAGAGAATGGATATCCGGGTGCCGATAAAGATCCACGAGAGTTTCGTGAGCCTATGCGGGTCATGGCATAGCGGGCTGAATTAAGGCCATTCCAGAAAAATAATTCGCCATGAAGACAAGCGCTGTAGCCTGGAATGGCTTTGGCTTTTCCTATTGAATTGGGTATTTATTTTCTGGAAAAGCCTAACTGATAACGAGCGCGTTGGGTATTACAATGCCCAACGCGCTTTTTTGTTTTGAGCCTAATCCCTAACCTGGCCAAGGCCGCTTTGCTTCCAAGCTAGAACCAAAAAGGATCCAGGAAGGACATGAAGGAACACGAAGGGTTGCTTTCTTCTTCGTGTTTTTCGTGGGTCAATGATTGTACTCGGCTATGTCTTTGCCTAAACCCAAGCACTCCAATTCTAAAGATGAAAAATCAACACCAAGTTTAGCAAAGAGCGCAAGTTTGCTCGCATTTGGTAATATTGCGAGTCGTATCTTTGGGCTCTTACGCGAAATAATTATTGCATTTTATTTTGGTGCTAGTGGTCAGGTGAGTGCGTTTCGCGTGGCAACTCAAGTTCCTATGCTGGTTTATGATTTTCTGATTGGGGGCATGTTGAGTGCGGCACTGGTTCCGACACTGAGCACTTATACGGGTCTTGATAACAAAGCCGAGTTTGGTCGTGTAGTGGGTGTTCTCCTCTCTGTCTTTGCGTTGCTATTGACCGTTGTTGTGTTGATCTTAGAAATTGCAGCTCCATGGATTACCTGGCTAATAGCGGCTGGATTTAGGGAAACTCAGCCTGAGTTGATCCCTGTAACAACGCAACTAATTCGTTTGACGGTACCACTCGTTTGGCTGATGGGGATGGCTGGCGTGATGATGGCAACGCTCTATGCTTGTCAACGGTTTACTTACCCATCTCTCGCAACAGCCGTCTACAATTTGGGGATTGTCGTTGCAACCCCTTTGCTTGCGTCTAGATTCGGCATTCAGAGCCTTGTAATTGGATTGTTTACGGGAAGTGTCGCTCAAGTGCTGCTTATGTTATGGGATCTGCGTCGGGTTTTGTTATCAGACGGTGTCCGGTTACGATTCTCTGTGGCATGGGCTCACCCGGCTCTGCGGAACATTCTGCGCCTCTATCTCCCAATTGCAATCGGATTCATGGTTACGGCCTTTCAAGTGATACTCGACAGACGTTTCGCAAGCGGAACCGGTGAACAGAGCATTGCTTGGATGCAGAATGCAACGACATTGCAACAATTGCCATTAGGTTTGACCAGTGTTGCGATTGCACTAGCGGCCTTACCTACACTCAGCGTACATTTTACGAATCGGAATGAAGATGCATTTCGGGAGACATTGTGGAATGGTTTAAGAATGGTCTTGATCTTGATTCTTCCCACAGCGCTTATTCTTTGGATGCTTGGTGAAGCCATTACACAACTGATTTTTGAACATGGTCAATTTTCGTCTCGAGATACCAGATACGTTGTGCAAGCGCTCAATATTTATGTTGTCGGAATGATTTTTGCCGCAATCGACTTTCCCCTCAACTATGCATTTTATGCACGCAATAATACAATTTTACCGGCCTTTGTTAGCGTTCTGAGTGTGGGGGTCTATATAATCGTTGCCAATAGCCTATTGACAACATTCGGTTTTTTGGGGCTCGTTTGGGCCGATTCTGCCAAGCAAGCGAGTCACGCGTTGATTATGATAGGATTATTAATTTGGCGCATCGGTGGATTGGGTGCAGATGAGGGTCATTTATGGAGAGGACTGTTCATGGCTTCTGTCTCTATGTGGGGTGCTATTTATATCATTCAACTGATTCTTGATCTATATCAACCTGGTTATTGGGGGAGAATCTTCCTTGAGTTGTTGTTTGCTGGTGGTGGCGGTCTTGTAACATATGTGATGATCTTACAAATCTTTCAATTCGATGAAGTGATTCAACTCCAACAGTCCATCCTGCGACGGTTTCGTTAACAATAATCGCTTCAAGAGAAGATTCAGCCTCAATAACTGATTGTGTTAGAATAGGGAAGCTCATATAGGAATGACAATTCAATCACGAAGGTTGAGGAAAAGATTTTTCAAAGCAGATTGGTATGTCCGAAAGCGCTAGGATTTAAAAAAATGGCAAGTACGAAAAATACAAACAAAAAACGTAATCGGAGTCGGATTGCGCGGAGTAGCGGGACACGTAATTATAGTCAGCTATATAAAGATGACAAGACACAATTAGAAGCAGGAGCAAATGCACTGCCGCAGGCGGCTGCTGTACCCGAAAAGAAAATCGTTAACTGGCAGAAGGAGTACTCCTATGTTTTGAACGACCTGCGTACTCTAGTCATTGTCTCAATATTGATCTTTATTGTGATGATTGGTGCTGGTTATCTGATATAAAGAAAAGTGTTCTATCTGGTAGGGGAGACAAGATTTAGAACCTATCCGAAAAGTGGTTGTGAGCCGACCAGTTTCTCGAGCGAGAATGGCTCGTCACAGGGCTTTTCGGATAAGCACTAAACGACCAGAGATATGCAACCCCCAACACAACCAATAGTTTTGTGTATAAAAAAAGAGAATTGATGTTGTAATCATGATCACGCCGATCGTTATCAGAACGACGGTGCTTTGTTTATAGGTCAAAAGCTCAAGCCCGGCCAAGGCCGACGCTAACCAGATGGCTGAATACGCTGGGAGCGATATGTTGGGAGCGAGAATTAGAAGTATTTCCAAACAGGCACCCCGTAGGAAAGACCAATGGAACTCTTGCATTCCGGCAACAAATATAATACTGAGCAGTCCAGTAAACAGGAGAGGTGAGCTATTTCGTCTGTTTTTTGGGTCCAACAAGAGCACTGGCGAAGTGGTTACACTCTCTTGAGAAGGTTTAGTTGGTGGCTGGATAGCTGTTGTTCGAATCAATCCAAACAATATAATAACAACAAAGATCATCCCTGTCCCATATCGAAGGCTCGACAACCAATCTATATGCGTTAACCCCATCAAGGTTGGCGATAAGTGTCCAATCAGTAAACCTATGTAGGGGATCAATACCCAATGCATGATGCGCAAATAGTTTTGTCGTTGGGGTCGAAAGCGGGATTCGGCCAAAGCGAGAATGAGCCCGAAACAGAAACTGATAGATATCCACAGGAGAGGCAACGGAATGATCGAGAGCAAACGGATGCTCCTTTTTTTACCAAAAGCGAGAATGATGTGGTTGAGCGAATTCTGCCATAGAGCCTATCCGAAAAGTGATTGTGAGCCCGACCAGCTTCTCCATAGAAAATGCATTGTCGCGGAACCTTTTCGGATAAGCACTTATGAACGAAATGAAGAGCGTTTGATTGACACTATTCTAGCAGACACATCAGCAAAAGAAAACCGAGTTCATCTCCCAAATGTAAACAAAACGGTCTTTGATAAAAGTTCTCACCATTGTTACACATTTGTTGTATGAAACTATGCGACGATTCTTGATCATCCTGTTTTTTGCTGTACTCATTATTTTTTTAGCCAAGCCTTCGGCCGCTTGGAAGGAACTTAATCGTATCTGGTCCCAGCGAGATTGGTTGCTGAAAGCATTTGTGACGATTATTGTTCTCTACTTTATCTACGGACTTTACGTTTTGTGGACCCAATAGAATAAGCAAGTGACGGATCAAAAAAAGAGAGAGTTGAATTATAAAACTCAACTCTCTCTTTATGAAGCAGTCGCTCATGAATGGCGGCAAGCCTGGTTTTATGAAGAAAAAGATCTACCCAACAAAAAGTAGTTTTATTTTTCTCTTTACAAAATAACCTAAAGGCTATCTATGGCCGTGTATAATGTATGGGAAGATATAATTTATGGATGGAATAAGGAAAATTTATTCCAGAATCTGACAGATGTTCACGATGAATGAACGAGAAATTAAATCACTTGTGCATAAGATTTCTCAATTTCTCGAAATGACATGCACAAGTGATTTAATCCTTCGTCTCTTAAGCTGCAAGTTCAGCTTCTCTACGTGAATAGACGGCTGGGTTTGGCATAACTCTTGCTGACGTTGCATTCTCTTGGCTACACAGTTGATAGCCTCTCCCGTGAACTGTCTTGAGATATTTAGGAGATGATGAATTCTCTTCGACTTTGCTGCGGAGACGACGAATTGTCACACGAATAAAGTTCAAATCCTCGCACAGTTGATATTCATAATCCCAAACAGCTGTTAGAAGATCTTCTTTGCTAATTGGTTCATTTGGATGTTGAAGGAAGTATTTCAACAAGCGATACTCGTTGGGGGTCAAATCTACTTTTTTCCCGCGGACCATCACCTCACAAGTGCTTTCGTTCAAAGCAATATCACCACAGCGTAGAACATTGGTTTCTTCGCGTTGACGCTTCTGAGATGCTCGACGTAGCACGGCCTGAACTCTCGCACGTAATTCTTTTAAGGTGAACGGTTTTGTTACATAGTTGTCGGCGCCAAGTCGAATACCATGAACGATATCATCTGGTCGTGCATTGGCAGTTAGCATCATAATGGGGACATCTGTGCGCTTTCGCAGTTCTGAGCAAACAGTCCAACCATCTAGCACCGGCATACTTACATCGAGAATGACCATGTCAAAGGGATTGGCAGCAAATGCTTGTAATGCTTCTTGACCATTACGGACAGCAACAACCTTATATCCTTCACGCTCTAAACAGAACTGCAAAAGCTGGCGTGTGGCGTCTTCATCTTCTGCCAACAGTATTTGTATATCCTGTTTTGAAATTTCTAATGAAAATTTAGATTGAGCAGTAAGTGTTGAGGGAATAGCCTGCATAATAATTTCTCCGTGCGATATGATAAACCTAAGTTGTTTCTAAAGCTGATGTGGTATTTGTGAGCTAGCTTCGGAACAAAATTTTCTGTTAATTTTATCGTGAATCTTTTGGGAATCCTTCGCACGTTTATAAATTGATGTTGTGTTAGCGTTTAATTTGCGTCAGAGTTCCGTTTAGTAGAGGCCTCTGTTCTATTAATCGCATACTCTTATCGAATCCTTCGCATCGAATAAAATTTAATCTTTTTTTAATCTTTATCTATTAAATCTCGTTGCATGAGTCGTACACAAGTATTTGGCTGGGCACTGATTTTCGCTCTGCTAAGCGGAGTGCTCTTGACCTATTTGATCACTTTTGTCTCACCGTTTCTTTCAGATACACAACTCAACTCCCCTGCAATAATTTTGTTTTTTCTGGGGTTGTTTATGTTCGTCGCAAGTATAGGAACTTTGATTGCGTTACGGCTTCACATGAAATGGCCAAGATTAGGCGGTCTGAACCACGGTCAAATAGAACCATTTATTGCTGTACGGCAAGGGCTTCTTACATCTACAGCAACTGTGCTCAACTGTGTCATGGCTTTTTGGAGAGTATTTGATATCGTTTTTGTCGGGGTGGTTCATTTTAGGCGGACAATTAGGTTTACATTTTTGCAAAGAGAAAAGATGTTTATATTTTCTAATTTGAGCCATGCTCAGGCAGAAAATGACCTCATATAGATTTTTGTCTATGTATCAAAAGTGTAAACCTAATTCTGAACCACCCCTTTTTGTCCTTGTTCTATTTTTATTAGCGGGTCTATTTGAGGTATTTCTTCAAAGTCGTGAACAAAGTTCAATATAATATATCTGAAAGTAGAGCAATGATCGAAACCAAAACTCTCGAAGCCGTTTATAAAGCAGTCGCATTTACCTCTGATAACGAACCTGACAATGGCATACAGCTCGTAGATGCTGTAACATTTACACAGCAACACTACCCTCAAGTTGAAACAAGCCAACTGCTGCTTATCAGTCTATCTGTAAACTTACTCACGATACAATTGACCAAAATCAAGCAGAATTTACTCTATGCCTATCCACCTGACCACAAAGTCGTACTTGTCTTCTCTAAGGCAACCACAAATCAACAAGTGAAAACTGTATCTTTAGACAAACTTGATACGTTGGATGCTTTTGATACCTTATTTTTGCGCAACGAGAGCGTGATTCTATTCGTTCATGCAACTAGAGGGGGTTTCTAATCGGCCTCTAGATAGGATTTCAAGCAAATCAGAAGGTCACGAGAATAAGGATGTGAACTTAGCAGGTCAATCCGTGAAAGTGAGCCGTTCTGAAAAGAGAGAAAACCAGGTATTTGTAATAGATCTCGAACAATTCGTTTCTGCCGGAAAGGTTCAAATCTAGTATCCACGAGAGCTTGCTGATGGAAATGGCCTATCAAATTATGCGCCAAATCAGCCAAAAGGATAAGAGATTTTGAGCTAGAAATAGGGTCTTGCGACGAGAAGCTGTAACCCCATTTTATCATTACGGAATTGTTCGATTTCAGCCGCACCTCGATTGTCATAATATGAAATGAAGTGACGCTTGGATGGCAATTTGATGGTCGAAATGTAGTAACTGACACAAATTTGCTCGTTTTTCACTCTTTTTTGAGAAAATGCGTACAGGGCGATTAAACTTGATAGGGGATGGAATTTCAGCCAGAAAGACGTCACCGCAAGGATCCCATCGAGTCACCTGTTGCGCCCACAGATGGGCACGACGGTTGGAGTTGCCCTTCATCATAAATTGATAGTTGCGGTTGAGCAGCCACCGAATATTTTCTTCACTACCTGCACCGCCATCGGTGCGCCAGACGACTCGCTCGCGTTTTTCTCGTCTAACTCTAATGAACTTTCCGTGGCAAGCACGGCTGGCTGAAACGATGGAGCTGTATACTGACTCCCTGGATAGAGGTCTGACCAAACCGTTTCATGGTATTTAACCGAACTTACACGGACCAATTGGCGTCCCGTTGCGTTTTTTTGCCGCTAAAATAGCCTTTTTGACTTTTCTGTGCCTTTTTGCCGCATGGTAATCCGGATAGGTCAAAGTCTAACCACAAGAACCCTCGCCAATCGTGGTTGTGTATTTGGCTTAGAGGCTTGCAGATTTCGCTGACCACACTCTACCGATATTCATTAGAGTTAGGGCGTCTAATGTACGAGACATATTTGATTGCTCACTAAGCTGCTCCATCCCATAAATTTTCGCAAGGAGTCTTTCTGGTCTGACCTTTGTATTGAACTCAGTCAGCGTTGCGCAACCACATAATATGCTAACCAGCACCTGTTCCAACTTACTTGCTGGTGTATATTCATACGTTTTGACCGGTATTTCGATCTTCTTCAACGCAGTTAGCACTTTCTCTTGATGGTAGTGTGCCAGCAACGCAGCTAATGGTGCATACTGAGTATTGCTGATCTCGTTCGTTAGTCCGAATTCTATTGCCATGAATGCCTCCTTGGATCGGGTATCTCTAATGAATTTCTTTGAGGCTATCCTTTTTTTGGCATTTTGACGAATTTGATCGAATAGAATCAGGCTCTTATTGCGTCAACGAATAGAATTCCCTTCCCGTTGCGCAAAAATAAGGTGATAAGCATAGAAACTTCACAAGCCTTGCCGTTCCCCCACTTGAAGAATATGGCAGCTTTCATGCTTTGCAGGAGATTGTTGCACATTTACGTGCGCCAGATGGGTGTCCTTGGGATCGTGAGCAGACGCTCTTGACGTTGCGTGAGGGGCTTCTAAATGAATGTCACGAAGTGTTGGAGGCACTGGATGTGGAAGAAGGCGGAGTGAACAATCGAGAGAGTATTATTGAAGAATTAGGTGATATGTTTCTCGTGCCAACAATGATGGTACAAATTGCTTGTGAAGAGGGACGTTTTCAGATGGCAGATGTGATGCGTGGCATTGTAACCAAGCTCATTCGGCGTCACCCACACGTGTTTAGCACAGTGGATGTTGAAAACGTTGACGAGGTTCTGACAAATTGGGATGCCATCAAGGCAAAAGAAAAAGCTGATCGGGGTGAAATAGCGAGAGATCCGCTGGATGGCGTTCCGGAAGCACTACCGGCATTAGAAAAAGCGCGAAAGTTCCAATCCAAAGCCGTCAAAGCAGGTCTAGTTGATCAAGAACTGCTCGCATCTACCGTCACAGATGCACTTGCGCAGTTTGAGTCAGCACCCAACCAAACTTCACTCGGTGAACTACTTTGGGCACTTACTGCGTTGAGCAGACGTCACGGTCTGAATCCAGAAGATGCTTTGCGAAGCTATGTGGTCAACTTCCGTCAGCGGAACGGATAATACACAGTAGACCGCAACGGGGTAAACGAACAATGAGGCATCAATCGTAGGTCACTTTTGCAAAGTGACATGGCCCCACCAAAGCAGACTTGTCAATTTACAAAAGTGACCTACGAATGTTAACCACATGAGCTCATGTTGAACTGTAAATCTAGCAAAGTGCTTTAATCTGCTCATGAGACAAGCCTGTCAGTTTGGCAATGAATACAATTTCCATTCCTTCCTGTAACATGGTACGGGCTATTTCCATTGCGCGCTTCTCCTCCCCGATTTCAATCCCTTCGGCTTTATAGGTATCAGCTGTATCATTCCTTGTCGCTACTATTTTCAAACAGAACTCACGATAACAGAATCTGTCCAAAATCTCGTTTATCCTCCTGCTTTTGGGCATCAAGATAGCTACGCAGAATAACCGCAGCGGCGACCGCATCTTCACTGGCTGTGTTTGAGTGGTGAGAAAGATAAGAATCGCCATCCGTTATCATAATTTTTTGAGCAGTAAAGGTACTCAGACGCTCGTCCCAGAAGAGCAAAGGGATAGGATGTCCCAACAGTGCACGCAATGCATAAGCAAATCGCTTGGCCCATTTGCGCGTGCTTTTGGCCTGAGAGCCTTCGCTACCATCCATGTTGAGTGGAAGTCCACAAACAATGGCGTCTGCCTCTTCTTCTTTGACGATTTCAACCAATTTGGCAAAGTCACGATTGCGGCTCGTGCGTTGGATCACGGTCAGTGGGCGAACTGTCAGGCCCAATGGATCGCAAGTTGCAACACCAATACGCGCCATCCCCACATCAAGCGCAACAAATTTAGTGAGGTGCTTCAATCTGCTCATGGGACAAGCCTGTCAGTTTGGCGATGAATAAGATTCCCATTCCTTTCTGCATGTATCCTTTTTATCGTTCTATCATCTCATCATCCTGGTACTCAATTCGAACTTGGATCCGACTGGGAATTGTTGGCAACGTGGGCAGTAACTCTGGATCGCGATAGATTTCGGGTGGGCCAGCCAACGACCAACGGCTTTGGAGGACGTCTAATGCCGCAGCCGGTGTCAGACCAACAATTGCAGTCCGCACATCAGCCGGATCAATCGGAATTACATATTCAGCGCTGGCGGTCATTGTAAACTGGACTGCATTTCCCACCGCTACAACACCCGGCTCACGACGAAAAGCAATGGTGTCCGCAACCAACTGTCCTCGTGGCGGTACACGGTTCTGTAATTCTCGCAATGCAGCCTCAGTTGAGAGCTGATCTTCAATCGATGCCCCACGAGCCAACACATTCATACCCAACTCAAGCTGCTGAGCCTCTTCGTCGTTAAACCCACTAAATGCCTGAGCAATCACGAAAGTTTGGACTGACTCAACCGGTAGCCATTCCCCAGGCTCTAACAATTCGCTCAAGGTTTCATAGGCTTGTGCTTCTGCGCGAGCAGATGTCTCAGCCAGCAACCTATCTTTATCTGCTTGGGTGACAACCGAGACAAGTTGAGCCCCCCCACCAGAAGTGGTACTAGAATTGCTCACTCGCGTGCGGAAACGCAACGCACCGCTGACGGTATTAATCGTATTGGGCAGTACATTTCCCTGAGCACCTGGTTCGAGCGCTTCGATAAAGGCTTCAACACGAGAACCGAAGCCGCCAGGTAAGTCTACCTCCCCTCTCGTTCGAAAGCTGACTGGTGTGCCAGTTGTGGTACTTACGATCGTTCCGTCGGGAATGCGTAGTGGTGTGCCGCCTAGATTACTAAAGGTTACTCGTCCCTCTGCCTTTACAGTCGCCTTTTGTCGTGAACCTGAGGTACTAATTGTCCCACGTTCTTCAATGTTTGCCTCGACTAATCGAGCCGGAAGTCGGTTCTCGACAAAGTCCGCCACATCCAGACCAGGATCGGCTGTGATGCGAACAGAGACGACAAGAAGCTCTTGGCCCGGAATCAGAGTCACCGTCGCCGCTGGAAGGACATAGAATGTAAACCCCAACAGAAATAGACCAATCAATCCGCCCATAAAAAGGTACCCAAACCAGCGCAACCAGACAGGCATTGGGCGACGATAGCGCTCCTCACTTTCAATTCGGTGTTGACGTGCACGACGGACATGCTGACGCGAAGCCCGTGTCACAACCTGCTCCTGTTGCCAATGAGGTGCTTCAGGCAAACCGGCATTAGGTTGCTTGGGATTTACCAGTGGCAGTAGCGGGCGCATACGCCATTGACGCTTTACAGCCTGATCAGATCGAGCAAAGATGGGAATCCCCACTTGCTTGGCTGCTTTGCGCGTTGCTTCATGTTGGGTAATCAATGCTATATCAATTTGCAACAATTGCGCTTGTCGCTGAAGGAGACGCATGCGCGCCATGTTATCAAATTCGTCCCAACTGGCGGGCAACGCCAAGGCAATACGGCCACCGATGCCACTTTCTCTCCGCAACCGAACTAGGTGCCGTCGCACAACTTCGGCATTGGCATCTGGAGCGACTTCATAGAGAACGGTAGATGGTTGGGGCATAGTACCAGTCGAGCGGTTATTTTAAGTTTTCCTGAACCCAATTTGGCACACTGGCCAACGCATCATCCAACTTCTCCACATCTTTGCCGCCAGCTTGGGCCATGTTGGGGCGTCCACCGCCACCGCCGCCCATGATCTTCGCAACACTGCTGACGAGATTCCCTGCGTGCATTCCGCGACCGATCAAATCATCGGTCACTGCGGCGACTAACATGGGCTTATTGTCGATGACAGAACCAACAGTAATGACGCTGCTTCCTAGCTTGTCGCGGAACCAATCCGTCATTTGTCGCATCGTATTGACATCGCCTGCGTCAACTGACACAGCCAACACGGATATATCATTGACAGACTGCGCTTTGCCAAGTAGCGTCTCGCTTTCATCTCTAGCGAGCTTTTGACGTAGTTGGGCAACCTCTTTTTGTGCTTGTTGTGCCTGTTCCTGCAGCTGTTTGACAACATCAATTAGATCATCCGGTTGAGTTCGCAATAGTTCAGATAAAGTCTCTATTGCGGCAAAACGCTCCTCGACAAGTTGCTCGGCCATGCGACCAGTCACCACTTCGATGCGCCGAACGCCCGCTGCAACGCTACCCTCGCTTACAATGCGGAAATTACCAATTTCGGCAGTTGAATCGACATGCGTGCCGCCACAAAGCTCCATACTAATTGGAGTATCCTGAATAGTGTTTTGCTCACCGAAACTCACAACGCGTACCTCGTCTCCATACTTTTCGCCAAAAAGCGCCATGGCGCCTTCTGATACTGCTTGATCATAGGTCGTCCAGCGCGTATTTACGTCGAAGTTAGCAAGCGTAATGTCGTTGGCGAATTGTTCAATATCGCCCAACTCCTCCTTCGATAGGGATCGTGTGTGGGTAAAGTCAAAACGTAGCCGTTCGGGTGCAACGAGTGACCCAGCTTGACGGACATGTTTGCCCAATCGCTTGCGTAAAGCAGAATGAAGCACATGGGTGCCAGTATGGTTGCGCATAATGTCCCAACGACGCTCTGTGTCAATGGTTGCACGCGCTTCATCGTTGAGTTTCACTGTCCCACTTGTTACAGTTCCCACATGGACGAGCAACCCGGGAATAGGGCGCCGAGCGTCAGTGACATCAATCGTCCAGACTGGCTTATCTACATTCTCAGGAAAATAATAGATCTCTCCCGTATCGCTTACTTGACCGCCGCTTTCAACATAGAAGGGGGTTTCGGGTAGGACAACTTCAATGGCGTCGCTTGGGTAGGCTTCACTCACTAATTCCCCATTGCGTAATAGCCCCACAACCTTGCTGTCTGTTTCATCTAAGTTTTCATAGATCAGATGTTTGATGCCGTCCTCATCAACGCTCTTTGCTTCTTTCAGGTTCCCCAACAACTCGACATAGACCGAGACATCGATACCCGCTGCCGCCGAGGTTGCTGCACGACTCTTTTCTTTTTGTGCGACAAGTGCCTCCTGGTAGCCATCGACATCGACCGTCAAGCCATTTTCTTCAGCAATATCACGGGTGATATCAAGCGGAAAGCCAAATGTGTCCCACAAGAAAAAGGCGTCAGCTCCTGGAATAATGTGAATCTCTTTCGCTTGTAATTCCTGGATCAGATCATCCAGTCGTTCGAGTCCGATCGACAATGTTCGATGGAATCGCTCCTCTTCCGCCGTAATCGTTTGAAGAATAAAGTCTCGCTTATCAGGTAGATCTGTATAGTGATGGCCCATCAGGTCAATGACGGTTTGGGCAATTTTGGCCAGGAAGGGCTCGTCGAAACCAAGCAATTTGCCGAAGCGGGCAGAGCGACGCAACACCAAGCGCAGCACATAGTTCCGCCCTTCATTACCAGGCAAGACTCCATCACCGATCAGAAATGTGATAGCTCGTGCATGGTCTGCAATGGCACGATAGCGATACAGATTCTCCTCAAATTCAGCCTGACTGTGCCCCGATAATTCTCGAATTTGGTCCATGATGGGCCCAAAGAGATCGGTTTCGTAGTTGTTTTCTTTGTTCTGTAGGATCCTGGCAATGCGCTCCAGTCCTGCTCCTGTATCAACACCCGGATTAGGCAATGGGACAAGGGTTCCATCCGGTTTCTGGTCATATTGCATAAAGACTAGATTCCAGATTTCCAAATATTCATCGTCTCGATTGACACCCTCTGGAACCATCTTATCTAGATCACCCCAATAGTAATGGATCTCCGAATTGGGACCACATGGACCTGTTTCACCCATAGACCACCAGTTGTCTTTTGCGCCAAAGCGCAATACACGTTCGGGTGCAGCACCAGCCTCGATCCAGAGCTTTTCAGACTCATCGTCGTCTTTGTAGATGCTGAACCAAAGCCGCTCGACGGGGAGTTCGAGAACGTGAACAAGAAAGTGCCAAGCCCACTGAATCGCCTCTTTCTTGAAATAATCGCCAAAGGAGAAATTACCGAGCATCTCAAAAAAGGTATGGTGTCGCGGGCTTGGTCCAACCTCTTCCAGATCGTTGTGTTTGCCACTAACCCGCATGCTTTTTTGGCTTGTCACCGCACGTTTGTAGCCGCGATCTTCCAACCCCAAAAGGGCATCTTTGAATTGCACCATTCCCGAGTTGGCAAAGAGCAATGTGGGATCATTATTCGGCACAAGATTGCCGCTCTCGACAATCGTGTGATTCAGTTCGGAAAAATAGTCAAACCAGAGTTGACGGATTTCATCTGCCGAAAGTCTATTCATCGGAGCCTGCCTCATTTTGTATCGTAAATAATAGCGGTGTCATTCGCGTGCGGAGCGAAGAAATCACAACTCATAAATTTTAGGCGATGTAAGGAGGCGTGTCAAAACAGGTAGATATTGGGGGTGCGTCCGTGCGTTTGATATACTTGAGTGGTTACATCATGTATTATATTCATCAGATGAAATTATGTAGTAACATTGTTGTCCTTCTGGCGCAAACAGAAATTTGCACAATTTTTTTCGATAAGCCAATTACTATTCATGAATCCCCTGGATTCTAAATGGGTTCCGAACCATGATTCTTACAATCACAACCAACCCAACAATTGATCGGGTTTATTATTTGCCTAAGCTCGAAGCCAATTCGGTTCATCGTGCAACAAAAGAAGTCTATACGCCCAGCGGTAAAGGTGTTGATGTATCAATTTTTCTAACGCTTTTACAGAAGCCTACAATAGCATTAGGACTGAATGCAGGGCACACTGGGAATATGTTAGTTGGTTTGTTAGACGAAATGGATGTTCCGCATGATTTTGTTAGGGGGATCGGTGAGACACGTACTGTTCCAGTTTTAGTCGATCAAACCACGGGAGCAGAATATACAATCACAGCGCCATCACTTCAAGGCTCTGAAGTACATCTTGAAAAGTTGCTGCAAAAACTGGATCACTATGCTCACAATGCATGGGGAATGGTTTGTGCCGGCAGTTTGGCACAAGGATTACCTGATGATAGTTATGCACAATTGCTCCGACGTGGACGTCAACATGGTTTGGTTACCCTCCTGGATGTTTCGGGGAAAGCATTGAGTCATGCAATTGAATCACCGCCGGATATTCTGAAGATTAACCATGCTGAATTGGCTGCGCTTGATACAACTTTTGCACCCCATTCTGAAACCATCAGCGCTAGTCAAGGAGAGCCACCCAATCTCTCTGTCTTTGCGGCAACATTGCAACATCAGCTTGGTACATTGGCCCATCAAGCAATCATCATTAGTATGGGAGAACACGGCGCACTGGCTGTGACGAATGATGGACATTACTATGCTGGTGCATTGGATGTTCCAGTTGCCGTTACAAATGGTGCTGGAGATGCAATGGATGCAGGGATTTTAATGGCGATGATGGACGGCAAAGATTGGTTCTATGCGTTGCGGTTAGGTACAGCAGCGGCGGCGGCGGCTGTTATGCATGATGGAACAGCTGGATGTGATCCGACGCATATTCCTCAACTCATTTCCCAGGTCGAGGTTGTCGAAATTAAGTAGGAAATAATGAGAGTCGTTTATTTTATTCGCGCCTTGTGGCGCATCGTGATCACGCTTCTTAGCTTAGTCTTGGGGCTTCTGTTGTTATTGCCACTTCTACCGCTGCCGTGGAGATTTCAGAAGGGGATTCGACTTCCTTCCCTTTACATTCAAATGCTCGTGCGGTTCTTGCTACGTGTGTTCGGAATTCATTTTAAATGCGAGGGAGGGGATCGGTTGCGAAATCATCATGGGCTCGTTGTCGGCAATCATCTTTCGTATCTTGATCCGATATTGCTGGCGGCAGTGCTACCTGTGCGTTTTTTGGCTGCCGCTGGTGTTCGAAGGCTGCCGCTGATTGGTTGGTTTGCATCTGCACTTGACACAGTATACGTCGACCGGAAAAATCAAGCATCCCGTATTGCGGCGCGGCAGGAGATTGCCCAACAATTAGAAAAGAGAACCTTTCCCCCATTAGCTCTCTTTCCAGAAGGTTCCACAGGCCCAGGAGATCGGGTGTTGCCTTTTCGACGTGGTACATTCGAGATTGCAGCTGAAGAAGGAATTGCCATCTTGCCGTTTGTGATCGTCTATGCGCCGTTAGCAGCCTTCCACTATTACGGGGAAGACGATAATTTACCAAAGGCGATTTGGCGATTGGCAAACTATCCAGGAAAAATCCAAGCATATCTGCGCATATTATCAGCCATTCATCCTGAGCAATCGTCAGATCCCGAAGCAACCGCGGTCGGTATAGCTGATGAGACTTATGCACAAATTGCTAGACTCTATACAGATTTAATCACTCGCGAAGATTAGCGTTCGATGATATTCCCAATTGAGGCGCTGATACAGATTCATCAATTCTATGCAAAAGAATTTTTTGTCATTATTCGACCCAAGATCTGAAAGCGCTCTTCTCATGGTTGTCTTTGTGCCAACGTTTGTATTGACGTTTGGTCGAGGCATATTGATTCCGGTTCTACCCCTTTATGCAGATTCATTTAACGTCTCTCTTGGACTCGTTGGGCTTGCGTTAGCGAGCCAGGGAATTGGCAACATCGTGGGCGATATCCCCGCTGGAATCTTTCTGCGCAACACGAGTGAGAGGCGCGTGATGCAAGTTAGCATCTGTATCATGGCCGCAACGATGGTGGCGGCTGGTCTGTCTTCTACACTATGGCAATTGATCATCTACTGCTTTTTGGCCGGAATTGGCATGGCATTCTGGAATATTTCGCGACATACATATGTTACGCGCGTGACTACAAGAGAGCAACGTGGTCGGGCAATTGCTATCTTAGGTGGTGTGAGCCGGATCGGAACATTTGCTGGACCAGTCTTCGGTGGTTATATTGCAGATAGTTGGGGGTTGCGCTCGCCACTGCTGATTGTTGGCATTATTATCGCGCTGATTATCTATTTCCCCATCAAATTTGCTGGTAAACCGTCTGTTACCGAGGCATCTCAAAACCGAGATACGACCAAGCAAAGCAACCATGGGTCTGGGCATGGTTTGTTACATCATCTTGATGATCTCGGCTTATTCATAAAGGCTCAGAAAAGTGTGGTGATCCCGGCTGGTTTGGGGCAGTTGTTGGCTCAAATGATTCGTGCTGGCCGCCAAGTGATCATTCCTCTCTATGGCGCAAATGTGATCGGATTGGACGTTGTTACAATCGGCTGGTTTGTCACAATTGTGGCCGCAATTGACATGAGTCTTTTTCCTGTCGCCGGTTTGCTTATGGACCGCGTTGGACGCAAGTATGCTTATATGCCTAGTTTTATCATTCAGGGTATCGGCATGGCATTCGTTCCATTGACAATCACCGAAATCCCTTTCTTACTTGCGGCGAGCCTAATTGGCCTGGGCAATGGGCTTGGTTCTGGAACAATGATGACGCTTGGAGCAGATTTGGCACCAAGTGGCAAATCCATGAGCGAATTTCTCGGTTTCTGGCGTCTTATTGGCGATCTGGGGCAGAGTGGCGGACCGATCGTTGTTGGTTCAATGGCGGCAATTTTCGGTTTACCAGTGGCAACTTTCATGATTGCTGTTGCGGGTTTGACGGCTGGAACAATGTTAGGAGTTTTTGGGGGTGGTTCATTTTAGCTGGATAGATAGGTTTACACTTTTAGAAACAGAAAGAACGTTTATATTCTCTGATTTCGCCGGTTCTCAGAGAGAAAACGGTCTCATATAGATTTTTGTCTATATATCAAAAGTGTAAACCTAATTTTGAACCACCCCAGTTTTTGTGCCCGAAACTTTGGGTAAGAGTTCGGTAAAAGCAGTTGAGAGCGGATAGAATGGGCCCCATCTCAGAGCGTTTCCGATAAGTATTTAGGTCGAATGGGGAGATTGTACATGCATTTTATCTGTGGTATACTGAAAGACACCAGATTCCAGCGTTTTCCTCACGTTTTTGACAAAACGATTCATTAATTGCTAATTATTCATCAAACACTTTAAAAAAGGGTGTATACCACAACGTGTGTAAATGGAGCAGAGTCTCTGACTGAACGGCCTCCATTTACACAATTTGGGACACACTATCAAAAAATATAAGTTAGATTGGCTCATCTACGAAAGTGTGCAAATATGCGATCAAACTGTCGAATCACCAGTGAATTGCACACTTTTGTCTGATAAGCGAATTGGATTAAGAAAGATTCTAAAGAGGAGACTTTCTCATGCGACATCGCCCTGTTGCACTTTTCCCAACGCTTCTATTGATACTTGTTCTTGTTCTGGCCGGATGTGGTCCCCGGGCAACAGGTGGACAGACCGCGGCATTAGCCGGCGCTGACCGTGCTGTTGTTGATCTTCCTGCACTGATGATTGATATTGGAACTGATGGCAAAGCGAGTATTGGGGGCGCTCCATTGGCTGAGTTGGCAGCGTTAGCTAATGTAGATTCTGCGACTCTCGATCAATTATCGATCGATGAAGAGACGCTCAACATGCTGGTCGATGGCAATATTCAACATATTCAGCTCGACAATGCGACGGATGGCATTATCGTCCTGATTAATGGTGAGCCGATTCCTACCGTGGTTTGGAACGATGAATCGTTGGTGACCACCGCCGAAATGCTCGATGCATTTGGTGTTGGTGTCAGCTTATTAGACAAACTGTTGCCATTAATCCGGACAATTGGGTTGGGATTCATCGTGCGCTTACCGGTTGCAGAAGGCAATGAACCGATCCCTACGGTCGTTGTGGGCGATGCATCTGCTGCCGCGGCGGCCCAAGCAGCCCAGGATGAATTTCTTGCGTCAGTTGGGCGAGCACCGAAGGTTCAAGTTGTGGTGAACTATGCAGAAGACGGAACTTGGTCTATCGGAGGACTTTCGCAGGAGGAATGGAGCGAAGTAGCACCAATTCCGTGGGAAGCGTTGACATTGGATGCAGGCTTTATTGCCAGCGCCAAAGAAGCTGGCATCTCGACCATTGGGTTGGCAACAAATCGGGACGGTATCTTCATGTCTGTAAACGGAGACGCCTTGCCTTATATTTCATGGGCAAATGGTGAGATCTTCCATGTTTTGAAATTAGCCGGCCAACTCGGTTTATTGGACCAGGCCATGGGAGACAATCCGGATATCGAACAGCTCCTCGATACAATAGAAAAATTGTTGCCAGCTGTACAAGCATCCAACATTAATTTGGTCATCAATTTCCAGTAGGACAAAGGTACAGAGAGCCAACATCAAAAGAACGAGCAATCGGATCTTAGGTCGATCCAATTCTTAAACGATCCAGAGATGGACGAGATTAACTGGTTTTTCTCTTTCTATTCCGGTAAATTTTGTCCGTCTCTGGGTCGCTGATTTTTAGGAATCGCCTTACCAGAATCCATCATCATCATTAAAACCATGCTCTTCGCAGGCTTGGGCGACAACAGTGATAATCTCACCATGTTTCTGTCCATTGCTTGCGACGAATCCATAGTGAGCCTTAACATCCTCCTTGTTATAGCGTATCGGTCGTCCCCAACAATCAGTCATTTTGCCGCCTGCTGCTTCCAAAAGTGCTTGTGGCGCACATAGATCCCACTCCTTACAGCCAGAACCAGCGTGGATATAGAGATCTGCCTGCCGTCGACTAATGAACGAGATTTTTAGCCCAACGCTGCCGCTCACTCGTTCCCGACTAATTCGCAGCGCTCGGACAATCTGGTCCGTTACTTTCTGACGATGACTACGGCTACTGACAAAGACCATTTCGCGCGGTTCTTGACACTCGCTAACGGTTAAAGGAACGCGCTCCCCTTCTTCGACGAGGAATGCTCCCTCACCTACGATTCCAGCATAAAGTAGCCCCGGATCCGGTTGCATAACAGCACCCAAAACGGCACGCCCCTGAACACTTAAACCGACCATAATTGAGAATTCCCCATTGCGGGCAATAAACTCCCTTGTACCATCTAGTGGATCGACAATCCAAACGCGGTCTTTGTTGAGTCGAGACAAGTCGTCCATCGATTCTTCCGAGAGGAGACCATCATCAGGGTACATTGTTTGAATACGTTCGACAATATGTCGATTGGCAGAACGATCGGCTTCAGTTACGGGCTCATCACCCGCCTTATATTGAATATCTGCAGCGCCAACATAAAACGTCTTGACAATCGTTGAGGCTTCGCTGACCAGCTTGCAGACAAATTCCAACTCCTCAGCAAGATCTAAATTTGCAAGATCGTCCCCTTCTGATCTCATATCTATCATAAGTTCTCAAACACCTCCTCATTAAAATTTTTGTTGGTACTGCAAAATCTCCTATTGGCTTTCAACCTCTTCAAGGACTGACACGCTGCAGCGAAAACCGAGCCACGGTAGGGCCGCGTTGCCCTGTACATCGAGATACGAGCCGGCCCGTAAAAGCTCCTTATCATGGTTGTATGCTCCACCTTTAACCACATAGGCCGGACCAACGAGATCTGTACCAGCGCGACGCTCATCTGGGACATGCGTAGCAGTCCATTCTGCGACATTGCCAGCCATGTCAGCAATGCCAAACGGACTGTTTCCGTTGGGATAGTAGGTGCCAACCTCTACTGTATCTCCAATCCTGCTCTGGGCGCTATTTGCATATTGTATGTTAAACTGCTCTCCCCAAGGATAATGAAACTGTCGATCTGTAGCTGGAGCAAAACTGGCTGCCACCTGCCACTCATCTTCGCTTGGCAAGCGTTTCCCCACCCATTCACAATAGGTTTTGGCATCTTCCCAACGTATGTTGGTGACTGGATAGAGTTCAAATATAGGATTTGTAAAGTAATCAGAATGAGTTTTGCTACTATCTGTTATAGGTGCAGCACAGACACCTTTTTCATAACAGATTTGATAGCTCCGATTTGTCACTTCTGTCCGGTCAATGGCAAATGTGTCCATGACGATTAGGCGGTTGACGTCTGCTGGAAGATTTGCATTTCCCGATTCACCATCGCTCGTATCCTCAATCTGACTGACTACGTGACGTGTCAATTTGTAGGCCCCACCATTGATTGTAACCATCTCATCTAGCGTGGTTCGTTGCTGATTCCACACAAAAAATGCGCCTAGAAATAAGATAACTAGAAGTACGATGAAGAATCGGCTAATAGACCAATGTGGCATCGGGAGTGAAGCTGGATGTCTTCTTGGTTGCGGTACGATGATTGATTCTTGAAGAGGCATGTCACTTCGCAATTGACGAATCGCCATCTCAGCTAACGCCGATTTGTTTTTGGGCAGCGTGGCAAGTTCCATCTCTAGATCATCCAACAACAGGGACACCCATTCCGCACTTTGCTCGTCTTCCTGTCGCAATCGCCAAAGTGTTTGAAGAGGGAGCGGCTCTGACAGATCGGTTAATACTTCTTTGAGTAAATATGCCGTCCGATCCGCGTCAGTTTGGTGTCGCAATGCAGTAATCATCCCGCGGCGTATGCGCAGCGATGTACGGAGCAACAAAGAAAGGTGTGCTTCATCCAGTCGATGTCCGGCTTCTAGAGCAAGCAAGCCATTGCGCAATAACCCCGGTGCAATTAGCTTGCCGTTCGTCCACCACTCATCAAGCCCTTTGTCTAGCGCTCGGCGTAAGTTTTCCACGCGCTGCTCAGCTTGTTTTGTCTGAAACGAATGAACAAGGTCCGAATGATGATGCTTATTTGCTGTATACGATTGTGCAATTGTTGCTACGTGAGCGTGATCGTCAGAATCACTCTTCATGATAATAGAAGAGCGGCTTTTGGCACCCCTTGCGTAGATACTAGTTTCGTCTGAAGATTCGGTCGGTTGATTTAACCAATCCAATTTAGCCATCTTCACATTGTACCTATAGAAAATTGGCAAGCGCAAAAAATAGATCCGGTGCATCTCAAATTATACAAGGTGTCAATCTCATGGTGCTACCCAATAATATATTTTGACATGACTCATTTTATCGTTACAATGGCTATGAGTTCAGAATTAAGAATTCGGAACTAAGTCACTTGCAATATCCTGATTATGTCCAGATCGTCAAGAGAATACCAGCGCTGGCCGAGTGAACTTCTACTCATTCTCATTTTCGTCCTCCTCCTCCTATTGGCGGGGCTAGTGGGACTGCTTTGGGGTCGTTGGAATCGTTTAGCTCTTACACCGACGTCAACGCCAACTGCAACTGACGCACCATTGCCAACCGTTACGCCTGATATACAAGGCACGATGGTAATAGGCGAGATCTTGACGCAGATTGCAACACTGACTCCTGCTACGCCAACAACTGTCACAACCCAGCCACCAACAACAGAGCCTATATCTCTAGAATCTACTGTAACCAGTGAATTGGACAGTGTATCATCTCCAGGGACGCCATCGGGAGAAACACCTAATCCTACAAATGTAGATACTGCCACCCGCAGTATCATGTTACCAGTAATCTCGAGTGGCGAAGCCGCGAGTGCAACCCCCACGATCACTCCATCATCAGTATCGACCATGACTGCAGTTGTGATGTTGCCGATCTTATCTGTCGATTCACCTCCTGGATCGATTACGCCAACACAAACCCTCACTCCTGCCATTGATTTCACAGCAGCCGAACAAACAGCTACCGCTCTCGCGGCATCGGTGGAAACTCCTAATGCAACGACTGAAACCATTACACCTGCAACCCTGGTAACACCGACCACCACACCCGATATCACAGCAACGCCCACTTTTGTCCCAACAGCAACGCCAATCCCTTCACCCACTGCAACCCTTCCGCCACTGCCAACACCGACACCGACCGTATTTACAATCGCACAACTTAGCGCCAATGTCTGGGCAAATCCTGTGCAGTTACATGTTGGCCCTAGTACAATTTATACGACAACGAAAGAGTTGGCTAGGAATGTGGGTATAACGCTCTTGGGGCGAGATCCAACTGGGGAGTGGGTCTATGTGCAAGATAGTGAGGAGGAAAGAGGCTGGCTGCGTCAGGCGCATATTGTAATGGGTACAAATTCGTTGCCTAGCAACGCCCCTGAAGATGCTGACCCGAATGATGTACGATGGCTACGGATAGAACCTCTGCAGGCGAATCTATCCCCCGTCCCTCAATCGCCAAAGGTAGCGATTGGACACTACCCCCTATTGCGCTATGATGCAACCAATCAAACAAATGTAACCATTCTTCCATCGCCACCTCTAACTCTCCAATGGCCTTCACGTCCAAGGGCACAAGAACCCATCTTGTCGCCGGCTATGGTGACTGACCGGGGTGTTTTCTTCACAAGTCAAGATGGACATCTATACAGCTATCAACGGACGAATGGTGACCAACGCTGGAACCATCGATTTGACGGGCAGACGATTCAAGTTGCTCCTGCGATACGTGGTCCATTCATCTATGTAGCAAGTGATATAGGTGAGATTATGGCGATCGAAGATCGCGGCAACCAATCAACCCGACATTGGCAACGCTCCTTAGTAGTCGATGGCACAACGTTGACTCCATCCACTGGCTTGAACATATTGGCCGACACCATCTACTTTGCAGCGAGTAGCAATAATGGGTCGACTCATTTTCTTGTGGCAATTGACCGAATTGATGGTGAACTTCTCTTTAGCACCGAAATCTCAGGCAGCAAACTGCACTATCCAGCCATTGGATATCAACTAGTCTACACGGCAAATGAATCGGTCGTTGCGCTCGATGTGAACACAGGTGTCGTTATTTGGCGTGCATCTGACGACCCAGATCAGCAATTTGATTCCATCGAGAATGTATCGGCCCCGCCAGTCTATAGCGCACCCGGAGAAGTTGCTTTGGCTGAACTCTACGTGGCGGATAACCTCAGTGCCATTCACGCGTTAGACGCCAATACGGGAACCAGACTTTGGCGCTATACCAGTGGCGAAGTAACAACAGGACTAGCACTTGATTCAACCACACTCTATGCATCTGGTACTAATTTTGTCAAGGCGATTACGCGTGACGAAGGCAAAGAACGATGGTTTACAAACGTGCCTGGGACTGTACAAGGTGGGCCACTTGTCGCAGGAAATCGGCTTCTTGTGGTCACTGATAGCGGTGTTGTCATGATACTTGACGCAATCACCGGTAATTCACTCTATACCCTCTTGGTTGAAACGAATGTGATCAATGCCCCATCTGTAAGCAGTTCATATCTAATTTTACCCGTGGACGGTAATACACTTCGCGTCTATAGAGGAGCAGAATAGGTTGAAAATAAAATATACTGAGCAGCGCCCTCCAAAACCAGGTTGGGATGCTTTATTGCTCGTGCTCTTGGTTTTTGCTCAACTGCAAATTCTGGCGTTTGGCGAAGATACAATTCCTCGCGAGATGCGCCTAAATGATATCGCACGACACCCGATATTGGGCAATATCATTCCGACAGCCGGAGAAGAAGCAATGGGCGTACCCGGCCCGCGTCCCATCGATCCAATTGGGCTGGTGCTCTTTGCATTGACGATTGGGGGCGTGCTTGGATATCTAATTGTTGATCTGGTCAGAACAAAAGTATGGCACATACGCCTGAAATGGTTCTTTTTGTGGTTCATTCTCTGCACGACCCTTATTTTGCCAACAACCAAATTTATCCTGCTGCGCCAACAGAGTGGTCCTGCCAGCTACACTCACGATGGGGGCGTTATTCAAACGGAGGCCGCCACAAGTTTTTTGTTACAAGGTAAGAACCCCTACACGGAAGACTATGATGAGACACCGATGGCCGAGTGGGGATTTAGCCGCTTCCGGACTGCACTGTATCACTACCCCTATTTGCCGTGGTCATTTATTGGTAGTGTGCCATTTTACCTGCTGGGGACATCGTTTGGACTATATGATCAACGGGTTGTCTACCTACTCCTCTTTATCCTCGCCCTGATTCTGGCTCGCCAGCTTGTTGATGGCGAACGTCATAGACTGGCGCTTACCGCCATGTTGGGCCTCAATCCAATCATGTCACTCGATATTGTGTTTGGCCAGAATGATAGTTTTGTTCTCTGCTGGATCATATGCAGCTTAGTTTGTTGGCGTCTCTGGCTAAAAACGCCAAATACGAATGTGATGAGCAAGAAGCGATGGCTGGTTGCATCGACCCTCTGTTTTGGATTAGCTTGCGCTAGCAAGCCAACGGCTTGGTTTATGGCTCCGTTTTATGGATTCCTATTGGTCGCGGATGTCGATAGTGAATCTTTACGAAGATGGAGTGGGTTGATTGGTGCGATCCCTCTCTTGGTCAAACGTGCGGGGCCCGCCATACTGATTTTTAGCATCCTGCTTTTGCCATTTGTCATCTGGGATCCTGCATCACTGTATGATGACGTTTGGCGCTGGAGCAGTGGACAAGGAGAGACAGGTTATCAGATCTGGGGATGGGGAGCAAGCAATTTTGTTTTGGCTCTAGGATTTGTCACCGATCGCTTTGATCAATGGCCATTCTATCTTTTAGAAATAGTGATTGCGCTTCCGCTTCTTCTTTGGTTTCTATCTCGTCAGCAAAAAGAGAACACACTTGCGGCTGGATGTTGGCATTACGGCATTTTTCTATTCGCCTTTTTCTATGCAAGCCGTTTTCTCAATCAAAATTATCTTGGATATATTCTTGCCTTCTTTGCAATCGGGTTCATCTCTTCTCTCGATCAAACTTCTCCAGAATGCTCACCTTCCAAGTTAAGAGAAACAACAATGATTGCAGAGGCAAAAGAACGTTCGTAAACCTATCGGAGGTTAATTAGAGGTTTTTTGAGTGTCTGATAAATTCAATGCGGTTTCTTCATTTTGTTCTCGGTATTGGAGGAGATTTATTTTGGTCTTTGGTCATCATTAACTAACTTGAAAAAATGAGCGAAAAAAAAATTGGCAGATCATTTTGAAATTGATGATCTGCCAACAGGGTTGACCGGAATTTATTTGCCATCTGAATTTGTCAAAAAACGATAGGCCGAATTGAACGAGCGAATCTGCTTGTCGACAGATTCAGAACTGTCTTTACTGGCAACCTGGACCAAGGCCGCAAGGGCAGATGTCAAAGCAACTATGCTGGGCAGTGGCCCTGGCGCATCCGTTGGAGCGTAAAGCACTTCGTCGGATAACCGATTGACTGGACTGGCCAGTGAGCCAACTACTCCCAAAGTTGCGCATCCTTTCTTGCACCCAAGTTCCAATGCTCGAGCAACTGCATCCCCATATTTTGTGGCGCTAATGCCAATGACAAGCGTCTTGGATTTCAAATTCATGAACGTTCCAGCACGTTTTACCGGCTCGTCGGCTGCGGATTCAGCCGAGATCCCGCGATGACGAAGTTGTTGAGCAACTAATTCGGCAACTGTCTCTGCATACCCTTCTGCAACCAAAACAATATGCTCGGCCTTCTCCAACATGCCGGCAATTTTCTGAAGGTGTTCTGGTGGATTATGAACAAGCATCTGCTGTAAATTGTGACATTCCTGTTCCGTTCGATCCTTAAATGTTCCCTCTGGTTCGTCTGGTGAAAGCTCTTTTGGTTCGTATGCTGCGTAGATTTCAGACTTAACCTGTTTTCGGATGTCGCTCAATAACTCAGGATAGCCATTATATCCAAGTCGTTGCGAGAAACGAACAACGGTTGTCGTGTCCACGCCAACCGCATAGGCGAGTTGTGCGGCGGTCATAAAAGCAACCTCATAATAGTTGCTCATAATATAGTCGGCCACCTTTCGATAGCTACGGCTAAGATGATCATAATACTCGCGAATTTTTTCTCTATACATAACGCTAACCATTTTCCTTTCTGAGCCGTTAACCTATCGGCACACATCTGAGAACGGTTCATTAAATAAGGTAAAAAGTGGGGGAGTAAAACAGTCAAAATATATTTGTCAAGGAAGCAAAAGCAATTAATCATGAACACGTTCGAGTTGTATTTGATCACTAGCAGATTATATTGCATACAAACTTGATTGTCAAATCACATAAGGAATGAATGAAATATATTCCAGTTTTTACTTCCTTACAGAATACTTACGAGTAATTGCATGTGTTTAATCTTCTCAAAAAACGTGCTTTCAGTTATGTGCAAGGAGTAATGATCACTGCGGAAAAGGAGGTTATTCGGAAGTTATTAGGGCGTTATGCTAGTTGGATCCTACGAATTTTTGGTTTTATGTCAACAAAATGGCTTATTTCACGATTTTTAAGGTGTTAACCCAATATTACTCGATTAATTATGCGGATTCGTATAATCAATTGTGCAGAGACTTAGAAAATCATTTTTTACGCAAAATGGGTCTCAAAACCGTGATTTTTCAAACATTTTACACGGAAACGTCTAAAAATAACTAGCATAAGGCCCTATTAGAGGTTGACTAGAGGTTTTTGTAAATTTGCTGCCAAACATCCGATTTTGTATTTTGATTAATTGAAGATTTCTGTCAAGTATCAATCATGCCTAGCTAAACGGAGAGTATGAGCGAAAAAAAATTTGTCTTATTCTCAAAAGACTGTTATCATAGAGCTGTATACGTAAAGGACGCTGCATTAAGCAGCGCCCTCTACCTACACAGGCCACTTACTAGAGTTTAAGCCAAATGTTCGCCATCGCAAGCAAGATTTGGCAAATGACTACAGTGTAAGTGGCCGTTTCTATTTCCAGGAACAACTCGACATTCCTGGACTTGTAATGCAGCCTCATGGACTATCCCTCCTTTCTGTGGAATTAGCCATTTCCAGCTACATTAATAAGAATATCATAAGTGTCTCAAATTGTCGAATTCATATATTATACATAATGTCCTAATTATCCATTTTCCTTACAAATTGCTTAATTTTCTTGCAAGGAAATAAGAACCTATTGAAACAATTTGCCTGTCAGCTATGTTGGGTGTTTGTAACTTATTCATATAACGATTTAGCATCTAAAGCAGCAATTATGCATAATGGGTTAAGAATCCACTTCAACCGCAATTGGATTCAAATAGTCGGCATCCCCATGGTAATGAGGTTCACCACACATTTTTCCGGCCTTTGGAAAAGGGGACTTGTCTAAAAAATTCGCCACAAGTTCACTCGTCTCTTCCATCAATTGAGTCCCCTGTTCATAGTCAAACATGCCCATGTCGGTTGTACAAGGACGCGGCAAATAGAGCACAGGCACTTGTTGTGCAATGCGGGGTGCTTCTGCAAGAATCTTTTGACGGATCGAGGTGATAAAGGCACCCTTCAATAAATCAGCAATATTCTCTGGAGGGAGAGTTGGCGTACAAACACTTCCGACCTCTAGTACGACAATCGATTTGGCCCCCATCTGCAAGGCACCGCTAAGCGGAATATTTGACACAATTCCGCCATCAATATATTGAATTTCATTAATGGTTACTGGTGGATAGACGCCTGGAATTGCCGTGCTGGCTAATAAAGCGGGCAGGAGAAGGCCCTCTCGAAAGAGAGCACCTTGGTGTGTAATTAATTCCGTTGCCATTGCGGCAAAAGGTAGATGTAGATCCTCGATGCGTTCCACGGTCAGGTTGCTTTGGATAAGCTTCCCTAATCCTGTGTTCTCGTATAAGTACAACCGACTACGCATCAATGTATAGGCCTGCGAAACGAGACCGCCGGGAAAGATTGTCTCGCGGCGCATATTGTGCCAAATGGATTCAAGCACATCGACCGCAGTGTCAAGCCCCCGATCTGCCACAACCGCCCCATTTAATGCACCGACCGAAGTTCCAACCACAAGATCCGGTCTGATTCCTCTATCCCGTAGAACGCTTAGCATACCAACCTGAATCGAACCAAGATTGGCACCGCCAGAAAAGACAAACGCTATTGGCTTTGGTAGAGCATCTTGCCATCTGTTATTGGACATTGATCAATACTCCATTGTATGTGATATATGCCATGAAACGATTGCAAAAATACATCTTACTCACTGGACATGTGCATTGTATGTTGCGTCTTGCATGGTACAGATCAGAGATATCATTGCAATTGCTTCTAACAATCGAAATGCTGTGGTATCACAAAGACGGTGTCAGACAGCCATCTCTTACCATTTCCCACCGAGGAGTTGTACAAAAGAATCAAAATGCAAGTTTTTTGGTCACCAAAAGATTCATTTTCGAAATAGGCATTTTGCTAACAAACAGAGCAAGTTCGCAGATACACGTCTCGCCTTTCGCAACACCGTCGGTTTGAGACGCAGCT
This sequence comes from Chloroflexi bacterium TSY, assembly GCA_019217005.1. The sequence goes on from JAHBNG010000088.1 coordinate 36,372, forward strand.
TTGCTGAACAGGTACGTAGGATCTAGATAATACCAACAACGCACATTTTTCTGATGAGCGAATAGGATTGTGAGATCCTTCAGACAGTTGACAAGTCGTGATAAGATGGAGATCGTAAGATTCGTACATCTGAGTGCATCAAATGGGCACGAATGTTGATTTCTCACAATCATTTGAGAGGAGGCAAGCAATGGTGCTTGATCAAACTATTTCGACGAGTTCGCAAGATCACACGAGCAATGGGGATCAACTGCTCAATGAAGATCAGACATTGGAAATATCCCCACTTGGACAACATGGCGTTTTGGCCTTTCTGCCGATGCTCTATGTTGGCTGGGCAGATGAAGTATTCACACCCAGTCAGATTGATACGATTACCACACTGATTGAACAGCAAAGATGGCTGACTGAACCTGAAAAAGAACAATTACAAAAATGGATGGATCCAACGAACCCGCCATCAGTGGCGGACATACGATCGTGGTTGGTTCATATCCGTCAGGCAGCAACGGAAATCCCTGAACAATCGCGCCAAACATTGGCTGAATTGGGCCTTCAAATGGCCCTAATTGGCGCTGTACATGGTCAAGGCTATCAGAATGGACGGTGTTCTTCACCAGAAGCATGTCGAGCCTTAGATGCAGTGGAAGATGCGTTGGGTGTGGTCAGCCGAGAGGCTTTACACTCTATCTTTGCAGACGAAGTTCGACCAGCAGTTGTTTCCAATATTGTCGACCGCTCGACATTCGATGTAGCAGCGATGACGCATGTTCTGGATCGATCATCTCCAGATATCCGACGAAAAGTGCGTCAACTGTTGAGTGACCCCGTCTTTGCCTACGAACATATGCCTGACAAAGAACAATATCGGGAACGAGTCCTCGGGTGGTGCAAGCTATTGGCGCAGCAAGGATTAGGTTCGCTAGGCTATCCAGAAGCATATGGAGGAGAAGGTGATATTGCCAAATATCTCGTGGTTATGGAAATGTTGAGCTATCATGATTTGAGCTTGGTGATCAAATTTGGTGTTCAATTCGGTCTCTTTGGCGGTAGTATCCATCAGCTTGGTACCGAAATGCATCATCGCAAGTATCTACCCGATGTGAGTACACTCGCCTTGCCCGGTAGCTTCGCCATGACAGAGTTGGGCCATGGCTCAAACGTACGCGATATTGAGACGATAGCACGGTATGACAAAGAAACCCAAGAGTTCGTCATTCATACACCAAGCGAGTCAGCGCGGAAGGAATATATCGGCAATGCAGCCCGTGATGGTCGTCTGGCTACGGTTTTTGCGCAACTGGAAATTGATGGTGAACGGTATGGTGTCAATACATTTTTAACCCCCTTACGCGATGATGCTGGTCGTGCAATGCCTGGCATAACCATTGAAGACAATGGCGACAAAATGGGACTAAATGGCGTCGACAATGGGCGTATCTGGTTTGACCATGTTCGCATTCCGCGAGAAAATATGCTGAATCGGTTTGCAGAGGTTACTCCAGAAGGAGAGTACCAGAGTTCGATTGGAAGTGAATCACGCCGCTTCTTTACAATGTTGAGTACCCTGGTGGCAGGACGCGTTGGCAACGCTCAATCTGCATTGAGCGTTGCCAAATCGAGCTTGACGATTGCCTTACGCTACGCAGCACGCCGACGGCAATTTGGACCGGATGGCGAAGCTGAGACCCTCTTGATCGACTACCAATCCCATCAACAGCGGCTCATGCCCTTGCTTGCCAACGCATATGCCCTTGACTTTGCGCTTAAATATCTCACACAGCGTTATGCCAATCGAAAAGAAGAGGAGATGCGAGAAATTGAGACGCTGGCAGCCGGACTCAAGGCATTTAGCACGTGGAATACGACCAAGACAATTCAGGCGAGTCGGGAAGCTTGCGGCGGTCAAGGATATCTGGCAACGAATCGGTTTGCGGCATTAAAAGCCGATACCGATATCTATACAACCTTCGAAGGTGATAACACCGTTTTGATGCAATTGGTTGGCAAGGCTTGTTTGGCTGACTTTAAACAGCAGTTTCATGATATGAAGCTCTTGAGCCTGGTCCAATACATTGCCAATCAGGCGACACGGGCAGTGACTGAACAAAACCCTGTCATCACCCGAATGACTGACGAGAAACATTTACACGATAGGGCCTTTCATTTGAGCGCTTTTCGATATCGCGAAGAGAGCATCTTGGTGTCGCTCGCAAAACGGTTGAAACGACGGATTGATGCTGGAGTCGATTCATACGAGGCGTTTATTCAATGCCAGAATCATCTGCTCAATTTAGCCCATGCGCACGTGGAACGCCGGATCCTTGAACAATTCATCGCCGGTATCGCTGCACTGGATGCCGAAGAAATGCCAGGCGATGCCAATGACGAAGAGCGTGCAGATTCCTCGTCAATTAAAGATATATTAGAGAAGCTTTGTACCTTATTTGCTTTGTCTCACTTGCATAAGCATCGCGGTTGGTATCTAGAACATAGCTATCTTGAACCAAACAAAGCCAAGGCAATTCGGCGTCAGATCGACCTGCTCAATACTGAAATCAGTCAAGAAGCGGTTGGATTGGTGAACGCATTTGGGATTCCAGATCAATGCTTGGCCGCACCAATCGCTCTTTAAATGCTTATCCGAAAAGTTCTGTGACGATAAGGAATAACCATAATTAGGAGTCATCGTCTATGTCTCATGGAATCAATCATGTTGCTGTAATCGGTGCTGGCACGATGGGGGCTTCGATTGCCGGCCATCTGGCGAACGCAGGGGTTGCAGTGACACTTCTCGACATTGTACCAACCGAGTTAACCGAGGACGAAGCTGCGGCTGGTCTCACGCTTGAACATCCTCAGGTGCGCAACCGAATTGTTCAGGCAGGCTTTGATCGTATGACCAAGCTAAAACCTGCAAATTTGTTTACTCGAAGCGCAATCGACCGGATTACTCTCGGAAATCTGGAAGACGACTTTGAGGAGGCTGTTGGAAAAAGTGATTGGATCGTCGAAGCGATTATCGAACGGTTGGAGCCAAAGCAACAACTGATGGAACGGTTAGAAGCAAATGCGCCCGCTGACGCCATCATTACCACCAATACGTCAGGCATTCCCGTTCATTTAATCAGCCAAGGCCGTGGCGCTGACTTCAAAAAGCGCTTCTTTGGCACGCACTTTTTCAATCCACCTCGCTATCTGCATTTGCTCGAGCTGATTGCGACAGATGCCACAGATGGTGCAATGGTAAATCGTATGAAGGAGTTTGCGGAAGTCCGGCTGGGCAAAGGGGTCGTGATCTGCAAAGACACACCGAACTTTGTGGCGAACCGTATGATCAGCTTCATCCAAAGCGACGTGATGGAATATGCTATTACAAATGGATATACGGTCGAAGAGGTTGACCGCTTGACAGGGCCTCTATTGGGGCGTCCCAAAACAGGCACATTCCGTTTGAATGACGTGGTGGATGTCGACATCATGACCCTGGTAGGAAAGAATCTGTACGATTTAATTCCCCACGATGACGATCGCGAGATTTTGCGCGGCAAACATGGAACGTCAGTCATGAGAGCGCTTGTGAAAAACAACTTGCTTGGCAACAAGACGGGGCAAGGATTTTACAAGACAGTGACAGACGAGAAGGGAAGCAAGAGCTTCTGGGGCTTAGATTTACAGACCGCTGCCGAGAGCGGCGATATTGACTATGTTGCCCCCCAGAAGCCAAAATGGGAAAGTGTGGGAAGTGCTCGAGATTTACCACTGGAAGAACGGTTGCGCAGTCTAACCAGTGCTGAGGATGCTGCGGGAAAGCTTATTTGGCATACACTGTCTCGGACAATGGCCTATGCATCCAAGCGCATTCCTGAAATCTCTGACACGCTGGTCAATATTGATAATGCAATGAAGTGGGGATTTGCCTGGGAGATGGGACCGTTCGAGACGTGGGACGCACTTGGGGTTCGTCAAACCCTGGAGCGGATGGAGCATGAAGGGATCGCGGTTGCCGGTTGGGTCCAGGAAATGCTAGAGAGTGGACATGAATCCTTCTATTCCTATGATGGCACCCAGCAATTGGCCTACAGAATTTCAGATAAGCGCTATGTTGCGGTTGACCAGAACGAACTCGTGCTGAATGTGGCTGACGTTCGTCGTTTAGGAAATACGATTGATAAGAACGACTCTGCCAGCTTGTTGGATATGGGTGACGACGTTTTGTTACTGGAGTTCCACAGCAAAATGAATGCACTCGATCCCGATGTATGGAAGATTGCCGGAACAGCTATCGATCATTTGAATAACGGCTCTGCTGGGCTGGTCATCGGCAATGATGGCGATAATTTCAGCGTGGGTGCCAATATTATGCTCTTTGCCATGGCTGCCCAATCTGGCATGTGGGACGAGATCGAGAAAGGTTTACGCTTGGGGCAAGATACGTTGATGGCGTTGCGTCAAGCGCCCAAGCCTGTGGTGGCTGCCGCATTCCAGATGGCGTTGGGTGGCGGAGCAGAGACGCTCATGGCCGCAGACCGAGTCGTTGCACACGCCGAAAGTTATGTTGGCCTGGTCGAAGTTGGTGTTGGCATTGTGCCCGGGTGGGGTGGCTGCAAGGAATTAGTACGTAGGCAGATTAGCCCACATATGCATGCCCTCAACGTGAATCCGTCGCCCTATCTGCAGCAGGTCTTTGAGCAGATTGGTTTTGCGAAGGTCTCCACATCGGCTGTCGAAGCACGCGATGCTGGTTTTTTGGGTGAAGATGATCGCATCATCATGAACCGCGAACATCTGTTGGCGATGGCCAAACAGGAAGTGTTACATATGCAAAATGACTACACGCCGCCGACCGTCAGAGGAAATGTTTATGCTGCTGGTAGCGATCAACTGGCCAATATGCGTATTGGCATCTATATGCTGCGAGAAGGTGGTTATATTAGTGAACACGATGCGTTGATTGCGGAAAAGCTGGCCCACGTTCTTTGTGGTGGTGAATTAAGCGGCCCCAACTGGATGGATGAACAATATTTTCTAGAGTTGGAGCGAGAGGCGCTTTTGAGCCTAGCTGGCGAAGAGAAGACACAAGCGCGACTCTGGCACATGTTGCAGAACAATAAGCCGTTGAGGAATTAAACTTTTCGGATAAACATAAGGAGAACATATCATAATGAATAACGCCGTAATTGTGTCCGCAGCCCGAACCGCTGTCGGAAAGGCACCGAGGGGACGTTTACGCACGATGAGACCCGACGATATAGCCGCAGAGGTGCTCAAGTCAACTGTTGAGCGGGCTGGCGTTGTGCCAGATATCGTAGAGGATGTGATCATGGGATGTGCCGCACCAGAGGCTGAGCAGGGCATGAATGTGGCCCGTATTGCCTCACTGCGGGCTGGATTTCCAGACAGTGTCTGTGGACAGACGGTCAATCGTTTTTGCTCCAGCGGTTTGCAAACCATTGCACACGGCGCACAACAGATCATGTCTGGTATGGGCGAAGCTGTTATTGCAGGCGGGGTCGAGAGTCTATCTCGTGTGCCAATGAGTAGCAACAAGTTTATGGCTAATCCGGTTTTGTCAAAGGAGCATCCTGGCGTCTACATTGGTATGGGGTTAACAGCCGAGAATGTAGCACAACAGTTTGAAGTAACGCGTGAGGAACAAGATGCCTTTGCGTTGCGAAGCCACCAACGAGCCGCAACTGCGCAAGATGCCGGGAAATTTGACAAAGAGGTCGTATCGCTCAATGTGACGATTGTAGAAGGCAAGGGGAGAGAGACATCTGAAACGAGTTACACGTTTGACAAAGATGAAGGAATTCGTCGCGATACAAACAGTGAAGCACTCGCCCGCTTGCGCCCAGTTTTTCATGCCAAAGGCACAGTAACGGCCGGCAATAGTAGCCAGACGAGTGATGGTGCAGCTGCTGTGCTTCTCATGAGCGAAGAGCGAGCCAAAGCCGAGGGATTAACACCAATGGCCCGGTTCGTGAGCTTTGCCGTAGGTGGCGTACCACCTGAGGTGATGGGCATCGGCCCCATTGCGGCCGTTCCTAAAGCCCTGAAATTCGCGGGGCTTGGTTTGAAAGATATTGATCTGATTGAGCTAAACGAGGCATTTGCCGCTCAAGCGCTTGCTGTCATCCGAGAATTGGGAATGGACGAAGAGATTGTGAATGTGAATGGTGGTGCAATTGCGTTGGGACATCCATTGGGATGTACTGGGGCCAAGCTCACGGTTCAGATGCTGCATGAATTGGAGCGTCAAGACAAGCAGTTTGGAATGGTGACGATGTGCATCGGCGGTGGAATGGGTGCGGCGGGAATTATTGAGCGATTAAATTAGACTGTTGGTAACTACTTCAGACTAGCGACGAAAAATGCCGGGGATTTTGAGCGTCGAATTCACATCCTCTGTCGGGAAAATCCTCGGCATAAGTCACGGCAATGCAACTTTCAGCCAAACGGTAAAGGTGCTTCCCTCTCCGGGCGTACTTTCCACATCTATCTTGCCACCGTGACGTTGTACAATCTCCTGGCAAATTGACAATCCGAGTCCCGTTCCGGGGGATTTAGTCTTACGGCTAGCATCACCACGGAAAAAACGCTCAAATATCTGTATGCGTTCATCAGGCTCCATACCGTACCCTGTATCCTTCACAGAAAAGCCTACCCAATTTTCCCCATCTCTCTGCTGTTCAAAAGTAGAAACGAGCACAGAGCCACCAGCAGACGTGTAGTTGATGGCATTCGTGAGCAAGTTTGCGGCAACTTGCTCGATGAGTGTGATATCGGCCCAAATGCAAGGGAGAAATGGTGGGAAATCGACCAATAGGTCAACACCTGCCCCTTGTGCAATTTCTGACCGATCTGAAACCAAATCTTTGAGGAATTGATTGAAGTTGAAATTCTCCTTTTGAAAATCTATCTGTTCCCGGTCAAGGCGCGAAATTGTCAGCAAATCATCAATCAAGTGATGGAGGCGGTTGGCCTCGCGCGTCAACGTGTCCATATATTTATCACGCCGTTCAACGTTACCTTTTTCCAGAAGAGTCAAACTTTACTTTCTGGTAAAAGAAAAGAGATGAGGTGAGAAATGTGACAAAAAGCGGTTAGCAGTTCATCCTAAAGGTAGAGAACCCAAAAAGGAGGAAGGAATGCTAACCGCGCCAGAAATAACTATAGCAGTACTGATGAATGTATTGCAAGTAACGCCGATGGGAACAAACGTAAATGTAATGCGTCTGATGTGGGCAATGCTGAATGGGTCGTTTCTGAAAAGTCGAGGAGCAATCCATAGCGCATTGAAAGAAAGCGGGTTTGAAGATGAGGAGCTCCGGCGAAGCTGGTGGAGCTTTCGATATGGATCATGGGATATCACAAGTCTGCTGGGGTCGTGGCAAGAAGAAGTGGAAAGGGAATGGGAGGCAAAAAAGTTAGAAGGGTACCGAGTGAAAAGCATAGATATCACAGGGTTCTGGCGACCGAAGCTGCAAGGGAAAGTGAACCGACTCTATAACTCAACGGCTCGTCGGGCATTGCCCGCGCTCATCTTTGGAGTGATGATAAGCTCGGGGGAGATAGGCGGGAAGCGAGTGCCACTGCTCAAGGCAATCATGAGATGCACGGTTGGAACAAAGGAAAGTGAGTTTCGGAAAAGCTGCTGAAAGAGACGAAGAAATCACTGGAGTCAGACGAAGTGGCGGTGGTCGATGCCGGGTTTACAATCAGAGAAATGCTAGAAAGCGGCATCGACCGATTTGTCCTGCGGGAAGCCATTAACTGCACAGTGCGCCGCAATGAGTTCCCCAAACGCAAAGAAAAGGCAGACCACCTGAATATGGTGATATTGTGCGTCCGCTCTCGCAGCTATAAGGGAAAGCGACTCGAGGCTACAACTCCGGACTCGTCTGGTCGCTTTCTCTATAGTGGTCGCCTGATTTGCTATCAAGCATGGCACAATCTCGTCCCCAGAACAACCAAGGTGGATACAGCCAACCGTACCTACTCGATTTACGTCATTCAGGATCCGGCCTACAACACACCTTTGGTTTTGGCGACCGTTATGACTTTGCAGCCTGAAACCATTTATCTTGTCTACCTGGAACGCTGGCCTGTTGAACCTCCCCCCTTGGCTTCCAAGCAGATGATTGGCTTACATCGTCAATTTGTTCATGCCGATGAGGCTTGTTTCCGCTTACCTGAACTGGGGCTGCTGGCTGGCAATCTTCTTTCCCATTTAGCCGCTTCTCTTCCTCCCATACCGACTGGCTACTGGGATCGAGAGCCTCAATCCACTCCCGGCAGGCTGCGCCGTGTTCTCTCGAGTGCTCTTTTTCCAACTCCTGACCAACTCGACCCTGACTTTCGGAAAAAGGCCTCGGTTTCACACCATTTCCCTAAAGGCGTTCTCGCTCATCGCCGCCTCAATGCCGCTGCTTAAACTAGCCGAGCACTATTTTTACATTTTATCCCGTTTTTTCAGGGTGGATTCTTTTTTCCGCCCCTTTCGGTTTGCCCTTTGTCACTCAAGCCTTTACCAGAAAGTAAAGTCAAATAAAATTTGATATTGGCGAGAGGTGTACGCAATTCATGAGAAACATCGGAAACAAATCGATCCTTCGCACGGGCTAATTCCTTATCCTTTGTGATATCGCGTAAAACACCCACAAAATAGCGGATCTTGTTGTTTCGGGTGCATACGGGAACAATGGTCACGAATCCTTCGTAATGTGTGTCATCTTTACGCCGATTGATCAGCTCACCCTGCCAGGAGTTACCCTGGTGAATGACTCGTTTGAGCTCACTATATATATATTCGGGAGTTTTGCCGCTCTTTAAGATGGCTGGGGTTTTACCCAACACTTCCGCTTGTGAGAATCCGTTCAGTTTTTCCCATGCTGGATTCACATATTCGATTCTCTCGTCGACACCAGTAAAGATCACCGCATCATCCATGTTCGCCAGAATAATATTCAATCTTTCTCGTTCTGCCTGGAATCGGGCTGTTCGCTGAGAAATCAGTTCTTCCATATCCCGTTTCTCTACGCTTAATTCTCGTCCGATTAGAATAGCACCGTTGAATCTATTTGAATTATCATAAATGGGTGCAAGCGACATTCCGAGCCAAAACTCATACCCCTCTTTGTGTCTGGGCTTGATAATGAGTTGTTCTAAAGTTTCATGCTGTAAAAGGCGATACCACAAGTCTGCAATTAGGGTACTTTTTTCAGGATAAATGTGCTTCATTTTGCGGCCGAATGCTTCCTCAGCACTGTATCCAAACACCTTTTCAGCGACTGGATTCCACTGACAGACCTTTCCCTGTTTAGGCCAATCCAAAAAATAAAATATACGCGAGAAGGTGTTAAACTAGCTCTCCAAAAGGAGCAAAAATGACAATCTCGCCAGAAATGGTTGAAGTCTTGAAAGAGACGAAGGCCATGTTAAGTGGATACGAAAGAAGGCACTTCATGGCCCAAACGGTCAAAACGATATGCGAAGGGAGTCCGACGAAAGCAGAACGAGAGTTGGGCTGGAATCGGGTGACGATAGCCAAAGCCCTGGAAGAACTAGAAGGCGGCTTCTGTTATGTCGACCAAAGCCACCGACGTGGTCGCAAAAAAGCCGAAGACCATATCCCCACTTTACTGGCCGATATGGTTGAAATCGCCGATCAATTCAGCCAGACCGATCCCACCTTTCGAACCCCCCAATTGTACACTCGACTAACCGCCGCCGAAATGCGTACCCAGCTCATCGAGCAGAAAGGATACACAGATGAGGAATTGCCTGGCGAAGAGGCCATCCGCTTGAAGCTCAATGAGTTAGGCTATGGCTCAAACCGGGTCAAAAAAAGTCAACCAGTGAAAAAGATCCCAGAGACCGATGCGATCTTTGATAGAATTCATCAGATCAATCAAGAAGCGGATGCAGACGAGACGGTTCTGCGCCTCTCTTGGGATGCCAAAGCGACGATTTTACTTGACCGTTTCTCGAGAGAAGGGATAAGTCGAGTGGTTGTCAAAGCGCTCGATCATGACTTTCAAGATAAGAAGACCGAGAAAGTCACTCCTTTTGGCATTTACCTCCCTTCAACCAAGGAACTCTTTCTTTACTTGACTCAGTCGAAAGTGACTAGTGACTTTATTGTCGACTGCCTGATTGATTTTTGGGAAAGCGTACGTGAACACTTTCCTCACGTCAAGACCCTCGTGATCAATCAGGACAATGGTCCCGAAAATCATACCCGTCGGACTCAGTTTATGTATCGTCTCACTCAGTTTGTTGAGCACTATCGTCTCTCTATTCAGCTCGCCTGCTACCCTCCTTATCACAGTAAATACAACCCCATCGAACGGGTTTGGGGCCATCTTGAAAAACACTGGAACGGTTCTCTTCTCGATTCTCTTGAGACCGTTCTCAATTTTGCCCGTTCTTTTCGCTTTAACCAACTACAACCCTTCGTTCACCTGAATTCCACTCTTTATGAGACCGGCGTCAAACTCACTCAGAAAGAGATGGACCGTTTGGCACAACGCTTCCAACGTTTACCTGGTTTAGAAAAATGGTTTGTCCTTATTCCCCCTCTCCATTCTCTCGTTCGCGTATAATTATTTTTTTGGTTTAGCCTTATCAAATACAATCACGACACTCGGAATATATTTTATGAGCGTGGAACTCTCATGAATTAGATGAAGATCTGTTATCATATTTGGAATATTTCTACATCTCAACAACCTCTACTAAGCGTCATGTGGAATTTTTGGTTCAAAGGCATTGAGGCTGAATTACATCAACAAACTCTCAACAGAAATTAGACAGTGTGTCCCAAGGTGTGTAAATGAAGGTCACTTACTTAAAGAACCTGCTCCATTTATACTCCGCAGCAGCACATTATAACATTCTTTCTCGACTAAAAAGTGTTATTTTATGGCGTTGCTCAGTATACACGCTTTGTGGTACACGCGAGAAATTATGAAGATATAGTATACTATAAGCCTACAGATTACAAACTAATGCCTGAAGATTGGCGAGAGCATTCCACTTTAATGCTTATCCGAAAAGTTCTGTGACGATGCATGCTGCTCGAGTAGTAGGTTGGACTCACAACCACTTTTCGGATAGGTTCTCAGTTGAGGCTGCAAAAGATCCTGGGTGACTGTTCATGCGATCCTTGTCCATTCTCATATTTACCTCTGGCGTGGCAATTCTTGGGATGGAGCTTAGCGCAGCCCGATTATTGGAGCCAGTCTTTGGCAATAGTCAGATTGTTTGGGCCTCGCTGATCGGTTTAATCCTCCTCTATCTCGCAGCTGGCTCCTGGATTGGCGGACGGTTCGCCGATCACTACCCTGATCGACGTTCTCTTGACCTATTGGTTACGCTGGCAGCGATTGGTCTTGCGCTCGTTCCACTTATAAGCCCGACCATTTTGCAAACAGCAGCTCTGGGGGTTGAGTCCTTTGCAATCGGTCAACTCATCGGTTCATTGATAGCTGTGTTGCTATTATTTAGCATACCCGGAATTTTGCTTGGAGCTGTCACGCCCTGGGCAATTCGGCTGGCTCTTTCCGATTTGGCCCGCTCAGGGCAGACTGCCGGTCGTCTTTACGCAATTGCGACAATTGGGAGCATTTGCGGTACTTTTCTCCCTGTTTTGTGGCTGATCCCAACATTCGGAACACGTTGGACTTTCTACCTTCTTGCCCTAATGCTCCTACTCGTTGTTATGCTAGGAAGTCTTACAATGCGCGAGCGATGGATTCCATTTGTGGCTTTTCTTTTTATCCTCGGGCTTGCATATCTAACTGGTTCCAACGCAACTATTCGTGCAACATGGGATGATGGAGCATCAGGTACAATCATTTATGAGGATGAGAGCCTCTATAATTATATTGCTGTGCGGCAATGGGGCAGCGAACGACACCTTAAACTCAATGACGGCGTTGGTATTCACAGTGTGTATCATCCAAACACGGTGTTGAGCTTGGGGATTTGGGACTACTTTCTCTTGGCCCCCTACTTCAATTCACCACCAGCGGATGATCGAACAGTTGAAAACGTCCTCTTAATTGGATTAGCGGCGGGAACAGTCAGCGAACTGATCACCAATCTCTACGGGCCGATCCCGATCACAGGCATAGAGGTGGATCCGCAAATTATCGAAGTAGGAGAAACCTATTTTGAAATGAATCAGCCAAATCTGCAACCAGTTGCGGCTGATGGGCGTTGGTGGCTGCGACAGCAACCAGTTGATGCAAAGTGGGATTTGATTGCGATTGACGCCTACCGCCCACCATATATTCCTTTTCACCTGACGACGGTGGAGTTTTTCGAGCTAACGAAAGTGCACTTAAGTGATAACGGTGTTCTTGCTATAAATGTTGGACGAACTGCCAATAATTTTCTCTTGGTCGACAGTTTAGCCGCCACACTTGCCGAGGTCTTTCCCTCTGTCTTTGCGATCGATGAACCTGGGCCAGATGGAGATTTGGGCAACTCGTTATTGGTCGCAACGGTACAGCCGACGGAACTGGGCAACTTTGAGATAAATGTCACGCAGTTATCAAATGAGTTACCAATCGAGTTTCGTGATTTTGCAGAAAGAGCAGTTGGACAGGTGCGAAGAATGGAACGTCAAGCCGATGCAATTGTCTTGCGCGATGATCATGCTCCTGTCGAGCAGATTGTGCATCGAGTCATTGCTGACTTTTTGATGGGGAATTGACGCGTTTTGGGGATGTTTGCGCTTACTCTTGTACAAAAAGGGATTGATTTACGGAAACGTCAATTAATACTCGCTCATGTCCATTCGGCCAACGAACGGTTAACTTAGGAATGATCTGAACGTGACCGAACCCAAAATGGAGCCGTGGATCTTCAGATGCCAGATAGCTGCTTCCGGCATAAATTTCTCGCATGATTGTACGCCCGTCACGTAGCTGGACGGTGACGCGAGTACCTGGCAAATGGTCTTCCACATCTACCACAAGCCAGTTCCTATCGGCATCTAGATTGGCAGATGAGAAATCATTGGTATTGTTTTGGAGGAGTACTGCCTCTCCAGCCACAGAGTTGATCGCTACGTCTAAGTCACCATCATTGTCATAGTCAGCAACTGCACTACCGCGTGCCATAAGCGGCCCTAATTCATCAAGTCCAACCTGCCTCGTCCAGTCAAGAAAGTGGCCCACTCTATTCTCTACTCCGTCGGTATTATATGTACGGTTGCGATAGTAACGAACAAGTTGAGAATCGCTCTCTAAATCAGTGATCGGGACGCGTCCGTTGACAACAAGCAAATCAACATCCATATCGTGATCGAAATCGGCTAAATGGGCTCCCCACCCTGTTAGGCCATTCCCCAGACCGGCAATACCAATGCGATAGGTACTGTACTGAAAGGTAAGGTCATTGACGTCCCGTAGTTTGTTGCGATAAAGGGCATTAAGTTCATTTTGCCAATTCGTGACAAAGAGATCAACGGTTCCGTCCCCATCATAATCGCCGCTTGTGACACCCATCCCGCTGCCAGAGTCGCCAACGTCAGCGTTCGCTGTCCAATCAATCAAGTGAAAACCCAATCCAGCTGGATCGACTGCTTCTCTGTCCACCCAGGGTTCGTTAAGATAAAGGCGATTACGGTGTCCATCGTTCGCAACATAGAGCTCTAGATCGCCGTCGTTGTCTAAGTCGCTTAGCAATGCACCCAGACCGCGGTCAGAGCGTGTCAGCCCTGCTTCCAGCGTAATTTCTCTGAACTTTGTGAAGCCATCATCACTTGCACCTTGGTTGAGATAGAGCCGATCGGGAATGCCAAAGTAATCTTGGGGGAAATGACCAGTTGGCTTGGGCACTTTCTTGGTCAGGTCAATATAGCCAGCAACATAGAGATCGAGTAACCCATCACCATTCAAATCTCCAGCGACGGCCGCACTGTTCCACTCTGGGGCAGCAATACCCGCTTCCTGAGCACCTTGCTTAAATAGTCCGTTGCCCCGGTTCCAATAGAGCAAGTTGGGGCCGTCGGCTGTAATAAACAGATCAACCAAGCGATCATTGTTGAAATCAGCTGCAACACATCCATTGCCACGGATCGCTGCATCCGTGCCAGATGCTTCGCTGACATCTACGAAATACCCCCCTTCGTTATGCAAAAGTTGGTTCTTCGGTAATCCCCCTTTCTGTAACCAATCCTCGACCTCATCCAGCGCATGGCTGTTGACTAGATAAAGATCGAGCCACCCATCATTATCGTAGTCAAGCCAGCAGAGTCCACCACCCATCGCCGCTACTGGATCCATGGAGAGACGGTTATGAAAGGCACCATGCCGAAAGTTAATTCCGACGGAAGAAGCCACGTCTGTAAAGTAAAGATCGGCTTTTGGTCGTGACGGTTGAGAGGCGGGTGCGTTAGAAACGAGAGAAGGCTGTGGGGTCACCGTCGTGCGGGATGCAAGCACATCTTGGTTCGGCCCCACAGATGAAAAATCAACTCGAAGGATACGACCAGAAAACACCTCACTAATATAAAGAGTGCCGTCTGGCATGGGCAAAACTGCACCTGGAAAGTTCAAAGAGTCGAGGATCGTTTCGAGCGAACCATTAGGATGTAATCGGCTTAATCGGCCACTTTGCGGCAAATAACCACTGCTTTCGAAACAGGAAGCTCCTGTTTCGAAGCGAGCGAACTCAAGTACCCAAATTGTCCCGTCTACACCTTGCGCTACGTCAATTGGTAAGTTTAACCCGTCTACAATCGTCCGCTGATTGCGCATCTCGTCAATGGCGACGATTTGTCCACTGCCAACAGGATAAGGACAACCACCAAAGAGCGCAACATAATATTCGTTCTCTTGTGTGCCGCTGGAAACCCGCTCAATTCCCGTCGGCACGGCCTCAATGGGATTGCTTGGTCTTTGGGGATTTGGCAGTTGTTCGAAGCGATGAAAAAAGCGTGTGGTTCCGTCTGGGTTCTGTTTGGCAACTCCGTTTTCGCTTGCATCGGCAACAACAGGCACACCGTTGGCATCATACGTCATATCAAATGGGTTGACCAGAAAGACATTGTTGAGCCGTGTCATAACGGGCGTCAGTTGGTCGGGCGATAAAGGAATTGAGGGTAGCTCGATTCCATTTTTTTGCTCTTCGTGAGTAAGCGTCAATGCCCAGAGATGTTGCTGGGCAAAGTTGCCAACATAAATCGTTGAACCATCAGGCGAGACACTCACAAGGGGTACACCTGCCAAATCGCCCGCATCGCGGGAACTGGGCAGTCCAGAAATTAAACGGCCATGCTGTCCATCCGGTTTGAGCAGCGTGATTCCTGCGCTTTGGTCGTCATCCCCCGTCCCCTCTTCCGCAATCAAAAGAGTCCCGTCTGGTAGAACAGCCATTCCCACTGGTGCCAATAGGTCGTCAAGAACAACATTGATTTGAGGCTTTGATTGTAATTGATTGAGCACAACTGGAACCTGGAGGCAAGCAGAGAAGAGGAGAGAAAGGAATATGAGGTGAGTTGCTGACCAAAGGAACTTAATCCTGTAAATTTTGTCCATTTGTAGAGGGCGAAGCACCCACTGCGTGCACGTTAATCGTTGGGAACTATCTGAAAAATCTACGAGTGTGTACCACAAAGTGTGTGAATAGACACCGCTCGGTCAGAGAATCAGCTGCATTTACACACTTTGGGACACACTCCCAAATCTACCGTTATAGGCAGCAATTCCCTCTTCAATATCCTGTTGCGTCACGGCGGGCCAATAATTGTCTGCAACATAGACAGATGCGTCAGATGCCTTCCACAAAAGGAAGTTACTAATCCGCTTGTCGCCACCCGTGCGCAAGACAAGATTCACATCGGGCAATCCAGCAGTCCACAAACAGGACTCGAGTTCTGCTTCAGCAATAGTTCCTGCACCTGAGTTTTCAACCATCAATTGACGGGCAGCATGAACGATTTCGGCACGTCCACCATAGTTGAAGACCATATTGAAGATATGCGGTCCATTCTGCTCTGTCTGTGCAACAGCTTTGTCCAAACTACGTAGGACTTTTGTTTGAGATTTGCTCGGCTACCACTAAATTGAAAGCGTATGTTGCGGTCGTCCAATTCCTTCACAAAGCGAGACAAATAGCGCTCGACTGACTGCATGATAAACCGGACTTCACCGGGTGGCCGAGCCCAATTTTCCGTAGACCACAAAAAACCAGAGACCACTTCAATTCCGAGATTGAAGCAGATCTCAAGAACTTTAGGAATATGTTCATAGCCAGCTTTGTGACCGGCGCTGCGGGGCAATCCACGCTGTTGCGCCCAGCGACCATTACCGTCCATGATGATTGCAAGATGTTGAGGGATCTTCATGATGGAAGTCCGTCGCAAAGTTGTTCAATTGTTGAATCAAGATGTTGCGAAAAATAGAGAAGTCTAGAATATCCCGACTCCAGGAATACATCAACGCGACTGTTGTGAAGGAGGTAATGTTCGCTCTCCACCCACAATGAATGAATTTCGTTGATGTAACGTTGATAAACAGCGGCTTCGATCTCCGCCCGCTTTAGAGGATACCATGCATGATAGCTATGCAAGAATAAATTCGCTTGACGAAAGGTGTGTTCGGTAAAAGATGTACGATAGCCATCAGGACTGGCGAGACACATAAACAACACTGCCCGTACAATTTCGCGTGCGCGTGACGCTTTCATCACTTTTTCCCAATCAAAAATATGAGAGACGCGATTTTGTTCATCGAAAAAGAGATTGCCGTCGTGATAGTCACCATGCGTGACGTGATTGAGTGGTAAGTTGGCACGGATATATTCATGAAAATCTTCTTGTTTCGATGTTGTAAATTGCTCTGCCAGTGAGATCTTAAGCGTGAGTACTTCTTGCGCCAATCTGTCGAAGTCAGTTTTCGTCTTCTGGCGTCTGATGATTTCCAGAATCTGCTTCGCATTGGTCAAAAACTTTGTGTCATACCGCTTCGCCTTTTCGGTCTTTATTGGTAAATGATGCGCGTTGGCACCAGCTAGATGAAGTTTGGCGAGCATCTCCGCCGACGATTCAAGTGCACGATCAGGTAAGCTCCCCCTTTTGAGTTGACGTGCCTCAACCAGAGGAAAAAGGCTGACAAAGCACTGATTGAGTGGGAAAAAAGTTGTTTCTAGATGAGTCTGTAATGGCAGAATAACCGGAATCTTGGCCTTGGCAAAATAGAACTTGGCTGCATGAATTGCTGTTAGATCATCTTTCTTTAATTCAGGACGATACTGTTTGAGAAAATAACGTTACTCATCACCATGAAGAACATAATTGCGACTGAGGTAGCCCTTTTGGACTGGTGAGGAATGTGTAACGGTTGGGAGTTTGTAAAGCAAGCGAATTGTGCTGAGGTTCGATTCGCTGAGTGCGCTCACTTGTTGTCCTCACAGAAACGGTTGGGATTCTTGATGAGTCAAAATAAAAACGCTGTAAAACACTTATCAGAAGATTCTACAGCGATTTGTGGGGTGGTTCATTTTAGGCGGACAATTAGGTTTACATTTTTGCAAAGAGAAAAGATGTTTATATTTTCTACTTTGAGCCATGCTCAGGCAGAAAATGACCTCAATATAGATTTTTATCTATGTATCAAAAGTGTAAACCTAATTCTGAACCACCCCGGGCATCAAGATCGATTTCCCAAGACGTAGGTAGGAAACTTTGCATGCAAGAAACGACCGTTTCTTACATGCAATCTTATTGATTCAACCAATTTGGGTGTCATTGCAATTCGTACTGTTCGTGAACGTTTGCCCTCTTGGGTCATTGTTTGTAAACAGGGTAAGTCGATCCAATTTAGCCCCATTTGCGTTGTCAGGGTTTCCCAGTGCTTTCTCACGGTCGGCAATGAGACTCCTGACTGTTCCGCTAAAGTAGCCAGAGCAAAGCCTGGCTCTTTCTCGATAAGCTCCTGTGCGGCTTTGATAAGCTTTTCTAATGCCGCCTGCTTACTTTGCATTGGCGGTTTGTCTTGACGTTCTTTGATGACTTCTGTTGGCTGCAAACTAGGAACAGGACGCGAGAACATGATAACCACTTTCCGCCCCGTCTCATATACGATCCGAGATCGATGCACGGCTTGGATTACTACAGCGTCTCTATAACGAAGGTTGCTCGATCATGGTCGCTGTTATAACCGTTTCCATTCCTGTCTCGTCTATTTCATACTGAACCCATACGCCGAAGGCTTCAAACTCGTATCGCTCTTTCTTCCCCTCAACGCGTGTTGCCCAACCTGGGCGCGGGTCTTTAACAAGCGACTGAAGCATTCGGCGAAGTTCAACATTAGCCGGAAGATACATCGCGCGAAGTAGCTCATGACTCGGCTGTAATCTCACGGTCTAATTTCTCCAGGTCTTCGAGAGGCATTGATGGCGGACAATCCCCCCGCCTTGATTGCGGCGAACTGCTCGTCAGCGACCCGAGTGCGTTCGCGCTGTTCAAGCATTCCGATCCGCTTCGCAATCTTGCGCCACTCTTCGACAGAGACTAAGACGGCGGCTTCGCGGCTTCGTTGAGCCAGTATGACCGGCCCTTGGTCTAGTTTGTCGAATACTTCGCGGTGCTTGTAGCGCAAATCGGATACGGGTAAAACTGTGGGCATATCAAGCATATCAACATCTCCTTTCATCGTCTAGTCGATGTTTACTCGACAATTGTATACCCGTTATACCAATCTGTCAACCTCCGAAATCCCTCAAATTAATCAAAACTCCAGATGACGTGCGTGTGGCTGCCCGCACGGTCTTTTGCGGTCAGCCTGTAGAGATTTGACCCCCCTACCGCTACATCAGGTTTCTTACACTGGGAGTTTAGTCACAACAAATCCAACAAATGGTCTCAAATGTGATCGTTATGTACGGCTAACGGTTCATTAAAAAGACTGGGACCCGCGGGCGTGAGTGAACGAACCCGTCCGGTTCTCAGAGAGCAAGCGAGGCAAAATCGCGCCCAAACCGTACGGGTTCGTCGCCAAATGCCCGAGACCTCATCGATCCAAACCACTGGCCGAAAAGAGAGACCCCCTGGAGTTTTCCTGAGTTTGATTTCGGGAGGGGTTTTCTGGTGGATTTCGGCCGGCACTTCGCCCTTTTCTGAGCCGCCAGGCAATCGGGCGTTTGCCGGCCGAAGCCGAAGCGCCCCGGGGAACGCCTTGTCTTCTCGTGGCCACTCATCTTTCCTTGGCTCAAGAAGCCCCTCTGAGGGATTGAGGGGAGGCTTTGGAACGCAAGCAGACGGGTTGGACCCTGGTTTGACTCTGAGAACCGTACGGGTTCGTTCACTCACGCCCGCTGCTCCATGCTGGTCTATTGCTCTTAGCGTATTTAGAAAGTCAATTCGAGAAAGGATCGTAAGTTGATGGCCGATCGAGAAGAGCGAGGAGGCTCCATCCATTAGGATCACAAATCGCTGGGGGCATAACGAGTAAACCTGCGGCGGGGACTCTTTAGCATCAAGTTTCAATCCTCACCCAACCCGAAGATCGGGTACCCACATATACCAGTGTATAAGCCCCGTTTCGCACGCTGAATCCCCAAAGCAACACAGGCTTGGATTTTAGTCGCGGTCCAGACCGCCATTTTCTTGCTTTCGATTTTCCCGCCGCGCCAAATTTGAACCAGCGGGGGCATCTGGGCTATACTTAGGACAGGGGGACCGTCTGTGTTACGCCTCAGACGCAGGGTTTGACCGGCCATCACGGGTTCTTTCGCCAGAAAGACGTGGTCCCCTCCAGCGACATCGATCATTTAGAGGGTCAATTAGAGAAAAGAAACAACTCATGAAAAACGCAAACGCAACTCCATGCGCTCAAGTCCAGCCATCTGGTCCAGCTGCCTGGAAAACCCATCGGTTGGCGGGCGGGCCGGGGCGCTTCTTCTTCCTAGTGCTGTCTGCCTTTTTGCTGCTGGCGCTCTTCCCCCCAGGGGGCGCTTCGGCGAAGGGGGACGGATTTATCACGACGTGCGGAAACTACGAGATTTTTCAGAGGGAAGGGAAAGGCGAGTATTATGCAAAGCCGGCCTTCGCGGGGACACTCATCGTCGGCACCTCTGGCAACGACTACTTATATGGCACCGCTGACAACGACCTGATTGTGGGGCTGGGGGGGAAGGACAACCTCTGGGGCGAGGCGGGTGCCGACACCATCTGTGGCGGTCCGGGCCACGACTACATCAATGGCGGCCCGGACCACGACACCATCGATGGCGGTCCGGGCCACGACCAAATCTGGGGTGGGGAGGGCCACGACACCATCAATGGCGGCCCGGACCACGACCACCTCTGGGGCGAGGCGGGCAACGACAGCCTAAAAGGCGGCCGTGGCGATGACTCCCTCTGGGGCTTTGAGGGCGATGACTTCCTCGATGGCGGGCCGGATGATGACTACCTCGATGGCATGGAGGGCTACGATGTCTGCCAAGACGACGAATATTGGAGAAAGCCAGTTAATTGCGAAGAACCGGCTGCGTCTGCCAACAGCAACAGCCCCGCATAGGCCACGGCCAACACAATCATATTGGCGCGGCTGTACATCGCAGTGGCACTCGCTTCCCGCCTATCTCCCCCGAGCTTATCATCACTCCAAAGATGATCGCTGGCAATGCCCGACGAGCCGTTGAAAGGAGAACAGCATTCAGCAGGTTAGTCGGTAAGCGTACTGTACAACTTTGTGTATGCGGTCGGCGCTGGATTTGTCATTTTCGTGTCGCTCCTGAAATTTCACTAGTCGGGTTGGATCACTTTTGCAGCAATCAGTTAACCAAATGGGTAATTTTTACAGCATCCGATGACATCGCGCTCTTTTTCATGATCGATTGTCCGCAACCCGTGAATCAGGCGTGCTTTGCCGCTGTGAATGCATTCAAGGAGAGTGTACAAGAATCCATATCACACCCTCTGCTTGGCGAGCCGTCCTCGTGTGTGCCGTCGCGCGTACGCGACGGCACCATGATACTAACTTTCGATTTTTTCGTGCGAAAAAATCGACTCGCCGCTAATGCAGTGGTCATGGCCCGGGCCGCCCCATAGCTCGTCGTCGCCCGGGCCGCCATAGAGGTCGTCGTCGCCCCCATTTCCAGAGAGTCAATGCGACTACACGAAACAGGTTATCGCCGATTTTTAGGGTAATTCCCAATGATTAAAGCTCCTCCTCTGGAAACTCCGGTCTAATCGGAGTTACATCTAATGTAACTTGACGTGCCATTTCTCTAGCCTCTGACCTCATTCGGATTACTTTTTCTGTTTCAGCGATTATTTTATTGCGGTGTTCGTTATCCTTGGGGATAGGCAAGATCAACTCCTGTAAACGGCCTCCCGCCGGCATCTAAATAGTCCCCCAGCCGCCCCCGATCAGCGACCACTACTAGGGGTGATCCCCAGAAGCATCGACTGTCTGGTCATCGACGTCGATGAGGGGGGATGAAGTGCCGTCACAGCGATCAAGACGCTGCTGAACCTGACCAGCCACAATAGTCTGGTCGTACGCACCCGCCGCGCGGATGGGTCCCATATCTGGGTGCGTTACACCGGTCCAAAAATGGCTGAATCTCACGCCATAGCTACGCATCCTCCAACCGATCAACGTCTACCGGATTCTTGATGTCAGAGAAACAATGCGGAATCCCAAGCCGATTAGCCAGCGCCCTAAGCTCTGCGGACTCAGAGTGATTCAGGGCGTCACGTTGGGCCAGGTCCAGCAGACGCTCAGCAGTCTCGCCCTGCGCGTCTCCCTGGATTGCAAGTCGTAACAGGTACTCCCATACCGCCTCATCACGAATCGGCTGAATGTCGGGGAGTTTGTTCTCGACCTCGGCCAGGTCTGCGGACAGGTCCAGCGCCTGCCTTGGGTCGATGGTGTCTAGCAGCTTCTGACAGTCGGCCTCGATGCGGTCAATGTCGGCCAGAACCTCAGCCGCTGTGATCTGCCCTCTCAGAAGAGAGAGACGTAACAACCGTTCCCGCGCATGTCTAATTGTGCGCTTCATGACAGTTCCGTCAGTGGTCATATGTTGGCGTGTAGTGGTTAGATTCGCGCGCCATTCCTCAGAGAGAGAAAGGGTTGTTTTGCGGTAGGGTGCTTTCCGGTCCTGGTCAAACCCTGTTTCTGTGTAAATCGCAACGAGGGGGTCAATGCCGATCGCTTCCAGCTTTGGCCCCATGCGCGCGATGGTACGCCGAATCGAACCCACATGCATCCCAACAGCCGCCGCGAGGCTCTCATATGTGTGATCCTGTTGGTCAAGCGCATCTATGATGTACGGGCCCGCTGGCCCGATGCTGTCTAATAGCCGGACATCGACGCGGCCAGCCAGTTCGACAATGCGCCGCCGCCGCTCTCCCTCATCCCCTATGGTTTGGGCCAAGTCCAACAGTCGGCGCGCGTGTTCATTATCTGGGTCTGGGCGGTTGCGTTGGAAAGCGTCATCGTGCAGATTCTCAGAGAGGGTGTAAAGTGCGCGCAGCATCTGCCACAAAACTGTTTCGACTGGGCCGTCGTCGTTAAGACTTTGTGGCAGATGCTGCGCGCACTTTGGTTCAATGTCCACCAGATAGGCCAGATTGAGCCGGTAGGTGTTGGCATATGGCCCGCCGCCGCGGGCGATGGATTCCAAGAGCGGCACACACTCCCCGCGGGCGATCATGCTGTTCACCCTGGTCAATTCGCGCTCGATGTTGGCGACTCGATCGGCACAGTACATCACAACCTCGGCCAACAGATTCTTGCTTTCATGCCGGCGCATTCTATCGGCTACGGTCGCCCGCTGTTTCCCCGTCAGTAATTTTAGCGCCGCGGCCCCGTCTGTGAATTGCTCCACTTGGGCCAACAGTTCACGCGCCTTAAGTAGGTCGCGCTCGCGGCCCCGCTGGTATGCGGTCATCAATTGGGGGCATAGAAACCGGAGGGCACGTTGGGCACTATCCCGCGAAATTCCGGCCAGGTCCGCTAGGTATCGGCTCGATATGAAATGCTCAATCTCACCAGTTCGCCGCAAGGCGGCGATCACGCCCAGCCCCGCACGGTTCACTAGTGATAACTGGAGAGTGCGACTTTGCCTTCAACGTGATGTAGCACTTCGGCCAGTTCACGATGCTGCTCGTCCGTCAGTTCATGAGCATAGGCATTGCTGTCCCCCCGCGCGCCGTGGGGATAGGGTGGATCGCAGTAGAAGAGCGTTTCAGGGCTATTATAACGGTTAATCACTTCAAGCGCCGGTGCGTGTTCAAATTGGACCCGCAAGAGCCGCTGTGCAATCTCTGGCAGGGCTTCTACACTCCCCAGCCAGCGGGAAACTGCACCAGCCATCCCGGCCCGGCTGGTCAGAAGACAATGGGCCCAACGCCCTGAACTCCCTTTCTGTGCCAGACCGGTGCGGGTTTGTCGCGCGCAGACATAGAACCGTCGCGCGCGTTCCAAGTCGCTTACTGTCGGATCGGAGTAATTGAGAGCTTGTTCGTATTCTTTCTTCGAGAAGGGCGTTAAACCAATTGCCTCAATGAGTGCCTCTTTCTGCTCGCGCAGGACCCGAAAGAAATTGACGACACCGCCGTCCAGGTCGTTGTAGGTTTCAACAGGTGACGGCTCTCTGTTAATGAGTACCGCCGCCGATCCGCCAAAAGGTTCACAAAAGTGCTGTGTTTGAGGCGGCCAACCACACCATTTTGTATGAACGTTGGCAAGCTCGGCAAGAGATCAGGGGTGTTGTAATCAAGCCAAAGCCCGAGGCACAGTAAGCCGAATGGGAGGTGTAACGATAGAAAAATTTCAGCAGTTGGGAAGGAAGCCGAAAGGCAGTACAATAGTGTGATGAATTGACAGCGGGAAGTGAAGATCCCAACGTCAATTAGAAAGTCGAAAAGCCGACTGACCTGGGTGGGGCTGTGTGTTTTACGGTTGTCACCGCTCACACCCAATTCCATCCTTATTACCATCAAAGCGATGTGGATCCGAGCCGCTCACTTGGAACCGCCGATAGGGAATTTCGCTGCAATCCAAATCGGGCGGAGGTGGCGGGATGCAGACGGTGGGATAGGAGGGATGGCAATTCCCTCGTAGCTCTGTTGGTGTCGGCTGGGGCTTGGTTGGCTCTGTTGGTGTCGGCTGGGGCTTGGTTGGCTCTCTAATAGGCAGAGAATCGGGTGCATTGTCAACCAGGAAGGCCGCAATCCAGGCGCCGTTCTCCAATTGATACCAATCCCCCACTGCATTCCGCGCGACGACACGCAGGGCTTGACTCCTTTGTAGACGATCAACAATCGCATAGTTCGTTCCAGGACCACTGCGGAGATTGGCGTTTTGGCTGGCCACAGGGCCAGCGGGTCTTGACCAGATCCCTGCTTGTGCCGCGACCGCCTGTTGCTGCGCGGCGCGAATCTCGGCTTCCTTGCTCACATCTGGCGGATATGTGGAGAGCCGAGCCAGCCCGCGGCGGACCAGTTCAGCGTTGACAAACGTGCCGTCCTCAAGGTAAATGTAGCGAAGCAGCCGACCATAACGATCGGTCTCGCTCACGTCTTTCTGCAAATACACGGTCTTGCCGCCCACGAGTTGGCGATTGGCCTCGTTCGCTTCCTCAAAGTAGTTGTCGCCTCGTTCGGGGGTATCGATCAGGAGATAACGGATGCGATAGGGTATCCCGTTGATCGCCACCTCTATCGTGTCTCCATCCACAATGTGGCTCACTTGTGCTGGCTGGCCGAGAGGATTCTGTGTCGGTGGTGATGGATTATCTACCAATGATGTAATGCGTTGCTCAATGGCATCAACCCGACCGGTAAGCGCTGTTAACTGTTTGGCGAGGCTTTCAAGCGTGAGTTCGCTTTGGGATTGCAGCGAAAAAGGTAGGAAGGCCAACAGCGCCACTGCGGAGAGAAGCAGGCTGTACTTGATTCTGTGGTTCATGGGTTCCTTCTGTTTTGTAGCGCCTCACGCGCACGGGACTGATGGGGGCCTCGCTGTCAAATTGACCAACTACCTGTAGCGTAGTCGTCCATTGCGGGATTGGGAAATACCAGAGGTGTCCTTGAGTAAGATATTTCCTAGTAGCTGCATCAGCGACCCCGCACGCCTCGTTTGCTGCTCTTTGGGGCAGTCCAGATCGTTTCCATTCACTTAGTATATCCACTCTTTAAGCAAAAGTCCATTTATCCGAGGCTCAAATACATAGTTTGATTATCTCTGGTATGCTCGCATCTCTGACAAACTTTCAACCCCTCAACGTTACTAACTGT
>JAHBNG010000008.1 GCA_019217005.1 Chloroflexi bacterium TSY
CAACCCATGCTCATGGCCGTGAGCATGAAATATCTAGGCTGCCTGGCTTGTACACAAGGCAGCTATCCGCAAGCCGAGACCTATCAGCAGCAGGCACTTGCCATCTGGCAACAGATGAATCAGGAGCCAGAGATAGCCTCCATTTGCCGTCACTTAGGGCATGCGCTGGGCGCAGCAGGTAAAGCAAGGGAGACAGATGCCAGGCGCGCCTTTCAACAATCTCTTGAATTGGCGACAGAACACCTGTTAGCACCGATTGCGCTAGACATCTGCGTCGGGGTGACCAGTCTCTTGGTCCAGAAGGGGAACATGCAACATGCTGTTGAGCTCCTCACCCTGGCCGAGAATCATGCGGCTGGCACCTTGGAGACCAAAGAGAAAGCTCGCCAGCTTTTGGCTGAATTGACTGCTGACTTACCTGCCGAAATCGCGACAGCAGCCAAAGCTCGAGGGCAGGCGCTTGATCTGTGGGAGGCAACGCTCCGACTATTGGAAGAACTCAGGGAGCCAGAATGGGAAACCAAGGAGAACACCCTAAGCCCTAATCGCCACCACCTGCCCGGTCAACCAACCTCTTTTATCGGCCGCGAGCAGGAGCTGGCCGAGCTCAAACGACTTCTACTGGACGAACCCACTTGCCGCCTGTTGACTCTGGTCGGACCGGGTGGAATTGGCAAGACGCGGTTGGCGCTGGAAGCTGCAGGACAAGTAGATCGTGCGTTTCGAGATGGCGTCTACTTCATCGGGTTGGCTTCAGTGAGCGAGCCTGAATTCATCGTTTCCGCCATCGCAGAAGGGCTAAACGTCACTCTGCAAGGCAGTACAGAACCGAAAACGCAGCTACTGAACTACTTGCGTCGGAAAGAGCTGCTGCTTGTTGTTGACAACTTTGAACATTTGTTTGACGGAGTCGATTTGCTTTCTGAAATCCTCGCTGAGACGACTAACGTCAAGCTGTTGGCTACCTCACGCGAGGCGTTAGGTCTCCAAGAAGAATGGCACTATCCGGTGAGCGGGTTCCCCGTGCCATCCGACACCGACGATCGTCAGGTCATCAAGGCCAACAGTGCAGGACAACTCTTCCTGCAACGCGCCCAGCGCGCTTATGCTGGCTTTGCGATCGCTGATGAGGACATTGCGTACATTGTGCGTATCTGTCAGTTGGTCGATGGCATGCCGCTCGGACTCGAATTGGCCGCAACCTGGGTCCGTTCCCTCACCTGCCAAGAGATTGCGGAGGAGATCGAACGAAATCTTGACATTCTCACGACCTCCATGCGTAACATACCGGAGCGCCACCGCAGTCTGAGAACCGTCTTTGAGCAGACCTGGCAGCGATTATCGGAAGCGGAACGGGGGGTACTCAGTAAGCTGTCGGTCTTTCGGGGTGGCTGTCTGCGTGAAGCCGCCGAACAGGTGGCTGGGGCAACGTTGCCGATGCTGGCGGCTTTGGTAGACAAATCGTTACTACGCCGCAATCGGGATGGACGTTATGAGATTCATGAATTGATCCGGCAGTTTGCCGAAGAGCAATTGAAAGTCTTGCCCAATAACTATCAGCAAGTACAAAATCTGTATCGCAATTATTATGCTACTTTCCTTCAAGAACGAACTGGAGATTTGAAGGGTACGCGCCAAAAGGAGATCTTAGCCGAAATTGCTGCTGAGATCGATAATGTCCGTACTGTTTGGCAGGGTGCGATTTGGTATAAAGCTGTGCCAATAGTTGAGCGACTTGCTGAGGGCCTTTGGACATTTAATCAATTTCGCGGGTTGCTATACGAAGGAGAAGTCGCTTTTCAAGAAGCCGTTACTATGCTTACCTCACCTGCGCATAACTATACAGATGTCAACAACTATGGAGATAGCACGGTCTCTACAGAACAGCAGTTAGTGGGCTTCTTACTTGGAGGACAGGGGTGGTTTCGTGCTCGACGAGGCAGGTTAAAAGACGGGCGAACTCTGATGGAGCAAGGTATTTCACTAGTACGTCAGGCGAAATACTTTGACAAGCAAAAAGAAGCATTTCTACTTATGTGGCTAGGCTACATTATTTTCATGCAAGGAAAGTACAAAGAGGCCGAGCAGGTCGAACAAGAAAGCTTGGTACTTTTTTCTGAACTCGGTGATCATTGGGGTATGGCAAACTGTCTTCGATTGTTGGCTACTTTTGTCCAATGGGCAGGAAAGTTAACACAGGCAGAACAGCTATTACAAGAAAGCCTGAGCATTTGTACAGAGCCTGGGGAACGCAGCATGAGGTTGCAGAATCAAAACCTTGCCCGCATTGCCATCGCCCGTGGAGAGTACGCTCAAGCCAAACAATATCTAAACAACAATCGTATGATCTGCCAAGAACTCGACGATCAGCTCGGTATGGCGTTCACATTGCGTGAATGTGGCAATCTGGCTATGGTTCAAGGCGAGTATGGGCAAGCTTATCAATTTATTCGGGATAGCCTAAACACTTTAGAAGAAATAGGTAGCACGGTAGAGATAGGTGTCACACTTAATTATCTTGGATCCGCATTAAATTATCTCGGAAATCGCAAAGCTGCAAAAAAAATGTATAATCAGAGCTTAGTAGTCTCAAAGACGGCTGATCACCAACCTTCTATTGCCAACAGTCTGAGCAGATTAGGGCGTATAGCTTATGAACAGAAGGAGTACGATCAGGCAGAGCGATTTCAGACTGAAGCTTTACTAATCTGGACGGAGATTGACCACAAACCAAAGATTGCATCTGCCTCACGTCATTTGGGACATACAATGGTTGTAAGCGCAAGACGAGATGCGGAATGCAAGCAATACTTCGAGCATGCTCTCCGGTTGGCAGAAAAAGAGCGGTTAGCTCCAATCGCGTTGGATGTGCTCATTAGTATAGCCAAGCTCCTGATGCGAGCAGGCGAGATCCAGCGCGCCCTCGCACTCCTGTCTCTGGTCGAGCATCACTCCGCCAGCACTTTCGAGATCAAAGAGAAAGCCCGTCAGCAATTCACCCAACTCGCCGCTGACTTACCTACCGAGGTGATCACAGCAGCCAAAGCTCGAGGGCAAGCGCTTGACTTGTGGGAGATGGCAGCTCAATATGAAAATTGGTGTGGTACTTTGGCTGAAGAGTTGGATGTCGAATCCGGCCCGGTCACTGCGGCAGTCAGAACAAGAATCCGCAATGAGGAAGTTGCTGTTGCCTCCTCGTCTTCTCATACCCTTGCTGCCCCATCCAGACATGATCTGTTAGAAATGCCCGATCCAGGGCGATTTTACGGTAGAGAGCACGAGCTGTCTCAGCTGAAGCAATGGATCATTGATGACGCTTGTCGTCTGTGCGTGAGTCTCGGTGTCGGTGGAGTGGGCAAAACTAGCCTGACTGCTAAGTTTGTCTCCTCGCTGCTAGATCAGGCCGAAAACTTGGGTAGCCCAAACAGACCATTTGACAAGATCTTCTGGCGGTCACTTCTCAACGCACCACCGTTGACTGACATTCTGCGTCAGAGCATCGTCTTCCTGTCTGATCAGCAGATCATCGACCTTCCGGCAAGCCTGGATGAGCAACTCAGATTGTTGACACAGCTCCTCCAACAACAGCGATGTTTGCTGATTCTGGATAATGCCGAGAGCATCATGCAGGTGGGCCAACGCGCTGGCACGTATCGTACCGGATGCGAAGGGTACGGGCAACTCATTCAGCGCATGGCTCAAAGTGACCATCAAAGCTGCCTTCTGTTGACCAGCCGGGAAAGCCCGCAAGAGTTAATCCGTTTAGAACGCGATATTTCGCTGGTTCGCTCGCTACAGTTAAACGGCTTGCCGGATGATGCAGCCCAACAGGTCTTGGTACATCAGGGGCTAGCCAGCGAAAAGTCACAAACGGCCACTCTAGTCCAGCGTTATTCTGGTCATCCTCTGGCGTTGAAGCTGGTAGCCGAAACGATTGATGAGCTTTACTTTGGTGATGTCGATGCTTTTCTGGAAGAAGAGACGCTCATCTTTGCCGATATCAGCGATGTGTTGGATCAGCAATTCGCCCGGCTTTCGCCGTTGGAGCAGGAGATACTGACCTGGCTGGCCATTGAGCGCGAGCCGGTCTCGGTGCAGGATTTAAGCGACAATCTCGTTGGCCCGGTGACCCAGCGTGCCTATCTGGAAGCCCTGCGTGGGTTACAACAGCGCTCATTGCTGGAAAAACAGAAGGATGGTTTTACCCTGCAAAACGTCATCATGGAGTATACGACAGACCGCTTTATCAACCAGGTCTGTCAGGAACTTGAGCAAGATTCTCTAGAAAGCTTCAACCGCCACGCCTTGCTCAAGGCTCAGGCCAAAGATTATGTACGCGAGAGCCAACGAAGGCTGATCCTCCAACCCATTGCTGAGAATATATTGGCACAGTTTGGTCGAGAAGGGGTTGAGCAGAGATGCAAAGATTATTTGGAGCGTCTAAGGCTTGAGCTTCCTAAAGGCTATGCTGGGGAAGTATCCTTAACCTTCTCATGCACAATCAAAGTGCTCTCAATGACTTCGATTTCTCTGGAATAGGGGTCTGGCAGGTTTATCTTCAGGGAAAAAACCTTATAGACGTCGATTTCAGCGGAGCCGATCTAAAAGCAGCTGTCTTTATGGACACATTTGACAATCTTACTTCGGTGGCCTTCAGCCCGGATGGACAACTTCTGGCGGCAGGAACAGCAGAGGGGCAAATTCGGATCTGGCAAACGATAGATTGGCAACCGCTCCAGACTCTACAAGGTCACTCTTACTGGGTCAGTTCGATCTGTTTCAGCCCAGATGATCACACGTTGGCCAGCGGGAGTTCTGACAAGACTATACGCTTGTGGGATGTTAGCAGCGGTCAAATGCTTCAAACCTTACTAGGACACACTAGTTGGGTGAGTTCGGTTTGTTTGAGTTCTGACGGTCACACCTTAGCCAGCGGGAGTAGGGATCAAACCATACGCGTATGGGATGTTCACGCCGTGCTATACCGTCGTACAGCATCGAGCATCGCTTCTGGACGCGGCCAAATCCTTCAGACCTTACTAGGGCACACTGACTGGGTCAGGTCAGTCTGTTTCAGCCCAGATGGTCAGACCTTAGCCAGCGGAAGTTCTGACAAGACTATACGCCTGTGGGATGTCTCTAGTGGTCAAACGCTTCAAACCCTACAAGGACACACTGACTGGGTCAAGTCAGTCTGTTTCAGCCCAGATGGTCACACGTTGGCCAGCGGGAGTTCTGACAAGACTATACGCCTGTGGGATGTCTCTAGTGGTCAAACACTTCAAACCCTACAAGGACACACTAATTTGGTCCAGACGCTCTGTTTCAGCCCCGACAATCATATCTTAGCTAGTGGGAGTGAAGATCGGATAACTCTCTTATGGGACGTGGTTAGCGGCCAAATCCTTCAGACGTTACTAGGACACACGGATCGGGTCAATTCGATCTGTTTCCGCCCAGATGGTCACACGTTGGCTAGCGGAAGTTCTGACAAGACTATCCGCTTGTGGGATGTTACCAGCGGACAACCTCTTCAAACCTTGCACGGTCATACTTACATGGTACCGGCGGTCCACTTTGATCCCCATAGTCACACGTTGGCTAGCGGAAATTCTGACAAGACTATCCGCTTGTGGGATGTCAGTAGCGGTCAAGTCCTTCAGACCTTGCAGGGTCACATGGGTCAAGTCTGTTCGATTTGTTTTAGCCCCGACGGACAGACTTTGGCCAGCGGAAGTTCTGACAAGACTATTCGCCTGTGGAATGTTAATAGTGGTCAAGCTCTTCAGACCTTGCTAGGACACACGGATCGGATCAATTCAGTTTGCTTTAGCCCCAACGGACAGACTTTAGCCAGCGGAAGTTCTGATCAGATTATCCGCCTGTGGGATGTTAGCAGCGGTCAAGTCCTTCAGACCTTACTAGGACACGCTGACTGGATCTATTCAATCTGTTTCAGATCCGATAGTCATATTTTGGTTAGTGGTAGTTCTGATCAGACTATTCGCCTGTGGGATGTTAGCAGCGGTCAAGTCCTCCAGACCTTACTAGGACATACTGATCCGGTCACTTCAGTCTATTTCAGCCCCGATGGGCATATCCTGGTCAGCGGAAGTGCTGACAAGACTATCCGCCTATGGGATGTTAGCAGCGGTCAAGTCCTCCAGACCTTACTAGGACATACTGACTGGGTCAGGTCAGTCTGCTTTAACCCTAATGGCCGCACTTTAGTCAGTGGGAGTGATGATCAGACTATTCGCCTGTGGGACGTCAGTAGCGGTCAGGTAATTCGGAACTTACAGGGACATACGGATCGGGTCGATTCAGTCTATTTCAGCCCCGATGGTCAGACCTTAGCCAGTGGCAGTACAGATGGCACGATCAAGCTCTGGGATGTACAGACCGGGAATTGTCTCAAAACCCTCCGTCCGGATCGACCCTATGAGCGAATGAACATTACCGGCGTGACAGGGATCACTGAGGCCCAGAAAGCAACGCTCAAGGCGTTGGGGGCGGTGGATTTGAGTTAGTGATTCTATTCTTGATCGCTGCTCTGCCAAAGGGGCTGCGCGGTGATACCCAAAGCAACAAATCCCAAAACTGCAAAAACAGCACTCATATAGACGACGTTCATCTCCCCTGTTGGCAAATTGCCACCAATCGTTGCAAATGCATTGATGATCCAGCTCGCCAAAATGGCAAACCAGGCCCATTTCTCCTTTTTGCGGAAGGCAAAAATCAGAATCAACAACGGGATCACGTAACTGGCGAACATGAAGATTCCTTGTTCGAGTATTTCAATGAGCAGATACTCGTGGCATGTTCCATAGGTGGCTGTGAATTCGGCCAGCGATGTATCAGAATAGGCCTCAATTTCAGCACCGATAAAAGTCATGGGCGAAAAAACGACCGATACGCCAGTTACGGCTCCGAGCGCGTAAAAGATGATTAGCAGAATCCATCCGATTTTGAAAGACGTAGGCTCCATGCGCTTTCTCCTTGAGAATCAGCCACTGTTCTGTCAACAGAATTACGATAGCCCCAAACAAACCTGGTTTCTGGCAGAAACCAGGTTTGTAAACCCGTCATAACTTAATTGAAAAATACTACATATTGGGCATCGGCACAGCACCGACTTGTCGCAGCAAGTCCAAGGCATCGAAATAGACCCATTGCTCTTTGAGTTTGCCATTGGTAAGGTGAGCGAGCCAAATACCACTAAAGGTGATTGGTTTGCCTGTTGGCGCTATACCCATAAATTCCCCCAGGTGCGTACCGCCGCCTGGAGATCGGGGAAGGCAGTCAAGAGCAATTGATGAATGGTCTGTTTGAGTGTCGGCAAGTCCGCATCTGGTGTGGGCAGACCAGTGTCATGGTTGATAAAATCGGGTGTGCAGACCTCGTCCCAGACATCCAAGTTGCGGGCATTGAAGCCCTGCCAGAACCGACGAACAGCGGTGATATTTGTGGTAGATGACGTGTTATATGCTCCTTTAATAGTTGACATAAAGTTTCGAGACAGACTCAAAATCATTCCGCTGTTGGTGGACCAGCCCCAAGTTGCCGCATCAACCCGCCAGTATCCCAATTCGACCAATGTTCCTTAATCTGATCATTCAGGATATAATGAATATCTATACCTGTAATCGCAATTGTCTTGTTTGTTGGAGCGATGCCCATCAACTCACCCTGATGCGTTCCATCCACTCTCCAGCGGGTCACAACCTTATTGGATTCGGCAACCTGGTCTTCAAGGTTGAAATGGAGATCCGGAAAGGCGGCCCGGAACGTGGTTACTAGCTGCTCCATGCCATCAGGTCCATCTGTGTCAGGGGTGGCTGGGTCATAATGCACGTGATTGGCCGCGATAAGATCAGGAATGACGGTTAAATTGCCCTGGTTCCAAACCTCTTCAAAGTAACGCCGTGTAATGGCTTTGTTGGCTTCTGACATTAGATTTCCTCCTCTTAAATCCAACCCAGTTCTTTCATGGCCCAGGGTGCATTCCAGACTTTGACCATGCGCTCAATCTTATTGTCCTCGTTCATCGTGAGAAAATAGACATAGTGCGAGTGGGTCTCTTTGTGGGTTGGCGGGACTGGACCGCCTTCTCCGGTGTGTTTTGCATGATAGGTGGCGAAGAACACAGCCGTTCTGGTCTCTTCGTCGAAGCTTGATGTATGCAGATCATAGGTTGCCCCAGGTGCAGTAATGCCACCAAAAGCAGCCATCCACTCGCAATAGGCTTCTACTGTGTCAATGTCTGCGAGTGGTTCGCTTTGGGCCACAAAGGGTGCCCTTTCGGCTACATATTGTTTGCATCCAGACCATCCTGCCGGTGCTTCACAGGCATCAAAAAATCTCTTTGCGTTTTCAAAAGCTGTCATTTGTTCACTCCTTATACTGAATTGATCAAGATCCTTTTGGCTTAGCTTCCCTTCTGGACGTTTTATACTCAGTAGATAAACATGCGGTGAGCCAACACAACAGGGGATGAAAAATGTGTTAAAGTGTGGTGGCAGCCGCCGAACAGAAATCGGGAAAGGTCCGTGGTCAAGTAAAGAACGCTCAGTAGCTAGATTGGTGTACACCGACGCACCACGGGATGTGGACGTTCCTCGGGACGAAACACGCAGGGCAGACTGTGCTCACAATCGGGTACACATAAGCGGCTGCGAAAGGAAAGGAAGATGGAAGTGATGTTTCCGAAGTGCAGCGGCCTGGATGTTCACAAGCGGATGGTAGTGGCGTGTGTGGTAGATGAATCAGGGAGGATGGAGCAGGTGCGCAAGCGATTTGGGACAACGACGGTCGAGTTGGAGGGGGTTGAGGTCGTGGCTGTCGTCGTATGGGATCACGCATGTGGCGATGGAGAGTACGGGAGTGTATTGGAAACCGATCTACAATGTGTTGCATGAGCATTTTGAGGTCTGGATTGTGAATGCCCGCCATCTGGCACAGGTGCCTGGTCGCAAGACGGATGAGAGCGATGCGGCCTGGATCACGAAACTGATGAGTTATGGACTGCTGGAGCGCAGTTTCATTCCAGATGTGGAGCAAAGGGACTTGCGAGACCTGACGCGCTATCGGACGCGTCTCTTGCAAGAGAAGAGTGCGGCAGTCAATCGCCTGCATAAGGTGTTGGAAGATGCCAACGTCAAGTTGGGATCGGTGGTCACGAGCATCCAAGGTGTATCGGCACGCCAGATGATCGAGGCCCTGATTGCAGATGAGATGGACCCAGAAGCCATGGCTGACTTGGCACAAAAGCGGCTGCGGGCCAAGATTCCCCAGTTGGTTGATGCGTTGACGGGACTGGTCCGTCCTCATCATCGTTTTATGCTGCAAGAAGTTCTGCATCATCTCGATCACCTGAATGTACGCATTGATGCCCTCAATCAACAGATTGGGATCCTCATGGCTCCGCATGCTGACCTCATCGCACGCCTAGATGCCATTCCCGGTGTGGGGCGAGTCGTCGCCGAGATAATTCTGGCGGAGATCGGTCCCTCGGTCGAAAGCTGGCCCTCAGCTAAGAAACTGGCCTCCTGGGCTTGTGTCTGTCCTGGCAACAACGAATCGGCGGGCAAACGCAAGAGTGGTCGCCGACGAAAGGGCCAGAAATGGTTAGTCACCGCCCTCGTTGAAGCGGCTTGGGCCGCCTCTCGCACCAAGGACACCTATCTCGCCGCACAGTTCCACCGTCTCAAGGCACGACGCGGAGCCAAGCGGGCAGCTATTGCCGTGGCCCATTCCATCTTGACCATCGTCTATCATCTCATCGACAAGCCCGATGCCGTCTTTGAAGAACTCGGCGGCGACTTCTTTCTCAAACGACGCAAGGAGCATGCACAAGCCGGCGCACTCAAAACCCTCGAGTCCCTCGGCTTCAAGGTTTTCTTGGCACCGACCGCCTAAGTACGGTGCTCACTACAACTGATTTGCGTTGGGCACAGGCAACGACGCCACCCACTCTGGCGGGTCAACTTGGACCCGCTTCTTATTCAACGCGGCCTTTAACCCCTCTCTCTCTTCTCTTGCTGCCCTTTTTTTCAGGGCAGACCGCAACGCGGAGTGAGCATTCTCTAATGCGAACGGGATCGGCGTTAGAGATTACACGCAGTAGGATTTCTCAGAGGTAGAGCGTTCAAATGGCGAAAAAAGACGCAGTAGAGAATCTCGGACCATTTGGCACGCTCGAGTCTGTTTTGACTGAGAAGTGCAGGATTATGTCTACTGCGTGTAATAGAGAACGCCTATTCCACGAGAATTTGGATCTACTGATACTATAAAAAAGTAGGACACAGCTTTACGCAAATGAAGGCTGATTTCAGGGTAAAGAATTTGTTGAAGATTGATATTATACCAAAGCTGCATATTG
The DNA here is from genome assembly GCA_019217005.1 of Chloroflexi bacterium TSY. The sequence continues at coordinate 10,382 of JAHBNG010000008.1, forward strand.
CAACACTTGCGTAGAAAAATTTGCTGATTCAATCGGTTGGTTAAACTCTACTTCTGGTAGATAATCATCCATGATAAAGTGTGTATAAGCCCAGCTAAATGCCTCATGCAAAGGAATTGCGCTTAATCCAGCTTGTGGCACATTAAATCGCTCATTGTTCATATGAATTTTCAAGGCCCAAATAACCAATGGATAGGTCTTGTGGAAGCTTGAAATCATGAATGCATAGGGGCGTTCAATTCGTGGATCATAATCGACCATCAGATCTGCTACCCAAAGTGAACGATACCCAGAGGTATTCAACCCATCTGCAGGTGGAGGCATATTTGGATCAAAAGCAACGGCTTCAATTAGCCCAGGTTCTTGAAATAGAAATTTTAAATCTCTCATGAGTAAATATATCTTGTGTTACAAACCAAATTGAGACTTATTTATGCCAGAAGCTATATAACAAATCCGAATCTCTTCGGTTGGTACAACGGCAACACCCTTTACTCTGCCACTTTCTTGCAAATGGAAATTGTAGAAAAATCTGATCTCATTGCGTATCTTGATAATAGCCGCAGCCACCTTGTTTTCATTAAATTGATTAATGTAGGACTTTACTTTCTGGTAAAGGCTTGAGTGACAAAGGGCAAACCGAAAGGGGCGGAAAAAAGAATCCACCCTGAAAAAACGGGATAAAATGTAAAAATAGTGCTCGGCTAGTTTAAGCAGCGGCATTGAGGCGGCGATGAGCGAGAACGCCTTTAGGGAAATGGTGTGAAACCGAGGCCTTTTTCCGAAAGTCAGGGTCGAGTTGGTCGGGAGTTGGAAAAAGAGCACTCGAGAGAACGCGGCGCAGCCTGCCGGGAGTGGCTTGAGGCTCTCGATCCCAGTAGCCAGTCGGTATGGGAGGAAGAGAAGCGGCTAAATGGGAAAGAAGATTGCCAGCCAGCAGCCCCAGTTCAGGTAAGCGGAAGCAAGCCTCATCGGCATGAACAAATTGACGATGTAAGCCAATCATCTGCTTGGAAGCCAAGGGGGGGATGTTCAACAGGCCAGCGCTCCAGATAGAAAAGATAAATGGTTTCAGCTTGTAAAGCCATGACGGTCGCCAGAACCAAAGGTGTGTGATAAGCAGGATCCTGAAAGACGTAAATCGAATAGGTGCGGTTGGCTGTATCCACCTTGGTTGTCCTGGGGACGAGATTGTGCCATGCTTGATAGCGAATCAGGCGACCACTATAGACAAATTGACCAAACGAGTCTGGAGTTGTGGCCTCGAGTCGCTTTCCCCTATAGCATCGAGAGAGCGGACGCACAATATCACCATATTCGGGTGGTCTGCCTTTTTTCCTTACGTTCGGGTAACTCATTGCGGCGCGCTGTGCAGTTAATCGCTTCCCGAAGGACAAATCGGTCGACGTCGCTTTCTAGCATTTCTCTGATTGTAAACCCGGCATCGACCACCGCCACTTCGTCTGACTCCAGTGATTTCTTCGTCTCTTTCAGCAGCTTTTTCCGAAACTCACTTTCCTTTGTGCCTACCTCGCATCTCATGATTGCCTTGAGCAGTGGCACTCGTTTCCCGCCTATCTCCCCCGAGCTTATCATCACTCCAAAGATGAGCGCGGGCAATGCCCGACGAGCCGTTGAGTTATAGAGTCGGTTCACTTTCCTTGCAGCTTCGGTCGCCAGAACCCTGTGATATCTATGCTTTTCACTCGGTATCCTTCTAACTTTTTTGCCTCCCATTCCCTTTCCACTCCACTTCTTCTTGCCACGATGAGAGCAGGCTTGCAATATCCCATGATCCATATCGAAAGCTCCACCAGCTTCGCCGGAGCTCCTCATCTTCAAACCCGCTTTCACTCAATCCACTATGGATTGCTCCTCGACTTTTCAGAAACAACCCATTCATCATCGCCCACATCAGACGCATTACATTTACGTTTGTTCCCACCGGCGTTACTTGCAATACATTCATCAGTACTGCTATAGTTATTTCTGGCGCGGTTAGCATTCCTTCCTCCTTTTTGGTTTCGCTACCTTTAGGATGAAACGCTAACCGCTTTTTGTCACATTTCTCACCTCATCTCTTTTCTTTTACCAGAAAGTAAAGTAGAATCGTTTGTAGTAAATCAATGTTTCGTCAGTTTCATCAACAGGATCCCATATGACAATGTCAGGATGCTTTAAGAGCGTCGGTAGCTTTTCTAACTCTTCACGCAGATATGATTGGCCTTTGAAGTCTAGTGAATCGCAAGCGTATTTTAAACCATCTGCTGTGACATATATTTTTTCGGACTGAATATCATGAACAAGATATTCTACGGACTGGATTTTCTCTCGGCCGCTATTATCAATGATCGTTATGTACTGTTCCGATGGAGATGGCCATTCCATATCAAATATTCACTATTTTGATAATATTAACACCTTATTTTTGCGCAACGGGAAGGGAATTCTATTCGTTGACGCAATAAGAGCCTGATTCTATTCGATCAAATTCGTCAAAATGCCGAAAAAAGGATAGCCTCAAAGAAATTCATTAGAGATACCCGATCCAAGGAGGCATTCATGGCAATAGAATTCGGACTAACGAACGAGATCAGCAATACTCAGTATGCACCATTAGCTGCGTTGCTGGCACACTACCATCAAGAGAAAGTGCTAACTGCGTTGAAGAAGATCGAAATACCGGTCAAAACGTATGAATATACACCAGCAAGTAAGTTGGAACAGGTGCTGGTTAGCATATTATGTGGTTGCGCAACGCTGACTGAGTTCAATACAAAGGTCAGACCAGAAAGACTCCTTGCGAAAATTTATGGGATGGAGCAGCTTAGTGAGCAATCAAATATGTCTCGTACATTAGACGCCCTAACTCTAATGAATATCGGTAGAGTGCGGTCAGCGAAATCTGCAAGCCTCTAAGCCAAATACACAACCACGATTGGCGAGGGTTCTTGTGGTTAGACTTTGACCTATCCGGATTACCATGCGGCAAAAAAGGCACAGAAAAGTCAAAAAGGCTATTTTAGCGGCAAAAAAACGCAACGGGACGCCAATTGGTCCGTGTAAGTTCGGTTAAATACCATGAAACGGTTTGGTCAGACCTCTATCCAGGGAGTCAGCATACAGCTCCATCGTTTCAGCCAGCCGTGCTTGCCACGGAAAGTTCATTAGAGTTAGACGAGAAAAAACGCGAGCGAGTCGTCTGGCGCACCGATGGTGGTGCAGGTAGTGAAGAAAATATTCGGTGGCTGCTCAACCGCAACTATCAATTTATGATGAAGGGCAACTCCAACCGTCGTGCCCATCTGTGGGCGCAACAGGTGACTCGATGGGATCCTTGCGGTGACGTCTTTCTGGCTGAAATTCCATCACCTATCAAGTTTAATCGCCCTGTACGCATTTTTCTCAAAAAAAGAGTGAAAAACGAGCAAATTTGTGTCAGTTACTACATTTCGACCATCAAATTGCCATCCAAGCGTCACTTCATTTCATATTATGACAATCGAGGTGCGGCTGAAATCGAACAATTCCGTAATGATAAAATGGGGTTACACTTAGCTTCTCGTCGCAAGACCCTATTTCTAGCTCAAAAATCTCTTATCCTTTTGGCTGATTTGGCGCATAATTTGATAGGCCATTTCGGGGTGGTTCAAAATTAGGTTTACACTTTTGATATATAGACAAAAATCTATATGAGACCGTTTTCTCTCTGAGAACCGGCGAAATCAGAGAATATAAACGTTCTTTCTGTTTCTAAAAGTGTAAACCTATCTATCCAGCTAAAATGAACCACCCCGCCATTTCCATCAGCAAGCTCTCGTGGATACTAGATTTGAACCTTTCCGGCAGAAACGAATTGTTCGAGATCTATTACAAATACCTGGTTTTCTCTCTTTTCAGAACGGCTCACTTTCACGGATTGACCTGCTAAGTTCACATCCTTATTCTCGTGACCTTCTGATTTGCTTGAAATCCTATCTAGAGGCCGATTAGAAACCCCCTCTAGTTGCATGAACGAATAGAATCACGCTCTCGTTGCGCAAAAATAAGGTCATAGAGATTATTAGGATTCAGAAGATGGGACACGGATGAACACAGATTTCACGGATTAACTCTGGGATAATCCGTGTTCATCCTGATAATCCGTGTCCTATTTTTCAATCCCAATAATGTCTAATGCCAAACGCAACAGTTTTAACTTGATATTCTTGTCAGCTCTGACAAATCTGAAACATTTCGGAATAACTGGAACCGGACAAAACAAAGAAACGTTATTGCATTATAGCGTGTGTCGGGGCTCCCTCGATCTCATATCCCGACCTAATATAGTCACCTCGTTGAATATTGTAACCATAGATAGCATGGTGGATAGTCGTATATCCTAAAAACCCATCCGAAAAGTGATTGTAAATCCAGAGAGATACTCGGGTGAGAATACATCGTCACAGAGCTTTTCGGATAAGCACTAAAGTGTATGGTAAATCGTGACACTCCAAAACCGAAGAATATTTACACTGTGTGTTACACATTCTGAACAACAGAGTCTACCTACCAGCTTCTTTCAGAGTAAGCCAACGTGATAATAGCAGTAACCGGTGCCTTTTGGGTCCTTAGTGTATTGATTGCACTAATTCTCCTAGTCATTGTCTTCGATACATTAAAAGAAAATAAAACCCGTCAAGTGACTGTGCGTGAAGCGTGGGATACGCCGCGGCGAATCGTGTCAATTTGGCTGGCCCTCGCCGCATTCTATATCGGATTTGCGCGCAATGTTTCCCTTTTACCACCACTCATTGCATATCAACTTTCGCTTGCTCCTGCACCTCTTTGGCCTGCTGAAACATGGCGCATGATTGCAATGGGCTGTCTGACACTTGCACTGATCTTTAGTCTCTTTGATCTTCAGTGGGCGATCCGGCTTCCTCGCTTTTCCCTGGCTCGTTTGGCAGATTGGCAATGGTCCGATTTGTTGAGGGCATTACGCGAGCTTCTCTATCCAGAGCAGCCAGACCCCATGGCGATCCCGCAGACGATCCGACGCAATCAGCAACTTGTAGGGGGACAAATTATCATTCGAAGACAAGTAGCGATCGCTGGCTTGATCTTCGCCGCGGCAATCTTTGGCTTGTTCCTTCTGAGCCGCAGTGGCATTCCAGGAACCCTTGTCCGCGTCACGGCAAATTACGCATTTGGTACATTGTTTCCAACAGAACGCATACGACCCACACCCACCGCTGTGAGCAATGAACTTGCTGTTGCGGCCAATGGCGTCTTCGACTCGACAACGAGTGCATCAACGCCCGTCGCGTTCAATGCAGAACAAGCTACGAACTCGAATGGTACACAGCTTGTATCAACCGAATCTCAGCAAAGTATCCAAGAAGATGGGAATTTGCGGGCGGCAACGTTACCGCCCGCCGCAACTTCAACGCCAACGCCGACCGATATCGCCCTGGTGCTGATCAACAACCCTGCCGGGGTGAATGCCCGAGCTGCTCCAGATCTGAGTGCAGAGGTTCGAACAGTTCTTCTCCCCGGCAGTTCCGTGCCGGTATTAGAGGAAACGCTTCGAGGTGATTGGATCCATGTACAGTTATCAGGGGGTAGCGATGCCTGGGTCGCCAATTATGTTGTTGACCTATCGCGCCCACTTGGTGGAACAGGCCAAGCCGTTACCAATGCACCACCGAATCTTGCAAATGAAGCCGTAGCGGTTGCCTCTCAACCCGAACCGCAACAGACGCCTGTCGTACCTACACCTCAACCAACTGTCGCACCGGTGGCGCAACAAGATACTTCTGGACAATCCACCGCCATTCAAGCGGCATCTGCCCAGACGGTCAGAACATCTGCCATCAATTCAAGCAATCGAGACACCCTCAGAATCTCTGCAGCCAGCAGTGACCTGATTCAGTTACTGGAGCCTGAACCAAGTGCAAATGGTCAAAATGAAGTCACCTTACGTTGGGGATCAGAAATTGCGCTTGGTGCGATTCAGGGCTACGAAGTTGTTGTCTGGTTGCCAAATCAATCGCCATTGGTCGATGGCGCCAGCCTCGGACCGCCCATCACGGCAACTGAGTTGACGATCGATTTGGGGCAGCGCGGCCTATCGCCAGGTGAATATATCGTTGGTATTTTGCTGGTACAAACTCAACCCTATCGGCGATTGGCGCATTTGAGCAACATACAATTTATTGAAATCCGCTAACATATGTAAACATGCAAGGCGGGTCCGTCAAGCTGCAGATCGAGCAAGTTGTCCAAAAGTCAGTTCAGCGCAACGATAACACTGCTGATCAACATAACAACAGTCACCGGCACCCAGAGAATGCGCTCCCATTTGCTGGGCGTGATGATGTTCAATATGGTGCTAATCGCGCTGAAGGCCACCGCCACCCAAATCAGCCCGCGCGCCGCCGCAGCAATGCGCATTTTGGGCGGAAATCGTCCTGGATACCTGCCACCCATTGCGAGGTGCCCCCACGGCATTCCTGCAGCCAACGCAAATTGGAAGAGGACCACAATTGCGGTAAAGAAGACGAAAATGTAAGCTAGCCAAAAGGTGTTCATCTCATGCCCTCATATCGTACGTAACAAAACTGTGCATCCCGATATATGCCTCCATGTCGGGTGTATTTCAGTCTGGTGACAGGTCTCTGTGGTCCAAAAGTGAAATGCACCCCGCGAAAATTGGGTATGTTGGTCCGGATACGGGGTGTTGCCTCTTGGCGGTACGAATCGCCATCTACTGCAGTGCAAACGCTTCCCTCACCAATTGCGAACGTTTCGGACCAACTGGCTCATGCTGAAGTTGGGCAAAGATTATACTCCACTGAAGGCCGAAAAACCTCCATCTACGGGCACAACGATTCCGGTGACGAAGCGCGATGCATCACTGGCGAGCCAGACTGCTGTACCAACAAGTTCATCTGGTTCACCAAAGCGTGACATGGGCGTGTGGTCGATGATCTGCTGTCCACGTGGTGTGTAGGAACCATCCTCATTGAGCAGGAGAGCGCGGTTCTGTTCACCGACAAAAAAACCAGGGGCGATGGCATTGACCCGCAGAAGAGCGCTGTAGTTCATGGCAAATTCCACTGACATCCAGCGCGTAAAATTGTCGATCGCGGATTTGGCTGCGCTATACCCCATTACACGGGTCAAGGTACGGTCAGCGGCCATGGATGAGATGTTGATGATGCTACAGCCGCGACCATTCTTTGCCCGTTCGGCCATCACTTCGCCAAAGACCTGCGTTGGGAGTAAAGAGCCCGTGAAATTCAACTCCATCACTTGCTGCAGTGCCTCTTGGGTCAAATTGAAAAACGTCAGATCACCAAAAATCGTGGCGCCTGGAACGTTACCGCCCGCGGCATTGATCAGAATATCGATCCCACCCCACCTATCAACGATAGAGCCGCGTGCATTTTCTAATTGTGCCTTATCCAACACATCGGCAGGGAGAGCCATGGCTTCGTCACCTGCTTCCACAATACTTTGAACAACCTCTTCCGCCTTTTTGGCGCGACGTCCCAAAATGCCAACCCGTGCCCCCGCTTTGGCCAGACTGTGAGCCATGGCACCACCGAGAACACCTGTGCCACCCGTGACGATTGCAACTTTATCTTGTAATGAAAAGATGGATTTCATATTTTCTCCAGATTGGTAGCTGTTCAGCTTATCAGCATATCAGCTGTCAGCATATCAGCTGTCAGCATATCAGCTATCAGCTTGACACGTTTAAGCAGCTTGTCTCGACAGGGAAGTGTACTGTTTTATGAGATCGACACCTGAGCTGTTCGGTTTGTTCGCGACCCCCATTTGGCCTGTGACTCTCCTGAAGCAGCGCATGCAGGGGTCGCGATGGAGCCGATTTCTAGAGGTGTCGATGTCATAGAACAATACAGGGAAGTGCCGAGCTGATGGCTGACTAGCTGAATGCTTCCCCTGATTGTTGAGGGGATTTTGCTTTTGTATAGTGTCTATTGAAGATAGCATGGGTTGTATGTCGTGGCAAATGAATGGCTCATCTAAGAAAATTGTGCAAGCCAATTTTTTCGTCAGAGAGAAATGTAGTTCGTTTGCACAATTTCGTCTGATGAGCGAAATGCGTTGAGTCGCTATCCAAGCGTTCACCTTAATGCTTATCCGTAAAGTTCTGTGACGAACCATTCCTGCTCGAGAAGATAGTCAGACTCACAACCACTTTTCGGATAGGTTCTTAGTCAAGCAATCATCCGCTTGACATTTTTTTAAACAAGCATTATCCTGTGGCTGCGTTTCTCGGAAAGTTTCGTCTCACATATCGTTGAACGAAGACGAACACGGACACTCAAAATACTCTATCCCCCACCTCATCAGGCACTGTTAACATTGGTTCTTCTTCTCAGCTTATTTGCTCGATTACCTATATACAACTCAGAGCGTTGACAAAGTCTGATTCAAAAGTGCAAATGACCGGTGGACTCCCAAATTTTGCGAGTTTGTTTTTCCCTCTGAAAAGACTATGTTGCTTTTACACAATTTGAGAGATACCACCAGATTTACTTAACCAACCATATTCTAGTACTCATCGGTCGAAGGAGTAAATGGAGCTTGTTTTTCAGCTAAGAACCTGACTTGAATTCACTCTCATGTATGGGTGAGTCCATTATCCAATTGATTCAAGGAGAATTGTGCATGTCGAACAAGATGCATAAAGCTACAAGAGGAATCTCTCGTCGTCGATTTCTTCAGTTCAGTAGTATGACGGCGACAGCTGTCCTGCTGGCCGCCTGTCCTGCTGCTGCACCGGCACCTTCTGCTGGCGGCGATGGTGGCGCGGGCACCGAAGAAACGATCGAAGTCGAAGCCTGGGCACACTGGGAACAGGGCTTGGACTGGCTCGATAACGCCATGACCGATTTTGGCTTCTATGATGAGAACCCCAATATCAGCTTTAAAAAGACAGTTGCCCCATTTAGCGAAATTCATGACAAGATGTTGGCTGCCTGTGCATCTGGTGTCGGTCTGCCGGACATTATGCGCGTTGAGCAAGGTCGCGCGGCTGCCTTCTTTAAGGGCGAAGAGATCTGCTTTGTGGAAATGAATGATCTGATCGGCGACCGCATGGATAATCTGGTTCCCGGTTCCGCGACCGATTATTGGACTTGGCAGGGGAAGATCTACGGCATCGGCAACGAAGTAAACGCCTGTACACTGGCCTATCGCAAATCTGTCTTTGACGAGGTTGGGATTAAGACACCATTTGAAACTTGGCAGGAAGTCAGGGAAGCTGGCTTTGCCCTGAAAGAGGCCAAACCCGACATGTCCATTATCTCGTGGCATGATCTGCACGATGGCGACTTCCAGATGATGCTCTTCAATGCTGGTGAGCAGATGTTCCTGGAAGATGGGAACTTTGGCGGTATGAATGACATCGGTAAGGAGATTTTGGAGTTCCAGCGCGGCATGATCCACGATGATGAGATTGCTATTACTGCACCGAACGCCACCGGATCGACTTGGGGATCACCTATCTTCTGGGAGGCCTTCCGCCAAGATCAAGTTGCGACCGTTATGGGTGCACCTTGGTTCAATGGCAAGCTTGGTCGTGAAAACCTGATTGGACCAAGTCAGGAAGGTGAATGGCGTCTTCAGGCACTACCAAATGGATTTGGTGCGGATGTACCAACAGCAACACATGGCGGAACAAGCGTCAGCATTCCCAAAGGCGCAGCGAATGTCGAGGCCGCCTGGAGCATCATCGAGTTTACGCACCTGACCGATGCTGTGCTACAAGACGTAATCGAGCGCGGCATTATTCCATCTTGGATACCCGCAATTGAGAATGAGCTTGTTCAGGAGCCATACGACTACTATGCTGGTCAGAACACTGGTGCGCTCTATCTAGAGCTTGCGGAATCTATGCCGCGCATTTTCCAATCGCCCTGGGCACCAGAATTCCATACCGCATTCACCAACCTTGTGATCACACCCGTGATTCAGGAGAATGCTTCAGATTATGATGCGTTGTTCGATGAATTAGGTATCGAATTAGAGCGCATCAAGTCACTCTAACGATCGGCTTGTAAATCTACGTTAATTTATCGTAGGTCACTTCAGAGAAGTGACACGCGTCAAGCATTCTGAATCTTCACTAGAAAGATGTCACACTCTTGATGCTTGTCCCGTCTCTGACGGGATCTACGATAGTCATTTGTACTATTTTGGGAATTGTGTGGTTTTCAGTTGGTTTGTTGGTTAGATGGTTGGTGAACAAACTAGCAAACCAACAAACTATCCAACGTTTACCCCGCAAAACCTCAAAGAACCCTATTTTGTTCTTTCTAGGAGCTCTGAATGGCTGTCGAACAGCGAACAATCTCACCGGCGCCACAGCAATCTTTTTCTCTGGGACGCTGGTGGCAACGTAATCAGATCAAGATCGTTCCTTATCTTTACATCGCGCCATTCTTCATACTGTTCCTTATCTTTCTTGCCTATCCTGTCTTTGATAGCTTTCGTTTGAGCTTTTTCAAACAACAAGGCATCAGCACACCGACTTTCATTGGTCTTGAAAATTATTCCAACTTGATGGTCGATCCCCGCTTTCGCCAGTCATTGATCAATACGACAGTGTATGCGTTGGGTAGCGTATTTTTACAAGTTCCTCTTGCTTTTATCCTCGCTGTGGTTGTGAACTCATGGCTCGTGCCTTCTTTGAATGCGAAAAGCTTCTACCGACTCGCATTCTTTGTCCCGTTGCTCACGTCAGGGGTCGTTGTTGCATTGATGTTTGGGATTCTGTATGATTACAACTCTGGCCTGTTCAATAGCTATCTGGTCAACTGGTTTGGGGAAGAGTGGCGGATCGGGTGGATTCGGGACAAAAACGTCGTGAAGCTGTCCATCATCATTCTGCTCATCTGGCAATTCACCGGTCTCAATTCGCTCTACTTCTTGGCTGGTTTACAGAATATTCCAAAAGAGCTGAACGAAGCTGCTGCCATTGATGGTGCAAACTGGTGGACAGTTGTAACCCGTATCACGATTCCGCTATTGCGCCCCGTCATTCTATTCGTTGTCATTACAGCAATCAACGGCTCGTATCAAATCTTCACACAGCCCTATCTATTGACGAATGGTGGCCCAAGCGACCGTTCGCTCAGCATGGTCATGTATTTGTATAACACAGGCTTTTCCTATTTCAATCTAGGTTATGCTTCGTCTATTGGATATACATTAGTCCTTATTGTTGTTGTGTTGGCGATGCTCAATTTGCGCTTCTTTGGTGCTTTTCGTGAGGATCAATAGGGAAAAATATTGTTATGGCTACACAAACGATCAGCACCGGCCGGAAGAGACAGCTATCAGGTTCTTGGTACAGACTTCAGCAGGGTGGGTTGATTACCATCACCAACCTGATTCTATTGTTCGCTGTCTTTTTGACAGCAGTGCCATATATTTACATGATCTCGTCTTCGTTTAAACCTCAATACGAGATTTTCACCTTTCCCGTCCAGCTATTACCGGAAACTGTCTTCACTGAAAATTATATAACACTCTTTAGTGAGACCTTGTTTATCCGCTGGTTTGCCAATACATTGATTGTCGCTTTGGGGCGAGGGGGGTTATCAATTTTTCTCTGCCTGATAGCCGGTTTTGCCTTTGCCAAATACGAATTTCCATTAAAACGATCCCTGTTTATCTTTATTCTTGCCAGCTTGACGCTACCGTTTGAGATTTTGCTCGTCCCCTTGTATACGATGATGGTTGGTCTAGAACAGAGTGGGTTTCGAGCGTTGAATACCTATTGGGTCCTGATCGTTCCGTTTGCAGCCAGCGGTTTTGGTATTTTTCTGGCACGCCAATACTGTTTAGCGATCCCGACCGAACTGATGGAAGCGGCCCGCATCGATGGCTCAAGCGAATTTGGCATCTTTTTCCGAGTTGCCCTGCCCAATTTACTCCCGGCGATTGCCGTCATGGGGATCATCTTCTTCAACGGTGCCTGGAACGACTTCCTTTGGCCGCTGATCGTGCTGAATGATCAGACCAAATATGTGATCAATCTGGCTCTGCCCACTTTGCGCGGCCCCTACGGTGATCAATATGGACTCGTACTGGCCGGTGCCGTGGTCGCAACTCTCCCTGTCATGCTGATCTTCATGACCATGCAGCGCTACTTTATCGAAGGGCTGATGGCGGGTGCGCTGAAGGGGTAAGCCATCGCAAATTGTCAATGGTGAATTGTCGAATTGTTGAATTTTTACTGAGAGTTCTTGGAATCCTGTTCGCTACATTGTAAGCGGCGTCTTGCCCGGACGCTGCTTTTTTGACTCAATTTGATACCAATCACAAACACGACAGTGTGTCCCAAAGTGTGTAAATGGAGACCGCTTAGTCAGAGAACCTGCTCCATTCACACACTTTGGGACACACTCCAAACACGATAGAGGAGAATCTGTTATGAACATACGCAATCTGAAGATTGTGACTCTCACTGCCATCTTGGCGATGGTCCTGGCCGCTTGCCCGGCACCTGGGCAGTCCCCGGCGTCAGACGGAGCGGCAGAAAGCAGTGGCGAAGCTGGAGGAGGTACATTAGAGATTTTTTCGTGGTGGACCTCTGGCGGCGAAGTCGAAGCGCTGGAAGCAATCTATGAGATTTTCAGCGAGCAGTATCCTGATGTAACGATTGAGAACGCAGCGTTGGCTGGTGGTCAAGGTCAGGGTGGCAACATGAAAGCCTTGCTGGAAACGCGCATGCTGGGCGGTGAGCCGCCAGATTCATTCCAAGTCCATTTGGGGCGCGAGCTGATCGACAGCCACGTGATCGCTGACCGCATGGAACCTCTGGATTGGCTCTATGAAGAAGAGGGTCTCTATGATGTCTTCCCAGAAGACGTGATTGCGATTGCCTCTTATGAGGGTTTACCGTACTCCGTCCCGGTCAACATTCATCGCTCCAATGTACTCTGGTACCGCCCCAGCCGTCTGGCCGAAGTCGGTTGGGATGCCCCACCGACCACGTGGGATGAGTTCTTCGAGGTTGCAGAATTGATGAAGGAAGCCGGGTTCCCGGCCTTTGCCATTGCCGAACAAGGCGGCGGCGGTGGTTTTTCTGGGCACATCCTCGAAAACATTCTGGTGTCGGTCATGGGACCGGAAAAGTACCGCGGTCTCTTTGATGGCTCCACCGGCTGGGATGATGAGGACGTGACTGCTTCGCTGGAGATTCTCAACAGAGCCTATGATTATGCCAATGAGGATTTCCTGAGCACCAGTTGGGGCGACATCAACGACCGCTTCGTCTCCGACGATGGTCCGGCTATGATGGTGATGGGTGATTGGACCCACGGTGTGCTGATGTCCAAGGGCTTCACAGACTATCACTGGGCACCGGCCCCGGGCACAGAGGGTCTCTTCATGGTCCTTTCCGACTCGTTTGGTCTGCCCAGAAATGCACCGAATCGCGAGAATGCGATTGCCTTCCTGCGCATTATCGGCTCCAAGGAGGGCCAGGATGCGTTCAATCCAATAAAAGGGTCAATTCCGGCCCGCACCGATGGCGATCGCGAAAAATATGACGAGTACTTGAACTATGCAATGGATTCGTTTGGGGCAGACGAAGGTGTGCCAAGCATTCAACATGGTGCTGCTGCCAAACAGTCGTTCCTGACCGATTACGACATTGCCTTGGCCGACCTGGCCGCAAATCGTGACGTTGCCAAAGCGCAGCAAATGCTGGTCGAGGCAGCTGAACTAGCCGCATTCGGAGAATAGCCCGGTGAGCCAATCGGCCCTTGCGGGGAAGGCGGCTACGTCGCCTTCCTCAACGACCCAAAAACGCAAATCACGCCTCATGCGCGGCGACACCTGGCTGGCATTTGTCGTTTTGCTGCCGTCGATTATCGCAGTTGCGATCTTCATCTACGGCTTTATCGTCTGGACTGGCTACATTTCCCTAGTCAAATGGAATACGCCGGTCGTGGACTTTACATTTGTCGGCTTTGAGAACTGGACTCGACTCTTCTCCATGGATCGGTTCTACTGGAACCTGCGTAATCTCGGCATCTATGCACTGGGGTTTATGGGGCAGTGCATCATTTTGGGCTTCCTGATTGCGGTCCTGCTTGACCAGAAAATCAAAGGCGAGGCAATCTTCCGTACTATCGTCATCTTTCCGTTTGCCGTCTCGGCCATTGTAACCGGTGTTGCCTGGCGTTGGCTGATGCAACCGACAACCGGCATCAATCTGTTGCTGCAAAATTTGGGTCTTGAGAATTTCAGCTTCGCCTGGAATTCCGATCCCAAGTGGGGCATGTTTGCCATAACCATTGCCGCAAGCTGGCAGTTCACTGGCTATGTCATGGCGCTCTATCTTGCTGGCCTGCGCGGCATCCCCGACGAGTTGCGTGAAGCAGCCGCGATCGACGGTGCCGGCGTCTGGGCAACCTATCGATACGTCATCGTGCCCTTGCTCATGCCGGTCACCTTTACAGCTTTCGTGTTAACGGGCATGAATTCAATTCGGGTCTTTGACTTGGTCACCATGCTGGCTGGCCCAGCACTCACGACGGACACGCTGGGTTTTCACATGTACCAGTCCACCTTTGGGCTTTATCGTTTTTCACTGGGCGCGGCCTTGGGCTTTTTCATGATCTTGCTCTCCCTCTTTTTGATTGTGCCCTACCTACGTAGTATGCAGTTGGAGGTGGAGCGATGAGCCTACAGCGTTTCTGGAACCGCGGTGCCATCTATCTGCTGCTGATTGCCTTTTGCGCCTACTTTCTCATGCCCTTCTACGTGATGCTTATCACCGGTCTGAAACCGTATGAAGATGTCAACGTGACGCGGATGTGGGAATTGCCAACGAACCCAACGCTGGAAGGGATGCTTGAAGCGTGGCGCACAATCGCACCCAACTTCTGGAACAGCATGATTGTCACCGTTCCGGCATCGTTGATTTCGGCCTTTATCGGGTCGATCAACGGCTATGTATTTGCCAAGTGGCGCTTCCGCGGGGCAGACACTCTCTTTATTCTCTTCCTGGTTGGCATGTTTCTCCCCTATCAGGGCATTCTGATTCCGCTGGTACGCACCTTACAGATGCTCAACCTCTACGGTTCTGTCGTCGGTCTGATTCTGGTCCACTGCATCTTCGGGATTCCGATTATGGCATTGCTTTTCCGCAGCTACTACGCCGGCATCCCCAACGAACTATTGGACGCTGGGAAGATCGACGGCTGTGGCTTTTTTGGCCTCTACCGCTGGATTCTGCTGCCCATCTCCATGCCCGCTTTTGCGGTGGTATTGCTCTGGCAATTCACCAGCATCTGGAATGATTTTCTGATTGGCCTAGTGGTGCTAAGCAATCCAAGGCTGGCGCCAGTCAATGTCGCAATCCAGAACATCGCTGGCAGCTGGAGCGTGGAATGGAATGTGCAGATGTCAGCGGCCTTCTTGGCTGCACTACCGACAATTGTCGTCTATCTGCTGCTGGGTAAGTTGTTTATGCGTGGGTTGTTGGCTGGATCGCTGAAGGGATAGTCTAGTCCAAGAATATACCCATGAAGAACCCCGCCCACCCTGGCCGTATTGTACGGGGATGCTTAGAAGATTTAGAATTGTCAGTGACCGATGCTGCTGCGGTACTGAAAATCTCGCGTTCTACTCTGTCAAGAATCTTAAACGAGAAAGGTAATATTTTACCTCGTGGCCCTTCGTGGACCGAAAGCGCATGCCCCAACTCATCGACCTCACCATTCCCATCGTGGATCACTTTCGCTGGCCTGTGGAGCGAACGCTAACCAGCGACTTTGCCGACGGCGCACAGTTTCAGGTGACGCGCATGGGTTGGGTCGTCCACGGATTTACCCACATCGACGCACCCCGTCACATGGTGCCAGGAGGCCCAACAACCAGCGAGCTAGCACTTGAACAAGTCATTGGACGAGCGGCCGTTGTCGATCTGTCTGTGATCGAGCCCCAAACTCCGATTACCGCTGAGATGTTGGCGACAGCGGGTCAACACATCGAACCAGACGGCATTGTGCTGCTGAAGAGTTGCTGGGATCAGGTTGTATCGTATCAGACACCCGAATTCTGGAAAACAGCACCGTACGTTACCCGCGATGGTGCTGAATGGCTGCTTTCGCAACGGATCAGAGCCATTGGCTATGACTTCCCGCAAGACTATCCGATTAGACTGTTATTGGATAATGTAGTGGCACCAATCCATGAGCATGTGACGCACGACGTGCTTTTACGCAACGGGGTTGTCATGATCGAATATTTGCAGAATATGGCCTTGGCAGGGCCCTATACGCAGCTCTATGCCCTTCCGCTCAAAATTCCAGATGCAGATGGCGCTCCGGCCCGTGTGATTGCAGTGGAAGAGATGGAAAATAGAGCATAAATGGAGAAATCGATGAATAACGTTCAGATCGGCTGTGGCCAAATTACTTGGTTTGTTGCGAATAGACAGCGAGATGAAGCCGCCCAATTGTCAGAAGAACAAGTTCTCGCCGAGATCGCCCAAGCCGGCTACGCTGGTGCACCAGCCATGCCCAAAGAAGGTGTAACCACACAGGAAAGACTTGATCTTTTTGCAAAGCATGGATTGAAACCCGCTCCGGGATATTTTGCTGGAGATTTCTGGAATCCGGGAAACGAGCAGGCAATCTTGGAACGAGTCCGTTCTGTCGCCAGTTTTGCCCAACAAGCGGGATGCACTGAACTCTATGTGGCAGCGGGTGGTTTTGCCAGTCATACGACAGCGCGTGGATTGACGCGGATGCAGATCGCAGGTCACGTACAGCCGGAAGACTACCTGACCGATATTGAATTTGCCCAATTCGCCAAGGTGCTCAATCGGGTCGGCGAGATCACCCTTGAATCTGGTGTTAAGAGCTGTTTCCACAATCATGTTGGGAGCACAATCGAAACACGTGAAGAGATCGATCGTCTCTTTTCGCTCGTCGACAGCGGTCTTGTTTTTATGGGACCAGATACAGGTCATTTAGCGTGGGGTGGCGCGGATGTGCTCGAATTCTGTCGCGACTACGCAGAGAGCATCAAGACAATCCACGTCAAGGACGTCAATCAATCTGTGATGCAGGAAGGTATTGCCGCTGAATGGGATTACCAGACTTTTTCGCAAAAGGGCGTGTGGACAGAACTCGGACAGGGGTATATTGATTTTCCAGCCCTCTTTCAACTGTTGGCGGATGCTGACTTTACTGGGTGGGTGATTGTCGAGACAGATGTTACACAGCTTGCCACGCCACTAGAAAGCGCAATTGTCAGTCGCCAATATTTGAAAGATTTAGGAATGTAACACAAGATTTATTTTGGTCCCCAGATTCCCGTCACATATTGGCTGATTCGAATTGTTACCGATAAGGTTCGGGTTCCTCTGCCAAACCTCTCTTCTACGTTGCCCCGCTCTGGTTTCCCTACCCAAAAGTACTATAGATATTTAGAGTAAAAATTATTAGACTAATACTTTACTTTCTGGTAAAGGCTTGAGTGACAAAGGGCAAACCGAAAGGGGCGGAAAAAAGAATCCACCCTGAAAAAACGGGATAAAATGTAAAAATAGTGCTCGGCTAGTTTAAGCAGCGGCATTGAGGCGGCGATGAGCGAGAACGCCTTTAGGGAAATGGTGTGAAACCGAGGCCTTTTTCCGAAAGTCAGGGTCGAGTTGGTCAGGAGTTGGAAAAAGAGCACTCGAGAGAACACGGCGCAGCCTGCCGGGAGTGGATTGAGGCTCTCGATCCCAGTAGCCAGTCGGTATGGGAGGAAGAGAAGCGGCTAAATGGGAAAGAAGATTGCCAGCCAGCAGCCCCAGTTCAGGTAAGCGGAAACAAGCCTCATCGGCATGAACAAATTGACGATGTAAGCCAATCATCTGCTTGGAAGCCAAGGGGGGAGGTTCAACAGGCCAGCGTTCCAGGTAGACAAGATAAATGGTTTCAGGCTGCAAAGTCATAACGGTCGCCAAAACCAAAGGTGTGTTGTAGGCCGGATCCTGAATGACGTAAATCGAGTAGGTACGGTTGGCTGTATCCACCTTGGTTGTTCTGGGGACGAGATTGTGCCATGCTTGATAGCAAATCAGGCGACCACTATAGAGAAAGCGACCAGACGAGTCCGGAGTTGTAGCCTCGAGTCGCTTTCCCTTATAGCTGCGAGAGAGCGGACGCACAATATCACCATATTCAGGTGGTCTGCCTTTTTCTTTGCGTTTGGGGAACTCATTGCGGCGCACTGTGCAGTTAATGGCTTCCCGCAGGACAAATCGGTCTATGCCGCTTTCTAGCATTTCTCTGATTGTAAACCCGGCATCGACCACCGCCACTTCGTCTGACTCCAGTGATTTCTTCGTCTCTTTCAGCAGCTTTTTCCGAAACTCACTTTCCTTTGTTCCAACCGTGCATCTCATGATTGCCTTGAGCAGTGGCACTCGCTTCCCGCCTATCTCCCCCCGAGCTTATCATCACTCCAAAGATGAGCGCGGGCAATGCCCGACGAGCCGTTGAGTTATAGAGTCGGTTCACTTTCCCTTGCAGCTTCGGTCGCCAGAACCCTGTGATATCTATGCTTTTCACTCGGTACCCTTCTAACTTTTTTGCCTCCCATTCCCCTTTCCACTTCTTCTTGCCACGACCCCAGCAGACTTGTGATATCCCATGATCCATATCGAAAGCTTCGCCGGAGCTCCTCATCTTCAAACCCGCTTTCTTTCAATGCGCTATGGATTGCTCCTCGACTTTTCAGAAACGACCCATTCAGCATTGCCCACATCAGACGCATTACATTTACGTTTGTTCCCATCGGCGTTACTTGCAATACATTCATCAGTACTGCTATAGTTATTTCTGGCGCGGTTAGCATTCCTTCCTCCTTTTTGGGTTCTCTACCTTTAGGATGAACTGCTAACCGCTTTTTGTCACATTTCTCACCTCATCTCTTTTCTTTTACCAGAAAGTAAAGTAATAGGCACATGATTTAAACGTGGGATAATGTCCTCTCCGCATATGTGACCTACATTATCGCATGTTCATTCAGTCAATTGTTCCTCGATAGAAAACAGAGTTGTTCCGAATTAAGGGATGGCCAGGTGACAGTCACTTCATGAACGATACATTCTGACTAACTTCGGGACTAAAGTGACTGTCACCTCACTTTCTCGCTATTTCAGAACAACTCTAACGATTCCATTGTCCGAAGTTTAAGTGGCGTCTCTATCAGACTCAGTAGATCCAAATTTGGCGTTTTTGGCGATTTTCAGTCGAGATTGCAGGGATTTTGGAGTCATTTATTCAGATTTCGGTTACAGAAAACAACCTATTTCATATCTGAAAATCGCCCAAATCTAACGCAAAAACTAGATATCGACCGGCAAATTTGTATTTATGTCAACTGTTTAGCCAGAATTCTCTCTCAAAACCTGAAATTTGGATCTACTGAGACTTGTCAAAAGTACATTACCCCTCGTCATCGAAACCCACATTGGAAATCAGAAGGGCTTATCCCCATGAGGTAAGCTATCATGAACCTTAGAAGTTACATTCCGGTCAAACGAGACCCTTCCGAATTTGTCCAGGCAAATTCTTCGCAAACGCATGATCCACAGACAATGAGCAGCCCCAATAAAGGCAAAGTCCACCATATTTTTCTTGCTCCCACGCCACTGATTGTTGTCTTACTCCTCACTATTCTCTTTGTTGAAACATTTTCGAGAAATATTGAAATACGTTTCCGGTCGGCACCCCTATCAATTTTTGCTGCCCCAGCCTCGATTGTCAACGAATCAAGGACTGAGGCAACCAGCGAGGAAACCTTGGAGAATACAGGCTTGGCGGTTATTGCAGCGACGGAAAACATTGCATCTACCTCGGCACTCCAGGTCAATGTTAATGTCGATGTTGGTTCTGCTGGACAAGGCGGTGCGACAGCCAACGCTTCCACATCAGGCAATGCTCAAGTCATTGTGAAAGCTTCGAGCGTCAATGGTGATGGCACAGCTTTGGCTCAAACCTCCCCTTCTGGCGACATACAAATAAGCGTGGATGCCAATGGTTCAGGTGATTTAAGTGCCAATGCATCCTTTAATGGCCCAGATAATACGCAGGTCAAAGTCGAGACAGACGGTCCGGGCAGCGCACAGGCCGAAATTGTGGCAGATGGCTCACCCATAAAAGCTCCGTCCAATCCCTCAACCGGAGCTCTCGATGCACGGCCATTTTCAACTCAGAGACCCCCTCGTTCTGTGGCACCTGGATCTCAAACGAACCCGACTCAGAACAACTCGACTCAACCCAAAGCAATTACGGTTGGGTCAGTCGTCAATGTGAGCGAAGGACCTGGGCTGACATACGACATTGTAGGGCAATCGTTATTGGGAGATGCATTCAACGTTGTGGGGACCAACAGTGACCGTTCATGGTGGAAAGTCTGCTGCGTTGACACGAAACTGGTATGGGTCAACAATGCATTCGTGCGTCTGGAAGGGCAGACTACTCAGGTCCAAACGGCTTCGAACGAAATCGCTACTTCCCAGACAGGTTCACCATCTAGCCAGAAAAACCTTGTGGAACCGATTAAGCCAACACCAACGGCTACTCCCGAGCCATCATACGAGTTTGAGCTAGTCGAAGCAACACGGTTTCCTGAAGATAAACTCCCGCGTATTTTCGTTTTTGCATCGTCAAATGATGAAGGTCTTGCAGGTTACCGACTTATTGTCCAAAAAGACGGTTTAACCATACCATTAACTGGCGAAACGTTTCCAGGGCGTCCAAGCCATACCTGGCCCTTGGTTGGCGCTCGTCAGCGATTCCACAACATGAAGATTGAATTCCCCAAAGCATCTCCTGCGGGAACTTGGTCAATTCAATTAGCTGATACCTCTGGTCAACCTGTTGGTCCACCAGCAGTTTTCAAGATGAAGCCAGATGAATCTAATCAAGAAATGTACGTGCATTATCGCCGCAAATAATCGGAGTGTGTTCCAAAGTATGCAAATGCAGACCGCTCAGTCTGACAGCAATTTTCATTTACACACTTTGGGGTACACATCCTCAATAATAGACCTCGCTTACCGTGTTACAAACGGAAGGAAAATGCTCTGCATCACCTCACCGTCCACGGCGATGGTCGCATCAATCCGATCAATCCGATTGCCAGTAAAATCGCGTGTAAAGTGACGTCCGACCTGGTCGTAGAGAGCTGCGTCTGAGATGCGCAGGGGGGTACTGCCACTTGCATCGTTTGCCAGCTTTAGAGAGAGTGTCAAGAGTGTACCATCGCCATTGATGGCCACATCATCGGCCAAGGCAATGCGTAATTTACCCATACCACTGTCTGTTGCACCCAAAGTAAAGTTGGATGTGAGGCCATTGGTTTGTGCTGCCACGCTATCGACAACATCGGAATCGTAGACAATTTCAATATCGGCACCTGACAGCTGTTGCAGGCCTTGTGCTTGCAGCGTAGAAACAACTGTCGTCCCGGCAGCACCACTCACGTTGCTCAGACTGAGCGTCACCGTTGCTTGTGATTGGTTGGATTCTCGAACATTGAGTAAAGTCCCCTGAGCGCTTGACCCATCAGGCAAGACGCCGTTTTCCACAAGATAAGCCAACACAGCACCGTCACCAGAATTGACTCCGCCGTCACCAGTCAGATCGCCGGCCTTACGCTCGCGATTGGATTCACCATTTGCACTTGTGGTAAGCTGGATGGTGTGCTCCAGATCTGCCTGACTTATCATCCCATCGCCGTTGACATCACCCAGCGTGTAAATAGATTGATCCCCGACCTCTAACACACCACTATCGATCACAAGGGAAACATCAAAGGTTTCTCCCGCTTCGTCGAGTGCCGTCATGGTCGAACCAGCGAGACTCTCCACATATTCGACCAATTCAAGCGGCGTACGAGCCCCATTTTCACCGATGATGTCAAATGTTAAACGCAGGAGTGAGCCACTGCCGAAAAGAGGTATTGGGTCTAAAGGATTATTCGGGGTAGCTGTAATTTGAAGTCGGCCAGGGATTGCGTCCAAGACCAACCATCTATAGCCAGAAGCAAATTCAGTGCCCTCAACGTCTACAAAGTCTAAGACGTCAGGATCGTAGTCGAGCCAGATATCGCTATTGGTGATCTGGATACCGCCAGCATTCTCGACATTGATCGGGACAGCGATGGTGTCGTTTGGTGTGCCAACCAGGCTCGGTGTCCAAAGCTCCAGGAGTCCTGCGGCAGTGCAGGCCGTGTTGGAATCAACGAGTGTTTGTGCATTCTCGTTCAATCCTTCTATCTTGTAGCAGTTGCGACCGCTGACCATGGCCATTTCGTTATGTGTATTGTCTGAATATTCTGTTGCCACAACCGTCGCAATGTCTGTAAAATCCTGGTCCATCCGGCGCAGAACTCGATATTGAGTGACGTTGACGTCACTTGGTGCGCTCCAATCAAGCAACACTCCCTCGAGCCCCGACACAGCCTCAAGCATCAGTGCATTGGTGCTGCGTCCCGTTTCCACAGGTGGGACGTCAGTTGAGTCAGCAATGATCAAAATATCATCTAAGAAAAAATCGCTGACAAAGGAACCATCCGTACCAACCAGAAAACCGAGGCTGATCGTCTGTCCAGCATGGTCACTTAGGTCAGCGTTCGTTTGTGTCCATGTTTGGGTCGCTTTATCTTCGCATAGGTCGATGCTATCCAGAACTTGTCCATCTACCTGAATCTCTGCGTAGTCATAGCCACAAACATCCTCTGAGTGGATCTGGTAGTGGATGACAAGCGTTGGGGTAGACGAATTGGGCACGATCACACTCTGCGTCAGGCTACTTTCCTCATCATTTGCACCGCCCAACCACGCGGCATACGCTCCGGATAGTGGACTGATCTCTTCCGGCAATTCGCGCTCATTCAGAATGAGTGCTCCCTGTCCACCAAAATTGCTCGACTCCTCAGTCCAGTGACCGTCTGCACCAGCATCAAATGTTCCATTCTCCAGCGTATTGCCCATTGTGGGAGGTTGGGTTGGTTCAGGAGTGGGTGCCGGCGTATTGACTTGGATTCCAACATCATCTAGAAAAAAATTGCTGGCCGTGACATCATCTGTCTCGATATAGAAGCGCAGCGTGGCTAGTTGTCCAGCATAAGTGGAAAGATCAACAGCTTGGATCGTCCAATCATTCGTTGCTGCGTCGGCACAAAGATCAAATGTATGAAGCGGCTCATGGTCGATCATCATTAGAACGAAATCATATCCACACTCGTCTTCAGACAGGATCTGATAGGCAAAAGACAGAACGATCGGTTCTTTGTTCGGAAGCATAGCTTGTTGAGACAGTTCCGCAACCTCTAAATCATCACCACCCAGCCAAGCCAGATAGTCTCCGTTAGGCGTTATTTCATCAGGCAGATCGTCAACAAAATAGATGATCGAACCCAAGTCACCAAAGTTAGCCGAATACTCCATCCATGTGCCCATCCGCCCCCTGCTCAAAATCACCGTTCTGGAGCACAAAGTCGCCAGGTTCAGGTGTTGTGGTGCCAGTTGGAGTTTCAGTAGGCGTCTCGTCCGGGTCAGGGGTCGAAGTCGACGTAGCGGTCTGGGTCGGGGTCGGAGTCGGAAGTGTTTCACCAATCTGCTCATTGATCCAACCGATAAATTGAGAAACACGAGCGTAGACCCCATAATTGCCCGCGCGGGCACAGCCGATCCCCCAACTGACAACACCGATCTGCTTCCATGTACCGGTACTGTCTCGTGCCACAAAAGGGCCACCACTATCACCTTGACATGAATCTTTGCCGCCTTGCTCAAAACCAGCACAGAGCATCGTGGCTGTTATCCCACCATCATAGGCGCTGCTACAGCTTTTGTTTGAGATGATTGGGACAGCAACTTCATGCAAAACGTCCGGTCCTGTTCCACCCTCCTGTAAGTTACCCCACCCTGTCACAGTGGCCAATGAACCAGGATTGACGAGCGCATCATCGGCCGGACTGGTCATCAACGGAATGAGTTGAACCCGGTCATTCAACGTAGCGGTTCGGTTGAGTTCCAGAAGGGCAATGTCATTGTTTGTATCCGCCCCTTGATTGTATTGGGGATGTGGAATGACGCGCACAACCGAGAACTCCTGCTCAAAGCCATCCTCCTGATTTAAGTGATGCTCACCAAGCCGGACAGGAATCTGGTCAGCAGGTGTCACAGAACCATCTCGTTCGACGACACAGTGAGCAGCAGTGAGAACCCATTTGGGATGAATCAGCGAACCACCACAGCCGCCTCCATATAATAGCGCTTGCCAAGGCCACTCGCCAGGATTGGCTTGTTGTCCACCGACAATATCAATATCGTCTGGACCTGTCGGAGCAAAGGGATTGTCGAGTGTTTTGGATGTGGTCGTCTTGCTGTTAATGCCAAGAGGCATGATCAAGATAGAAAGTATTATGAGAAGGTAGAGTGCTTTGTTCATTGAATGCTCCTGGTTATTGACTCGATAGTTGTGAAATGAATATTTTCCAAATTTGACAAAAGAGACAAAAGTCATCTCAATAGATTGCATCAAGAAAAAAGTGCGAAAAAGGAGCCATCAAGATGCAATTGCCGATAGTGAATGTAGCGCCACTGGTCAGGGAGCATAGCGAAACCTTTCGTTCAGTATTTGCCAATCGTAAACAGTTTCGCCACTTTGAAAACTATCTGACGGGTCTGATGGTCTTGGACAACAAAAGCATGGCAAATATTGCCCGCTGCATTCTAGATAGTGCAGATAAGACGAATATATCACGGTATTTGAGTGAAGCTCCTTGGCGAGCCGAAAAACTCAATGATGAGCGTATAGGTTACATGAAGTCAGAGACAGCACAATACCAACGTTCAGAGTCAGAATCGGTATTAGCGATTGACGATACACTATGTGAACACGTGGGAAGTCTGTTCGAGTATATCGATACACACTACAATCATAGCAATGGTCAGCATCCACTGGCTCATAACTTAGTCACAAGTCACTATGTCAGTGGCGCTGTTCGTTTTCCGGTCGATGCAAGTATCTACCGACGGTACGAAGAGTTTACCGACTGGGAAGCATTTGTGGAAAACCATTTCCCAGTGACTGAGATTCCCAAGAAAAAAGAAAGAACGAACCGCTTTTCATAAACGAGTGGATAGCCACCTATTAACTGACCCCGCCTTTCGAGGGCTAGACGAAGCGTTTAAGACCAAGATAACCATTGCCAGTGAACTGGTTGAAAAAGCTGTTGAACGAACCCTTATCTTTGGTTGGGCTCTCTTCGATGGTTGGTATCTCGCTCCAGATCTTCTAGCTGTACTCGATCGTCTGAATAAAGATTGGATCAGCATCTTGAAGTGCAATCGCAATCTGGAGACAAATAGCTTTCGTTTGCGAGATGAAGACGGTCAGCCGATAACTTTCGAGGGGCCACATATTAAAGTCAAAGAGTTGGTCCCCTACATCCCCCCAGAATGCCTACAAACCTGTCACCATTGATGGTCGTACTTACTATACCTTTACCATGACTGTGCGTATCCCTTCTATCGGCAAGGTACGCATCGTGATTAGTTTTGATAATCCTGAATTGCAAGGCAATTAGGCCGTTTTAGTGACCAATCGCACTGATTGTAATGCCAAACGCATTCTCTCGATTTACCTGCTTCGTTGGCCTATCGAGACGGTTTATCAGGATGGTAAACAACTGCTTGGCCTTGATGAATATTGCATGCGACCTGCCCATGCCTTTCAAAAACATTGGTCTCTGGTCTTCGTGGCTTATTCTCTCTTGCACCTTGATTGTTTGGGACCATCATTGGCTAAAACTCAATTCTCGCCCAGCAAATCCCTTGGTGAGGCTACTCGGCAGCAAGCTCAGTCACTAATTCAAGATCTCATCTTGACTGCACATCATGCCTTGAATGACGGACAGGAGATTGCAGAGGTCTTCGCTACCCTTTTCGCCAAACAGCAGGCCTGCTCTGCTTAATTTTGACTTTGTCAAATCCGGCACCTGCTCAAAATACAACTATCGAGTTATTTAGTAACTTATCGGGGTGGTTCATTTTAGGCGGACAATTAGGTTTACATTTTTGCAAAGAGAAAAGATGTTTATATTTTCTACTTTGAGCCATGCTCAGGCAGAAAATGACCTCATATAGATTTTTGTCTATGTATCAAAAGTGTAAACCTAATTCTGAACCACCCCAACTTATCAACCATTTTCTTACACATCGAGCAAGGAGTCGCTAAACGTGACAGGATGAATGAGATGAACAACCAATCATCTTGTCATCTCATTCATCTTAATCATCTTGGGCTTTTGGTTCTGGCCTGTCCAGGTTAGGGTATCGACTGACAAAACGAAATGTACAGTGATCTTACCACCTAACCGCCGGCTTGCCTACAGCAGAGCATCAAAGATCATATTGTTTCGATAGCGGGTCAGCAGTCTAAATGATGTGGCTATTCGTTCAATCACGACCGAGTGAGCAAAAAATGAACAGTTTTTGGCCTGGAAAATGAGCACCTGCATCGCATATTTTGAACCCATTGTAATGATTTATCTATTAATCTCTAGAGGAGGAAGATATGCGTATTTTGCTCACTGCAGGCTGCTATCGGTTTGGCCGTATGCTTGCGCTCACAACATTTTTGACAGCGCTTTTTACATTTGTCATCAACTCCCAGGTTTACGCACAGAGCGTCGATGAATGTAAGACCGGAGTCAATCCGGGCATTCCGCCCGGTCTGGTTATCAACCAAAAGGTCTTGTGTTTAAACGACTTTTTCACCCCCGACGCCCACGGATTGAAGCTCACCGATCCAAATGACGCTGCAAGCGGGCATATCTCGGCGCTCCCCACGTTTCAAATCAATTTTGCGGGAAATTTGAAATTTGAAGCCAGCTCTACCTTAGCCCCTAATTTTGCTCCCGGTGAGATTGAACACTTTTACTTTGTCTCAGAACAGGTCGCCAACCTTCCTCCATCACTGCGCTCCCCTCATGCCGCTGAGATCATTGGTCCATTTCTCTTTGGCTCAATCCAAACCCCTCAAGTACACCAGCTCAATTCAGCCACAATGGACGCAATCATTGCGCTCCAAGCCCAATCATCATTCAATGGTGTCGTCATTTTACAGATTCCAAGTGGAGGCGACATCTTTACCGGAGGTCCGTTCGAAGGCTTTGCCGGCGTTCGTTTTACGAAAAGTACAGTGACCAATACACCGCCTGTTCTCGCACCAATTCCAAACCAGACAGTAAACGAAGGCGAGAATTTATCAGTCACTCTGACCGCCAGCGATGCCGATGGAGACAACCTCACCTTCACCAGCTCCAACCTGCCGACCGGTGCCATCCTGGCCAATACAGGGACGACTTCCGCCACGCTGACCTGGCAGACGGACTTCAACGATGCCGGGGTCTACGTCGTGGACGTCATGGTGGAGGATCAAGGAACCCCACCCGCTAGCGCTTCCAGCTCGCTCACCATCACCGTCAACGATGTCAATGCTCCTCCGGTCTTCGATCTTGCCGGACTGACGCTCACCATCAACGAGGGAGATGTGACCACCACCACGCTGACTGCCAGCGATGCCGATGGGGACAACCTCACCTTCACCAGCTCCAACTTGCCGACCGGTGCCAGCCTAGCCAATACAGGCACGACTTCCGCCACGCTGACCTGGCAGACGGACTTCAACGATGCCGGCGTTTACGTTGTGGACATCATGGTGGAGGATCAAGGAACCCCACCCGCCAGCGCTTCCAGCTCGCTCACCATCACCGTCAACGATGTCAACACTCCTCCGGTCTTCGATCTTGCCGGATTGACGCTCACCATCAACGAGGGAGATGTGACCACCACCACTCTGACCGCCAGCGATGCCGATGGGGATAACCTCACCTTCACTAGCCTCAACCTGCCCACCGGTGCCAACCTGGCCAATACAGGGACGACTTCCGCCACGCTGACCTGGCAGACGGACTTCAACGATGCCGGGGTCTACGTTGTGGACATCATGGTAGAGGATCAAGGAACCCCACCCGCCAGCGCTTCCAGCTCACTCACCATCACCGTCAACGATGTCAATGCTCCTCCGGTCTTCGATCTTGCCGGACTGACGCTCACCATCAACGAGGGAGATGTGACCACTACCACTCTGACCGCCAGCGATGCCGATGGGGACAACCTCACCTTCACCAGCTCCAACTTGCCGACCGGTGCCAGCCTAGCCAATACAGGCACGACTTCCGCCACGCTGACCTGGCAGACGGACTTCAACGATGCCGGCGTTTACGTCGTGGACATCATGGTGGAGGATCAAGGAACCCCACCGGCCAGCGCTTCCAGCTCGCTCACCATCACCGTCAACGATGTCAACACTCCTCCGGTCTTCGATCGTGCCGGATTGACACTCACCATCAACGAGGGAGATGTGACCACCACCACGCTGACTGCCAGCGATGCCGATGGGGATAACCTCACCTTCACCAGCTCCAACCTGCCCACCGGTGCACTCCTGACCAATACAGGGACGACTTCCGCCACGCTGACCTGGCAGACGGATTTCAACGATGCCGGGGTCTACGTCGTGGACGTCATGGTGGAGGATCAAGGAACCCCACCCGCCAGCGCTTCCAGCTCGCTCACCATCACCGTCAACGATGTCAACACTCCTCCGGTCTTCGATCTTGCCGGACTGACGCTCACCATCAACGAAGGAGATGTGACCACCACCACTCTGACTGCCAGCGATGCCGATGGAGACAATCTCACCTTCACCAGCTCCAACCTGCCCACCGGTGCACTCCTGACCAATACAGGGACGACTTCCGCCACGCTGACCTGGCAGACGGACTTCAACGATGCCGGGGTCTACGTCGTGGACATCATGGTGGAGGATCAAGGAACCCCACCCGCCAGCGTTTCCAGCTCGCTCACCATCACCGTCAACGAAACAAATACATCTCCCAGGATCTTAATCAATGACCTGCTCGACTTGGAGGCTGTATCGACTACCTACAACCCAGCCCCCAGCCCGAATGCACCGTCGGGTGTGTTTACATTTACAACAACGTTCCGGAATAATTCAGAACAAATGCTAAGCATGATTCAGTTTGAAGTGACGAAGTTGACCAAGGGGAATCTTCTCCTAAACGCTGATGGTGGTCCGGGCGGTGTTGGCTCAACTCTAACAGTCTCATCCGTGACGGCATCTATGATATCTACAATGCCATCCAGTCATAGCGATGGCATCCTTGCTCCAAATGAAAGCTTCACGGTCAACTTTGAAATTGGTCTTAAGCGCCGAGTGCGGTTCAAGCTTTTTGTCGACATATATGGAGTTTTGGTCAATCCATCAAATACATCGGTACTCCCCCTTGAAGAGCAAGAGGTGATTCAGTTCGGCGAAAATTTGGAAGATTTACTCCCATCTGAAGTAACAGTTTTCTTGCCATTCCTTACGCGTGAGTAATCGTGCCCGCTACATTGTAACGAGCATTTAATGATTGATGATAGTCATAAGCTAGTGCATTATCTTGCCTAAAAAGACGGGTAAGGCCAACTATAACAACCCGTCTTTTTAGCATGGACGATGCACTAGGACAATCTCATACTGTGCTACCTGGGATTTATGAGGATTAAAAATTAAAGGGCTATGCGTGTTAGTGGATATCGAAGCAAATCATTGGCTAAGCCGTGGCTCAGCAATGGTAGACTTGATGAAAGCGCTACCTTGGAACCTTGTTCCCAAACTGAATCAACCTGATCTTCGCGTCTTATACTCGGTTCAACATGAGCTCCAGTTTTGAAGCTGATTTCCGTATAGTGGCTCAAATAACAACCATCTATAGCAATTGGATGATCCTAAATACGCAGAACGATCTTCCCGAACTGTCTTCCCTGATCCATACGATCTATGGCAGCAGCTCCGTCCGATAGGTCGAAGATCGAGTCGACCACAGGCTCGATCTTGTATTCGTTGACAAAACTGACCATCTGGGCAAACTCTTCATCGCTCCCCATGGTGCTGCCAAAGATGGATATCTGACGGAAAAAGACCAACTGTGGACTGACGTTTTGCCAATTGCCGCGCGTACCGCCATAAAGTGCAATACGGGCGCCCGGTCGCGTTAGCTTAACAAGGTCGGCAAAGCCAGCCCCGCCCGCGCTGTCAATGATCACATCAAAGCCGCCGGTTTCTTTGCCGAAAGGCTTGTGCCACTCCGGTTCTGTGTAGATTGCGCCCCCTTTGGCTCCCAACGCCACGGCCGCTTGAACTTTCTCTGACGAGCTGGAGGTGACATAGACATTCGCTCCCAGCGCTACAGCAAACTGGCAGGCAAAAAGCGCTACCCCACCGCCCACACCCGAAATCAAAACTTGTTCGCCGGCTTGTACTTCACAACGTGAAATGAGTGCTCGATACGCCGTCAAACCAGCTAAGGGGAGGGCAGCGGCTTGTTCTAATGATAAATGAGCTGGCTTGTCGTGTAAACGGTCAGGTGCGACTGCAATCTGTTCTGCAAAGGTTCCATCTTCAGGCATTCCCAAAATCTGAAAATCGCGTGATGGAAATCGGCTATCACTACCCCAATTGACGCCAGGATTGATCATGACCTCTCTGTCATCGACAATGCCCGCACCATCGGCCCCAAGAATCGTCTGGTCCTGAAGACCTGGGTATAAACCTTTTAGAATCCAATTGTCGCGATGATTTAAGGCCGCGGCCTTTAGTCGGACAATGACTTGACCTTCTGCGGCTGGTGGTGGTTCCACATCTCGGTAGACCAGGGGCATTTCTTTGTTAACATAAATGAGTGCTTTCATGTTGAATTTCTCCTTGGACGCCCGCGTCGCACGCGCATGATAATGCTGCCAACCAATCCCATACCAAATGCAATGACACCACCCCCAATCGTGCCAATAGTAATGCCCACCGCGCCCAAACCAGCGTGAAGCGCAAGCCAGGGCAGACCAATGATGCCGGATACACCCTGACCGTCTTCTGGCATGATGCTGAGAAATTGCTCGCTTAAGATTGGTCCGATGATCAAATAGACGAGCACGGCACCGAGCAGTGCTCCGAGCAACATCACAAAGGTCAAGCTGCGCGCTAGCACATTGTTGATCGCCTCCCCCAACAGAGCAAAGACACCACCGATGATTAGTCCAGCAACGATCCATTGCGGAGCGGCGTCAAAGATGCTGCCAAACCAACCGAACGGAACGCACCAAAACAAAATGATAATCAGGGGATAAATATAGCGCTTTCTCTGAGGCATATGCTTGTGTATGGTTGGAGGAGTTTTTCGTGTATGGGTTTGAGTATACCCAATCCAGGATAAATTCGCAATGAAAGAGAAAGCATGGCCTTTGGCGCGCTTAAGTAAGCGATCACAAACGATCTTTTTATATGATCGCTTCCGGTAACGCTTCCGCAACACTCGCCCAATATACTAACAACCACATCATTTAAACTTCGAGCAATTGGCCTTCAACGGAGAACGATTCTATTGTCCGAAGTTTAAGTGGCGTCTCTATAGGGGCAGAAGTACAAATAGTACTCAAATCTTAATCAATTCAAATCTTAACAAATTCAAAGGACTCATCTAAGAAAATTGTGCAAATCAATGTTTTCACTGATGGATCAAGATTGCATTTGCACAATTTCGTCTGATGAGCGATTCAAAGGTGTGTCCCAAAGCATGTGTAAATGTGGATACCCACCCAGAGCACAACATTCATTTACATACTTTGCGGGACACACCCAAAATCAAACGGAGAATAAACATGAATCGTCTAAATCTCAAGCAAGGCATTATCGGCTTAATCTTGATCACAAGTGTCATTCTCAGCGGTTGTGTGCCGATTGTCTCAGCAGCGCAAGCACAGAAT
This sequence comes from Chloroflexi bacterium TSY, assembly GCA_019217005.1. The sequence continues at coordinate 42,321 of JAHBNG010000008.1, forward strand.
CAGGTTTTGAAGACCCATCCATCCCGCGGCGATGTACAAGTTGTTGACAATGCGAGCAGTCAGTTGGTCACAGGAATCAACGGCGCCACGCTTAACATCGACACCACAGGTTTGGAACCAAATCATGCCTATACTGTTTGGTTTGTCGTCATCAATAAGCCCGAAGCCTGCGTAGCCGTGCCCTGTACGTCCAAAGAGGTACTCACTGCAACCGAGGAAATCGACGCTGAAGTCGGCTATGCGACTGGTGCGATTGCCGATGAGAACGGGGCGGCCAACTTCTTCGCCCACATGAATCTAGGTGATCTGCCTGGCCAGTGGTTTGACAACGGCTTTACCAATCCCAATGGCGAAATTCATGCAGTCATCATGAGCCACGGCCCCGCAATTGCAGCAATGGAAGAAGAAATGACCAGCACACTACGCGGCGGCTGCACCGATGAAAGCGTCCCAGCACCCTTCCCAGCAACAGCCCACGCTGACGGCAAAGCAGGACCGAATAGCTGCCAACTGTATCAGTTTGTTATTTTCGAACGTGGATAATGGATGATAGAGAATGGTGGGCAGTGGATATTGATATGTTCACTGTTCACCATCCATAACCAACGAACATACTGAGCCGCACCTTAAAGCAACTTTTTTACTCGAGTAAACAATCAGTAGATCGCAGTGGAGTCGCCATATATGGGGCGCCATGCATGGCGACTCTGCGTTGCGGTCTGCCCTGAAAAAAAGGGCAGCAAGAGAAGAGAGAGAGGGGTTAAAGGCCGCGTTGAATAAGAAGCGGGTCCAAGTTGACCCGCCAGAGTGGGTGGCGTCGTTGCCTGTGCCCAACGCAAATCAGTTGTAGTGAGCACCGTACTTAGGCGGTCGGTGCCAAGAAAACCTTGAAGCCGAGGGACTCGAGGGTTTTGAGTGCGCCGGCTTGTGCATGCTCCTTGCGTCGTTTGAGAAAGAAGTCGCCGCCGAGTTCTTCAAAGACGGCATCGGGCTTGTCGATGAGATGATAGACGATGGTCAAGATGGAATGGGCCACGGCAATAGCTGCCCGCTTGGCTCCGCGTCGTGCCTTGAGACGGTGGAACTGTGCGGCGAGATAGGTGTCCTTGGTGCGAGAGGCGGCCCAAGCCGCTTCAACGAGGGCGGTGACTAACCATTTCTGGCCTTTCGTCGGCGACCACTCTTGCGTTTGCCCGCCGATTCGTTGTTGCCAGGACAGACACAAGCCCAGGAGGCCAGTTTCTTAGCTGAGGGCCAGCTTTCGACCGAGGGACCGATCTCCGCCAGAATTATCTCGGCGACGACTCGCCCCACACCGGGAATGGCATCTAGGCGTGCGATGAGGTCAGCATGCGGAGCCATGAGGACCCCAATCTGTTGATTGAGGGCATCAATGCGTACATTCAGGTGATCGAGATGATGCAGAACTTCTTGCAGCATAAAACGATGATGAGGACGGACCAGTCCCGTCAACGCATCAACCAACTGGGGAATCTTGGCCCGCAGCCGCTTTTGTGCCAAGTCAGCCATGGCTTCTGGGTCCATCTCATCTGCAATCAGGGCCTCGATCATCTGGCGTGCCGATACACCTTGGATGCTCGTGACCACCGATCCCAACTTGACGTTGGCATCTTCCAACACCTTATGCAGGCGATTGACTGCCGCACTCTTCTCTTGCAAGAGACGCGTCCGATAGCGCGTCAGGTCTCGCAAGTCCCTTTGCTCCACATCTGGAATGAAACTGCGCTCCAGCAGTCCATAACTCATCAGTTTCGTGATCCAGGCCGCATCGCTCTCATCCGTCTTGCGACCAGGCACCTGTGCCAGATGGCGGGCATTCACAATCCAGACCTCAAAATGCTCATGCAACACATTGTAGATCGGTTTCCAATACACTCCCGTACTCTCCATCGCCACATGCGTGATCCCATACGACGACAGCCACGACCTCAACCCCTCCAACTCGACCGTCGTTGTCCCAAATCGCTTGCGCACCTGCTCCATCCTCCTGATTCATCTACCACACGCCACTACCATCCGCTTGTGAACATCCAGGCCGCTGCACTTCGGAAACATCACTTCCATCTTCCTTTCCTTTCGCAGCCGCTTATGTGTACCCGATTGTGAGCACAGTCTGCCCTGCGTGTTTCGTCCCGAGGAACGTCCACATCCCGTGGTGCGTCGGTGTACACCAATCTAGCTACTGAGCGTTCTTTACTTGACCACGGACCTTTCCCGATTTCTGTTCGGCGGCTGCCACCACACTTTAACACATTTTTCATCCCCTGTTGTGTTGGCTCACCGCATGTTTATCTACTGAGAATATTCTGTTGCGCTGCTGCGGAGTATAAATGTAAGGAAAATATGATGAACGTAATCGAAAAACTAGGTGTGCGTGAGCGACAAATGCCTCTGTATAAACATTATAAAGTTGTGCCTGACGATGCCATGATTACCGATCGTGCTCGCACAACAGGCGGCGTCGAAACTGACCCGTTTCATGGTAATGTGGTCATTGGAAACGAAGAGTATGGCGTCGTTTTGCCCTTTGGCATTCATCGTGCAGTCGGGGGGTGACCATGATGCGCCCAATCCGGGCGACATACTCTGTGCCGCTGTTGCGGCCTGTCTTGATTCGACCATACGCATAATGGCCGAACATCTCCGCGTGACGCTAACCATGCTTGAAGTAACCGTAATGGCGCAAGTAGATGTACGCGGGACATTGCTCGTTGAGAAAAGCGTTCCCGTTGGATTTCAATCCATGCAGTGCCATGTGAAGTTAGAGCCCATCGAAGGCACCAACCCTGCACTTGTGCAGAAGCTGGTGGGCATGTCAGAGCGTTGCTGTGTCAACTTGCAGACCATGATTGGCGATATCGCTGTCGAAACAAAGGGGCCTTAGTCATTGTTTCGTCCAAATGGCACTGTCTTCTCGCCTGTAATGCTGAACAAACTGCCAGTTTGTTCTACGATTGGACGGAACGATGACCACCGCCAACAAAGGTAACCGAGCCAATATGAACAAAGCAAGTCCCCTCTCACGCAAACTGTGCACGTTACTCAACTCCCATTTCGTCCTGAAGGGGTAGAGTATCGCTTCTTGGTATCCTGAGCACTGCCAAAGTTACACTGCTCGTAATTGTTGCGTTACGATCATCCGTTATGCTATGGCTATTCAGTCAATTAAGAACCTGTCCGAAAAGTGGTTGTGAGTCCGACCAGCCTCTCAAGTGAGAATGCATCGTCACAGAACTTTTCGGATAAGCACTAATACTACTGTGCAGCAATATATTGTGAAACACAAAGGAAATTCGTTATATTTCTGGGCATATTGCTAACAAAACGCAAACAGAATGCAAAGGAAAAATGAGATAGACTGAAGAGCCAATAAAATGAAGCAGTCTTCGATGAAAGGAAATCAAGATGAAACTTGCTCAAGCAGTCAGGCCAATCCAAAAAATAAAATATACGCGAGAAGGTGTTAAACTAGCTCTCCAAAAGGAGCAAAAATGACAATCTCGCCAGAAATGGTTGAAGTCTTGAAAGAGACGAAGGCCATGTTAAGTGGATACGAAAGAAGGCACTTCATGGCCCAAACGGTCAAAACGATATGCGAAGGGAGTCCGACGAAAGCAGAACGAGAGTTGGGCTGGAATCGGGCGACGATAGCCAAAGCCCTGGAAGAACTAGAAGGCGGCTTCTGTTATGTCGACCAAAGCCACCGACGTGGTCGCAAAAAAGCCGAAGACCATATCCCCACTTTACTGGCCGATATGGTTGAAATCGCCGATCAATTCAGCCAGACCGATCCCACCTTTCGACCCCCCCAATTGTACACTCGACTAACCGCCGCCGAAATGCGTACCCAGCTCATCGAGCAGAAAGGATACACAGATGAGGAATTGCCTGGCGAAGAGGCCATCCGCTTGAAGCTCAATGAGTTAGGCTATGGCTCAAACCGGGTCAAAAAAGTCAACCAGTGAAAAGATCCCAGAGACCGATGCGATCTTTGATAGAATTCATCAGATCAATCAAGAAGCGGATGCAGACGAGACGGTTCTGCGCCTCTTGGGATGCCAAAGCGACGATTTTACTTGACCGTTTCTCGAGAGAAGGGATAAGTCGAGTGGTTGTCAAAGCGCTCGATCATGACTTTCAAGATAAGAAGACCGAGAAAGTCACTCCTTTTGGCATTTACCTCCCTTCAACCAAGGAACTCTTTCTTTACTTGACTCAGTCGAAAGTGACGAGTGACTTATTGTCGACTGCCTGATTGATTTTGGGAAAGCGTACGTGAACACTTTCCTCACGTCAAGACCCTCGTGATCAATCAGGACAATGGTCCCGAAAATCATACCCGTCGGACTCAGTTTATGTATCGTCTCACTCAGTTTGTTGAGCACTATCGTCTCTCTATTCAGCTCGCCTGCTACCCTCCTTATCACAGTAAATACAACCCCATCGAACGGGTTTGGGGCCATCTTGAAAACACTGGAACGGTTCTCTCTCGATTCTCTTGAGACCGTTCTCAATTTTGCCCGTTCTTTTCGCTTTAACCAACTACAACCCTTCGTTCACCTGAATTCCACTCTTTATGAGACCGGCGTCAAACTCACTCAGAAAGAGATGGACCGTTTGGAACAACGCTTCCAACGTTTACCTGGTTTAGAAAAATGGTTTGTCCTTATTCCCCCTCTCCATTCTCTCGTTCGCGTATAATTATTTATTTTTTTGGTTTAGCCTCAATCAATATGACTACAGCCAACTGGAAAGCCCGCCGCTGCTGGAACTGACAGAAGAGCAACTGGCGGCACTGGCCGACCAACTCCAGGAGTATCATGCCATATATAGTCCATACTTCAGCCATGTGGCTCAGAGAGAGCATGCGTACCACTACATGCGAGGCTCAGTAGATCCAAATTTCAGGTTTTGAGAGAGAATTCTGGCTAAACAGTTGACATAAATACAAATTTGCCGGTCGATATCTAGTTTTTGCGTTAGATTTGGGCGATTTTCAGATATGAAATAGGTTGTTTTCTGTAACCGAAATCTGAATAAATGACTCCAAAATCCCTGCAATCTCGACTGAAAATAGCCAAAAACGCCAAATTTGGATCTACTGAGGCTTGTTAGACCCCGAAATCAAACGCAAATCGGCCGAGAACATCGCGCTGGCGACAGTAGGAGAATCGGGTGTACGCCCCCCTGCAAAGCTTTGTGGGTCAGAGCCGCTGGAGCGGTGAAGCGATGCTGGCGGAACATACTCGACAGACAGGTGAGTTGTTGGGAGACGCAAATGGCGTCTTACTCCTGGATGGGAGCGACATTCCCAAGCAAGGAGAAGAGTCAGTGGGCGTCAAGCGGCAGCGGTGTGGCGAACTGGGCAAGATCGCCAACTGTCAAGCCGGAGTCTTCCTGGGATATAATAGCTCTCATGGCTATACCTTACTGAACTGTCGGTTGTATATCCCCCCAAGAATGGTTTAGTGATGAGTATGCAGAGAAGCGGTACAAAACCGGTCTTCCCACTGACCTGACCTTCCAAACAAAAAATGAATTGGCTTGGTCCATGATTGAGCAGACGCACGCCCTGGGTGCGTTGCCCATCCGCTGGATCACTATGGATGAAGCCTTTGGCAAAGATACTCATCTGCTTGACTGCATTGATGGCCAAACCGCTTACAGCTACTTTGCTGAAGTGCCCAAAGAGACTCGTGTCTGGACCTCCAGCCCCAGACCTATCTGCCCGCATCATCTGGACGCGGGCGCAAAGCTCAAGCTCCGCGTCCGGCCTGGTGAACCTACGCCTCTCACCGTTGCTCAACTCGCTGACACCTTCCAGGAGCATGAGTGGCAACAGCATGTTCTCAAAGAGGGCTCCAAGGGCTTCATCGTTGCTTCCATTGCTTGTCGCCGCATTGTCTCTGTCCGCAATGGGCTCCCGGTTCTGCTCTCTGGCTCATCGTCCGCCGCAATCCCGATTGCTCTCTGCAATACTTTCTCTCAATGCACCTTGAGACTTCCTTGGATGACTTCGCCACTGTTTCTGCTTTGCGTTGGCCCATTGAAACCATTTTGAACAAGCCAAGCAGTTTCTCGGACTCAACGAATATGAAACTCGCAGTTGGCTCGGTTGGCATCATCATATGACCTTAGTCATTTTGGCCTTTGGTTTCTTGGCTCGTTCTCAGTTTTCCTCAAATATGATGCCCCCGCTCTCACTTTGCCACAGGTTGTTGAACTTCTCCATGCCGTTCTGCCTAAACCTGTCTTGACACTCGCTGAGACTATCGAGCGCCTTCGCTACAAGCAACGTCGTCTTGCTTCCGCTAAACGCTCGCATTATCTTGTGCAAAAATCGAACATTATCGAGCCTTTACTTGATGCACAGTAGTACTAAGGCTGACCCAATCATTAAACGATCCACAGATGGACGGGATTGACTGGATTTTTCTCCTTGTAATCCTGTAAATCTTGCCCATCTGTAGATCATTAATCGTTTGGAATCGCCTCAAGCGGGTTTCCGCAGCTAGACGAGGGAACGAACCATGAAACTTTATCGATTTTCCACTTTGCTAAATCTTGCCATGGCAGTGATTCTTGTACTGGCAACGAATCAGCCAGGGACGGCTCACAGCCTTTCCCTGAACCAGGATTCTTCAGTCGAAGCCAACACCACCATCTTTCTGCCCCTGTTAACATTGAGCAATAAAGCTGAACAGAACTCGTCAGTAACCAGTCGAGCCGTCCCGCACGAATATCTGATTCTGTGGCGGAGTGAGACAACTGGCGTTGATGCCTCTATTTTAGACAATGCCCAGTTCTCACTTCCCTACGATATCCTCGATGTATCGAGCATGGTCGGTGCGGGATTGGAATCGAGCGCCAAAGCGATTTTGGAGAGTTTCCGCAACAATTCCACGGTGGAGCTGGTTGAACCCAACTATATTTATACATCAACTCTGATCCCCAACGATCCCCGTCAAGGCGACCAGTACGCCTGGGCACTGATCGGGGGATATGAGACCTGGGACCTGACCTTGGGCGATGCCTCGACTATCATCGCAGTTGTGGATACAGGTGTTGACCTCGATCATCCTGATCTGGTGAGCAAACTCGTCAGTGGCTTCGATTTTGTGGATCGGGACTCTGTGGCCGACGATGGCAATGGCCATGGGACCCACGTGGCAGGGACGGCGGCGGCTGGCACCGACAATGAGCGAGATGGAGCCGGCACCTGCCCCAATTGTGCCATCATGCCTGTACGTGCCCTTAACGATGAGGGAACGGGGAGTCTAGCCGATATTGCGGCGGCCATCACCTTTGCCGCCAACAACGGCGCAGATGTCATCAATCTCAGCTTGGGGTCCTCAGCCCGTTCGAACATTCTGGAGCAAGCCGTCAGCCAGGCGTGGGACAGTGGTGTTTTCGTCACTTGTGCAGCGGGAAACAGCAATTCGGGGCAACCAGAATTCCCCGCTGGCTTTGATAAATGTGTCTCGGTCGCATCCACCACCGAGACCGATCAGCGGTCGTCTTTCTCTAACTTTGGGTCGTCGGTCGAGCTGGCTGCACCAGGCTCCAATATCTTATCCACCACGCCCAACACCGCCGACGCCGTTGCTGGAACAGGTGAATTATGGCAGTGTGGACGGATCAATATGTTGCGCGCGGTCAGCGCTGATGGTCCGAATCAAGAACCAACACCCACCCCGACGCCAACGGCTTCTCCCACGCCGCAACCCACAGAGACACCCAGCTCCCCTTGGTCTCAACCATTGGTGGATGGCGGTTTTGAAAACGGCAGCTCTGGTCATACTAGAGGTTGGTCATACAGCGATCCGGGAATCCGCTCATCTGAGCGACCTGCGAGTGGTCGGTATAGCGCAAGTTTGGGTGGCGAAAACGATTCAACTGATCTGATCGAACAGAGAGTCGTAATTCCTGCCGGTGGACGCCTATCCTATCTCTGGATTGCAAACAGCTCGGATAGTGGGAAGAACAGCTACCCGAACAGTCAGAAGAGTCGTTTAGATGTTGGGGATCGCCTTGTGCTCGAACTTGAGTTGCTGGACAGTCCCGGCGCAACCCTCATCCTGCGCCATCCGCCACGCCAACAGAAGTGGAATCGCACTTCGGTGGATGTCAGTGAGTTTGCCGGTCAATCTGTCACAGTGCGTTTTCGGGCAGAGACCAACCGCGATTCACCAACAACTTTTTACGTGGATGATGTTGAACTGGAGTAATTACCCAGTAAACCACAATCGTGTCATTCTCGAGTGAAACGAAGAAGGTTCTTTCGGATTTCAGGGAGTTGACAACTGAGCTTCAGATTGAACCTTTTTCTTTCGGGGGGATATATGACCTATAAGATTCTGCCGCTTGGAGTTGCATTGTGAAAGAACCACATCTTCAAGCGATGCTCATTGATTCTGCTTAGAGAAGATTCCTACAACTTTAGCGCTCAATCCTTCCAAAAACTCTTCGCGATAGTGGGCAACCACTTCACGCACCAACCCCATATCTTGAGTAGACTGACCCTGGCTCAGCTGCTCTTCAAATTTGACAACATCAATCCAGATTCACAACCACTTTTCGAATAGATTCTTAACTGCAAACCACCTACTTTCGTTCGTTTGCACTTGATTAGCCATTCGTTTGCACCTACACGTTAAAGTAGAGCACAGATTCGTCACGATTTCGTTGCTCTATTCGTGACCGTTTCGTCACACTCTTACGTTATGCTGTGACTATTCAGTCAATTACATGCCGCATTTGCTCATAAACTTAACGCTCAGGCATCTCTATCAGTATAGCGGATTGCACAGCTAGACAAAGGACCACTTGCAAGAGGAGAACTGTCATGATTGAGACAAGATTCATAGAATCGCAAAATCTATCTGTGGTTTGGCCAGCATCTAAAACAAACTCGGTTGCAACGGTGCGATGGGCCACGCGTGCAGACGCTACAGCTATTGCTGACATCTGCCGCAATGGCTTTACCGCTGCTCATAAAAATGCATTTGTTGAAGCCGATCTGAATCAATATGTAGCCGATGCCTTTCACTGGCGGCAGGTTGCGGCAGAAATTGAAGTTGTCAATACTCTTTTCCTGGTAGCCGAGGTGGAAGGCGAGATCGTGGGCACAGTACGCCTAAGTCAGTCGCTTTCACCGGACTCTATTCGATTCCCGGCGCCAATTGAACTGTCACGCCTCTACTTACGCCCGCAATGGGCCAGTCATGGCATTGGCTCTACTTTAATGGCGCACGCGTTGGAAGTGGCAACTGATATCGGGTCTCAGACCTGCTGGCTACACGTCTGGGAAGGCAATACCCACGCCATCAACTTTTACCGACGTTGGGGATTTCATCCAGCCAGCGTGGATTCGCTCCAAATCGGCAAAAGCTCGCCTGTCATTCTTGTCATGACCCGATCGCTGCAGCCAACGGGTTCCAGTATTCGTCCGATGATGCGAGAACAAACGCCATGATAACCGACAAAGACAAACCACATCAGCGGAAAGCTCAACGGGATCTTAGAAATGCCCAACCTCATACCGACCAGGGGCGACATTATCAATCATTCCTGCTACGCTGCTGGGCCGAGCTTTATGGTGAGGAGGTCACATGGCGCTTTAGCCTAGAAGCTATTCCAAGCGGAGAGCGGATCGGTTTTGCCAAACCGGAAGAAATTCTAGATTTTCTAGGTGAACGAACTGCATGTCATGAATGATGGACAGCGACGAGTATCCATGCGCCCTGATAGGACGACCTACGATTCATCTATTTTGGATTCAAGACGAAGCTGATTGAGCTCTCGATGAACCGGAACATTTTCTAAAAAGGATATACGGTGAGTTTCGTCTTCAAATAACGCAGCCACATTTTGTAAAAGATGGTGGCCCCTTGACAAAACTTCAGATGTTCGAGGATCTCTGTTGGCTGCTAATACTTGATAACAGACAAGATAGACAAAAAACGGTTCGGTCACGCCAATAAGTCCGTCTGTGTCAATGATCTTCAAAATCTCATTGACATATGCAAGGGATGAGGCATTCTCACCTTTATCCAGGAAGAGTTTCGCAAGGCCGGCCATTGGCTCAACCGTACGCGGATGATCGTCAGCTTGCGCCGACATCGTAATTGCTCGCTCATAAGTTTCTCGTGCTGCACTGACATTCGATAGTGCATAATGAATATGTCCAAGCAAGGGCAGTATTTCGATCTCTAACTCATAGTTACCAATTTCGCGGGCAATGGTCAGTCCTTCCTGGATCTGTTTTGCCGCCTCTAACGCTCTGTTTTGCCGCTGATATAGATAAGCCACAGCCGTAGACCAACCAACAATATTCAGACGATTTGCCAATGCACAATTCTTTTCTGCCGCCTGCTGTAGATAGGATTCCGCGGCATCATACTGACCGATTTGAGCAAGCATATTTCCAATGGCTACAATGCCATTGATCTCTGAATGCTGGTCATGGATTACTTGTGTCAGAGCCACAGCCTCGTGTAAATATTTGAGGCTCAGGTCATAGTTTCTTTCCCGTTCAAAGCAGATCCCCAAATTAATCAGGCAGAAACATTCAAAGCGCCGATCGCCGACCCGTCGGAAATCTGCCAGTGCGGCTTCGAATCGCCTACTGGCGGTGTGGACATCCCCCGTGTAGAATGCAATGAAAGCATCATCAAAGCGGGCGACCCCCAATCCCAATCGATCTCCTAATTGATGGTATCAGTAGATCCAAATTTCAGGTTTTGAGAGAGAATTCTGGCTAAACAGTTGACATAAATACAAATTTGCCGGTCGATATCTAGTTTTTGCGTTAGATTTGGGCGATTTTCAGATATGAAATAGGTTGTTTTCTGTAACCGAAATCTGAATAAATGACTCCAAAATCCCTGCAATCTCGACTGAAAATAGCCAAAAACGCCAAATTTGGATCTACTGGGTATAGCTCTTCCGCTGCGGATTGAAGTTCGATCGCCTGCTCAAACTCTGCACGGTCGTAACAATTCCAACACCAGTGGCGCAAGATGTCGGCTTCCAAGTGTCGATCTTGAGTTGTATGAGCGAGGGCAAGAGCACGTTCAAATTGAACTGGGGCAGCAGCCTGTTCTCCCTGTTTGTGTAGGCAGCGTCCGAGTTCAAACCGGGCATGACCTTCGAGCCTGAATCTATCCTCTTGAACACCGATTGACGGATCCTCTGCTGAAGCGAGCGCGCTAGCCAATTCCACCGCGCCTTTGGCAACATGCACTGCTTTCTCCAATACCCCTTGTGCAAAGAGCATACTGGCTTGTTCGATCCGTAGACGACAACTGAGCGCACGCAATGTGCATTGGTCACCCTGTTTAGCACGATCGAGTAAATCGGTCGTTTGAGTAAATAAACGCTCTCCTTCTTGGAAGAACCCGGCCGTCTCATAGAATTTCGACAACCCTCTCGCACCGTCGAGCAGCAGCGACCAATGACGCGCTTGCGTCGCCCAATGCCACGCTTGACGGATGTTCCCAATTTCACTGTTTAGGCTCTGGAGGGTCTGTCGCGGTTCTTCCTTCCTTAATCCGGATTCACCTTCTGTGAGTAAAGTCAGGTAATATTGCCCATGCCGTGTTTGAACTGCTTCCTCTTCGCCTCGGCTGACCAGTTTTTCAGACGCAAACTGACGGAGCAGTTCGTGGATTTCATAGCGACCAGTTTCCCTGGCCCGAATCAACGACTGATTCGAGAGCCCCACCAGCGCGCGGAGCGATGCACCAGCAATATCATTCGCTGCTTTGCGCGTGAATCCCCCCCGAAAGATGGAAAGCGTGCTGAAAATGCGCTGTTGCTCTGGTGTGAGCAGACGCCAAGAATAGTCGAACACAGCTCTCATGCTGCGGTGGCGCGCAGGTACATTATACAGATGACCCTCCAGAAAATCGATGCCCTGCTCAATTTCGGCCACAATCTCTGCACACGAAAGATCCATGACCCAATTGGCAGCCAACTCCAATCCTAGCGGCAACCCTTCCAAAAGCTGGCACAAATGGACCAGGTGAGGCACTTCATCTGACGAAAGGGCAAAACCAGTCTGAATTTGCTCGGCGCGTTTCATAAAGAGATCAATTGCGCTGTAGTTGGGTAATCTAATCCTTCGATGGACAATACCCACTCTTCAACCAGCCTCAGTCTAGCCCGCGAAGTGACGAGCAGCTTCACATTGGGGATCTCCCTCAGCAGGGACGACAGAAAATCTAGTACTGTTTGGCCGATGTTGGGCTGCAACAATGCCTCAAAGTTGTCGCAGAGCAGCAGCAGCGAACGACTGCGGAGGGCTGAGAACAGTTGATCTTGGGGTGGCGTTGATCCAGCAAAAGTATAGCCGACCGCCTCGGCAATGGCCGTGATCAGGGCATGCACCACAGATGATGACTGCTTTGCTGCCCTATTTCTACCATTGTTGATGCCACCAGATGAGCTGTCAGAGGTAGAGACACCATCTGCCAGACCGACCACTGACACAAAGTAGATTCCGTCGCCAAAATGATTCGACGTGAAAGACGTCGCTGAGTCCGTGTAGCGGCGAGCAGCTTCTACGGCAAGGCGTGTCTTTCCCACACCACCAGGCCCAACAACGGTAAGCAGACGGCATTCTGGATTGTCAAGCTGCTGGGCAATCTGCTGTCGTTCTGTGGTGCGACCCACGAAGCTGTTGGGGGGAGGAGGCAGGTTGTGGGGAGGCGTCGTATCTGCCTCTAACAGACGCATGTGGAGCGCCATGGTCTCCGGCAGTGGATCAACACCCAACTCTTCAGCCAGAATCTTGCGGCACGTTTCATATTGAGTCAATGCAGCGTCGCGGCGGCCATTTTGGGCATGGAGGATCATGAGCTGGCGATGGGCCGTTTCGCGCCATGGGTCCATTGTCAGCAGTTGATGAGCGTAGTCAAGACCACTGGCGTAGTCACCATGATGGACGGCGTCATCGACCAGGTTTTGCAGCGCTTGAAGCAGTTGTTCGCGCAATCCTTCACTTTCAGTAAAGACCCACTCTTCAAAAACATGGGCATCTTTGACACTCAACCCTTCTAGAAATTCACCCCGATAAAGAGCAACTGCTTCCCGCACCAGCCTCATCTCTTGGGTTGACTCACCCTGAGCCAACTGCTCTTCAAATTGGTCTACATCGAGCTGGTAATGGGAATCCTGCCGAAAGGCGATTCGATCTGGTTCCACCTCCAAGAAAGGGGATAGTTTCTTGCGTAGGTTGGTCAAGGTGGTCGTTAGGTTGCGTCGCGCCTTGGCCTCAGCCATTTCACCCCAAAGCAGATCAACCAGCATTGCTCGGCTGTGCGGTTGTCCCGTGACGACCAAGTAAAAGAGCAGCGCCTTAGCCTTGGCCGTCCCCAATGATAATGGTTTATCCCCAAGCAGAACTTCGGGCACCCCCAGTAGATTGAGCGTTAAGATCGGTTTCCCCTTATGCCGCGCCACAGTCGCTCACCTTCCGCTGATCCATTGATGATTGAGGATATTAGAGTTGTTCCGAAATAAGCAGGTGGAGCATTCCGGGAATGGACCAGGGCTTGTTTCGGTCGAGAGAGTTTGCTTGGTCCATTCCTGGAATGCGGTCATCGATGTTCATCTCGTTATTTTGGAACAACTCTATAACGAGGCTGTTCTTGCCCTCTACCTATTAGATAATATAGGAAAGGAGTTAGAATGAGAGAGACAGAAAGAGAGAAGCTGTCACTCGGAATCGAACTCCGGCTTGGTAAAAAGGACCGCCCTCTTCCCGCGGTGCGACCGCCCTTCCCGGACAGTCCACCAAGCCGACGCCTAGAACCGTCGCAAGCGTGTAGCATCTCGAATGCCATAATAGGAAAACGGAAAAGAGCGTCCGAAAAAAATGACCAAAGGCAATCCTCAAGTGAATGAGGAGGTCAAAAAATGCAGATATTCATAGGAATAGACTGGAGTGAAACAAAACATGATGTAATGATAACGGATGAAAACGGTCGTCGAATTAACTACATGACAATAGAACATAGTGTGGATGGCTTTAAGCAACTAGAAAAGTGGCGAGAAACGATGGATATCGGCCATGAAAATGTCGAATCGGATTAGAGACAGCACATAATCTGATAATTGACTACTTATGGGATGCTGGGTATACAAATCTATATGTCCTCCCACCGAACGTGGTCAAAGCAAGTCGGGCGAGGTACAATCAGAGCGGTGCTCGCACTGATGAAAGTGATGCATATACGATAGCTGAACTGGTCAGAACAGATGTTCACCGATTCTATCCTTGGCATCCAGGGAGTGAATTACTCCAGCAAATGCGCATCGTGGTGAGCATGACCGAGTTTTGGCGCAAAGAAACGGTTGCTGTCTCCAATCGCTTGCGTAGTTGTTTGCTCAGATACCATCCCGCTTTGCTCAATGTCTTTAGTTGGCCATCGCCCATTGCAGCTCATCTGATTCTGGCTTATCCGTCGCCGCAAGCAGCAGAAAAAGCAACCTATGATGAATTTCAGGTCTTTCTCAAGCAACATAAACATAATCAGCCCTCCAAATGGCTCACCTGTTTTGATGCCTTGACCACACAACATCCCCGTTCAGCTCCGGTGTTGCCCAAGCTTGTCAAGTTCAAGCCCAGCAACTTGCCCGACTCTTGCTCCATACCCTCAACTCCAAGCAAGCAACACTCCAACAGTTGAACTCTCTTTTTCTGCAACACGAGGATCACCCCATTTTTGCTTCCCTGCCGGGCGCAGGAGAGCTCTTGGCTCCCTCTTTGCTGGTCAAATTTGGCGAAGATCGCCGCCGCTTCCCCCATTCCAGCATGGTCCAGACTTTAGCTGGCACGGCTCCCGTTACCAACCAAAGTGGCAAAGTCCACTTGGTCCACTTTCGCCGCTCTTGTGATAAAGAGTTTCGTTACTTTTCTCAGCAACTGGCTCGTTCTTCGCGCCAGCAATCTCGCTGGGCTTCGGCTTACTTTACACAAGCTCGTCAAAAGGGCCACTCGGTCAGTCGCTCTCATCGGGCTTTAGCCAACCGCTGGCTGGCCATTCTTTGGAAAATGTGGCAAGACCGAACCACCTATGACGAATCTTTCCACATTCGTCAACGAACTATCCGTCGTCGACCACAAGCTTAGTTTTTCTGCTTTCTTTTTTTTCAGCTACGGCAAAAGTCGGGTACAGAAATATTATGACAAGTAAATGATTGCGACCAAAAAGAGATAAATTGAAGACCTCCGGAAGAAAAGGCTAGAATAGGAGAGGCCAAGGAGGTCCGGAAAAATGCGCAAAAAGAAGGAGAAGCAGGTAGAGAAACGATACTACCGACCAACAAAGAAGCGCTGTCCGAACTGCAAAAGCAAACTGAAAAGAAGCTATAAATTATGGCATAAGTATCTGGAAACACTGGAGGGCAGATATTATGTGGTAAGTCATGGATATCGGTGTCAAAATGAGAACTGCTTGCAGCAAGAAGTGGTCTATCGTTCCCAAGAAGCAGAAGAGTTGGTGTACCCGAATGCGGTTATGGGTTAGATGTAATCGTCGAAATAGGATACCAACGATTTTGGCATCAACGAAGAGTGGCCGAAATCCATAAAGGACTAAAAGAGCGGATAACGATATCTGAAAGACAAGTGCTGAACTTAATCGGTACATTTTTAGCCTTGTTGCGAGCTGGACAGCCAGCGAAGGTAGTAAACCAGCAGAAAAAATGGAAAAGGTTGGGCGGACTAATCCTCTCCATAGATGGGATGCAACCAGAGAAAGGAAGTCCAGCGCTCTATGTGGTTCGAGAAGTCCAGTTAGACATCACTTTGATGGCAGAAGTGTTGGAATCAGGGACTCACAAGACTCTGGTTTCAGCACTGTTGGAACCGATAAACGAATGGGAAATCCCTATCAAGGGCATCATCAGTGACGCCCAGGAAAACATCCAACTTGCTGTTGCTCAAGTGTGGCCGAATTGCCCCCATCAGACTTGTCAGTTCCATTGCATTAAAGAAGCTGGGCGACTCACTTATGCGCTTGACCGTACAATGAAAACTCAACTCAAAAAGAAGCTGCGTGGCTTTTTGAATCGGGTCTACAAAACGGTTCGAGAATTGGCGGAAACCGATCCCTACAAAGCAGTTCTTTTGCAATATACTCGCTATCTGCGGTTCACTTTATTGACAAGAGGATTGGCTCCTTTTGAATTAGGTGGCTTACAGATGGTTCAACAATTAATCACGATTGAAGCATCATTATTACGGGCTCAGGAAAAAGGGGGCATCCGTTACTGACCCGCTTAATCAAGATTGCTGGTTTTCATCGTTTTGCAAACGGCTTTTGTCGCCTGACTCTCAAGCCGACGACCAGGTACAGGTCACTGCTCATTCCGTTGCATCAGCTGTTGATCAATATTTAGTCGCACTGACACAGGATACGACTCTCGATGACGCAGATCGCTCGATTGTTCAGCATATCAACACAACATTTCGCAACCGTTGGTGGGGGCTCTTTGTCTGCTACGATGTCTCGGGTCTTCCTTCCACTAACAATGCCCTGGAGGGCTTCTTTGGCCGCTTGAAAACCAATCAACGACTTATCACTGGACGCAAAAGTGTTAATAACTTCGTCCTTCGCTATGGCTCTTTTGCTGCCTTCGTCGATCCGACTGAAACCAAAGACGAATTGCTCTTCCGGCTGCGATCCGTTGACCGGTCCGCTTATTTATTTGAACGGCAACGTTTACATTCGATCCTGGCTGAACGCAAAGATTATTTTCGCTTTTGCCATCACCTTGATTCAGTCGTTTCTGAACTTGAAATCGCTTGGGAGTCTGCTCTTCTTTCAAATACAAATCGTCATGATTCTGACTCCCCTTCTAACTCAACATAATAAATTTGTACCCGACTTTTGCTGCTACTGGTTTTTTTGATGAACAGCCAGATATTTGCACATGATTTGGAAAATGAAGGCTTGACTGAAAAGTTAGAGAAACAGAAGTCAACGGTGAAAGGATGGTATACCACAAATTGTGTGAATCTGGGTTTGTCTCTCAGAGAGAAAGCAGATTTACACACAATTTGGGATACCAGCACAGCGAAAGGAGACGGAGGTAAATGAGTAGAAATTTTAATCGCCGAGAAGTGCTCAAACTGTCCGGTACGATGATCGCCGATACGTTCCTCACGGCTTGTGGCTCAAGTGGTGGGCAAGAGGCAGCTCCAGCCGGAGACTCTGCTGCGGGTGACGCTGCCGCCGAATCGGCAGCCGCGGTGGGCGGCAAAGAATCCCCCATGCTGACCAGGCGAGTGGAGGCAGGGCAATTGCCGCCAGTTGAGGAGCGGTTGCCACTGAGTCCGCAAATTGTGGAGACTTGGGAAGGGCCTGGTGAATATGGAGGAATGTTTACGGTTGGAAACCCATCGGCTGGAACTTTTCACAGTGGACGAACCGGCGTTGGGCAAGAGGGCGTGTTGCGCATTGGCACAGATCTACGCACCGTTGAGCCCAACATTGCCGAAAGCTTTGAGTTGTCCGAAGATGGCATGAGCCTGACCCTACATTTACGGGAAGGACTGAGGTGGTCGGATGGTCAGCCACACACCGCCGACGACATAATGTTCTATTTTGAGGATGTACTTGGCAACGATGATCTCTCCCCAACCAAACCCACCTGGCTCAAACCTGGGGGAGAAAGCGTTGCAACAGCGGAAAAGATAGATGATTTTACGGTCCGGATCCTGTTTGATCAACCCTACCCTTTCATCCTCAAATATTTGGCCCATATCCAGGGCACAGGTCTGGTCTATCCCAAGCATTACTCCAGCCAATTCCATGCCAATTATGTCGATGAAGCAGAGCTGACAGCCAAGGTGGAGGAGGCTGGGTATGACGACTGGACGGGCTATTTCAGAAGTAAGGCCGTACTGGATGAGGGCGTCCCTGAAAACAATCCGGAGCTGCCAACGCTTGCACCTTATAAGCTTCTGGAAAAGACAGAGACTCATTGGCTCTTCGAGCGCAACCCCTATTATTGGAAGGTCGATCCGGACGGCAACCAGCTTCCCTATATTGATGCCGCTTTCATCAAGATCTTACTCGATAACGACATCCAGGATGCGGCGATGATCAGTGGTGAACTGGACATTGAGTTCGGCTGGATGCCCAATGCCTCGAACTGGCCGCTTTACAAGACGAATGAAGAGCAAGGTCAATACAAGGCGTTTACCGTTCCGAATTTGACCGGTGCAGCCATGCTCTTCCAGCCCAACCAGACCTATGAAGAGGACACCACCCTGCGTGACATCTTCCGCGACAAGCGATTCCGCATTGCCCTCTCCCACGCCATCAACCGTGACGAGATCAACGAACTGGCCTTCTTCGGACGAGCAACGCCGCAACAGGCCACCGTGATCCCGGCTGCCAGCTACTATGTTGAGGAGTATGCCAAGCTCTACACCGAATACGATGTGGATCAGGCCAACGCGCTCCTGGATGAGATGGGGCTGGAATGGGATAGCAATAATGAATGGCGTCTGCGTCCGGACGGGGAAAAATTGGCGTGGACCATCGAGAGCGGCGTTGATCCACAGACCAACACAGTTTGGCAGTTGGTGAAGGGCTACTGGCAAGCGATTGGTTTGGACGTGTCTGTCAAGACCATCACTGGTGAGTTGATCAGCGAACGGTATCCAGGGAACCAAGTCGCGATGGGCACCTGGGGCGCGGACAAGTGTACTGACTGGCTCTTCCCACTAACGCCCCAGTTTTGGGTCCCCTACAATCTTGGGTGGGAATCAACGATGTATCCGCAATGGACGCGGTGGCTCGTCAGTGGCGGCGAGTCGGGTGAGGAGCCGACCGATGAGAATATGCAAATACTCTGGGATCTGTGGCAGGAGATGAAGACAACCACCGACATCGATAGGCAGGTTGAGTTGGGCAAAGAGATCGTCCGCATCAATGCGGAGAATGTCTACGTGATCGGGACATGCGCCATGCCACCACATCCAGTGATCGTCAAGGACAATTTGGGGAACATGCCCACGCCAGAGCAAGGTTTGCTCTTTGGTTGGGATCTCTACCAGTTTGCGCCCTGGCATAGCGAGCAACTGTACCTGAAACGACCGCTCTATCCCCGACAGGAGTATGATGCATAATTCCTAGTCTCAGTAGATCCAAATTTGGCGTTTTTGGCTATTTTCAGTCGAGATTGCAGGGATTTTGGAGTCATTTATTCAGATTTCGGTTACAGAAAACAACCTATTTCATATCTGAAAATCGCCCAAATCTAACGCAAAAACTAGATATCGACCGGCAAATTTGTATTTATGTCAACTGTTTAGCCAGAATTCTCTCTCAAAACCTGAAATTTGGATCTACTGAGTCTGACTAAATTATAGATATTCAGATAATGTTTTTCCACGCGAAGCAGAAGCTTGTCAGCATTTCAGCCGGTCAGCCAGAGAGCTGACTAGCTGAAACGCTGAAATGCCATTAACAACGGGAAAAGATTTTCCTGAAAGGCTTTAGAACCCAAAAGCCCAAAAGGCCAATCCAAAAAATAAAATATACGCGAGAAGGTGTTAAACTAGCTCTCCAAAAGGAGCAAAAATGACAATCTCGCCAGAAATGGTTGAAGTCTTGAAAGAGACGAAGGCCATGTTAAGTGGATACGAAAGAAGGCACTTCATGGCCCAAACGGTCAAAACGATATGCGAAGGGAGTCCGACGAAAGCAGAACGAGAGTTGGGCTGGAATCGGGCGACGATAGCCAAAGCCCTGGAAGAACTAGAAGGCGGCTTCTGTTATGTCGACCAAAGCCACCGACGTGGTCGCAAAAGCCGAAGACCATATCCCCACTTTACTGGCCGATATGGTTGAAATCGCCGATCAATTCAGCCAGACCGATCCCACCTTTCGACCCCCAATTGTACACTCGACTAACCGCCGCCGAAATGCGTACCCAGCTCATCGAGCAGAAAGGATACACAGATGAGGAATTGCCTGGCGAAGAGGCCATCCGCTTGAAGCTCAATGAGTTAGGCTATGGCTCAAACCGGGTCAAAAAAGTCAACCAGTGAAAAGATCCCAGAGACCGATGCGATCTTTGATAGAATTCATCAGATCAATCAAGAAGCGGATGCAGACGAGACGGTTCTGCGCCTCTTGGGATGCCAAAGCGACGATTTTACTTGACCGTTTCTCGAGAGAAGGGATAAGTCGAGTGGTTGTCAAAGCGCTCGATCATGACTTTCAAGATAAGAAGACCGAGAAAGTCACTCCTTTTGGCATTTACCTCCCTTCAACCAAGGAACTCTTTCTTTACTTGACTCAGTCGAAAGTGACGAGTGACTGTATTGTCGACTGCCTGATTGATTTTTGGGAAAGCGTACGTGAACACTTTCCTCACGTCAAGACCCTCGTGATCAATCAGGACAATGGTCCCGAAAATCATACCCGTCGGACTCAGTTTATGTATCGTCTCACTCAGTTTGTTGAGCACTATCGTCTCTCTATTCAGCTCGCCTGCTACCCTCCTTATCACAGTAAATACAACCCCATCGAACGGGTTTGGGGCCATCTTGAAAAACACTGGAACGGTTCTCTTCTCGATTCTCTTGAGACCGTTCTCAATTTTGCCCGTTCTTTTCGCTTTAACCAACTACAACCCTTCGTTCACCTGAATTCCACTCTTTATGAGACCGGCGTCAAACTCACTCAGAAAGAGATGGACCGTTTGGAACAACGCTTCCAACGTTTACCTGATTTAGAAAAATGGTTTGTCCTTATTCCCCCTCTCCATTCTCTCGTTCGCGTATAATTATTTATTTTTTTGGTTTAGCCTTACGTGAACCGAATTGAGAATCAGTAGACCACAATCGTTAGATTCTTCACTGCACTCGAGAATGACACGATTGCAATACACTGAGAATTTCTTCGTGTTAGGGGAAACCAAGAAAGAAATTAGGAATCGAACACGGATTGAACCCCTTCGAAGACTCAGGGTAGGCTCTGAAAATCCATTTGTCCGTGTCCAAATACTTTCTCGGCTTTACACTTAAGGCCAATCCAATTTTTAAACGATCCACAGATTGACGGGATTGACGCGATTTTCACTCTTCTAATCTTGTACATCCTGTCAATCTGTGGATCAGTAATTTTTTGAATCGTCTAAATAGCACTATGTCTGACATTCTACGTCTCGGCACTGGAGCCGGTTTTTCAGCAGATAGACTCGACCCTGCCTGTGATCTAGTCCGCGACGGTCACCTGGATGCGATTGTTTTCGAATGTATTGGTGAACGTACCTTGGCTTTTGGTCACAGAGACCGGATGCTTGATCCAAGCATGGGTTACAATAAATGGCTAAGTCGCCGCTTTTTGTCCATTTTGCCCCTATGCGTGGCACATGATGTCCGGCTGATCACCAATATGGGCGTTGCCAACCCTCGAGCTGCAGCGGAACAGACAATCGAAATTGCTCACGAGTTGGGTCTGAATGGATTGACCGTGGCTTACCTTGATGGAGACGATGTATCGACACTCATCTCACAGGAGACTTGGTTACCCGAGGAAAATCAGTCTGTTGCCGATGTGGAACTCCCGTTTGTGGGTGCAAATGCATACCTCGGCATTGAGGCCCTTTTGCCTGCCCTTGAAACAGAGGCAGACGTCATCATTACCGGACGGGTGGCCGATCCATCCCTTTTTCTGGCACCAATGGTTCATCGTTTTGGCTGGGCGCTTGATGATTGGAATCGGTTGGGACAAGGCACTGTTGTTGGTCATCTCATGGAGTGCGCGGCACAAGTAACGGGTGGATACTTTGCGGATCCTGGTGTCAAAGATGTTCCCAATTTGGCCTATGTAGGCTTTCCGATTGCCGAGGTTACGCCAGACGGGAGGGCGACTATCACAAAGTTATCCACCGCCGGTGGATGCGTGACGATGGAAACGGTCAAGGAGCAGTTACTCTATGAAATCCATGATCCAACTGCATATCTAACACCAGACGTTACGGCCGACTTTTCGACTGTACAACTAGCTGATGCTGGGCACGATCGCGTTTACGTATCGGGCGCAGCGGGACGTCCTTATCCTACCGAACTCAAAGTGACAGTGGCTTTTGATGGCGGATATTTGGCCGAGGCGAACATTAGTTATGCTGGTATCGGGGCCGTCAATCGGGCCAGGCTGGCAGGCGAGATTGTGAGAGAGAGGATGATGAATCTACACCAGATTCAACAGGAGCTACGTGTTGATTTGATCGGCATAAGCGCGTTACACGGTTCTGCAACCGTAGACATCGATAAACCGCTTGTCGATTCACCACCAAGAGGGGAAGATGTTAGGCTGCGTGTTGCATTGCGTTCATCCAATCAAGACGAGGCTGAGACACTTCTTTGGGAAGTTGAGTCATTGCTCTGTTGTGGACCTGCGGGAGGCGGTGGGTTTCGGGGCAACATCACGCCGAGCGTCATCACGCACGATACTTTTCTGCCGCGACATCAGGTAGAAACAGAAATCAAGGTACTTGTTGCATGAGTCGACAACGATATTTACGAGACATTGCCCATGCTCGTGCAGGTGACAAAGGAAACCGTTCGAGTATCGGGTTATTTGTTTATGATGCTGCTTACTTTGAAGCCGTAAGGCTAAACCAAAAAAATAACAGCTACGGCAAAAGTCGGGTACAAAAAATGACCATAAGGGGTGAAATCCTAGAGCAGCCCTCTGTTTGCATGAAAAATTTGTACCCGACTTTTGCTGCTACTGAAAAATAATTATACTTTACTTTCTGGTAAAGGCTTGAGTGACAAAGGGCAAACCGAAAGGGGCGGAAAAAAGAATCCACCCTGAAAAAACGGGATAAAATGTAAAAATAGTGCTCGGCTAGTTTAAGCAGCGGCATTGAGGCGGCGATGAGCGAGAACGCCTTTAGGGAAATGGTGTGAAACCGAGGCCTTTTTCCGAAAGTCAGGGTCGAGTTGGAAAAAGAGCACTCGAGAGAACACGGCGCAGCCTGCCGGGAGTGGATTGAGGCTCTCGATCCCAGTAGCCAGTCGGTATGGGAGGAAGAGAAGCGGCTAAATGGGAAAGAAGATTGCCAGCCAGCAGCCCCAGTTCAGGTAAGCGGAAACAAGCCTCATCGGCATGAACAAATTGACGATGTAAGCCAATCATCTGCTTGGAAGCCAAGGGGGGATGTTCAACAGGCCAGCGTTCCAGGTAGACAAGATAAATGGTTTCAGGCTGCAAAGTCATAACGGTCGCCAAAACCAAAGGTGTGTTGTAGGCCGGATCCTGAATGACGTAAATCGAGTAGGTACGGTTGGCTGTATCCACCTTGGTTGTTCTGGGGACGAGATTGTGCCATGCTTGATAGCAAATCAGGCGACCACTATAGAGAAAGCGACCAGACGAGTCCGGAGTTGTAGCCTCGAGTCGCTTTCCCTTATAGCTGCGAGAGCGGTCGCACAATATCACCATATTCAGGTGGTCTGCCTTTTCTTTGCGTTTGGGAACTCATTGCGGCGCACTGTGCAGTTAATCGCTTCCCGCAGGACAAATCGGTCTATGCCGCTTTCTAGCATTTCTCTGATTGTAAACCCGGCATCGACCACCGCCACTTCGTCTGACTCCAGTGATTTCTTCGTCTCTGTCAGCAGCTTTTTCCGAAACTCACTTTCCTTTGTTCCAACCGTGCATCTCATGATTGCCTTGAGCAGTGGCACTCGCTTCCCGCCTATCTCCCCCGAGCTTATCATCACTCCAAAGATGATCGCGGGCAATGCCCGACGAGCCGTTGAGTTATAGAGTCGGTTCACTTTCCCTTGCAGCTTCGGTCGCCAGAACCCTGTGATATCTATGCTTTTCACTCGGTACCCTTCTAACTTTTTTGCCTCCCATTCCCCTTTCCACTCCACTTCTTCTTGCCACGACCCCAGCAGACTTGTGATATCCCATGATCCATATCGAAAGCTCCACCAGCTTCGCGGAGCTCTTCAAACCCGCTTTCTTTCAATGCGCTATGGATTGCTCCTCGACTTTTCAGAAACGACCCATTCAGCATTGCCCACATCAGACGCATTACATTTACGTTTGTTCCCATCGGCGTTACTTGCAATACATTCATCAGTACTGCTATAGTTATTTCTGGCGCGGTTAGCATTCCTTCCTCCTTTTTGGGTTCTCTACCTTTAGGATGAACTGCTAACCGCTTTTTGTCACATTTCTCACCTCATCTCTTTTCTTTTACCAGAAAGTAAAGTTATACGCGAACGAGAGAATGGAGAGGGGGAATAAGGACAAACCATTTTTCTAAACCAGGTAAACGTTGGAAGCGTTGTTCCAAACGGTCCATCTCTTTCTGAGTGAGTTTGACGCCGGTCTCATAAAGAGTGGAATTCAGGTGAACGAAGGGTTGTAGTTGGTTAAAGCGAAAAGAACGGGCAAAATTGAGAACGGTCTCAAGAGAATCGAGAAGAGAACCGTTCCAGTGTTTTTCAAGATGGCCCCAAACCCGTTCGATGGGGTTGTATTTACTGTGATAAGGAGGGTAGCAGGCGAGCTGAATAGAGAGACGATAGTGCTCAACAAACTGAGTGAGACGATACATAAACTGAGTCCGACGGGTATGATTTTCGGGACCATTGTCCTGATTGATCACGAGGGTCTTGACGTGAGGAAAGTGTTCACGTACGCTTTCCCAAAAATCAATCAGGCAGTCGACAATAAAGTCACTCGTCACTTTCGACTGAGTCAAGTAAAGAAAGAGTTCCTTGGTTGAAGGGAGGTAAATGCCAAAAGGAGTGACTTTCTCGGTCTTCTTATCTTGAAAGTCATGATCGAGCGCTTTGACAACCACTCGACTTATCCCTTCTCTCGAGAAACGGTCAAGTAAAATCGTCGCTTTGGCATCCCAAGAGAGGCGCAGAACCGTCTCGTCTGCATCCGCTTCTTGATTGATCTGATGAATTCTATCAAAGATCGCATCGGTCTCTGGGATCTTTTTTCACTGGTTGACTTTTTTTGACCCGGTTTGAGCCATAGCCTAACTCATTGAGCTTCAAGCGGATGGCCTCTTCGCCAGGCAATTCCTCATCTGTGTATCCTTTCTGCTCGATGAGCTGGGTACGCATTTCGGCGGCGGTTAGTCGAGTGTACAATTGGGGGGGTCGAAAGGTGGGATCGGTCTGGCTGAATTGATCGGCGATTTCAACCATATCGGCCAGTAAAGTGGGGATATGGTCTTCGGCTTTTTTGCGACCACGTCGGTGGCTTTGGTCGACATAACAGAAGCCGCCTTCTAGTTCTTCCAGGGCTTTGGCTATCGTCGCCCGATTCCAGCCCAACTCTCGTTCTGCTTTCGTCGGACTCCCTTCGCATATCGTTTTGACCGTTTGGGCCATGAAGTGCCTTCTTTCGTATCCACTTAACATGGCCTTCGTCTCTTTCAAGACTTCAACCATTTCTGGCGAGATTGTCATTTTTGCTCCTTTTGGAGAGCTAGTTTAACACCTTCTCGCGTATATTTTATTTTTTGGATTGGCCTAAAGGCGCAAGTCACGGTGGACAGACTGAAGACCCACTTTGGAGAAATATTTCGCGGTGAGATCCGTCGATATGAACTAGAGCATTTACATGCACTCAATTTTGTGATCGAAGATGGACTTGAGGGTGGCGTCAATCGCTCTCTCAATCTAGATTCGCACGGCAAATCGTGGAGTTACCTGCTCCTAGGACTGGTCATCAATTTGGACCATAAGGAAGGATAAATATCCGAATTCCAAAACAAAATCTCGCAACACAACCGGATTCTAGACGAGTACCACGCAGCACGCAATAAATGCAGAGATTATTTTTGTTGCTTGCCAGCCTTCAGCAAGGTAACCATTTCAATAATCCGTGCTGAACGCGTTTCCGGCTTTTTGGCATCCTCAACCCAGTTGATGTAGTTCCTGCGATAAAATGTGGCAAGTGAGTCAAAGAATTCACCAGCAGCACCTTCCTGCTCCAACGCATCAGCAATATCTTTTGCGATCGTTTCTCGTTGCGGTCCTTCTGGCTCTAAGCTAACCGTCACTGTGTCACCTGCCTCAATACCCGAATCTCGTCGCCAAGCTGCCCCCAAGGAGATCAGATAGACGCCATCCTTTTCTTTGAGCAACGAGCGGATGCGGACATCATTGATCAGACCATGGGTGTAATGGCGTTGTTTTCGTCTCCAGACATCATTTGGGTTGAATGGGAGTTCGATGAAGACTTGGCTCCCTTTCTTTTGAACTGTCGTTTGAAAGCTCTGTTCCATTTGTTAACTCGTTTGCTTGATCCTCTAGCCCTCTTAACTCCCTCCCATACCTTGATTGTACAACGGGATCGAAATTAGACTAGTTTCGAGGTGCGCCACTCGATCGTAGGTCACATCTCTGATGTGAGGGGCATCCAGAACTCTGGTTCTTTACTTGGAAGAGGCCATTCTTTTGCTGCTTGTCCCGCCAGAGACGGGACCTCCGATAAAGTGGGATAACTCTGAACCCTTACGGCAAGCGGTAAAACGCAATCGCATTATCATGAAAGAGTTTCTTCAGTTCAGTGTCTGAACAATCGTTTACTGCCCACTCCAATGTCTCCACCCAACGTGGATACTCTGTCGCCTGAGTTGCCACGGGCCAATCTCCGCCATACATGACGCGATCAAAGTCGAAGCAGTCGATGACATGATCGATGTATGGTTTGAGATCTTCTTTAGTCCAGTTGGCATGATCAGCTTCCGTCACCAACCCAGAGATTTTGCACCAGACATTGGAGAAATCTGTTAATGTCTTGATCTCCTGCTTCCACGGTTCAAGGAGTTGGTTCGCAATATCGGGCTTGCCGATGTGATCAAGGATAAACTGAACATTCGGGCATTGGGCCACCATCTTGATGGTGTTCGCCAGCTGGATGTGCGAAATACAGATATCAAAGCTAAAGCTATAATCGGGTAGAGCCTGGACACCCTTCACAAAATCAGGTTGCAAACAGAACTCGATATCCTCTTCAAACTGGATAATGCGACGGACACCTTTCACAAGCGTATTCTCAGCTAGCTTTTCCAGGTCATCTCTTGCCGCATCGCCTTTTTCCAAGGGTGCCCACGTGACCATGCCCTCGATCCGTGGATCCTCTTGTGCCAACTTCGTTACCCATGCCGCCTCATCCATAAATTGCTCAAAATTACACTCGCACTGGAGGAAGACCATCTTCTCCACATTGATCGGGCCAGTTGCTTGGTTGTAATCCTGCAGTAGATGTGGCCGGTTGAGCATGGGGATCTCTTCAAGCCACGGATAACGCAAATAACCCGGATCCCATACGTGAAGATGGGTATCGACAATCGGAAACTCAATCATAATCGTGCCTTTCTCTCAATCGGATCGCTTGCTATCGAGGGACAATTGTCTGAAGTTTAAATGATATAGCCATTAAGAGTATACACATCGCAACCTTTGGTCGCAAGTACAGGGAAACGGATACTGAAATGTTATACTGAGTCGACCGACAAGCTCATTTCAAAATGAACATCTATACTGCGGTTGCGATGAAAACCGTGGTTGTCGAAAGCTCAATCAGAGAGAACAAACTACGGTTTTTATACAGAGCAAAGTATAAGATAACCTGAGAAAGTATTTAGACACGGATTGACATGGATACACACGAATTCAATCCTGAAAATCCAATCAATCTGTGTCCTATTTTTAATTTCTTTCTTGGTTTCACTTTATGTAGGGGAGAACAAAATTGAATCAGATGCAAGATAAAATCATCATTCGGGATCTAGTTGTTCGCGGGATATTGGGTGTCAATCCAGATGAACGGGTGAACAAGCAGGATATCTGGGTCAATGTTATCATGTACACAGATATAACGAGAGCAGCTTTGACAGAGAATTTGGATGAAACCATCAACTACAGTGCTGTATCGAAACGCATCATCCAGCATATCGAAGAGGGGAGTGACTTGTTAATCGAAAAGCTCGTGACCGATTTAGCCAAACTTATTCTGACAGAATTTAAGATAGCAAAAGTCATGGTACGCGTTGAAAAACCAACGGCTGCTCGCTTTGGCCGTTCGGTAGGCGTCGAGATTGAGCGGACTCGGGATGATTTTCCACTTACGCACCACGTCCAAAGAGCTATTCCTCCCAAATAAATCAACAACTAACGGTGGTACGCCAAATTGTATGTAAATTCAGGTTTTCTCTGACTGAGATCTGCAATTCACATAATTTGTGCTGTACCGCCCAACTAACCCAGACAGAGAATCATGCATACACTCGAATATCTTCATCACCTATACAAACAACACCAAGATGCATTTCATACCCAAGTTGAGGAATTTGCACTTGGCAACAGAAAGTTTAACTTCAATTCGGAACCAGCGATTATGGGAGTCATCAACCTCTCTACCGATTCTTGGACCAAGGAAAGTATTTGTTACAGTCCCGAACAGGCCACACGACGCGGCATAATGCTAAAAGCCCAAGGCGCTGATATAGTCGATTTGGGTGCTGAGTCCACATTAGGAGAAGCGGCGCGAGTTGATGCAGCGGAGCAGAATCGCCAAATCGTACCTGTCGTTACAACGCTTAGTCAGGAAGGGGTATTAACATCTGTAGAGACCTACTATGCAGAGGTTGCCCGAGAATGTCTGCTGGCAGGGGCAAATATCATAAACATGAGTGGTGGCCAGGAGAATGAAGCGATTTACCGCACTGTCGCTGAGTTCGATGCAGGGGTTATTATCTGCTATGTACGGGGTGGTTCATTTTAGGCGGACAATTAGGTTTACATTTTTGCAAAGAGAAAAGATGTTTATATTTTCTAATTTGAGCCATGCTCAGGCAGAAAATGACCTCATATAGATTTTTGTCTATGTATCAAAAGTGTAAACCTAATTCTGAACCACCCCCTATGTACAGGCAGAAAATCCTCGTGAGATCAGCACCTATCAGTTTCCTGATACGGGCGACCCAGTCAACCTGATCTATGAATCTCTTGCGGCTGAAATAGAATTAGCAACCAAACTAGGAGTTCGAAAGATTTTTGTTGATTCGGGTGTAGGGTTTACCTACCCAAATCTGGACTATGAAACCGACAACGCAGCGTTTAACATATCCAGAAAGCTCCAGGCATTCTTGACAACATTTCGCCTAAGAACACTAGGGTTTCCTGTCTGCAATCAGATGAGCTCGCTGGCCCAGTGTTTTGTTGAGGAGTTCCGAAATGGGCAGCTCTTTTCGTCCGTCTTTGCTATGCTGGGGAGGACCGATTTAATGAGAACCCACCATGTCGCACAAGTAAAAGCTGCATCTGTAGCGTTAGAATTATTGCAAGACAGTTTTCCGTCTAGCATGAAATGTGAGACAACCCGTGCGATAGAAGAGGCTACCAAACAGTGCTAACTCTCGAATATCTCCACGATTTGTACGAAAAACACCGTGACGCGTTTCACGCCCAAGTCGAGGAGTTTTCGCTTGGCGGTAGACATTTTCGTTTTAATTCGGAAGTGGCCATTCTGGGCGTCATCAATCTCTCCACAGACTCTTGGAACAAAGATAGCATCTGCTACAGCTCTGAACAAGCGATTCGGCGAGGCATTCTACTAAAGGCGCAAGGGGTGGATCTGGTCGATCTGGGTGCAGAATCGACACAAGGAGAAGCCGCACGGGTTGATGCAATGGAACAGAATCGTCAAATTTTACCTGTCCTCAAAACATTGAGTCAGGAAGGCGTCTTGACATCCGTTGAGACCTACTATGAACAAGTCGCCCGAGAATGTTTGATGGCCGGAACCAACGTCGTCAACCTGAGTGGCAGCGAAGAAAACGAGAAGATTTATCGGACAGTAGCGGAGTTCGATGCAGGCGTCATAATTTGTTACGTGCAAGCAAAAAACCCGCGTGAGATCGATACCTATCAGTTTGCCGACACGGGCGACCCGGTTGATCTGATCTACGAATCTTTGGCAAGAGAGATAGAAATTGCAACCAATGTAGGAGTCCGCAAGATCTTTGTTGATCCGGGCGCGGGATTCACCTATCCGAATCTAGACTATCAAGCCAACCGGGTTGCATTGCACACACACTATAAACTCAAGACCTTCCTGACCTCCTTTCGACTGCGTACACTGGGGTTTCCCGTTTGCAACCAGATGAGTTCATTCGTAGAGAGTTTCGTCGAAGAGTATCGCAGCGGACAGCTTTTGTCGGCTCTTTTTGCCATGGTCGGAAGGACTGATCTGATTCGGACGCATCATGTGGCACAGGTGAAGGGGGCGGCGACAGCATTGGAGTGGTTTCAAACGGGTGAAGAGTTGCTCTAGCTCTCAAGCTTTGTCGCTTGGCTCATAAAAATCGCCTGCAAATTCAGATCAGATTTGAATACCCCTTTCATGCTGAAGGTCGAGAAGATTTGATTCTCTTCTCGCATGCCTCGCATGGCTTCGCAGAGGTGTTTTGCCGTGATATGAACTGCGACACCCTGGGGATTGAGCGCCTGCTGGAGACTGGTTGCAATTTCTTGTGTGAATTTCTCCTGCAGTTGAGGTTTGCGGGCTACTGTCTTGATTAGTCTAGTCAGTTTGCCCAGACCAATAATACTTTACTTTCTGGTAAAAGAAAAGAGATGAGAAATGTGACAAAAAGCGGTTAGCAGTTCATCCTAAAGGTAGAGAACCCAAAAAGGAGGAAGGAATGCTAACCGCGCCAGAAATAACTATAGCAGTACTGATGAATGTATTGCAAGTAACGCCGATGGGAACAAACGTAAATGTAATGCGTCTGATGTGGGCAATGCTGAATGGGTCGTTTCTGAAAAGTCGAGGAGCAATCCATAGCGCATTGAAAGAAAGCGGGTTTGAAGATGAGGAGCTCCGGCGAAGCTGGTGGAGCTTTCGATATGGATCATGGGATATCACAAGTCTGCTGGGGTCGTGGCAAGAAGAAGTGGAAAGGGAATGGGAGGCAAAAAAGTTAGAAGGGTACCGAGTGAAAAGCATAGATATCACAGGGTTCTGGCGGAAGCTGGGAAAGTGAACCGACTCTATAACTCAACGGCTCGTCGGGCATTGCCCGCTCATCTTTGGTGATGATAAGCTCGGGGGAGATAGGCGGGAAGCGAGTGCCACTGCTCAAGGCAATCATGAGATGCACGGTTGGAACAAAGGAAAGTGAGTTTCGGAAAAAGCTGCTGACAGAGACGAAGAAATCACTGGAGTCAGACGAAGTGGCGGTGGTCGATGCCGGGTTTACAATCAGAGAAATGCTAGAAAGCGGCATAGACCGATTTGTCCTGCGGGAAACTGCACAGTGCGCCGCAATGAGTTCCCCAAACGCAAAGAAAAGGCAGACCACCTGAATATGGTGATATTGTGCGACCGCTCTCGCAGCTATAAGGGAAAGCGACTCGAGGCTACAACTCCGGACTCGTCTGGTCGCTTTCTCTATAGTGGTCGCCTGATTTGCTATCAAGCATGGCACAATCTCGTCCCCAGAACAACCAAGGTGGATACAGCCAACCGTACCTACTCGATTTACGTCATTCAGGATCCGGCCTACAACACACCTTTGGTTTTGGCGACCGTTATGACTTTGCAGCCTGAAACCATTTATCTTGTCTACCTGGAACGCTGGCCTGTTGAACCTCCCCCCTTGGCTTCCAAGCAGATGATTGGCTTACATCGTCAATTTGTTCATGCCGATGAGGCTTGTTTCCGCTTACCTGAACTGGGGCTGCTTGCTGGCAATCTTCTTTCCCATTTAGCCGCTTCTCTTCCTCCCATACCGACTGGCTACTGGGATCGAGAGCCTCAATCCACTCCCGGCAGGCTGCGCCGTGTTCTCTCGAGTGCTCTTTTTCCAACTCCTGACCAACTCGACCCTGACTTTCGGAAAAAGGCCTCGGTTTCACACCATTTCCCTAAAGGCGTTCTCGCTCATCGCCGCCTCAATGCCGCTGCTTAAACTAGCCGAGCACTATTTTTACATTTTATCCCGTTTTTTCAGGGTGGATTCTTTTTTCCGCCCCTTTCGGTTTGCCCTTTGTCACTCAAGCCTTTACCAGAAAGTAAAGTAATATGTTGATTGGGAATATAGCTGATATCTACACAGCCGTAAAAAGGCAAGAAGTGATGTTCACACATGGAGAAGAACTTCACGGCAGAGAGAGAGACAATGTTCAACTCACTCTCTGATTCAGTAATTGGAATCAAAGGATGAAGGATCTCCAAGGGATCTTGACCGACACCTGCAAAGACCTCACCAAACATCCCCGCAACACGCTTAGCCGAATCCTGGGATGAGGTCAATTCTCCTGCGATCTGCAATTGTTCAATTAAGGTGGAAATGGTTTCCGTCAGTTGACTTGTCATGTGCGCGCTACGATTGACGATGTCCATTCTCTGCTTTAGTCACCGAGTGGAAATTGTTTGATGATTTCATCGACAACATGTGATCCAGCCGCTCGCGCTTCGTTTCAAGATAGTCGACATTGTAATCGTTGGCAGATATCTCCAACGGTCTACGTTCAACGTCGAATCCTGCATCGATGAGCGCTTGAACTTTGTCGGGATTGTTGGTCATCAGGGCAATTCTATTTGCTTTGAGCGATTGCAAGATTTCGACAGCAATGTCGTAACGACGATCATCAACCGGTTGCCCAACAGCAAGATTTGCATCAACGGTATCCAAGCCTTTGCCATCTTGAAGCGCATAGGCCCGAATCTTGTTGACGAGACCAATGCCACGCCCTTCTTGATCAAGATAGATAATGAGGCCGCTGCCATGTTCAGAGATCAACCGCATGCTTTCCAAAAGCTGTGGTTGACAGTCACAACGGAGGGATCCAAAGACTTCTCCTGTCAGGCATTTGGAATGAATTCTCGCAAGAATCCGTTCAGTTACATCGACGTTGCCATAGGTTAACAAGAGATGACAGGTGGAATCAGAATCGGGAAAGGTTTGCATCAGAAACCGGCCAAACTGCGTCGGAATCTCTGCCTGTACATTTGGATGCTGCTTTACCATGTAATTTAAAACGTATTTCGTATGCGGATTTTGACTAATATACCGATTGGCGTTGCTCAGTTTAGTTGTCCACGATCAAACGACCGATATCTCGCGTATGTGCATCACAGTACCACAACACCCCTTCGTGAATCGTCATGCCGTGGACTTCAGCCGGTGCTTCAACGCGAATGACTTGGTGGATGCGACCTTGTTCAGTGTCCATCAGATTGATCACACCTGACGATGTGTCCGATACCCAAAGCCGACCCTGCTCGCCCCAAGCAATCCCATGTACCCGCAAGCCTGCCGAAAGAAAGCGATTGACCTCTTCCCACGTATCCGGATTCATGACGTGGACCGTCTGCGATGGTGGTGAGGCGACATAGAGTCGATTGTCTCGCCATTCGAGTCCATGCGCACCAGTGACTCGTGCGTTCTCGGTGCCTTCGGTCCAAGCAACAACGCCTGCACCAGGTGAATCATACTTTGCGAGCGTTTTGCCCGTTGTCAAGTCAAGCTTGGCAATCTTACACTCATAGGTTGATGCAATCCAGAGAAAACCGCCACCGATAGTGATGCCACTGGAATGTTCGGTGTCGGTCTGGGCTTCAAATAACACCTCCCCCGTCTTGTAGTCCTGCCGGTAGACTTTGTGATCGACTTGGTCAATGCACCAAAGACCATCTGCTGCGGCCTGAAGACCATTTGGTTGCTCGCCTGGGCTTTTAAAGAGAATTTGTGGTTTTGCGATTGTGAATGCCATTTGGTTGGTTCCTATGTTAATCAAAATAGCGAATAAAGTTTGGACAAATCCTGGTTCAGGAGTGGCATAATTGTGGCAGCTGCTTTTGCGCCGATTCCAAAATTGCCAACGTCGCAACTAACGTCTTCAGTCCATCTTGTCCGTTAATAATTGGCTCTTCTGTGCCACGAATGATTTGGCAGAAATGTTCGAGCTGCGCAACCAGTGGATCGGCTTTGGGTATCTCCAGTAAATTTTGCTCCAGCGGATGTTGCCAACCGGCAGCGAATTCGTTTTGATAGTGCCACTGTCTCATTTGGGGAAAATCGAGCGAACCCTTGGTCCCGAAGAAGTGGTAACAGCTTTCACCATATTCTGGGTAAAACGAATTTTCACCGCTCGTCAATTCATAGGATCTCGGAGATGGTGTGGCGTCTGAAACGAAGATCGTCCCAATTGCGCCACTTTTGAATCGAAGCGTGATGCCTGCCGTATCTTCTACGGCAAAACCCCGTGTCTCTGAGCTTGCAATAGCATAAACGTGCTCGATCTCGCCGCAAATATATCGCAAAGTGTCGATATCGTGAATGAGATTGATGAGAATCGGCCCACCACCGGGCAAGGTGCGCCATGTGGCATCATAGTAGTATTGTGGCTTTAAAAGTGCCCATACCATAGAGACGCCAATGAGCTTGCCAATCTTACCTCGTTGAATCGCGTTGCGGGTTGCTTGGATCAATGGATTGTGGCGCCGGTGGTGACCAACCAGAACCTGAATCTTCTTTCGTTCCGCAATTTGTAGGAAGGCTTCCGCTTGTTCGACAGTCGCCGTAACAGGTTTTTCGACAAGTACGTGGACACCATGTTGGGCACAAGCGATGCCAGCCTCCGCATGATGATCGGTCGGGGTGGCGATAATCGCTCCTTCTGGTTCTGTTTCGCATAGCAAGGCTTGGGTATCTTGATAGAATGGAACCCGAAGTTGCTCGGCAACGGTTGCTGCGTCTGAGTTTACATCACAAATCGCAATGAGTTCGCATGACGGGTGTTTTATTGCCAACTCGATATGCCGTCTACCGATCACACCTGCTCCGATGATGACCAATTTAACAGGCGTCATCACCCTGACTCCTCATCTTGTATGAACCCTTCTGCCGCTCGTTCTAAAACCGATTGCACCACATCAAAACCAAAGCCGCGCCGACTCAGAAATCCCGCAACTTTTTGACGAAAGGTTTGTTGATCAAGTTCCTGCCAGCGCACCAGGCGCGATTGAATGGCGGACCAAGCCGCCGCCGCCTCATCCAAATTGCTGAGGGCATGATCGATAATTTCGTGGCTGACCCCCTTTGCACGAAGCTCATACTGCAAGGCCCGTGCGCCACGCGGCTTGAGCCGGATACGGTTCGCCACCCAAGCGCGAGCAAACTCAGCATCATCTACATACCCATTATTCCGCAGTCGTTCAAGCGTCACGACAATGACTTCCTCTGTGTATTCTTTCTTCTGCAGATAGAGCATCAATTCTTTTTCTGTGCGCTGGCGAAAGCTCAAGTAATGCAGCGAGGCTTGGTACGCTTGGAGGATGCCATCTTCGTGCTTCAGCGTCGTGATCTCTGTGGGATCTAGTGTCTGCCCTCGCTTGAGCCGTTCAGCAATCGACAATGCGATAGCAAAGGC
The DNA here is from genome assembly GCA_019217005.1 of Chloroflexi bacterium TSY. The sequence goes on from JAHBNG010000008.1 coordinate 77,803, forward strand.
GTACTCATTATCAAGGAATACATTGACCCGTTGCCTGTTGCGTTTCTGGATTTTTATGGCTGTGATTGTTTTGACCATACTTCTACTTCTACTAGCCACATTATTTAAACTTCGGACAATTGTCCTTCGATAAAAAGTGATTCAATTGTCCGAAGTTTAAGTGGCATCTCCATAATGCTCTGGTCCGTTTTGGACCGATTCGGCTATTGGCTCTTCTCGAATCAAGGTTTCTGCCAGAGGTGCAGGATCCGTTTGTCGTCCATTCCATGGTCGTGATGACTCTTCAGGGTTGGGCCGTACGTTACCTCTATGAATGGGTGAATCCTGAGCAGAGTTAACGGTCGTTGTATCTAGCTGATGCAGCTGTTGAAATTCTGTACGGAATTGTTGCAATTCGGCACGGAGCTCCTTGACCATCTCCTCTAAATCATCATTGTTGTCGAGAATCATCTCATCGACAAAGACCGCATTTGCAAGTGATAAACCAAGGATACCACCAATGAGCACCGACACCATGAAATAGAGACGCAACATCAAAACAACACTGGTCGAAGCACCCGCTTCTGCTAGAGCATCGGGAATTTCATACCAGCCTTCTACAGTGAATACTTTGAAGAGCGAGTAGATGGAAATCAGGGGGTTGCCAAAGTATTCCGGTGCGATCTCACCAAAGAGCATGGTCGCTCCCATAGAAAGGCTTAAGTTCAGGAAAAGGAGAACGAGAAAGACACTCACAGATGCACGCAGCGATCGAAGAATACCGGTCCAGATATGTTCTGCATTGGGCACAAACCGCATGATTCGAATGAAGCGCAAAAAGCGCCCCAATCGTAATAATGTGACGAGCGCAAAAGCAGATGTTTGACTTTCGATAAAGGGATTGAGTAACAGTGGTAGGCTGGCAAGCATGATGAATAAATCAAACTTACTCGATAGTTGTATTTTGAGCAGGTGCCAGATTTGACAAAGTCAAATTAAGCAGAGCAGACCTGCCGTTTGGCGAAAAGGGTAGCGAAGACCTCCGCAATCTCCTGTCCGTCATTCAAGGCATCATGAGCCGTCAAGATGAGATCTTGAATCAGTGACTGAGTTTGCTGCCGGGTAGCCTCACCAAGGGATTTGCTGGGCGAGAATTGAGTTTTAGCCAATGATGGTCCCAAACAATCAAGGTGCAAGAGAGAATAAGCCACGAAGACCAGAGACCAATGTTTTTGAAAGGCGTTTCGCATGCAATATTCATCAAGACGCCATTGAGTCATAAAACGGCATAATTGTCTTGCAATTCAGGATTATCAAAACTAATCACGATGCGTACCTTGCCGATAGAAGGGATACGCACAGTCATGGTAAAGGTGTAGTAAGTACGACCATCAATGGTGACAGGCTTGTAGGCATTCTGGGGGATGTAGGGGACCAACTCTTTGACTTTAATATGTGGCCCTCGAAAGTTATCGGCTGACCATCTTCATCCCGCAAACGAAAACTATTTGTCTCCAGATTGCGATTGCACTTCAAGATGCTGATCCAATCTTTATTCAGACGATCGAGTACAGCTAGAAAATCTGGAGCGAGATACCAACCATCGAAGAGCCCAACCAAAGATAAGGGTTCGTTCAACAGCTTTTTCAACCAGTTCACTGGCAATGGTTATCTTGGTCTTAAACGCTTCGTCTCGCTCTCGAAAGGCGGGGTCAGTTAATAGGTGGCTATCCACTCGTTTATGAAAAGCGGTTCGTTCTTTCTTTTTCTTGGGAATCTCGGTCACTGGGAAATGTTTTTCCACAAATGCTTCCCAGTCGGTAAACTCTTCGTACCGTCGGTAGATACTTGCATCGACCGGAAAACGGATAGCGCCACTGACATAGTGACTTGTGACTAAGTTATGAGCCAGTGGATGCTGACCATTGCTATGATTGTAGTGGGTGTCGATATACTCGAACAGACTTCCCACATGTTCACATAGTGTATCGTCAATCGCTAATACCGATTCTGACTCTGAACGTTGGTATTGTGCTGCCTCTGACTATACGCTCATCATTGAGTTTTTCGGCTCGCCAAGGAGCTTCACTCAGATACCGTGATACATTCGTCTTATCTGCACTATCTAGTGTTTTGTCAGATAAGTTATAATACGGTAAACTCTGCCAGAAAGTGACTAAAAAAACGAGGAGGCAGAGAGAAATGAAGCAAGTATATAAAGTTAAACTAAGTGATAAAGACAGAAATGAATTAAGGCGAATAACGGCAAAAGGAAAAGAGAACGTAAGAAAGATAAGAAGGGCACATATTCTGCTCTTGTCAGATGGAGGAAAAACAGACAGAGAAATCATGGAACGAGTGGGAGTGACGCGAGCAACGGTGGTGCGAATCCGCAAAAGATATGTGACGGAAGGGCTAACCAAAGCCCTAGAAGAGAGGCCAAGAAGCGGACGACCAGTCGAGATTAGTAACGAAGCCAGAGCCAAAATCACGGCACTAGCGTGTACGAAAGGACCAGATGGGCGAAGCCGATGGACTTTAAGGCTGCTAGCAACCACAGCGGTTGAGTTAAAGTTTGTGGAAGACATTTCGCATGAAACCGTGAGTGAAATTCTGAAAAAAACGAACTGAAACCCCATTTGAAGGTGCAGTGGTGTATCGGAAAGTTAACACCTACATACTTGTGGCACATGGAACAAATCTTGGACCTCTATGCACAGCCCTATGACCCCAAGAATCCTCTCTGGTGGGTGTTACGATGAAAAACCTTGTCAGCTCTTGGGCGATACAATCGTGCCGATTGAGATGAAACCAGGCAAGAAATGGCGCTATGATCATCACTATGAACGCAAGGGCATCTGTTACATCTTGATTGCTTACCAGCCACACACTGGACAGCGGGTTGTTCAGATTACCGAACGGCGCAGAGGCCAAGAGTATGCTCGCTTCATGCATGATCTCAAAACGAAACACAATCCTGATGCCGATTCATTACAGATTGTTCAGGATAATCTCAACATTCATTCACCCAGTTCCTTCTACACCATCTTTTCGCCTGAGGAAGCTTTCGCTCTGGCTCAGCACTTTCAGATGGTTTATACCCCCCGTCAACGGGAGTTGGCTTAATATGGTTGAAATTGAACTCTCGGTTATCACTCGCCAAGTTCTTGATCGCCGCATTGATTCCAAAGAGCTTCTTGAGACTGTTGTCCTTGCTCTTGTCAACGAGCGCAATGAACAATCCGCTACCATTCAATGGCAATTTACCCCCCGCTCTCGCTCGCCAGAAGTTCCAGCGTTTCTATCCTGTTTTGGATACCGATTCTGATGACCAACCTGTATCATAACTTATCTGACAAAACACTAGAATGCAACGGGCAATATTTGCCATGCTTTTGTTGTCCAAGACCATCAGACCCGTCAGATAGTTTTCAAAGTGGCGAAACTGTTTACGATTGGCAAATACTGAACGAAAGGTTTCGCTATGCTCCTTGACCAGTGGCGCTACATTTACTATCGGCAATTGCATCTTGATGGCTCCTTTTCTGCACTTTTTTCTTGATGCAATCTATTGAGATGACTTTTGTCTCTTTTGTCAAAATTGGAAAACCTTCATTTCACAACTATCGAGAAACTTATTCCAATAGCTTTGCCAATAGACACGAAAGCTGAGAACTCCAATTTTCAGCATGGCCTCGAAGACAAAGTAGACAATACAAGCATAGTCGATTGCTTCGAGTGTGTCTCCAAATTGTGCGTGAAGGTTTGGAAATGCATCTAGAAAGAGCGCAACTGAATTTAGAAAAATAATAGAAACAACAGTCGGTTCGCCGATCAGAATTTTGATGATACGAGGTCGATCAGAGTTAAGGATGGTAGTCATGATGGGTCTTCGGCGTTAAGATAGGCTAACTCAAGTACACGGTATCAAATCCACAAGTTTCGATGCGTCTATGCCCTGAAAAATAGAGTTGTTCCGAAATAGTGTATAGAAACAGGTGATCGTCAATCTCCTGCTGGCTGCGGGCTACCTGTCGTTGGTGGCACCTGTTTTGGTGTGTCGGATACGGGCGTTTCCAATTGATGAGCGGGGTTGTTTTTCTCTGCCTGGAGAGCCAACTTCGGGTTACGGTTGACTGGTAGCAGCTCAAGATTGCTGTCCTGTTGGGGAACAAGATCCAGGGCAGTCTTTCGTCTTGGTTTTCGATAGCGCTCCACTTCTTTGCCCCGATCTTGCAGACCGATGACCAAACTGTAGGAAACCGGCACCACAAATAACGTCAAAAGTGTGCTCGTGATCATCCCACCCATAATGGCTATCGACATGGACTGACGGAATTCACTTCCTTCGGAGATACCTATTACAATCGGAATCATGGCCAAAATTAGTGAAAGAGCCGTCATCAAAATGGGACGCAAGCGTACCGGCCCCGCTCGCCGCATAGCCAGATCGGCAGAGGCTCCTTTGGCTCGTTCTTTGTTTGCAAAGTCGACCAGCAAAATCGAGTTCTTGGTGACAAGACCCATGAGCATAATGAAACCGATGAAAGCGGTCATGTCCATGGGACGATTGGTAATCAGAAGCCCCACCAATGCACCAATAATTGAGAGCGTCATCGCAAGCATGATCAGAAGCGGTTGAATGAAACTACCAAATTGAGAAGCAAGAACCATATAAATAAAGACAACGGCTAACAGCAGTGCCATCCCGAGGTTTGTAAAGGATTCGGCTTGCGCTTCGGCATCACCGCCCAACTTCACGACTACATCATCCGCATCTGTGTAGACCGTATTCGCATAGTTATCAATAAATGCGGCAACGTCGCTGGTTACTTCTGGTTTGTCCCGGCCCGCCACATTCATGCCGATTGTAACAATATTTTCGCGGTTACGCCGCTGAATCTGCGTTGGTCCCGACCCCTCTACTTGTTCTGCGACCATACGCAGCGGTATAAACTGCCCAGTCGGGGACATCATGTTGATATCGAGAATGTTATTGATCTGCGTCCGATCGCTCTCTTGAAGACGTACCAATATTTCGGCTTCTTCACCCTCTCCACGAAATGTTGAGGCCACATCGCCATTGATCAACGTCCGAATGGTACCGCCAACCTGGGCGGTGGTCAAACCTGAATCTGCCGCACGTTGTCGATCGATTTCAATCCGCACCTCTGGCTTGCCCGTATTGAAGCTGGTCGTTACATCAACCAATCCTGGAATATTAGCGGTCAATTCGTCGATAAGGGTGAGCGCTTCTTGACCGACCTCAATATATTCTTTTTTGGCCGATATGACTTCCACAAAAATATCTTTGCTTCCATCGATAAAGGTATCACCTCCCCCAACACCATCTGCAAGTGCAAAGGAAATACCCGGTACTTGGGCAAGTGGTTCACGCAGATCATCGATAATGCGACGGCTTGGTTCTTGCCCAGCCGCCTCGGAGGAAACTTTGACAAAGAAAGCGGCTTTCTCTGGTTCAGTCGAGGTACCGATCGTTGTAAAGACGGCCTCTACATCTGGATGGTCTGCGATGATCTGTTCGACCTGAATCGCCTCTCTTTCTGTCTGTTCTAGAGGTGCTCCAGGTGGCAACTTCATGCTCACGTCAAAGAAGCCGCGATCTAAACTTGGAATAAAGGCTGTCTGAATAAAACGTGCACCATACATGCTGGTGGCAACGATTGCTGCCGCGATGAACAGAGTTAACCAACGATGGTCGAGTGCCCAGTTGACGGTCGCACCATAGAAACGATCGAGCCACCCTCTGCCTGCCACTTCTCGACCAGCTGATTCATCAATTTGGCCTTCCTGGATCTTTGTATTGGCTTTGAAAAAACGCGATGCCAAAAGCGGTGCCAATGTAAGAGCTTCAAACGTTGAAATGACAATTGCAATGGAGGAGGATAGGACATAACATAAGATGCGTGCGGTTGAGCGGAACGAGAAGGCAGAAAGGGTTCCGAAAGACTGGTCGAAACGGAGCATAAGTTATATTAAGTTCCGATAAGCGGCCCCCAATCGACGAACGAGTTCCAGAGAGAATGTTGAAACGGAACTGAACATAAGATGGGAGCCATTTTGACAGGTTGGCAAGAGCTCCCTTTGGCATTAGAGTATAAGTCGCCAAAACCATCCCCCGAGCCGCCAAAAGGAGCAACCATCATGATACCACAATGGAATCTAGATATTCGAACGCACCTGGCGCCGATCTGTCCCTGGCTCAACCCGACAGAACCAAGAGAGGAAGCAGCCAAGCAAGTGGTGGGACCATTGTTGGACGAGACAGAGGACCAACAAGAAGCATATAGTCTCGAGCGTCCAGACCTGCATAGCCTGTGGCGGGGCGACAAGAGCCTCCTGCCAAGCTTTGTGCAAGAATCGAAAGCAGCCATGACGATACTCGAACTGCTGGGACCACTGGAGTGGAGTCACTTCCCAGAACGAGCGAAGAATCGAGCATGGCCAGGAAGTGAGCCGGTGCCAAGAGCCTGTTTTGCGGCAGCCTATCTGGTGAAGTTGAACAAAGAGATCGCATCGATGCCCAAATTGTGGGAGTATCTGAGCGAGAATCCAGCGTTGGTCTGGCTGTTGGGCTTTCCCCTGGTGCCATCGGATGAATACTCATGGGGCTTTGATGTGGAAGTGAGCCTCTGCACAGCCAAGCATTTCAGTCGAGTGCTGCGCGAGATGGAGAATGCCCAGTTGCAGTTTCTGCTCACTGGCACAGTCCACTTGCTGCGAGATGCATTGCCCTCAGACATCACCTTTGGAGACGAGATTTCTCTGGATACCAAGCACATCATCGCTTGGGTGGTCGAGAACAATTCCAAGCATCGCATGAGCGACCGCTATGTCAAAGAGAATCAACCCAAGGGCGATCCAGATTGCAAGCTGGGTTGCAAAGAGCGCAAAAATCAGCACGCCAAGGCAAAGCAAACCAAGACCCATGATGGCTCAGACCAGACTCCCACTCAAGAGGGCATGGCTGCCAGTCACGTCCCATCGGGTGAATTCTACTGGGGCTATGCCTCTGGCCTCATCGCCACCAAAGTGCCTGAGTGGGGCGAGTTTGTCCTGGCTGAGATGACCCAGACCTTCAATCGAGGCGATGCCACTTACTTTCATCCCTTGGTGGAACGCACCGAAGCGAGTCTGGGACACAAACCCCGCTTTGGTGCTCTCAATGCCGCTTTTGATGCTTACTATGTTCACGACTACTTTCATCAGGCTGGTGGCTTTGCCGCTGTTCCTTTGCGCAAGCCCAACTATACTCGCACCTTCGATGAACAAGGCGCTCCTCTCTGTGAGGCGGACCTCCCTTTCTCTCTCAAAAGCACCTACTTCAAGCAGAAAAACGCTCTTGTTCCTCACACCTTTGAACGATATGCCTCTCCCCTTCTTCACCCAGAAGCCACTGGGCAATGCTGTCCCATTGCCCATGCCAACTGGGCCAAAGGTGGTTGCAAGACTGAAATTGCCTCTGGCACAGGCGCTCGCCTTCGCTATCAACTCGACCGAGAGAGTGATGCCTACAAAGCTCTTTACAACCAGCGCTCTGCCACCGAACGCATCAACTCGCTTGCCAAAGAACTTGGCATCGAGCGACCCAAGCTGCGCAACCAGCGCTCTATCACCAACCAGAACACGCTCATTTATATCCTTCTCAATCTGCGTGCTCTCCAGCGGGTCAACGCTCACAAGGCGTCTCTCGCTGACCAGTAGCTTCTCCGCTCCTGCTCACTCTGACTAATTCGCTTTCATTTTTCTAGCTTGGCGGCGCACGGGGGAAGTTTGGCACACCCTCAGAGCAGAGCACCGACAACGGCATCCGGAGCCAGAAGCAACCACTGGTCAATCGACAACCGCACAGAACATCTGTTCCGAGTGACGCTACGTCAGTTGGTTAGATGCCCCTGCACCTCTTTTTTCCCTTACATCCACACTTTTTCTCCTTTTTGACTTCTTTTTCAATGAACTCTATTTTTTTACGCCCATTCGAAACATAAAAACATGCTTTATGCTCTTTCTCAGAGGAGAATGATGTGATTTGGCTCACGACTTAACATAACCCTCAATTCTCTGCCTTATGTTTAGTCCTATCCACCAATGGAGACAGTCAGACCAAAGCTACGGAAGAATCGTCCAATGATGCCCGAAGCATAAGCCACGGGCAAAAAGACCGCCAAAATCGTTGCCGTTGTTGCCAAGACGGGCAGGATGACTTCATTTGTGGCTTTACTTGCTGCCTCGCGGGGTTTGTAGCCGCGTTCAATCCAGCGCAGGATATTTTCACGTACCACAATCCCATCGTCGATAATCAGACCAATCACAAGCGCAAGTGCCAATAGAGATACGTTGTTGAGCGAGATATCCATCAGCTCCATGAAGAAAAGGCTGATGATGATGATCAGAGGCATACCAATAATGGTGAGAAATGTATTGCGGAAGTTGCGGAAGAAGACTAAAATTGTCAAACCGGCCAATAAAGCCCCGTAGAGCAAGTCACTGATGGCGCCACCGGTTGATTCCCGCACGACAATGGATTCATCTCCGCCGACAACGATGTTGAGCGAGGGATTCTCTATTCGAATTTCTTCTAATGCTTCTTTAACACCTTCGGCAACAGCCAATGTATTGGACCCGCTTTGTTTACGGATACTAATACTAATAGATTCTTCGCCATTCAGTCGAGTGATAATATCTCGCTCTTCAAAGCCGTCAACAACCGTTGCTACATCGCGCAGATAGACAGGCGTATTTCTCTGGGCAACGATTACATCCTCCAGTGCAGCCACCGATTGGAAGTTGCCAGGCGTGCGGATCAACAATTTGCGTCCTTCACTTGTAACGGAACCACCAGGAATGTTGAGATTTTCAGATCGCAGAGAATTGACAACTTGCTGCGGAACGATGCGGCGCGCCTCCATTGCCTGCAAATCCAAATTAACCTGGATCTGACGAACCTCACCACCTGCCACATCCACGGCTGCTACCCCAGGCACGCGTTGAAGCGGAATCTGGATATTGTCTTCAACCCATTTGCGCAGAGTCGCTGGTGTGAACTCTCCCGATGTATCGGCCACACCAAAACGTAAAATAGGATTGTCAGAAGGATTAAAGCGGCGGATCACGGGTTCCTCTGCATCAGATGGAAGCTGACGCCGTAAAACGCTCACCTTGTCGCGCACGTCTTGACTGGCTTCATCAATACTAACATCCAACTCAAAGACTAGGATAATATTGCTCAATCCTTCGAACGTTTGGGAATTGACCTCATCGATACCTGGAAGAGCGCTAAATTCCTCCTCCATGAGGGATGTAACAGTATCTTCAATTTCCTCTGGCGAAGCACCTGGATAGATGGTGCTAACGACGATCACCGGAAACTCGACGTTCGGAAATAGATCAACTGGAATCGTCGTGAATGAAAGTGTTCCCAACACCAACCCTGCGATGAGCACCATGGTCATCGTAACGGGTTGACGAATCGCAAAATCCCATATCTTCATTGCTCGTTTAACGCTCCTTGAAATCGAAAATCTGGCAAAGGTTGGTCATCTTAGGCCATTCCAGAAAAAAATTTCTCAATCGACGCACCAACCTATGTCCAATTGCGGCAGGAACAATTCACTGCGAAAGGTGCTGGTATGAGCAATCCCGGATTGGACCTGGAAAACATGCTCTAAAGAAGCCTGCAAGGGTTCAATCCGGGATTGCTGACGCTCTGTATACGACTCAGTCAAAATACTATTCTGGCAGAGCAAATAGGTCGACTGTTGCAAACATGCCTGGTTTTAGCTCGGTTGCATCTGCTGAGTCAGGTTTAATTGTGACTTGAACTGTACGCGTAGCGGGATCCAACTCCGGAGCAATCAAGTAGATAGTGCCATCGAAAAGGCGATCTGGATAGGCATCTACGCGAATGACGGCTGGTTGACCAATTTTAACATGTGATAATCGAACTTCTTCCACAGGAATCACAACTTTCACTTCATGCGAGAGCAGGACGGCAAGTGGACTACCGCCTCCGGCCATCACACCAACATGCGCGTCAACGCTGGCAACAATTCCGTCAATGGGTGCACGAACAAGGGCTTTGTCTAAATCCAACTGAGCCAAGTAGAGAGAAGTTTCCGCTTGTATAACCTGTGCCTCAGCGGAGCGGATTTGTGCCTCTTTCGGACCTTTTTCCAGCCGTGTCACTGCTGCTCGGGCCGAGACTACCTGCGCGTATGCGCCGGCTATGGCATCCGCGGTAGAGCCTTTCTGAAGCTGCGCGAATTGAGCTTTCGCCGCTTCCAACGAGAGCGTAGCCCGCTCCAGTGCCGCGCTTTGTGGCAGCGCAGCAATTTGGGGATTGCCCCGAACCTCATTGTAAGCCGCTTGCGCTTGACGGAAACCAGCTTCCGCTTGGCGAACGCTGGTTTCCGCAATGGCCAGATCTTCTGCTGTTGGACCATCCAGTGTCCGTTGATAGTTTGCCGTCGCGGCATCGAGAGAGGCTTTCGCCACCTCAATATCTTCTGGTTCCGGATCTGCCACAAGAAGCTCTAGTTGTGATTGCGCAGATGTGAGGTTCGCAAACGCTTGCTCGCGCTGAGCCTCTAACGTTGTACTGTCGAGCGTCGCAATTACGTCACCAGCTTTGACAACGTCTCCAACTTCTACACTTACGTCGAGAATCATCCCACTCACTTCTGCCACAACCGGAAGCCGGTCAACGGCCAGAATCTCGCCATTATAGTCCAATCGTCCAGCTTGAACTTCGAACAACTCCTCTAGGGTAGCCGCAGTGATTGGCGTTCTTGGGCCCTCGTCCTCTGTTTCTCCGTCACTTTGACTATCATTCGATGAATCATTGGACTGTTGAGATTCGCCTGCCGATGCCTCCTCTGCTTCAGCAGCGAGCGCAATCGGTTGGATGGCACAGGCACTCAAAACGAGGGCAAAAATCATGATAATTGCGATCGGAAGACCGACAGAATTAAGAGGCTGTTTTGATAATGGTTGTTTGAATTTCCTACGAAGATTACTCATCCTGGATTCCCCTTTTGGTTGGTTTTTTGTTGGCTGATTGATCTGAATGGCAACTCAGATGTTAATGGCAACGCCACTTAAAACTTCGGATAATCGTCTTGCAACCGAAATGATTCTATCGTCTGCAGTTTAAATGATGTAACCATCAGAAGCGTTGTGTGATTATGACGACAAACATGTGAAACATTTCACTACCAATCTACTTGAATTACGACTATACTGTCCAATAAAGCAGGTAGTGAGGCGCCACTTAAACTTCAGATAATAGGATCGTTTTCTCTCGAGGGATAATTCTCCGCGGTTTAAATGATGTGGCTATTAGAGTTCAGACCGGACGTTTATGAAATCCTATCACTGACCCTTGAACTTACTACCCAACAAATAGCATGGTAACCTGTCGGGTGTTTGACAGACGAACAACTGTTAAGCATAATTGTTCTCAACCAGATTTGATGCCGTGCCTTTCGAGCCGGCACGTACATCTTTGGTCGTTGGAATTGTACAGGGAGCATGAGTAGTTTGTCAATCTATCACATCCATATCACCTTTATTCAGCTATATTCATTTGGGAGCATGTTATGCCGCAAAGGAAAGATATCCTGTTTGAGTCAATCGACGATCAACAACAGGCAGATCGACAACGCCCAAAAACAATCACTGTAACTGTTAAAGTCAGAGATTTATTAATCAGTCTTCTGATTTTGATTGCACTCATGATTGGAGTACTGGGATATATACAGCAAAATGCGCGATTTACGAAAATTGCGCATGCACAGTCTGAAACGACTCTACCCGATTTGAATGATAGCAATAACGGAATCCTAGCCTTCGTCGGTGCAGATGGTGCCGAGCTCTATGAAACACCAGCTGGGGATACGCTCGGTAGTTTGACAATCGGCTCAACATTGACTGCCGTGGGACGCTCAAACGACAATCTTTGGGTTGTTGTGATCACGAATAATGGAGCAACGGGTTGGGTCGAGGCCGACAGATTGGTCCTCTTTGGCCTGGAAGAGTTGCCCGTGATGTTTGGTGATGCCCCCACTCTCCAAACGTCAGATGACTCCGAGACCGATCCAACTGCGACTGCAACCATTCCAGTTGCATCAACTGCCACACCAACCCCGACGGAGACACCGACTCCTATTCCCACACCAACCCCGACACCACGCCCCACACCAACCCCTACTGAAGTGACCATTCAGCCCGTCACGGTACTAGCTGTTGTACGTGGCGGCGGGGCAGAGGTCGTAGATAGACCAGGTGGGACCAGTCTCGTCTCTATGCAACCCGGCTCGACGCTTGACACAGCTGGACTGACGCAAGATGGTGCATGGCTTCAAGTATCGACAATCGATGGTGTCAGCGGCTGGGTCTCCGCCCAAGACGTACTGGCCTTCCAACTGGACAAATTACCTTTTGTTGAGCCAGCGATGGTGGCCAGTAGCCCTGGGAACTCTGATGATATAGGTTCAAGGGAAAGTAATGACTCATCGAGCGGGGATATCGACAATAGTTCTGATGAAAGTGCCAATGAACAAACCAATACATCCGGCGATGATTCATCTAGTGAAGCGAGTTCGAACAACAATGCCGATGCAGAAACAGCTACATCTACTCCTGTGATATCTGAAGCACGTTTGCCCGCCAGTCCGCGTTTGGCACCTGAGAATCCAGATGGGTTGCCCGTGGGATACGTTGCAATGAATGGCTCCCGCCTGAATATTCGATCTGGTCCTGGTACAAATTTTGTCATTATAGGCAAAGCATTACCAAACGAAGAGTTTGTGGTCTTGGGACGGAATGAGGATGGTTCATGGCTTCGAATTCAGGTTCCAGATATCGCAGAAGGATTTGGCTGGGTTTCTGTGAACTATTTTGAGTTGAACAGCGGTACAATCAGTGACCTTTCCGTGTCGGATGAAACGAGTTCCGCACCAGTTTCGACACCCATCCCAACGCCTGATAGGTCCAACAGTGGAGCAAACTCAGGGGGGACATCTAATTCAACCTTGTCAAATCAGGCTGCTGGTGCTTCAGTTGCTGCCAGTTCGGCTGTTCGCTCATCGCCAGTTGAAGATCTTTCTGGCACGCTAGTTTTTCAAGAATCGTTGGGTGGCAATATCTATGCGTATAACCTTGGAACAGGTGCTTTACAGTGGTTAACGACTGGTATGGATCCAGCAATTAGTCCAAATAGTCAACAGGTCGCCTTTACTCGCTTTGGCGGTGACGGCGGTCTCTACATCATCAATATTGATGGATCGGGCGAGCGTCGCATCTATGCCAGCGATTCGGGTCCACGCACGCCAACTTGGAGTCCGGACGGACAAACAGTCGCCTTCACCTACGTTTCAGGTGAATATATCTGCAAGGACACAGGCATTGGGATTTGCTTGAAGCGCAATCGGTTTATCAGCAATTTGCCAGATAAGGTCAAGGAAGAGCGCAATCTAAGCGTTATTGATCTAAATGGTGAGAATTTTCGCGATTTGCCAGCTTTGAATACAGCTCGAGCACCCGATTGGCATCAGGGTGGAATTGTTTATCAGGCAACAACAAGTCTGGAGATTACGGACGACAAACATGATGCCGAAAACCGAAAGATCGTGAACGAAGTTGTTGGCTATGCAGATCCTGATTGGCAGCCAAACGGTGGTCGGGTTGTCTACCAAGTTAAACAGGGAAGTCATTGGGAGATTTTTGCAATCAATACGGATGGAACAGGCGAAATTCCTCTGACGAAACCATTTACGGCATTGGTAGATGAGCTACCGAGCAATGTCTCACCTGCCTGGAGTCCAAATGGTCGACACATTGCCTTTGTCAGCAACCGTGCCCCTGATCACGAAGCTGGTCCGTGGCGCCTTTGGGTAATGGATGGCGATGGCAACAACCAACGCCAATTGCCGATTGATTTGGAATTGACCTATCATTTTAGGCCAATCCAAAAAATAAAATATACGCGAGAAGGTGTTAAACTAGCTCTCCAAAAGGAGCAAAAATGACAATCTCGCCAGAAATGGTTGAAGTCTTGAAAGAGACGAAGGCCATGTTAAGTGGATACGAAAGAAGGCACTTCATGGCCCAAACGGTCAAAACGATATGCGAAGGGAGTCCGACGAAAGCAGAACGAGAGTTGGGCTGGAATCGGGCGACGATAGCCAAAGCCCTGGAAGAACTAGAAGGCGGCTTCTGTTATGTCGACCAAAGCCACCGACGTGGTCGCAAAAGCCGAAGACCATATCCCCACTTTACTGGCCGATATGGTTGAAATCGCCGATCAATTCAGCCAGACCGATCCCACCTTTCGACCCCCCCAATTGTACACTCGACTAACCGCCGCCGAAATGCGTACCCAGCTCATCGAGCAGAAAGGATACACAGATGAGGAATTGCCTGGCGAAGAGGCCATCCGCTTGAAGCTCAATGAGTTAGGCTATGGCTCAAACCGGGTCAAAAAAAGTCAACCAGTGAAAAAGATCCCAGAGACCGATGCGATCTTTGATAGAATTCATCAGATCAATCAAGAAGCGGATGCAGACGAGACGGTTCTGCGCCTCTCTTGGGATGCCAAAGCGACGATTTTACTTGACCGTTTCTCGAGAGAAGGGATAAGTCGAGTGGTTGTCAAAGCGCTCGATCATGACTTTCAAGATAAGAAGACCGAGAAAGTCACTCCTTTTGGCATTTACCTCCCTTCAACCAAGGAACTCTTTCTTTACTTGACTCAGTCGAAAGTGACGAGTGACTGTATTGTCGACTGCCTGATTGATTTTTTGGGAAAGCGTACGTGAACACTTTCCTCACGTCAAGACCCTCGTGATCAATCAGGACAATGGTCCCGAAAATCATACCCGTCGGACTCAGTTTATGTATCGTCTCACTCAGTTTGTTGAGCACTATCGTCTCTCTATTCAGCTCGCCTGCTACCCTCCTTATCACAGTAAATACAACCCCATCGAACGGGTTTGGGGCCATCTTGAAAAACACTGGAACGGTTCTCTTCTCGATTCTCTTGAGACCGTTCTCAATTTTGCCCGTTCTTTTCGCTTTAACCAACTACAACCCTTCGTTCACCTGAATTCCACTCTTTATGAGACCGGCGTCAAACTCACTCAGAAAGAGATGGACCGTTTGGAACAACGCTTCCAACGTTTACCTGGTTTAGAAAAATGGTTTGTCCTTATTCCCCCTCTCCATTCTCTCGTTCGCGTATAATTATTTATTTTTTTGGTTTAGCCTTAATACGGAACAGATGGTTAGTTGGGGACCGTAAGCAGGCATGATTCGGCAATTTTTCTCTTACTATCGCCCCTATATGGGGCTTTTCTATCTGGATTTTGGCTGTGCTGTGATTGTTGGTGTCCTCGAACTAGGATTTCCTTTGGCAATCAATCAAATTGTCGACAATTTGTTGCCAAGTGAAAATTGGCCACTGATTCTACTGGCGACTGTCGTGTTGCTCGGCATCTATGCGCTCAACACGGGGCTACAATATATTGTTACCTATTGGGGACACATGCTCGGTATCAATATCGAAACCGACATGCGAACCAAGCTTTTTGACCATATCCAAAAGCTATCATTCCGCTATTTCGATAACAATAAGACGGGCCATCTAATCGCACGAATTACCACAGATTTGCAGGACATTGGAGAGTTGGCCCATCATGGTCCCGAAGATCTATTTATCGCCGTGATGACGTTGCTCGGTGCATTTTTTCTGATGGCCTATATCCATTTAAAGCTGGCGTTGCTTACTTTCCTCGTGGTTCCCATCGTTTTATGGCTAGCCGTCTATTTTAGTGGGAAGATGACCTCAACGTGGCGGCAACTCTTCCGTAGTGTCGGACAGTTTAATGCCCGAATCGAGGATGCCATTGGTGGTGTACGCGTCGTGAAAGCTTTCTCCAATGAAGATCATGAGCGTAAACTCTTTGCTGTCAACAACAACCTGTATCGAGAAACTAAACTCACGGCATATAACATCATGGCGAAGGCGCTCTCGCTTTCCTACATGCTTATGAGATTCATCATACTTTTCGTCATGGTCGCAGGAACCTATTATGTGATTCAGGGGGAGTTGAGCTACGGCGAATTTGTGGCCTATTTGCTGCTGACCAATGTCTTCTTCCGACCGATTGAGAAGATCAACTCGGTCATCGAAAGCTATCCCAGGGGGATTGCAGGATTCAAGCAGTATGTGGAGATTCTCAATACCGAACCGGACATTCAGGATCTACCAGACGCCGTCGACGTCAAAAAGCTGGATGGCAATATCCGATTTGATCACGTCACTTTTGGGTATGAAGCCGGCAAAACGGTTCTCAGCAACATTAACCTGTCTGTTACCGCTGGCGAGACAGTCGCATTTGTTGGTCCGTCAGGCGCAGGCAAAACAACGCTCTGTAGCCTCATTCCGCGCTTTTATGATGTGGATGCCGGACAGATCACGATTGATGGGATGGATATCCGCCGCATGACCCGAGCCTCTCTTCGCCGACAGATCGGCATTGTCCAGCAGGATGTCTTTCTCTTTTCTGGAACACTGAGTGAAAATATCGCCTATGGCAAATTAGATGCCTCTGAGGATGAAATTTGGGAGGCGGCGCGACGAGCACAACTGGACGGGTTTATCCGTAACCAACCGGAAGGGTTGGAGACGGTTATTGGAGAGCGCGGCGTCAAGCTTTCTGGTGGACAGAAGCAGCGTCTCGCAATTGCGCGCATGTTTCTAAAAAATCCACCGGTCCTTATTTTGGATGAAGCGACTTCCGCACTCGATACCGCCACAGAAGTCGCGATCCAACAGGCACTTGTCGAATTATCTAAGGGGCGCACCACGCTTGTCATTGCCCATCGTCTGGCCACAATCAAGAATGCTGACCGGATTATGGTGGTTACCGAAGAGGGCATCACCGAAGAGGGTAGACATGATGAATTGATTGCCTCCGGCGGCATATATAGCAAACTCCACAAGGCGCAATTTGGCTTTTATGAAAACGGCCATTCTCGACAGGAACAGATTGCCGAGTCCCCGCCAGCTCCAAGCCTTGCCTTGGCACCTTGATCACGTCAAACGCAGAAACGTACGTTCATAAGCCTTGTGGGTTCTTCCGGAATAGTGGAGGGTTGAACTTCCCGGAACAGGTCAGAGATGAGTTGGTCAACGAGGTTGTTCTTGACCTCTTCCTGTTAGGTAATATAGGAAAGGGAGATAAAATAAGGGAAGGCAAAAGCAAGGAAAGCCGAAACTTATTGGACTCTCGACCTGGCAAAAAGGACCAACCTCTTCGAGCGGTGCGACCGCCCTTCCCGGACAGTCCGCCAGGTCGACGCCGTGCAACGTCGAAAGCGTGCAGCACCTCGAGTGCCATAACAGGAAAACGGAAAACAGCGTCCAAAGTTGAGGAGCTCAGGCGATACGGGAGAGGAGGTCCAAGATGAAAGTGAAAATGGGAATCGACTGGAGTGAAAAGAAACATGATGTGATGATGTTGGATGAGACAGGACGAGCGCTGGGCTATGCGCAGATAGAGCATAGCCAGAAGGGATTTCGCCAAATTGAAGAAATGAGAAAGAAGACAGGAGCGAGCCATGATGAAGTGACAGTGGGACTGGAAACAGCGCATAATTTGCTGATTGATTATCTCTGGTCGAGCGGGTACAAGAATGTCTATGTGGTGCCGCCGAATGTGGTGAACAAGAGTCGGGAGCGCTATAGTCAAAGTGGTGCGCATAATGATAAGAGTGATGCCTATGTGATAGCAGATTTGTTGCGGACCGATGTCCATCGATTTTATCCTTGGTCACCTGGCAGTGAATTACTCCAGCAGATGCGAGTGGTCAGCAGTGCCACACAATACTGGACCAAAGAGACTGTGGCCTTATCCAACCGTCTGCGCGCTTGCCTGTTGCGTTACCATCCGGCGCTACTTGAGGTCTTCAGCAACTGGCCTTCTCGGATTGCCTGCCACCTGGTTCTGACCTATCCAACGCCAGAGCATGTGCGCAACTCCACCTATGAAGGCTTCCAAGAGTTTCTCAAGCAGCACCGACATACGCAACCCCCGTAAATGGGTCACTTGTTATGATAAGTTAACCGCCACTTATCCCACATCAGCTCCTGCATTTGTGCCAGCGTATCAACGAGAAGCTCTTCAGCTGGCTGAATGTCTTTTGCTTGCACTGCGCTATGAACAAGAGACCCTTGACCAGTTACAGTCACTTTTTCTGCAACATCCGGATCAGCATATCTTTGCTTCTTTACCTGGTGCTGGCCAGCTTTTAGCTCCCAGTCTTCTGGTCAAGTTTGGCGAAGACAGGAAACGCTTTCCCTCTCCCATGAGCCTTCAGTCTCTGGCGGGAACCTGTCCTGTCACCAAACAAAGTGGCAAAGTCAGAACCGTTCATTTCCGCAGAGCTTGCGATCACGACTTTCGTTATTTTACTCAGCAATTTGCTCGCTGCTCCCGCAAAGAGTCTTCTTGGGCCGCTGCTTTTTTACACCGCCGCTCGCCAACGCGGTCTCAAAAAGAGTCATGCTGATCGCACTCTCGCTAATCGCTGGATTTGCATCATTTGGAAATTGTGGCAAGACAAGAAACCTTATGATGAATCTTTCCATTTGCAGCAACGAGCCCATCGTCGCCAACCTATCGCTTAATTGCTTCTAATTTTTTACTATGTATCGCCTTTGGGTTCCTTGCCTTTGTCCTCATCTATATGTTGACATAACACGCTGCTGGTTCTCTCTATCAGTTCTTCTTCAACGCGCCCTTTTGGAACTGCCATTACATACAAAGCGTGTCCGGGAAGTTCGGGCACTTCGTTGTCAACCCCCTGAGTTTCTGAAGAGCCGCCTTGTGCTGGTCAACCGGTAAATTCGTTCCTGCTCTTTGGGTTTGCTAGAAGATCATCATAGACCAGATCCAACCATTCATTTTGCCCAGTGACCAAGCTTGGTTTTGGGCTAAGCGGTGCCCAATAACATTCAAACCGTCGTTCTGCTTCCTGCACCCATCGTTCGGGCGTTGGTTTCGTCGATTCAAAGTGGTAGAAGTATCGTTCCATCCGATCTGCTAAGAGAGACGTTGGCACCCAGCCACCGACGCGAATGCGCACTTTGTTGGGCACGGTGTTGAGAGCGGTTTCTTCATAAACCACTTCTGCATAGCCATCAACTTCATCGCGAACTCGGCACCAGTTGCCACGTCCTAGAGTCCAGTTGAGCGCTTGAGCCTCTGGGTGTGGACCGACCAAGAACGTCACCTCTCGCATGATCGCCCGTTGGCTATCATTCAAGTCTTTGGCAATGGTGCCTAATTTGCGCACCAATCGTATGTCAGTCAGCCCTGTCTCTTCTGCCACTTCGCGGAAGGCGGCGTCTTCCAGGTTTTCGCCGTCTTCTACGGTTCCGGCAGGCAACTGGATACCGGCGGTAGGATGCTGGAAGATCAAGAGCTCGATTGACTCATCTGTACGCTGGCGAGTAACAAAGCCGGTTACTTTTTGCATTGTTTGGGACACAACATACTTTCCTCATCTTTGTATGGGAATGACGATTGAATCACTCATCGGCGTCATTTGGGCAGGGCATAACTGTCGCTTCAATTTAAGCCCAATGCAATGGCCTGTTTCAGAGAAAGTGCGTTACCAATGGCGCGCGCTTCTGCCTGTTCTGCCGCATCAAGTGCCGCGTAGGCTGGTGCCAAAGATTTATCCAGTTGTGCTTGATAAGCTGGTGGTCGCGGTGCGCTGATTTCTTCTCGTAATCTAGCCGCAGCACTCATGAGTTGAAGGGCAGAAAATGGTACATTTCTCTTCAGATGCAACAATCCCATATCCTCTAACCAATAGGCTATGCCCCAGCGGTCGTTTAGTTCTTGCCAGCCGTCAATACTCTTTGTATAGAGCTTTTGGGACTCTTCAAAGTCATCTGTCTCTCGGGCTACGTTCGCTAGATTGTGGATTGTGTTGTTCATTGACCATCGTGCGCCGATTTCGACATAGATCCGGAGAGCGCTGTCGAAGTATTGCTTTGCATCAGCGTAGTCGTGACTATCAATAGCCAACAGACCCAAATTGTTGACGTAGCCTGCCGTTGTCCATTGATTGCCTAACTCCTCCTCAATAGCTAGGGCTGCCTCATGATAGCGCCTTGAAGCGTCAGAATTACCCAGATAGCGGGCAACAATACCCAAATTATTAAGTACGGATGCCTCGTTTTTTCGGTCGCCTCGTTCTCTGCGCAAGATAAGGCTCTCGTTATAGCATTGATTGGCTAGAACATAATCACCCTGGTTGGCGGCCAGAGTACCGGCAAAGTGTAGAACTTGTCCAGCACCCTCGTCATGGTTCAAGGCTTCAAATGCTTCTCTGGCCCGAGCAAACCAATCGGCTGCCGTCTCATACTCATTCCGTTTGCGGTTCAGTTCACCCAGGGCCGTTTGACACCATGCCTCCGCCTCACGATCCATCAACCCCTGAGCCTCTGCGCGCGCCGATTCATATTGGCTCCCTGCCTCATTCCACTCCCCCGTTAATTCCAGCACCTCACCCAACTTAAGTCGAGTATCGATTCGCGAGCGCCCTTCTAGAAGGGGGAGCGCTTTTTCAAAATAAGTGATGGCTGCACCATTGGCATATTCCTGTTGGGCAGCTTCACCCGCCTTGAGCAAGTACTCGAGCTTCTTTTTCTGATTTTCGCTGTGCTCGAAATGAAATGCCAGCAGATTCGTATATTGATCGAGGGTATCGGGATAGGCCCCTTCGATGTAGCGGCCAATCTGCTCGTGGAGCATTGCGCGGGTTGCATAAAGTAGACTCTCGTAGGCCACCTGCTGCGTGATCACATGTTTGAAGAGATAAGTCAACTCTGGATCTGGTGTGTCTAAGGGGGTTAATTCGAGATCGCTCAGAAGATCAAGATTTTGCTGCACCTGATTGACATCTAGATCTGGATAGGCACCCCACAGCATGGCAACCTGAAAGAGACGCCCAATAACGCTGGCCACCTTGATGGTCAATTGCTGGCTTTCATCGAGTTGGTCAATACGACTTAACACCAGTGCATAGATACTTGACGGCAAGTCGACTGCTTCCAGAGCTACCGTATCCTGGAGGTCAATGTCCATATCCTGAAGATAGTTGAGCAATTCTTCAATGTAGAAAGGGTTACCTGCAGCTTGACTCGTTACGCGTTCTAATAAGGCAGGTGGTGCAGCGGTGCTCTCACCAAAGAAGTGGGCCAGTTTCAATTCAACCAATCGTTGCGCTTCGTCTGCCGAAAACTCCGAAAGAATAATCTCCCTAAAATGCGGGAGATGCTCCACGGGTGCCAACTGTTTGCGTAACTCATCCGGTGGGCGGTAGACAAGCAACATCAAAACAGGGAGATCTGCGATCGCACGACCGATGATACCAATGAGTTCGTTCGATAGATCATCCAACCAATGACAATCCTCCAACACCAACAAAAGAGGTTGAACACGCGCCCGTTCCGTTAGACAGCGAATCAATAGATCTTCCAACGACGATTTGCGTACCTTCGGATCCAGCGAGCGAGTCAAATCATTATCTGGTAGCGATAAATTCAGTACGGCACTCAACAAGGGCAAGCGCGATAGCAACGACGGTTCGAGCTGCATTAATTGTTCTTCAAGCACCATATGTTGGGCTTGAGATGAACGTGTTGGATCCAATTCAAAGAAGCTGCGCCAGATACCCTGCCATACCAGGTAGGGTGTTGTCGTGCCATAGGAGAGGCATTCGCCGCCAAGAACCCTTAATCCCTGTTCACTTGCAACGCGAATGGTTTCGGCGGCCAAGCGAGATTTACCCATCCCTGCTTCTGCGTTGATGCCAATGATTTGACCTTGGCCGAGACGCACTGCTGCAATGCCTTCTCGTATGATATCCAACTCTGCCGTACGACCAACCATCGGCAACTGATATTGAGGGGCGGAGAGGTTAATTCCCCCACCTTCTTTGAGCCCAACCAGCCCTGAGAGTGCAACTGGTTCGCTTTTGCCTTTCACTTGGATATTGGGCAGATTTTCCCATATGAATCGTTCATTGATCTCTTCTTGTACGCTTTTTACAACCAATGTCTGACCTGGTTTGGAAGCCGACATGAGGCGAGCTGCAAGGTTGACAACATCGCCCAAGACGCCATAAGTACGACGTGTTCCGCTTCCATAGGCACCACTTCTTACACGACCTGAGGTGACACCAATTTGGACGGGCTCTAAATAGGATAGATTAGAAGCTAGTTGTTGAAGTTCTAGTGCTGTAGAGACGATCCGAAGTCCATCATCCTCATGAGCTACTGGTGCACCATAGGCAATATACATATAACTGCCTTTGTCACCGATCGTAAGTTGGATCAAACTGCCTTCCAGTCGAGTTAGAATTCGTTGTGTTTCCCGAATAAAGTGGTCAAGTTTCTCTGGTGCTTCGGAATCATCGTTGTAGTCAATGCCGCTGAAACGTAAAAATAGACAGTAGGCCGGACGCAATTCGGCCAGGAAGTCACCTAGCCCTTGTCACAATCGCGCATAGACTGGCGGCAACAGCCAACCTGACTTTATCTCATCAGAGAGCGCATCTTCTGCCAGTTCAGGCTAAGGCGTTTCTGGCGCAGCAGCGGTAAGTGCTGTAACGGCTGCAAAACGCTGACCGCTTTCTTCCTCTATACGCCATTCCGCGATTTCGAGCCCATCCCCTAGATTGTTTACTACCGCTTCATCCACAACGACGTCGCCACTATCTGCCGTATTCTCAGCTGCAGCCAGTCGCTCTAGGGTTGTGCCAGCCATCGTATCAAAGCGGCGATAGGCAGGATCGCCGACAACGAAACGAATGACGGGACCAGTAACAACCGCTGCCTTCATGGTCAGTGTAATTACGCGTCCCGACGCAGTCTGTATCTCCGCAAACTGAGCCATCGCTGTCTGCATGGCCAAGGCCGCACTGGTTGCACGGTGTCCATTGTCGCCATCGAGCCAACAAGTAATGGCGTCACCGCTAAAACCGATCACGCTTCCACCATACCGATGCAGCTCGCCGATCAGCGCATCGTAGACTCGATTGAGATGAAGGGTTAGCTCTTCGGCCCCGCGCCTCGGGCCTAACTCGACGGCGAGGGCTTCGGTGAGTGGTGTAAATCCTGAGATATCAGCAAAGAGAGCGGCACCATGGGTACGCTGAGGCAGCTCTCGTCCCTCAGCTAACGCAAGGCGACGATCCATCGGGATGTAGGCGCTGGATTGGTTGACTGACTGATTAGATGCCATAGTTCTGTTATCCACCTGTAGTTGACGAGCAGACCTCGCTAGAAATAACAAACAACGATTTGCACATTTTAGACTGTTATAGCCAGAATGAGAGTGCACTAATGCACTCTCGCGCGATATACGGAGAAACCGAGTTTTCGAAAACGAAAACTCGGTTTCTCCGTATATCGGGTTATTTTCTTGGTTCTTTCGGATCTCAGGCGGTTGACAACCGACGTGCGAGCTTTTCTTTGTCAACCCCTTGAGATCCTGTTGAGCCATTTTCTAAAGGCACATCAATCTGTTCTTCCACTTTCTCGCATGGAGCCTGGCTACCGAACAACAAGTGGTAGGAAGAGATCCCAGATCCGTTGGCTAATCACATACTGACGGCTGTCGCCATCGTTCCTGCTTCTAGCGACCTCCTCGTCAATTGGTTCCATCACCTCAGACTGAACCTTCGTCGACAACGAAAACTCACAATTTATACTGGTATCGTTGCCCTGACCTCCTTGGCAGAAGTCATTCCCATTGCCACCATCCAAATCGTCGTCGCCTTTATTACCATAGAGATCATCCGGGCCGTTTCCACCGAAAAGATCGTCGTCACCGCTGCCACCTAACAACACATCATAGCCAGCATCACCGTAAAGGATGTCACTGCCCGCCTGCCCCATAAGATCATCCCGACCAGCTCCACCATAAAGGATATCATCTCCGTTGCCGCCGATCAGCCAATCGCGAGCTGCATCCCCATAAATGGTATCATCGCCGCCTTGCCCTTTGATAATATCGACTCCCGAACCGCCACAAATCAGATCATCATCGCCTTTACCAAAGATATCATCGTGACCATCTAATCCCAGAATCAGATCTGGACCACCGGTCCCCCGAAGCCAGTCGTTGCCATTGGTGCCAACGATGAGCGTACCCACAAAGCTGGGTGCAATGTAGACTCCTGGGGCTGTTTCAAAGACATCGATGCCACCACATGTAGCAAACACGCTACCTGTTGCATTGACTGTAACAATGGTTGAACCGTGTGATTCTGCGCCATCATCGTCAATCACTTGCACAGCCACTGTATATTTACCTGGAGCAGCAAAGGTGCAGGTCGCGCTGTTTGCTGGTTGAGGACCAATTTCAAAGACCAAATCTCCATCACAATCAAAGAGATAGCTTAGAGCATCTATGGGATCTGTGGCAACAATGGTGATTGTAACCGATTGACCAGGATCGACTGGACCATCATTCGTAACGCTTTGAACGGTTGGGGCCACATTCTGGACTGTTATGTTTGCTGTATCAGTATCACATTCTGGAACTGGATCACAGACCTCTAACCCAACGATGAGACTAGTGGGACCATCGAGAGAGGCTGCAGAAAGCGTTTGCGTGATACCAATCGATTCATAGGTTCCGTTGTTGTCGAGATCCCAACGATATGTCAGCGTCTGACCCGCATCGGGATCGCTGCTGCCACTTGCATCCAATACGACGCTACCCCCCTCATCAACCGTGTAAGGACCACCCGCATCTGCAATCGGTGGTCTATTGCCACCGCTTCCGAGCACCGTGACGATAGTCGAACCGTCAGTGACACCACCGTCATCGTCGCTCACCCGTACGCCGACCGTATAGTTGCCGGGAGAGGCGAAGGTACAAGTCGCGCTGTTGGCCGCCTGAGGACCAATCTCGAAGGTCGAATCCTCGTCACAATCGAATTGATAGCTCAACGGATCGATTGGATCTGAAGCCGTAACAGTGACGGTTGCCGGTTGACCAGGATCGACTGGACCATCATTCGTGACGCTCTGAATGGTTGGAGCCACGTTCTGGACTGTTACGGTAGCTGTATCAGTATCACACTGTGGGATCGGATCGCAGACTTCTAGACCGACGATGAGACTGGTGGGACCATCGAGAGAGGCCGCAGAAAGTGTCTGTGTGATGCCGGCCGACTCATAGCTACCATCATTGTCCAGATCCCAACGATATGTCAGCGTTTGACCCGAATCGGGATCACTGCTACCGCTGGCGTCTAATATGACACTGCTACCCTCATCAACCTTGTAGGGTCCTCCCGCATCTGCAACGGGCGGCGTATTGCTGCTCTGTACTTGAACGATGGTTGATCCGTCGGTGACACCACCATCATCGTCACTCACTCGGACAGCAACTGTGAAGTTGCCTGGAGTAGAGAAGGTACAAGTCGCTGTATTGGCCGTCTGAGGACCGATTTCGAAGGTCGAATCTCCATCACAATCAAATTGATAGCTTAGAGGATCGATCGGATCGGTGGCCACAACTGTGATAGTAGCCGGTTGCCCTTGATTAACTGGCCCGTCATTCGTAACGCTCTGGATTGTTGGGACCACGTTCTGAACTGTTACAGTAGTCGTGGTGGTATCACATTCTTGGACCACGTCACAGACCTCCAACCCAACAGTGAGAGAAGCGGGACCATCAAGAGTGGCCGCAGAGAATGTTTGTGTAATGCCTACGGATTCGTAGATAACGTCGTTGTCGAGATCCCAACGATACGTTAACGTCTGTCCTGGATTGATGTCGCTGCTACTACTTGCATCTAACAAAACACTATTGCCCTCGTCAACTGTGTAGGGACCACCCGCTGCTGCTGTGGGCGGCGTATTACTGATCAGTGTGAGCTGAGTAGACGACGGAAGATAGCGTGGGTCGGTCAGGTCGATTGTATTATTGTTGATTGTAATCACGTCGCCAAAGGTGGCGGTCGCATTGTAAGTGCCAGGTGCAAGTGGTACAGTCTGTAGCACTACATTGCCAAAAAGATCGGTGATAATCGGCTCTGAGTAGACGGTAGTTCCACCGCTATTCTGGATAGAGAGCAGGACCGTCCTTTCGCGTAATGAGTGCCCAGCTGCGTCGACCAGGTTAATAGTGAGATCCGCAACGCCGTTACTTCCGAAAGTCGGTTGCTGCGTCGTTAAGGTGAGATTTGTGCCAATAGGTAAGATAGAAAAGGATGCTGAGTCAGATGCCGCAGCCAGACCGTCAGCACCTCCTTGTCCCGGCGCGCCCACAAATGAGACCCGAATTATATCCGTTATTGGTTGGGGTGGTTCATTTTAGCTGGATAGATAGGTTTACACTTTTAGAAACAGAAAGAACGTTTATATTCTCTGATTTCGCCGGTTCTCAGAGAGAAAACGGTCTCATATAGATTTTTGTCTATATATCAAAAGTGTAAACCTAATTTTGAACCACCCCTATTGGTTCACTAATTAAGGTGAACGTTGCCATAGCAATTCCGCTGCTGTCGGTCTGCGCTTTTCGCCGCTGCGTTGTTAGACCGAATTCAACTTCTGCGTTAGCCACAGGTTGCCCCTCAGCAGTCAACGAGGCGGTAAAGGTTACTTCTGTACTATAGAGGCCGCTGGTTGGTGGGCTGGAGAGGGTTAGCGTCGTGGCCGTTGTTGCTGCTGGCGTCAGAGCGTTTGGCGGCATCGAGGGAGCGCCAGGGTTGATGCCTGGCGTATAGTATTCGCCCTTGTTGAGAGAGAGCGAGACCAGCCCGACACCATTCACTGCTTGCGCCATAAACCGGATGTTCTCGGCTGGCGTTCCACTTAGCGACAATAGACCGCTGCAGATGTTCGTCGCATCGCACGTGGTCCAGGTGACCCACACCTCCTGTATGCCAGCGGAAGGGTCTCCTGTCACCTCAACATCGATCAGCACGTCGCTGCCCTGCTCTTGGGCAGATACGGTGTCAATGACAGGTGGTGATGCTAGAGCAGGTACGTTGACAATCCCGACTGTTGTGTTGGTATAGCTTTGCGTATTGGCACTGTAATAGAAGCGGAAGGACATATTGCTGAAGGTACGCATGGTACCATCGATCGAGTCAACATCTGTAGAGCGATACTGAGTCGGGATCACTGCCAGTCGAGTATCGCCAGTTGTCATTGTTCCTCGGTTGGCCAGAACGTCGAAGTAATTTATCTCCCAGGGTACCAAAGGAAAGAAGACCGTGCTGATGAAAGGTGTATGGGTAGCTCGTAGCTCGGTTGTCGCTGCACCGGTTAGAGGGATAACATCAAAGTTATCAGCGTACTGTCCACCCCGGAATCCAACACCGCGCAGCACTGTATTATCCACGCTCACATTGAAGAAATCCAGGGGCCGAATTGGTTCACCGGGATTGATGACTAAGCCATCTTCGCCTTCTCGATAGACAGTCGTCACAGTTGATCCATCAACCACGTTCTTCAGTGTCTTGACCGTCTGCGTCGTAGGAGGCGATAGCGTTACATCAGCAAACTGCAGGCCTAGCGTCTGGCCAGGCTTTGTCGTAAAATCTGTGAGACTGTTCACAACTGGTGGCTCTCCATTAGTCGTTCCGCGACCAGCTGGCAGATCAATAGTCAACATAGGGAGACCAAAGATCACTGATTCGAGCAGTACCTTTTCGTGGATAGGTCGCATCTCTGCTGTCTCTGCCAGATAGGTCTGTTTAGCACGTACTAGCGCATCGCCCACAGATACTGGTCCTGTTCCCTCGCGTAGAGCCCGTGCGAATTCCAGATAAAGGCGCTCACTGTATTCGACGAAATCAGTGTCGCCATATTGATAGCCAGTACCCGCTATGAGCAATGCCCCTTTGCGAGCAAAAGCTTGCGCCCAGTCTGGCTCTATAGTTACTGCAGGGACACCGTGTTCATTGACGATATTATAGTCTGAATGGCAACCCGCGCTAAAGATGATGGTATTCGTCATGTTGACTGAACTGGAGACCACTTCAGAAGCCAATATGCGGGTTGAATAATCGGCGGCCAACGTGCTAAAGGCGCTGAAGTGACCTGCCAAGTAGACAAGATCATGACGGCCATTGTTGAAGAGAGCTTCTCTCAGCTGATCGGCATTCCATGCGTTTGCTGGAGCCACAGTCGCTGCAGAAATCAGCGTATTGACAACCCCAGGAGTGCCCATAGTCCCGCTAACATCCAGACCTGCCTTCAGTTCTGCTTCCACAGCACGCGCACCGTCATCGAGGAAGTCGTAGCCAGTAACGAGCGCCCGTGTTGGCATGGATATGCTACCGCCAGATGAGAGGAACGTATTGACAACTGTTTCGATCTCCTCCGGACGCTCGACCAGCCGACCCACTGCAATCTCTGGTACCGGAATGCTCGTGTTGCGCCGGCTGACTTCGACCGAGGCACCATAGCTATCATGGCTGAGAATGTAGCCAAGACGCAAGCTGGCTTGGGATGCAGTTTGATCCAGAACAGGCGGCTCATAGTTATTCTCATTGGCCAGCAATCCCCGATCTGGAAAGCGGAAGAAGGGTATGATGTCGTCGTTGCCTATCAGGACAATATGCTTGATAGGATTGAGTGCGCGATACGCATCCACGATCTCTTTGATGGCAAAGGCGACCAGATTCTTCGCAAAGACGCATTCGAAATTGTTGTCTGCTTGGGTGTTCGCGTTGTTGATAGCCGTAAACTGACTCACGTCCACAACTGTGCCATTGGTTTGCGCAGCCAAAGTGTTGAGAGCAGTCTGCATATCTGTGAGGTTGGGGTAAACACTGCTCATGCGACTATAGTCCACTAGAATCAGGTTTTCATAATTATTCGCCCCAATACCGCTGGTATTCGGCGTAAAACCGAGGTCAGTCAGATTCGCACACTGGCTGCCTAGAACCGTGACATTGAGATTGAAGGATCCCGTGGGGTTGAATATACCGTTGCGTCCACGAACGCGTACATAGAAGTCGCCAGTCTCAGTAGATCCAAATTTGGCGTTTTTGGCTATTTTCAGTCGAGATTGCAGGGATTTTGGAGTCATTTATTCAGATTTCGGTTACAGAAAACAACCTATTTCATATCTGAAAATCGCCCAAATCTAACGCAAAAACTAGATATCGACCGGCAAATTTGTATTTATGTCAACTGTTTAGCCAGAATTCTCTCTCAAAACCTGAAATTTGGATCTACTGAGTCTCGGACCAGGAGTTCGCCACGACCGTTTCATCGGCGGTGCCGTCGAAAGCACTGACTGCCACTGCACTCTGTGCTTGTGCGAGACTGAAGTATCGTTGATCGGGTGTCAACATGTCAGGTGTGAATTGCTCTGGTGTGAATTGCTCTGGTGCAAACTCAGCA
Source organism: Chloroflexi bacterium TSY (assembly GCA_019217005.1). Next base: position 107,252 of record JAHBNG010000008.1, read on the forward strand.
TTTAGTTCAGTCAATTCAACCAGATCTTGTGGTGCAGTCAAAGCATTGTATGTCTTGGCAATATCGCGGAAAAGCACGATATCATAATTGGCGGGCAGGTTGGTTAGATCGACAATGACCTTACTGTTGGGTGCCACGGGAAAACGGAACCAACGCGACTGACCAGGGATTGAAATATAATCAGATGTCGAGCCTTCTTTCGTATCTCCTGATGTACCGACGGGGAGCAGAGGGATCTCGAAAGCATTGGGCCAGGAGTCGTTGTTGGGGCCGGCGATCAGGCAACGGGAGAACTCGGACGAACCGACTAAAAGATCCATCCCAAAGGCGACCATGGCTGTTACACCTGTACCGGGGTTGAGGGCAGTGGAAAGCGTTGTCTGGAAAAAGCTGAACCCATTTGCATCTGTGTCGACAGTTGTACTGCCAATTTTGAGCTTGCCTTCGCCATAAAATGAAGAATCGCACTGGTCATTCGAATAGAAACTGATTCCATACGTTCCATTGGCCTCGCTAGCAAGGAATCCTTGGATAATCGTTTCTGTGCCCGATATAATGACGCGTTGTAAGACTGGTGCGTTTTGCAAGTCATTCGGTCCAGCATCAGCATCTAGGAAGTCGTTTGCCGTTACGCCATCGTTATTCAGGTCAATGCCGAGGCCACCATTGGTATGGATACTATTTCTACTAAAAGTGCTGCGCGTCCCACTGATCACCACAAGACCATCACCGTCAAAATTAGTGATTTCCAGACCAGTTATGTCTATGGAGGATGCGCTCAAGGTCAGCCCGTCGACACCAGTACCAGCCAGACCACCATCCAAAACAATGTTGCCATCCGGTTCACTATTGCCGTCCATAAATATTGAATCAGTAAGGGTTGGCAGCACCGAGTTTGGTTGGATGATATGCTGTCCTGAACCGGCGATGTCAAAGTTGATGATCCCTCCTCCTAGTGAATTGGCAGCCATTATGGCTTCACGTAGGGAGCAGTGCGACACAGAACAGGCGATGGCAACACTATCAGCAGGATCACTCAAACCATCCAGAGGGTCGAGCGGCGCATCATCATCAAGCGTATTGACTTCAAACGCAAAGCCACTTTGTACTACATCATATTCAAAAGCACCAATATCGATTCGACCGCCGACGATTCTGGGGAAACCAGGACCACGCTGGTCGTTGGCAGGCGGTGAAGGAATTGCCGGATCACCGGCATCTTTGGCAATGCTAGCAGCCGTTAAAGCCAGGGAAAGTGTTGGACCCCCGTTGTCAGCCAACCCCGTCGCATCAAAACCCGGATTACCGCTAGAGCTTGTGGGATCCGAAAGACAACTGAAATCTTCAAAAAGATTGTAGCCATTGTCGTTAAAGGTACCACTGTTTGTGCAGGCCATGAACGGACTGTTGTCGACGATGGTATGGGTCACATCCATTGTCCCAGTGGATGCGTTGTAGAGACTTGCAGCAAGTGCACCAAAGGGGTCAACGTTCTCGTTCAAACTGTTGTGAAGAAGGATAGCAATCCCCGCATTGTAGATGCCGCTACCCTTGCCGAGATCGGAGATTGTCACACCGTTTTCGGTCAAAACGTTGTTCGTCAGGGTGATCGTGCGGCTTGCGGCGTTGTAAATGGCTCCACCCTCCAGGTCGGCTCTATTGAAATCAAATTCGCTGCCGAGAACTGTGACAGTCCCATTGTTGTAGATTGCGCTGCAAGAACCGGCAGGAGCGCTACTTCCCTGTGCATAATTTGAGTTAATACGACTGTAGCGCAAATCCAAGGTGCTTCCTTGTATATAGATCCCGCCTCCAGATCCAGAAAAGACATTGTTAGATTTTATGCTGCTACGGTCAATAACAAGTGGCCCGCTGGCATAAATTCCACCACCATGACCATTTGCATTATTCCAAAAAATAGAAGATCGGTCCAAAGACAATGATGCAGCACTTTCAACCAGAATCCCGCCGCCATGACCAGCTACATTGCCATCCACAATCGTGACAGTGGACATAGTGACCGCACCTTGAAGAAGATGAAAGACCCGATCGGAAATACCTGTTGCGCTAATCTTTGTTAACTCATCTCCAACAATGGTGATTGCATCGGGACTATTGATATCGAGATCACCCGTTGCCGACGCATCTTCTTTTTTACCGCCGATGGTCAGCGTGTAGGCGCTGGAACTCAAGATGATGACGTCGTCGCCAGCAAGGGCGTTCGCTTCTTGGATAGCGGCTCGTAAAGAACACTGACCACCTGTATCGGCACAGGCACCGTCTCCAAGAGCTGTATCAACTGTATCCGTTGTGGTGTCAACAACAAATTGCGACAACTAATAGCAATCTTGGAAGAATTAAGCTGCGATCTCCTTGGCGATAATTATCAGCGATGACAATGAGCATAATGTCCCTCATAAAACAGCTCCTCTACTACAATAATCATCGAGTGGGACTCGATGGTAATTCACCCGGAATAGTTTGTTCTGCCTCTGCCCATCGAAAATTAACGAGGTGAGACGATCTATAAATTTTTCCGGGGAACAATCGCTCATCTCCCAAATGTATACCCGCGGAAAATTTCTTCTCTAAGAAATCATGGCAGAGGCACATTTGTGGTAGATGATTCAGCACAATCAGAAGTGATGGACTCTTGTCGACATCTAATTATACCCCGAAAATCTCAATTTCGAACATGACTAATTACTTACAATTTATCACTATTTAAGGTAAATTGGGGAAGAGATTCCTCTGTATTGTTTGCGAAGAGTCGTCTTTGTGCAATTCAATTAATTCAAGCAATCTAATCACCACATTATTTGAACTTCGGACAATTGCTCCTTTAGGGGATCAGTCACGCAATTACGATTTCACTTTTGCTTCCCATTGCTATGCAAGGTCGTGATTTGTTGAAAGAGCATGTGCTGGTTCTGATTTTTACCCGCATTCCGAAGTTCTTGGGCAACAGATGTGTGGTAGTGATGATCATACAAAAAGGCCCACTGCTTACTGTACCAACTGGCGTCGCTCATGGTTTGTCCAGTGAGAGCTAATTCTTGCCGCAATTGTTGGCTGCGATCCAAATATTTCTCGCGACCTAAGACGTCCAGATCAGCATCACACAGAATCGCATCCAAGATCGTATGTGGTGACTGAGGATAATGAGTTGCCCGGATCATCTGTTGAATCTGGTCAATATGATCAGGACCGTATCCCATGTCAGGAAGGACTTCTGCCGCGATCTGGGCACCGATCTCCTCATGTCCCTGTGCACGATAGATAAATCCCAGATCATGAAATAGAGCGGCTGTTTCGAGCAGCAACTGCTCAATCTCGCTTATCTTTATCAACTTGGCGTAGTGCTGGGCAACTGGTAAAACCTCCTCGACTGTATGACCAACATTGTGGTAGGTGCAATGAGTGGGTAACTCTTTGTGTAACCGCTGAAGGACATATTTTTGAGCTTGTTCCAGATCCATTGTATACCTCACATAACCCTAGAGGACTCGAGGGCTATATCTTTCGAAATAGTAGCTTATTCTGTTACTATACTATGGATACTGGTTCAACCCAAACCCTTTAGACTCAAGAAGGAAATAAATGCTTTAAAGAATTATAGCAAACGATCGCATCCAGATCGTTGCGAAATATACTCAAAATCGCATCCATTCCGCATTCGGAGCAGATTCAGCCCTTTAAAAACGCTAATATATGATAAGATGGCGAATTCATTCTCATCTCTGAGCGAGCGAGGTAAATTACTAAATACCTATTCCGAAATGATAGTCTGGGGAAAGGTCACTGTAAATAACGTACCCTGGTCTAACTCAGATTCAACGTCTATTGTCCCTTGTAGGGCTTCAGTGACAATATTATGCACAATCGCCAATCCCAACCCAGTCCCGCCTTGAATGCGTCCAGTTGTAAAGAAGGGTGTAAATATCTGGGAGAGATGCTCAGGGTCAATGCCTCTGCCAAAATCCTGAACAGTCACCACAAAGCTAGCTGGCTTGCGTAGATTGTCTGCACGTAGACCGATTTTTATGGAGCCACCAGATTGATTGGGATAAGCATAGTGTTCGATGTTGAATAGCAAATTCGTGAGCACCTGGGTTAGATGACCGGGATAACCTGACCAAGACTTGTGGTCATCAGGCAGGGTATCGTTGACTTCAATCTGAAGCCGCGCCTGGCGAGCATTAATCTTGAATAGATCGAGTATATCTAGTACGAGGCTTGATAAATCAACAACCTCTAGAGTTGTGGTGAGTTGACTGACCGATATCTTTTTGAAGTTCTTGACCAATTTATGCGCCCGGCTGATATTGCGTTCCGCCAATTCAGCTGCTTCTTGCATCTGCTCCAATACGGCCTTTGCTGCTCTATTTTCAGATAGAGCAGCCGTGAGTTTTTCATTCTGCACTCGCTTAGCGATCATATCAACCGCTGTATTTGTCACGCCTAACGGTGTATTGAGCTCGTGAGCAACGCCAGCTACCATCAAGGCCAACGAACGATGGCGTTCGGCCTCCATTTCAGCCTGTAAAGTGCGTTGGGCCAATGTATCATCAAAGCGCTTTTGCATGTGGATTCGCAAGCGCTTGATCACAGCCGAAAAGACGTTAAAGACGATGCTTTGCGTATCTGGATTCAGGAGCAGACGCGTAAAGCCAACCTTTTCCAACATGAAGAGTTGACAGAGGGTAATGCACTGAACTGTCGCTGAGCGTGGTTGATTATCCATCAGAGCCATCTCGCCAAAAAAGTCCCCGGGTTTGAGAGCATCGATATCAACTTCATTGCCTGCATCGTCATGCATAAAAACTCTGGTGCGACCATCCAAGATGACGTACATAGCATCTGATTCTTCACCTTCCCAACAGACAACCCGATTGGCTGCAAATGAGAGGCTCTGACCTTGTTTAATGATTTCATCGAGCGACTCGGCTGGCAACATGCTAAATAATGGGATTTCTTTAAGAAAGGTTTTTATCGTCATTTGGTGCTTCCAATTGGTTTCACTATCGCAGACGTTCTGATGAAATCTGCTCGAAGAAAATCGTACAAAGTTCTGTCTCTGTTGGAGACAAAGTATATAGATTAGGGTGTAATTATACGCTCTTCAATCCACAATTCCGAATCCTATAATCTGGTTGTGGTTGTTAACATTGGCATTCCTTTGTGAATTGACAATTTTGTGTCGATCTAAATTGGGGTATTGATTGCTATTACAGGTCCCTGTCCGGACAGGCGGCCTGCGCGGTCGCAGGGACAAACGTATAGGCCATTACAGCTATTTTGCTCCTTGCATTTTTTTATCGGGAGCTGCTAGCTCTAGCCATCATTTGGCTATCTACTCATATTTGTCTATACTGAATGGCCATAGAGGCTATAATGAAGTGTTGTACCCGCCCAACTTTTCGGATAAGACCTAATGTTCAGGGAGATAAAAGTCTTCAGGAGCAATGCATGTATTATTTTACAAAATGGGATGTTTTAATCGTCGATGACGAACCTGATGTCTTGGCTCTCTCCAAGTTGACGATGGAGGCTTTTGAAGTTTATGGTTTACCGCTTAAGTTACATACTGTGCAGACCAAAACCCAGGCGATTGAACTATTGTTAAATGAGCCCGACTTAGCCATCAATCTCGCTCTGGCTTTTGTCGACGTAGTCATGGAGACCGATAAAGCTGGGTTGGAATTATGTGATCATATACGAGAAGAGATCGGCAACCGCCTAACACAGATCTTCATTCGTACAGGACAGTCCGGTCTTGCCCCTGAAAAAGCTGTAATTGACCAATACGAAATCAATGGCTATTTTACCAAAATTGAAGCTACTGAAGAGAAACTCTATTCACTGGTCAAGAGTGGTATACGACAATTTCTATGGTCACACATGGCTCAACTCTATATGGCTGGACTCAATGAAGTTCTCCGTGTTACTCAGTGGCAGCAGAAGATCGAGCAGATGTTGGTCAGTTTTATTGAATCTGCACCGGGTGTATCCGCTGATGTACCGCTCTATGTGGCCTTCGACGATAAAGTGTTGACTCAACATGGACTAGAGGAGCACCAGATCATGCATTGGCGGCAGAAGCTCGACCAGGTAGAGGGATTACGCTTTTCGTTAAATGGGAATACATATCTTCGGGCTGAAGATAGTCTTTGGGGTATTCGCATTGTTGCGAGTCCAAACAATTCTGAAGTTATACTCCTCTGTCAAACTCCCTTTGCCCCACCAGAGGATCTAGTTACCATGACTCATGACTTTTTCCAGGGGTTGGCTACCCTGTGGAAGCATTCTCTTCCTCACTCCAATTGATGGGTGTTGCCTATAGCTCACGGTAATCGAGCATAAGCTGGTTGTAAAGAGCCCGACATTGTACATAGCGCAATGTCGGGCTCTTTTTTTATGAGCGTGTACCGCAAAGTGTGTAAATGAACACTGTTCAGTCAGAGAACCGCCGCATTTACACACTTTGGGACACACTCCCTTTTTTATAGTATCAGTAGATCCAAATTTGGCGTTTTTGGCGATTTTCAGTCGAGATTGCAGGGATTTTGGAGTCATTTATTCAGATTTCGGTTACAGAAAACAACCTATTTCATATCTGAAAATCGCCCAAATCTAACGCAAAAACTAGATATCGACCGGCAAATTTGTATTTATGTCAACTGTTTAGCCAGAATTCTCTCTCAAAACCTGAAATTTGGATCTACTGAGTATAGGAAAGCATAAAATCAGCCAATAGATGGAACCAGCTTCTGGCTGTTCACGAAGTGGTCGCTTCGACCTAGCTGACGGCTGATTAGCTGAAAGCTTTTTTATGGCATAGGAATTTATAAAAATCAGTCATATAGCGTTGCCAATTCCTGGCTGATAGCTGATGGCTGCGGCGAAGCCGCTTTCTTGTAGAGCGCAACTGTTTAGCTTATCGAACCCTCTGGGAACCTTTTGATACATTTTCTCCATTCGGCTCCACCAACTATCCTACCCGCATTCAAGATATCCAAAACACATCTCATGCAGAGAGCGTTTCATTTGTTGAGCGTAAATAAATGCATTTTTTACCAATTGAATGCGATAGAACCCCCTTCCCGCGACGATCTGAATACGATCGATTGCTATAATAGGATCAGCTCCCTCGGTATGCTGTATTGAAAATGTACTACACAAGCCATATAAGTAAAGCAGAAAAATTCCAAAACACGATGAAATACAAATAAAAGTATTTTTTCATCGTGCGCAATGCATTTCATTATAGATGAATTCGTATTAACCTTTTATTGTCGCAATAGAGAAGGCTCATTAGACGAAAGTGTGCAATTCACCGACCAGTCGACAGTTTGATGGCACATTTACACACTTTCTGGAGGAAAGATCGTAACAGTTGACCTTAGTGCACTGAACGAGGAGGTGACATCACGTTCAAACGGGCAGGTACGTGACAAGTACAGCTCGCTTTGTGCGCAAAGTGACTGTCACCGTCGGGTATAACGTGAACAGTTACGAAAGACCTTTTCGATAGATGAGCCTGGAGAATTATCTGAAATATATTGATCAATAGGGAAGTGCATGTACTATTTTACAAAATGGGATGTCTTAATCGTTGATGATAAGTCTGATGTCTTAGCGCTGACCAAATTGGCAATGCAGGATCTTGAGGTCTATGGTCTACCACTTATGCTACATATGGCGCAGACCAAAGATGAGGCAATTGAAATGTTACACAAGAGTCCCGACCTTGCCACAAATCTTGCTCTAGCACTTGTCGATATCGTGATGGAGACCGACACGGCTGGGTTAGAACTTTGTCATCACATCCGTGAAAATATCGGCAATCGACTGACCCAGCTCTTTATCCGTACTGGTCAACCTGGACTTGCTCCTGAAACGACAATAATCGACCAGTACGAGATCAATGGCTATTTTACGAAGGCCGAAGCCACAGAAAAAAAGCTCTATTCCTTGGTAACCAGTGGCGTGCGCCAATTTCTGTGGTCATATATGGCCCACAAACTTACATAAATGGACTGAACGAGATCCACCGTTCTCCTCGCTGGCGGCGGAAGATCAAACAGCTCTTAGTCAGCTATATTCAGCCAATTCCAGGTGTTTCAATGGACATACCACTCTATATTGCCATTGACAATCGTGTACTTGTTCAGCAAGGGCTAAATGAGCAACAGATGACACGGTGGTGTCAGACGCTTGAACAGTGCATGGGACAGCGTTTTACATTAGAGGGCAATACCTATCTGCGTGATGAAGAAAATCTCTGGGGGATTCACATTGTGAACACGCCGACCAATGTTGAAGTGATTCTTGTTTGTCAGACTGCCTTTGCTCCGCCCCAAGATTTGATTGCGATGACGCATGACTTTTTTCAATGCATTGCTACTTTGTGGAAACATAGTATTTAGCATCTGAAATGATAAGATGAAGGAATGGTAAGATAAAGGTCTTTGCGTACATAATCATTGTACTGACAATTTTTCCGCAAACAATCGTCGAGAGATCGGCAAAAATCCAAGAATAGATTTGGTCTGTTCATCCCTCATTTTGTCATCTTGGCACTGTCTTCCACTGCCCCCAACCTCTTGAGTGCAGCTTGCTGTGCCTTGGTGATGCCGGTTGCGCCCGTAATATTCATCCCATCGTAAGGTCCTGGAATGTGCCAGACTCTCAGACATTTTCCTGTTTCCACATCCCACAGTCGGATTGTTTCGTCACTACTGCTGCTTGCCACTATACTCGAATCCGGACTGAAGGCTACCGACCAAACCCAATGTGTATGGCCCCGTAAAATATGTTGAAGCTGACCAGATTCTGCATGCCAAAGACGGATTGTCCTGTCTGAACTACCGCTAGCCAGCGTGCGACCATCTGGGCTGAAGGCAACTGACCAAACCCAGCCATCATGTCCACATAGAGTTTGGTGAGAAATAGAATCACTCGATGCTTCATCTTCACTGAATACACGCCTATTATCGATATTGAGATTTACCTGATTGGCATCATCCGCAAGGGAAATCATAGAAAGATCCCATAAGCGAACTGTCTTATCTGCACCACCACTTGCGAGCATCTGCCCGTTTGGACTATAAGAAATAGAAAACACAAAACTCTCATGCCCGCGTAGGATGAGACAACCAAAACGAGTTCCTGTGATCTTGTCGGCCTGGATAGAATCATTCGTGGAATTGTTTGTATACAGTCCTTCAACCTCGATCAGACCAGGTCTCGTTGGAATCCCTATATCAAGGGTGACCGAAAGGTTCCACAAACAGACTGTCCGATCGCTGCTACTACTAGCTAGAATTTGTCCATCTGGACTGAACGCAACCGCTCGAATCCACCCCGTATGCCCGCGCAAGACCTGGCGAAGATGACCAGTTTGAACATCCCATACTCGAACAATCTGATCATCACAGGCAGTGGCCAGCATTTTGTCATCTGGACTGAATGCAACAGACCAAAGTTTATCGTTGTGTTCCAACGGAATACTCCTAATTTGCCTAGACGTTAGATGCCACAACCGGGCTATCCCGTCACGATCACCGCTGGCTAGCCACTTCCCATCCCGACTAAAAGCAACAGACATAATGACATTCTTGTGTCCGGTTAACACTTGTTTGACTTGCCCCACCTCCACGTCCCACAAGCGAATCCTTCGGTCATAACCGGCGCTAACGAAACATGTTCTATCTGAATTAAAAGCAAGACTGCGGATCTCATTGATAAATCCATGAAGAATGTAGTGAATTCGTGAACCCGAGGGGTCGATGTCCCATAACCGGATCGTCTTGTCAACACCACCTGTGGCGAGGGAATGGCCGAAGTCCTGTTTTCGTGTCTTTCGAGCAGACACAGAAGTATCTACTGACGGTTTAAAAGCGATTCCGTAAACTGGGGCATTATGTCCTTGTAATGTGTTACGAAGTACTCCCGACAGGGGATTCCATAAACAAACTGTCGTGTCAGCGCTACTTGTAGCGACAGTCTGCCCATCAGGGCTAAATGCCAGCGACAACACCACATCTGTGTGACCTTGCAGAATAAATTTGGGTTCAATCCTGCTCGACATTGAGCTGGCCCTTGTATCTGAGTGTGGGTTTGCTTTAGACAGTGGAGCGGTTGGAAGACTCTTGTTTTCATCACAACCGTAGTATAAAGTTGCAACATCCCACAATAAGACCGTGTGGTCAACGCCGCCACAAGCTAAGATCTGACTATCGGGGCTGAAGGCAATGCTACGCGCCCAAGCGGCATGACCTGACAGAACACGATAAACCTCGCCGGATTTAGGATTCCACAAACGTACAGTTTGGTCAACACTCGCACTGGCCAGTAATCTTCCATTCAGGCTGAATGCGACAGCGTAGACAGCATTTGCATGTTCCCACAAAACCAGATGACATTGACCAGATTCTAAATCCCATAGGCGTATTGTATGGTCTGCACTTCCACTCGCCAGGGTCTTGCCATCGGGACTATAGGCAAGACTATGAATGGCAGCATCATGACCACGTAGAATACGTTGAACTTTCCCAAACTGAACATTCCATAACCAAACGTTGTGATCTTGTCCACCACTGGCTAAGGTCTGCCCATCGGGGCTAAAGGTGATGGACCATATTGTCTCATTGATCCCTTCGAGCAGGCGTTCTAGGCGGTAATCATTGGTGCGCCAGATGCGGACGTCGCCATCTCTCGTTGCTGCAGCGAACAGCTGTCCGTCTGGGCTGAAGGCGACAGAAAATATATCATCGAAGGTATCCGTAAAAACAGAATGTTCTAGATTGGTGTGCGTGAAATTGACCCCCTGCAAGAGAGTATTTTGGAGATTGGCTTGCCAAACGCTCAGATAGGAAAAGTCATAGTTGGTGGCATCGAGTTCCATCTCCAATAACAGATTGAGAAGGTTCCCTCCAGCATAACTATGTAGGTGCGAGCCAGGTTGTCGTAGCTTGTCAAGCAGGTGTTGCAATTGCTGACCAATGAACTTATTTGAACCCAGGTTGTCTTTTAAGCGTTCGCCAATGGGCCCCAAAATGAGGCGCGCTTGGCTTTGGCGAATATATTCTTTGCTCTGAGCTAATTGTAAAGCGTGGCTATGGAGCAGCTTGACATTTTCTGTCAAAATTTCCTGACTAACATGTTTAACAAGATAGTCTGTTAGGTATTCTATAATCACATTTTGCAAGATAAATCCTTGCTTTTCTTGTTCCAGAAGCGAACGTCGTTGCAAACCTAGAACTGCTTCAACTATGTGGCGACGGCGCACTGGCTCAAATAATAGCTTCTCTAAGTCTTGAACGGACGTTGGCTCGCGCGTAATGGTCAGCCAGAAAAGAATCTCTTTTTCCAACAAAGAGAGACGGGCGAATTGCTGGTCAAGGACGTCACGTATATCATCAAAAACCAACGATTCCTCACTCAGAAATTCAACGATATTGCCGCCGAAGATTTCATCAACCGTATCGGCCACGAGCTTGAGAGCCAAAGGATTGCCCGAATATCGATGAAGAAGCCTTGCATCTTCATCGCCTGAGCTATGCAGACCTCGTTGTATCAATAATTTATGTCCTGCCTCATCATCAAGTCCTTCGAGATGAAGCGAGCGAATCAGCGGACTATCCCGTTCCAAACGGTCATAGCCACGAGGTTGTTCGCGACTGGTCAACAACAAGTGGCTTTGATGCTCATAAGTAGCCACTTGCTGAATAAGCTGAGCATAAGGCTCATAGCCCGCACGAAAAGTTCCCGCCTTTTCTGGATCCAAGATGCTTTCCATATTATCCAGAACAAGCAGAATGCGCTTGTTGCGTAGATAGTTCAGAAAGAGCTGCAGCTGTTCATCGATGCTTTCTGAGATATTGGTTAGTTGCTGATTGGAGATAAACTGGAGGAGTGGCAGCAGAAATTCTGCCAATGGTGGTGCATTGAGCAATGAACGCCACAGAATGAGTTCAAACTCGACATCGACGGTTTCACGAACAAGCTTTCGCACACACTTTGCCGCCAAACTCGTCTTTCCTACACCACCCATACCGAGAATCGTTACAATCCGACAGCGGTTGTGCAGCAGCCACGTGGTAATCTGTTGTTGTTCTTGTGTGCGTCCAAAGAAGAGGCCAGGATCGGGGACGTCACTGAGATCGAGTGAGCGTGACAAGGTGACAAGGTGATCATGAAGCGAGGAGACAACAGCGTCTCCTCGTGTCCCCAGACGATCTTGTCTCGATGCCACCTTGTCAACTTGCCCCAATAATTGATGTGGTGTTGCCGTATGCAACTCTCCCGCCGCAATCTGTCTTGCTAGCGCAAGCGTTTGCGCAGAAGGATCAACGTCTAATTCGGTACGAAAAAAATGGCGCATCTGCTCGAATTGCTGCAATGCCTGATCTGGCTGACCCATGTAAGCGAGTAGACGCATCACTTGGTGGTATGAAATTTCGCGATAAGGATCCAGTGTGAGTAGTCGTTTGGCAATCGAGTAAGCCTGTTCGTAATCGCCTGTGTTTTCATACTCATTAGATACTGTGTGGAAAGCCAGCAGAGCCCGTTGGTGCAGCATCTCCCGGCGCAACTTTAGCCACTCTTCAAACGCAGGCGCATCGAGGATGCCAAAGCCCGCCAGTAATTCTCCGCGATAAAGAGTAGTCGCCTCGGCTAGTTGTGGGAGACGAGAGGATAAGCACGAGGGAGAGAACGCCTGCTGCTGCTCCGATGGTGCAGATGCTGTATCTAACAGCGTCTGAAATTGAACCACGTCAATGAATGCATTCTGCAAATTAAACTGTACGGTTTGGCGTGTGATAGTCAACAGAAAGTCAGCCGCCCTCGGTGCAGTTGCGTTCAAGGATTGTCGCAAACGATGAAGTGTGTTGCGCAGGTTGGCCAGTGCATATTTGTCATCAATATCGGGCCAAAAAATGGCAGCTAACGTTCGACGGGAATGCTCGCGTGGTTCAAGTGCGAGATAAGGTAGCAATGCCCGCACCTTTTCTGAGTGAAAGTCGAGCAGCGGATTGGTGCCTGCAATTACCTCAAATTTGCCGAGGAAGTTACAGATAAATTGCATGGTGATTTGTCTCACAAAACATGTCGAACGAACGGTTTCTCATCATCCTCTACAGCACCCAACGCCTTGAGGGTGTCTCGTTGTGCTTCGCTAATGCCTGTAACATCAGTGATATTCATCCCCTCATAGGGACCAGGTATTCTTAGCGTATGTTGATACTCTCTGCTCTGTATATGCCACAGTCGAATCTCGCTATTATTTGCTTCCGCCGCTAAATAGTCGCAATGTGGATCGAAGGCCAGGGAAAAGAGATGACCAAGATTGTGCGTAAATGCAGAGTAGGATAAATCTGCATTGCGAAAATTAACCCGATACGCGGTTGACCCCTGTAAATAAGCATGCCACACGTTGCAGTGAGAAAAATCAAATTCGGCTATATCAATATTGAGATGCAGCAACAGGTTGAGGATATTCCCTCCCGCATAACTAGGTGTACGCGGAGCAGGTTCGCGCAGTGTGACAAGTATACGCTGCAATCGTTCAACGACCCGTGTAAAACCATGCTTCTCCAATAACCCTGCACAGATAGGAACAAGAAACAGCCGCTTTTGACTCTCGCGCACACGTTCTTTGGCTTGGGCCTTTAGCAGTGGATAGTGGTGTAGAAGATCGATGTGGCCCGTTTCAATTTCATAAAGAATTGTCTCCACCAGACGGTCTATCAAATACTCGGTGACCACATTCTGCATGACAAATCCGGTATCATAGCGCTCGATGAGTGAATGTCGCTGCAAGTTGCGAATGGCCTCCAGAAGGACTCGCTGTGGCGGTGGATTTAAAAAGTTTTTGCGCAAAATGGCAACCGGTGTGGCTTTACGTTCAACAACTAACCAAAAGAGAATCTCTTGCTCCAGTGTTGAGAGACGGGCGAATTGCTGATCGAGAACGATGCGCATGTCGTCAAAGACTAAAGACTCCTCGACCAAAAACTCAGCAATATCGCCCCCGAAAATCTCATTGACGGTATCCGCCACCAGTTTGAGAGCCAACGGGTTGCCCGAACAGCGTTCGATGAGCCGGATCTCTTCATCATCTACGCCACATAGGCCACGCTGTGCTAACAGTGCATGACCTGCGTCGTTATCTAGGCCGTCAAGCTGTAGCGACCGGATGAGATGGCTATCCTTCTCCATGCGCTCATAGCCGCGCGGACGTTCGCGACTGGTCAACAGCAGATGGCTCTGATGGTTGTACGTCGCTATCTGTTGAATGAGTTGATCATAAGGTTCGTAGCCGTCTCGGTAAGTCCCGGCCTGGTCCGCATCAAGAATACTCTCTAGATTATCCAGCACCAGCAACACTCTTTGTTCCCGTAGATAACCGAGAAGTAACCGTAGCTGTTCATCAAGGTTATCGGGCAAAGTCATCAACTGTTGGTTGGAGAGAATCTGTAAGATTGGGGGCAAGAGTTCCGTCAATGTTGGTGCATTGAGTAATGAACGCCAGACAATATTCTGAATGGTAACTGTTTCAGTACGACTTAAAAGCTCTCGGAGGCTTTGGGCTGCCAAACTCGTCTTGCCCATGCCACCGATTCCTAACAGAGCGACCAGTCGACAGTCGTCATCATTCAACCATTTGGTTATCTTTTGCCGCTCTAGTTCACGTCCAAAGAAAGGACCAGGATCAGGGACATCGTACAGGCTATGAGAAGATGGCAAGGTAGCAGAATCAGGATCTGTCTCAATTACCTTATCATTTTGGCATCTTGCGCTCTTAGCATCTTGCAGCTCGGTAATCCTATCAAGCTCGCCTGCTGCGATCTGTCTTGCTAGGACAAGCGTTTGCTCAGATGGTTCAACACCCGCTTCCTCACGCAAGAGCGGACGCATCTGTTCCAAATATTGCAACGCTTGATCGGGCGGGCCCATCTGTGCAAGGAGGCGCATGATCCGACGGTATGTATCTTCGCGGTAGGGGTCCAGCGTGAGTAGATGACT
Organism: Chloroflexi bacterium TSY; assembly: GCA_019217005.1. Next base: position 122,285 of record JAHBNG010000008.1, read on the forward strand.
GGCAACTCTATGGGCCCGCTCATACTCGCCTGTCGCTTCATATTCAGTGGTGAGGGTACGGAACGCCAGGATCGCTCGTTGATGTAACATCTCGCGGCGCAGCAACAGCCACTCCTCAAAACCTGCCGCATCAGTTACACAAAAGCCAGCAAGCAATTCGCCTTGATACAGCCCAACAGCTTCAGCTAGTTGCTCGAGACGGGTTGATGTATGCTCAGACGCAGATGCCTGGTGCCGACCGGCTAAGCGGTGGTTTCCCGGTGCAGATTCGACCTCCAAGAGTGTCTGAAATCGAAGCACATCGATCATGGCATTTGCGGCATTGAACCGCACAGCCTGACGGGTTACAATCAGCAATTGGTCGGCTCCGCCTGTTGCGACTGTGTCCAAAGTCTGGCGTAGCCGATGAAGCGTATTGCGCAGATTCGCCCGCGCGTATTGGTCACCGATTCCTGGCCAGAACAGCGCAGCCAATTCTTGACGGGTATGAACGTGATCCTCGAGAACAAGATAGGCCAAAAGAGCGCGCGCTTTATCGGAATGAAAATCAGATACCGAATGAGTGCCCACCATAACCTCAAATTTGCCGAGGAAATGAAAGGTGAACTGCGTCATAAATTATTGTGCAAAGTTCATCTACCAAACGCTATGGGTACGTGGTGTGCTAAGAACCTAGCGAATTGCCGAATTGTCGAACTGCTGAATGTTTAATGAGAGTTCTTGGAATCTTGTTCGTTGCATTGACAATTGAGGCGCTTGCCGCGTAGCACGAGCGAGACTGATTTGATACAGCCTCGACACGAAATTGTCGATATTGATCCCTTAAGGGCTTATCCGAAAAGTGGTTATGAGTCTGACAAGCTTCCCGGGTGAGAATGCATTGTTACAAAAGTTTTTGGATAATACCAAGTATGCTGTGCTCTGCTATCGATGAAAATAAGTGGACCGATTTCAGTTGGGTAGAATCTGTAATATTATTTTCATCGATAAGCAAGTGCGACGTCTATAAAAATATAGTCAACACTTAGCAACGGGAAGATTATACTCTGCATTGGACCCGTGGCCAAACGAAGTGTACCCCCTATCATCCTGGTTCTGTTAATATTTAAAACCTAGAGGGTACTCTCTGCGAGGGAATAGATGTTGAGTTGACATAATGGAATTAATGTGGCCCAGAAGAGCTTCATTGTGCAGAGAAAAAGGAGATGTTGAACTCGATGAAGTGTATAATAAACTCGATAGTTGTATTTTGAGCAGGTGCCAGATTTGACAAAGTCAAATTAAGCAGAGCAGACCTGCCGTTTGGCGAAAAGGGTAGCGAAGACCTCCGCAATCTCCTGTCCGTCATTCAAGGCATCATGAGCCGTCAAGATGAGATCTTGAATCAGTGACTGAGTTTGCTGCCGGGTAGCCTCACCAAGGGATTTGCTGGGCGAGAATTGAGTTTTAGCCAATGATGGTCCCAAACAATCAAGGTGCAAGAGAGAATAAGCCACGAAGACCAGAGACCAATGTTTTTGAAAGGCGTGGGCAGTTCGCATGCAATATTCATCAAGACCAAGCAGTTGTTTACCATCCTGATAAACCGTCTCGATAGGCCAACGAAGCAGGTAAATCGAGAGAATGCGTTTGGCATTACAGTCGGTGCGATTGGTCACTAAAACGGCATAATTGTCTTGCAATTCAGGATTATCAAAACTAATCACGATGCGTACCTTGCCGATAGAAGGGATACGCACAGTCATGGTAAAGGTGTAGTAAGTACGACCATCAATGGTGACAGGCTTGTAGGCATTCTGGGGGATGTAGGGGACCAACTCTTTGACTTTAATATGTGGCCCCTCGAAAGTTATCGGCTGACCATCTTCATCCCGCAAACGAAAACTATTTGTCTCCAGATTGCGATTGCACTTCAAGATGCTGATCCAATCTTTATTCAGACGATCGAGTACAGCTAGAAAATCTGGAGCGAGATACCAACCATCGAAGAGAGCCCAACCAAAGATAAGGGTTCGTTCAACAGCTTTTTCAACCAGTTCACTGGCAATGGTTATCTTGGTCTTAAACGCTTCGTCTCGCTCTCGAAAGGCGGTGGTCAGTTAATAGGTGGCTATCCACTCGTTTATGAAAAGCGGTTCGTTCTTTCTTTTTCTTGGGAATCTCGGTCACTGGGAAATGTTTTTCCACAAATGCTTCCCAGTCGGTAAACTCTTCGTACCGTCGGTAGATACTTGCATCGACCGGAAAACGGATAGCGCCACTGACATAGTGACTTGTGACTAAGTTATGAGCCAGTGGATGCTGACCATTGCTATGATTGTAGTGGGTGTCGATATACTCGAACAGACTTCCCACATGTTCACATAGTGTATCGTCAATCGCTAATACCGATTCTGACTCTGAACGTTGGTATTGTGCTGTCTCTGACTATACGCTCATCATTGAGTTTTTCGGCTCGCCAAGGAGCTTCACTCAGATACCGTGATACATTCGTCTTATCTGCACTATCTAGAATGCAACGGGCAATATTTGCCATGCTTTTGTTGTCCAAGACCATCAGACCCGTCAGATAGTTTTCAAAGTGGCGAAACTGTTTACGATTGGCAAATACGGGGTGGTTCAGAATTAGGTTTACACTTTTGATACATAGACAAAAATCTATATGAGGTCATTTTCTGCCTGAGCATGGCTCAAATTAGAAAATATAAACATCTTTTCTCTTTGCAAAAATGTAAACCTAATTGTCCGCCTAAAATGAACCACCCCGCAAATACTGAACGAAAGGTTTCGCTATGCTCCTTGACCAGTGGCGCTACATTTACTATCGGCAATTGCATCTTGATGGCTCCTTTTCTGCACTTTTTTCTTGATGCAATCTATTGAGATGACTTTTGTCTCTTTTGTCAAAATTGGAAAACCTTCATTTCACAACTATCGAGTAATATCTTAATCGTTGAATACGATTTGAATGCATTTTTTTTGATTGGGGTACGATAGAGATACTGGTTGGCAACGATCGGGATACGATTGATCGCTCCATTGATAGTATTGCAGCCACTCGGCGATCTGCCGTCGTTCCCATGTACGCCCAAAGAAAAACTTGGAGATGACACGTTTGATGCCATGCCTTTAGCAAACGGAATGTTTAGAAACGATGAGCATATAGGAAACAAACAAAAGACAAGGAGCAAATATATGCCTCAACGCTATGGGGAATATCAGGATGGAGTCCAAAAATATTGGTCAGTGGAGCGTCTTTGGCGTCTCTCGGAATCGTTACCTGTAGAGAATATAGCCATAGACAAGATTCAGGGGCCGGATGAAGTCACATGGTTTTCATTTGACGGACCATTACCAACTTGTCGGGCCATCGCCGAGCATTGCAAACGCATCAATGAAGTCGATTTAAGCTATCCTATCCTACTGACTGAAGACTTTAAGGTATTTGATGGCATGCATCGGATTGCGCGCTGCATCATGGAAGGAAAGACCCACATTCAGGCTAAGCGCTTTTTGGAAGATCCCGAGCCAGATGAATACATCGAGTTCGAGCGCGAAAGTAGGGACAAGTTAGAAACACAGCATCGTTATAAAGAATGAGCGGGATCGTGTTTGGTAAACGATCCCGCTCATTTGACTGTTAAGGCTAAACCAAAAAAATAATTATACGCGAACGAGAGAATGGAGAGGGGGAATAAGGACAAACCATTTTTCTAAACCAGGTAAACGTTGGAAGCGTTGTTCCAAACGGTCCATCTCTTTCTGAGTGAGTTTGACGCCGGTCTCATAAAGAGTGGAATTCAGGTGAACGAAGGGTTGTAGTTGGTTAAAGCGAAAAGAACGGCAAAATTGAGAACGGTCTCAAGAGAATCGAGAAGAGAACCGTTCCAGTGTTTTCAAGATGGCCCCAAACCCGTTCGATGGGGTTGTATTTACTGTGATAAGGAGGGTAGCAGGCGAGCTGAATAGAGAGACGATAGTGCTCAACAAACTGAGTGAGACGATACATAAACTGAGTCCGACGGGTATGATTTTCGGGACCATTGTCCTGATTGATCACGAGGGTCTTGACGTGAGGAAAGTGTTCACGTACGCTTTCCCAAAAATCAATCAGGCAGTCGACAATACAGTCACTCGTCACTTTCGACTGAGTCAAGTAAAGAAAGAGTTCCTTGGTTGAAGGGAGGTAAATGCCAAAAGGAGTGACTTTCTCGGTCTTCTTATCTTGAAAGTCATGATCGAGCGCTTTGACAACCACTCGACTTATCCCTTCTCTCGAGAAACGGTCAAGTAAAATCGTCGCTTTGGCATCCCAAGAGAGGCGCAGAACCGTCTCGTCTGCATCCGCTTCTTGATTGATCTGATGAATTCTATCAAAGATCGCATCGGTCTCTGGGATCTTTTTCACTGGTTGACTTTTTTTGACCCGGTTTGAGCCATAGCCTAACTCATTGAGCTTCAAGCGGATGGCCTCTTCGCCAGGCAATTCCTCATCTGTGTATCCTTTCTGCTCGATGAGCTGGGTACGCATTTCGGCGGCGGTTAGTCGAGTGTACAATTGGGGGTCGAAAGGTGGGATCGGTCTGGCTGAATTGATCGGCGATTTCAACCATATCGGCCAGTAAAGTGGGGATATGGTCTTCGGCTTTTGCGACCACGTCGGTGGCTTTGGTCGACATAACAGAAGCCGCCTTCTAGTTCTTCCAGGGCTTTGGCTATCGTCGCCCGATTCCAGCCCAACTCTCGTTCTGCTTTCGTCGGACTCCCTTCGCATATCGTTTTGACCGTTTGGGCCATGAAGTGCCTTCTTTCGTATCCACTTAACATGGCCTTCGTCTCTTTCAAGACTTCAACCATTTCTGGCGAGATTGTCATTTTTGCTCCTTTTGGAGAGCTAGTTTAACACCTTCTCGCGTATATTTTATTTTTTGGATTGGCCTAAAAGAAACTAGATTTTTCGGGCTGGAAAATTGATACGTCGGTCGTGCCGAAATAGTAGTTTCCCCTCTACTCTATTCGGTCACCGATTTCAAAGGGGCTGTGACTAGAACCCAGTAATGACCAAAATCACTCCCATCAAGGTAGACATGCCCGATCCCTAATTGGGTTTGTTCAGCATAAAAGTCACTTGCGCCTAACGGATGGGTGTCATTGGACCAGGCTGACCAAACTTCTGCTGGCGTTGACCATCCTGCGGAAATCGAAGCGACGTAGTTTGTAGCTTGCGAATCATGATAGTAACTGGGCAAAGAATATCCTGCATTCTCAATGAGATAGTTGGGGCCAAATCCCTCGGGGTTGACAGGATTGAAATAGCCACGCACCGCCATATCTTGTGCCATTTGGCGAGCAACCCCGTGCAGTATGGAGTGGCAGTTGAGTTCTGTACGCTGTTGGTTTGCGTCGTGTGCCATGAGGGCTGCCAGCGCTTCCTCTGTTTCGCTCATCACGCAAGCAGTGTTATCAATTCTTGACATGTCATCACGGTTGCTGGACGTTATGAGACTGTTTTCTCCTTGGAACACAGGGAGGTAGACGAAATTTGTGTATCCTTCTGCCTGTACGTGTTGAGGAGTGCCAATCGTGACTATTACTGCTATGATCAAGCCACAGATGATCGTGGCTGCTGTGTGTGTTTTGTGAATTGTCATCTTGTCTTCCTTTCGTTAGGCGGTGCTTACGTATCTATAAGGAATCTTTTATGGTTGAGTACTGCTGCTTATGAGTGAGTGTAGTCAATCTATTGTTGAGTATCTACATAGACTCATGAACGACTGTTTTTCTTACAAGATTCGCGGAACTAACGTTTTTCTTACAAGATTCACTTGGTGCTAATAGCTTAACATTGAAACGTCGATAAAACGTCGGTTGGACGTAAGTTATACGTTTGCCCTACGATATTTTAGGTATAAATGGGTTTTTCTGCGCTCAGATATATCGAACACATAATCGCAAACTTTCCAAGAAAAGCTAGATAAATTGTATTTATTGGATTGAGCAATGATTTTGTGAAAGTGGACGGGGGATAGAGGAGCTATTTGCTAACTTCAATCATGCCGACACGAACTTGGTTGTGTTCGACGTGCCCTTTGCCGGCATCAGTGACGGGGAGAAGAACTGCGCCTTGACTTTCTACTTCGTATAATCCGATCCATAGTTCATACTGACCGGCAGCAAGGTCGGCAGGGAGAGGTAGAGAAAATTCACTGAGGACTCGATCACCCGCTTGCCAATAGCGGGTTGGAAAGCGATTTGCAGCAGGTGGTTGATCGAACCCCGCTATGCGTTCACCGTCACTATTTCGTAAGTGAACAAAGGCAACATAATCTGTGCTTGGGGAAGCAAGCGCATCCCAGACGAGGGTGACCATAAGAGTGTTTGCACCAACATTGAGTTGGTTTAGTGCGCTAAATCCCACTAACCGAATTGCATGACCAAAGTCGCTGCCAATCACGATTACGTCTAAGTCTTCGATATCGGGTCTGGTCAATGGGCTGATGGCGACCGAAGAGACGATTGGTACGATTTCTTCGCCATTCGCATTGTATGCGTCGATTGGGAGTAGATCACTTTGAGCAGTGCTGGGTTTGATAAAGCCAGTGTAGATACGGGCCAAGAGGGGTGAAAATGAATCGATTGGCCGTGTGAGCTCGATCTGATAGCGGTCAGGGTAGATCACGCCTGGTTGCCATAACGTTGTCGGATTGCGACCCCAACCAGGATGAGTCGTCAGGTTGGCAATTTCTGCTCCTGTCTCATCCAGTAGTTGAATGAACATCTGATAGTCATCGTCGGCAGGTTCATCGATGGAGAGATAGAGTGTCGCGGGGATTCGGTCACCAGGGTAATAGCGTCCAGTTGGTATATCGATTGCTGAAAGATGAAATTGGCTTGAACCTTCTGTTGGATCTCTATAAGAAATATCAACGGGTATGACGTCTGTTGGTAAATCCGCAATCGGCTTGGGAGCGGCATAAGCATTCGGCAGTAACCAAACGAGCGCATAGATAGAGCAACCAAGTAGCAAGATAGGAATCGTAAAGAGCGTATAGCGTCGGACTCGATCCGGAAACCATCGGTTAACTAAGCTAATGGCACAATACCAACCTGCTGATAATAAGAGTGCAAAGGCAGTAATACCCGGAAAGAGTAGTCGTCCTTGGCTGCCGGTAGCCTGGCTGCTCCAATAGGCAATTAGAGCAAGAGAGAGAGACGCCCAAACTACGAGTAGGAATTGGATTAAGCGGTCATTCGGGATTAGGAGTTTAGTAGCGAAACGGAGATTCGTTAATTTTCGTATGAGGGCAATGAGAAGACCCAATATGGCAATCAGCGTTACCCAATCGAGGATGCGATAGATGAAGGTTGGTAGCAAAATATTGAACCAGCCAAAAAGACCCCAAAACGAGTAGCGTAGTCCACGTAGTTCTCCCACGAGACTTTCCCAATCGGGCAGGCTGTCGCGGCGACCATTAATATCGAGTAGGTGAGTCACACCTAACCAATCGTCGTAGAGAGTATAGTTGCGCCAATACCACCAACCGCAGATGAGAAGTGCAGGTAGGGCAACGGGTAGGATTGCGCGTAGTGGTAACTGCCAGTCACGCCGTTTCCAAGCTAAAATAAGGCCTGTCAATGCTGCTAGGAGCCAGAGCCCAAGCCCTTGAAGCTTACTCAAAGCGGCAATCCCCAAAAGGATTCCTAAAATCAGCCATTCAACGAATAGAATGGGAGCTTGATCTTGCTTTGCCAACAGACGAGCCAGATAGTATACAGCGGCAGCACTCGCTACATTGATTGCATTGTCATTGCTAACCGAAGCGCTGATGAAAACAAATTGCGGAATCGTGGCCACTAAGAGCAACGCAATGATTTGGATCGTTGGCTCTGTTGGAAAGGCAAGTTTTCCGGTTAAATAGAGAAACCAAAGAGTCAATCCGCCCATTGCGAGCGAAATCCAACGCCCAAGATGCATGGCCAGGTTCGTATTGCGGAGGGGCAGATCAAGTGGTCCATCACAGCGAAAAAAACATGTGCTGCGGGCGCTATAGAGCATGCGGTTTTTGTTACCGGGATAAAGCGGATCCCCAATGTTGGAACGGTCATTGATACGATTTAATTGATCAAAATCATTCTGGTCAATGCCGCGAGTGAGCCAGCCGGCCATGAGGTAATAAAGCGGTGCTTGGCTTCCTTCTTGGGACCATGGTCCAGTCTCCTCTGCACTCTGTACAGGAAGCCAATTGCCTTGCGCTAGATGGCGTACAAAAGCATAATGATAAAGTTCGTCAGGAGTTTCAAAGGGTGGGACGACGAGACTATAGCTGAATCCCGTTATAAGAAAGATGATCAGAGAGGCGATAAACCAATATTTTATGTTTGGGCTCATTTGGAGTTTGGGATAAAATATTGCGCATTGCATGATACCGGTTGAAAAATTGGTTCCGTTGCAAATATCTTCCCATTCGCTTCGTGCTTTCTCTTGATTTTCCATCCATTAGAAGGTGTTTTAAAAGTATTGGGCAAGAGAATTAAAGAGCGAGAGCCGGGTCGTTGCTGAGGCGACGGAGCATGATATGGACCATAGCGGCATAAATCATGGCTTCGCTGTTGCGAGGCAAGACTTCATAGTCCTTGCTAAGCCGCCGATAGTTGCCGAGCCAAGCAAAGGTGCGCTCAACGACCCCTCGACGGGGCAAGAGGACAAAGCCTTGAGCGTCATCAGAACGCGTGACGACTTGGAAAAGCCAACCAGCAAGGTTGAAGACCCAGTCGATCATGGGTTGACCGGAGTAACCGCCATCGGCCCAGATGAGAGCGAGTTGTTGGAAGCCCTTCTGCTTGAGACGCTTCAGGAGAGATTTGGCTCCATCTCGCTCTTGAATGCTAGCTTTGTGGACATGAACAAGGAGGAGCAAGCCCATGACGTCAACCAGAATGTGACGCTTGCGTCCGGTGACCTTCTTGGCGCTGTCATAGCCTCGTTCACCCGCAACCGAAGTCGTTTTGACACTTTGGCTATCCAGGATGGCAGCACTCGGTTCGGTTTCTCGTCCAGCCAGGATGCGGACCGCTTCCCGCAAGGCATCATTCATCTTTTCCCAGATGCCTGCCTTGCTCCAGCGGTTGAAGTAGCCATAGACCGTCGACCAGGGCGGCAGGTCGTGTGGTATCATGCGCCAGGCGTTGCCCCCTCGCAGCACATAGAAGATGCCATTAATCACCTCTCGCATATCGACGTCTCGGGGACGTCCGCCCGTCTTGGCTGGTGGAATCAGTGGCTCTATTATCTGCCACTCTATCTCGTTCATATCTGTACTGTAGGCTTCTCGACTCATTTTCTCTCCTCATTCTTCTTTTTTTTCGTTTGAGGAGTTTATTTTACTTAGCCTGTCTGGAAGTCTCATTCCTTTTCAGATCTTTTAATACACCTTCTTAGGACATTATGTGGTTAAGCCAAATTCTCGAAAACTCCTGATGTTATCTGAACGACAGATAGACGGTTGTCTCGCTAGACTCAACCCCGATTCCCCGTGCTTTCGCGATACGCAATTTTTCAAGCGAATCGCGATTGTAAAGTTCCACTGCTAATCGATAGCGTCCGGTAAGAAGCCCATTTGCAAGATCAACTCCGTCTACGGGTGCAAAATCACTAAATTCCAGAAAGGTTTGGCCTGGATACCAGAGATCGGTTGGTATCCAACCCTCATAAGGCTCTCTCTCGGTTTGTGCGAGCGTTTGCCATTGATCCCCAAAGGCTTCTTCTGCCCGAACAATATACTTGTAACGTTGGTCCGTCTTCGTTGATATCTGCCAATAAAGAAAGAGTGGTGTGTGAGTTCTAGATGTTAGCGCCGGTTCTATATCATATCCAATCAGCTGAATCTGATCCCCAAAAGAAACATCAACTTGATGCGGAATGTTTTCAAGTGGTTCATTATAGACCGGTACTTCCGGATAATACAGCTCTGCACGAAGCGTGGAATGGCTAAAGAAAACCATCTCGATCATGCGATAATCCGTCAGTTCGCTGAGCCACTCTTCTACTTTTTTCTCTGGGTCAAGATAAGAATGTGTACCAGATTTAATCATCCAAATGCGACGATATTGCTGGCTCAGTTGTTCCAAAAACGTGTAAGTATCTTCTATTGGTTTCTTGAGCAGGGGGACTCCATAGATCGCAATCGGTGCCCCAGCTGCTTCTGCCGTTCGCAATTCAGGAATCGGCAAATAATAGTCAAAATGACGCCATGAAAAGGTCGGATTGATAAGGACAACGTCACCGGGAAGAACGTGATCTTCAAAATAGGCGCCCAAACTCGTAAAATCATCTTTGGCATATTCTTCTTGCGTAAAATAACTGTATGTACTAAATCCATTGCCGAACAGTAACAAGAGCACCAATCCTCCCGCAAGCCATCTTTGACGTTCCCAGATTAGCCCCAGTCCGCTACCTGCCGCAAGCAGAATTCCCCCACCAATTAAGCTCATGTGACGCGCGTTCATGTAGACTGGTTGTACTGACTGGATAGCTATCAAAACGCCCGTTGGAATGATCACGAGTGCTGGAACAAGCCAGCCACCGTTAGCTATCAGTTGTATCCGGCGCATTGCCCACAATATGCCAAGAAGCGCGAGAAGTCCAAAGAGCAGATCGAGTGCAAACACCCAAGCTTGACCCACATCAGCACTTGGTCCCATGCTGAAGGCATTGAGCAAGTCGCGTAGAAGTATATCAGTGGCAACCATACGAAAATTGATGCCCCCACCTCCACTAAGCAGCGACTGCGCGATGAACCAACTAATTCCTCCAATTGTCAAAAGAAGTATGCTAACAATCGATATGGCCAGAATCCAATTGCGACGACCCAACCAAAGCAGAAGCAACAGCATGTGAACTGGCACCAGGAAGGTTGCAAAATAATGAGTTGCCAAAAAACCGATAAAGATAAAGACATAGCCAACGATCCAGAACAGTTTGCGGTCGTTCACCTCAATTGCACGAACCAACAGGTAGCTACTCAGCAGGGCCAACAATGCCCACAGAGCATAAGGTCTTGCTTCTTGACCATACCAGAGATAAAAGGGGCTCACCGCACCGAACAAAGCCGACCAAATTGGACCAGAATAAGGCAAGATAGCGTGACGAACAAAATAACGTCCGAAAGTCCAGAGAATTGGCACAAAGAGAGTTGATGCCATGACGGAAACATAACGTAACGAAAATTCGCTGATGCCAGCTGTGTGGACAAAGAAGGATTGAAGCAGAAAGAAGAGGAAGGGATGTTGGTCTATGGTTCGTGCCGCTGTGAACCCGTCGTACATCCATAGTTCACCCCGTAGCAGAGACCACACATTTGACTCTGCCCGTTGGAGACTCAAGCTCTCGTCCCACCAGAGATTTTTGGCATCTAACTGCCAGACGAGACGCGCATATGCGAGTAGACACAGCACGAGCAACAACCATTGCAAGAGTGGGCGTTTAGCCTGCATTAGATCGATCTGACTCGGTTGACGGTTCAGATTTGGTCACGATCAATAGCTCTGTTTGGAATTTGTCGATTCCAAAGGTATCTAAAGCAACATCTACCAGTTGCTCTAGACACTCAAAGTCTGCTTTCTCTATTGCTTTCTCAACAGTTTTGGGTAAACTCCCAAATCGTTTGAGCAAAATCCGTTGGATTGTATCACGTATGGCGGCTTCGCCTTTCTGTATGCCAATGGCTTCGCCTTCTTCTAACCATTGTTGTGCGAGGATTGCCACAATTTCCTCCGTTTCATCGAGAACAGTTGTTGCTGATGCATGAATCTCCTGCAGACTCACTTTGTCGGTTGCCGAGACAAGATAGCGAATCATTGCCCTTAGAGCGTGTTTTAAAAGTGTCAAAGCGTGTCATTCTGCTCACGTAGTGGTCCGTAGGACGCCGGAGAAACGGAGCGAAGAATCCTCTTTTTGCACTTGGAACGTTAGATTCTTCGTCCCCAAACCTCCTCAGAATGACTTTTAAGACACGCTCTTAAATGAGCATGTACTTTGTCTTTTGGAAGTTTAGACAGCGGCTTGACAATGCCATCGAGTTCTGTCTGCTAGCGCATCGTCATAGATATATTTTAATAGAAGGAGGCTGGCTTGTAAAGCACCAGACGAATGTAGCTGCCATCTTTCAACTCAAGTGCATTTAGATCGAGCAGAGGCAGAACGTCGAGTGGCAAATAATTTTCTAAGAATTCCCGTGCGTGGTCTCGATGCGAAAAGGCAAAATGAAAGAATCGATTGTCGTGAATTGACAAGTTGGTAGATATAAACCTCTGGGGAATGAGGGCACTTTCTTGCTTTTCTAAAATATAGAGATAGCAGCGAGCGAGGTTCGCTACACTTTATCAGCGAAATGGGAGCAAGCTGTCAGGAAATGAATGCAATCGTCAGTTACAATATACAGTAAGACTGGATTCATTGACCAAAAAGGTTATGAACACAGATTCTTTCAGAGAATCTACTAAATTTCAACAGCTCATAATTGGAGGAAATCCGATTGTTACAGCGTAGACGAGTGCTATTTTTTGTTATAATTGGCTTGGCTGTCTTTGTTACGTTAGGCGCACTGGCGGCGGAACGGCTAAACATCTATACGCTACCGTCGCGCGCGGTGGCCCAAATACCGATTACCGTAGCCGTTTCGCCTGGCCTCGTTGAATGGGCCGAAACGGCCGCGCGCGACTTTCAACGCGGAAATCAGGACGCGCAGATCACCATTGTATCGGCGAATGGATTAGTCGCTGTAGACACATTTGCGCGCTTTGCCCCTGAAGAGCGTCCCCATGCTTGGATTGCTGAGACAACTTTCGTGGCCGCTATTGCACAGGATAGTGGTTTGTCCTTTACACCCGAAGGCGCATCATTGGCTGTTTCTGAACTTGTGTGGGGTGGATTTGGCACACGCGTTGAGGCATTGGGCACATTGGATTGGCAGACCATCCACGGAGCAGCGACCGCCGGCGGTTGGAGTGCACTGAACGGTGATGCCAATTGGGGGTTTTTCAAGTTGACGATTGCTTCGCCTACAAATAGTGCAGAGGGCTTGGCCGCTCTCTTAACTGCTGCCGCTGCTTATCACGATACGGCGCAGGTGACCCGCTCTCATGTCACCGACCCAGCGTTCCTCGCTTGGTTGCAGGAGACTGTCGATAGCGTCCCCAACTTCAATACCCTCGGCCCCAATCCCGCTGAGGCACTGGCGACGCGTGGACCATCGGTCGGTGATGTCGGATTGCTGACAACAGTCAGTTGGTCCGCCGTGGCAGATGATCTCAACAAATGGGAGACATTTGTAACCAGTGACCCCCAATATACAATGGAACTCGACTATCCATACCTGATCCGTACGAACCTGACATCCGACGAGCGAGCGGTTGCTGAACGCTTCAGTGATTATCTTGCACGCCAAAGTGAGCAGCTAAACGATGCCGGATTCCGTACGCAACCATCATCGTCAACCTTAGTAGAAGCGGACGACGATGCAGTGCTCACCCTGTTACGCTGGGCCGACCGTGAAGGAGTCGGTCAATAACACCAGCTATGCTCGTACCCTGATTGAGTCTAGTCTTTGGCGGGATCTAGCCTCAAGACCACAAACCATGCGGAGGAGGCGTTCTCTATTACACGCAGTAGACATAATCCTGCACTTCTCAGTCAAAACAGACTCGAGCGTGCCAAATGGTCCGAGATTCTCTACTGCGTCTTTTTTCGCCATTTGAACGCTCTACCTCTGAGAAATCCTACTGCGTGTAATCTCTAACGCCGGTTGTATGGTTCGGACACTTCGTGCCCCCTACTGTTCGGAGACATCGTGTCCCTGCCGCCTGAGGTAGTGGCTACGATGTCCTCGAACACGGGCGGTCACGAATTCACCGAACAATACACTGGTCTTCGTCGAGTCATCGCGGCATTAGAGAATGCTGGCTCCACGTTATTGGCTCATCTAAGAAAATTGTGCAGCTCCATGTTTGCGCAGAGGCTAAATTACGTATGGTGACATTTGTCACCTTGGTCCCTGATTTTGGGTGTTCAAACCCTATACAAGCGAGTCCTTAGAACACCTCTGAGGGTCTGTTAGCGTCAAAAAGGTTACAACATGACAAATTTGAGGTGCGAACCCTCTACAAACCCTTGAAATTGTCAATTAGGGTGACAAATGTCACTATTATATGTTTGCACAATTTCGTCTGATGAGCAACGTTATTTAAGTGATCTTGGATCTAGCCTCGAAAGGCATAGCCTGGGTAAGTAAAGGAAAATGAAACACAAGTTATTGCTGCAATTTCACCATAAGGAACAAAATCAATGACCCGGATTCTAACCATATTTGTTGCATTTGTCATACTAATCATTGGCGCATCCGTGCTCTTTTTTTCGTCAAATTCAATCAACGGTGATTTATTGAATATCACGGGGGGAGAATCGGCCAATGGCGGTGGTGTCGCAAAACCAGATGATGCCGTCGAAATCTCGATCATCTATGCACCTGAAGAAGAACTCTATATTGTCGATGCAATCCGCGACTTCAATCAGCGTTATGCGGATGGCGTTAACCCACTGACGGGGGACAGCCTTGCTGGAGACGAACGTCCTATCTTCGTGGTTGGGCGTGCTGGCTCTTCTGGCACAATACATCAGGGTATCATCAACGCCGTCATTGCACCCAACAATGCCAATGTGGAAAAGCCCACAATCTTTTCTCCATCAGTCAGCCACTGGCTGGCTCTGGTCAACTACCAGACAGGTCAACAAGTGTTCGATCTGGCTGACAGCCCTCCGACTGCACTTGCCCCTGTGGTGATGGCGATCTGGGAGAGCCGCCTACGCGCATTGGAAGAAGCAAATGGCGGCCAACCCGTGGGATGGGAAGAGCTTATCGAGGTGCTAAATCATCCTGAAGGCTGGGGCGCATACGGTATCCCAGGTCGCAAAACCGTTTACTACGGGCATACAGATCCCTATATCAGTTCCACAGCACTCTCGACACTGATTGCCGAATTCTATGCAAGCGGACGTTATAACTCGGATCAACCTGATTTTCGTCGATTGACCACTGATATTGTTGATGATGAGCGCGTGCAGCAAGGCGTACGCGACATCGAGAGCATGATCAAGCATTACTCTTCACGCACCACAGAATTTAAGGAGTATATTGCACAAGGACCTGACTATCTAGACTTTGTGGCGCTGGAAGAGAATGATCTCATTTATATCAACCAGGGCAAAACCAATTATAAACCGCCAGAAAAGCTCGTTGCACTTTATCCTAAAGAGGGTACTTTCTGGCACGAGCACCCTTTTGGCATTCCCGCAACAGATTGGGTGACCGATGAACAGCGAGCGGCAGCCAAAGTTTTCACTGAGTATGTGCGCAGTGAACCCGTCCAACAGATGGTCATGGAGTCTGGTTTCCGTCCCGCCAATCTGTCAGTAGAAATTGGTTATCCCTTTGTGGCTGAACTAGGCGTCGATCCACTCCAGCCAACCACCGTGCTTGATGCACCCGCACCTGATGTCATTGCGTCTGTACAAGCAAGCTGGCAGTTTGTCAAAAAACAAGCAGATATTCTACTTGTGGTTGATATCTCTGGTTCTATGGAGGGTGATAAGATCGAACAAGCTAGGGACGCGGCTCAACTATTTCTAGATAAGCTGCCTCCTCAGAACCGCGTGTCCCTCGTCACGTTTGAAGAAAATGCTGTGACGCGCGTGCCTCTCGCCTCTTTCGAAACCGTAGAGACCGAGATTCGGAATGAGATTGATGGCCTCCGTGCTGAGGGCGGCACTGCGCTCTTTGATGCCATTTTGGCTGCGGCTAGCAATATGCAGCAGAATGATGATGGTGAACGCATCCGTGCCATTGTGGTCCTAAGCGATGGGCAGGACACGTCCAGCGCTTCCACCCTGCGCGACGTCACATCACTGACGCGTGGTGAACGGAATCCACTGTTGGTTTTTCCTGTTGCATACGGTCGTGATGCTGATATTAGCTCTCTGAACAATATCGCGCGTACTTTCTCAACTAAGGTGCTGTCGGGTGATCCCGACGGGATTGAGGAATTGTTTGCATTGCTGAGTAGCTATTTTTAGGTACAGCATCGTAGTATCGTAGGTCACTTCAGAGAAGTGACGAGCGTCAAGAGCCTGGAATCTTTATTTGGAATCCGCTGTTTTCTTGGCAATTGTACCGCCGGAGACGGGACCTACGTTACACTTTCATTACACTTCTCTTTTAAGAGCCTGTACGTTGCTTCAACTTCAGGCTGCATCTCCATTCGTTCAAACAACCCGAGCGCCTTTTGGATAGCAACCCTACCTTGCTCAAGTTTCATCTGAGCAAGGTAAACCTTTCCTAATTCGCGCTCCGCATATGCCTCAAGATAGGTATCTTCATTTTGGCTTGCGCCGCGTACAGATTCAATCAAGTTGGCTTCAGCATTTGCATAGTCGAGCTGTGCAAATGCAATGCGACCAAGATTAAAGTAAGCATAGGGATGGGTCATCTGTTCTTCTTGCTCTAAGGTTTTTTCGGCATAAAATTGTGCCTTGTCCAGGTCGCCGACTTCCACATAGGCATCGGCCAGATTTCCCGCTGTGATTGCTGTGTAAGGGGAAATCTTGGCCGCTTCAAAAAAGTGATACGCTTGCATTGCGTAAGCAATGGCTTCTTCAAAATGCCCAGTTTGAATGCAGATAAAGGCCATATCAGAACGTAATCGCTCCATATTCCAACGATCTTCCATTTGATCGTAACATTGCATAGCTTGTTTGGCATACTGGATAGCCGCATCGTGATTTTGCTGACGACCATGAATGTCCGCAAGGTTGCGATAAGCGAGTGCAATTGTTTGGTTGTCGGTCGTTGAGTTGGCTAAGGTGAGCGCTTGTTGGTATGACTTCTGTGCATCATGATAGCGTCCCTCTTCTTCGTGTAGACGGCCACATAATGTGCGCCATGTGTACTCGATGGCATTTGCCTCTTGCCAACCGTTCTTCAGTTCGCGTTGGGTCAAGAACAGTGTGCCTCGTCTGTAGTGGAGCGAAGAGAGCTGTTCAAGCAAATTCAACGTGGCGGTCCGACCCTCCATAAAGGTCCTAAGACTCTTTTCTGTGTAGCCAAGGGCTTCTTCGAATTCACCCCGCAAGGTCTTCAACAATATGGAAACTTCATTGTTTTGTGGTGTCTCCGTCTTGCTGATTTCTGCCAATCCCTCCGAGACCATTCCCGAGAGGCGATGCAATTCTGCTCGAATCAGCGCAATGGCTTGGCGCTCTTGGTCCGACAAATCCTTTACCGAAAGCTGATGGAAGATACCTGACGCTGCGTTTGCCTGTCCGCGACGAATTTCCAACTGTCGATGGGGGAACCAGACATAAAGTGCCTCCGCCGGATGATTTGCTTGCCAGTAGTGGTAGGCTGCTGCTGTATACTCAGCTCTTTCTTGACGAACGACTGCCGCTTCAAGATGGAAATCTTCTTTCTGCTCCTGTGTTAAATAGTGATAGATGTCACTGCGTAGGGCTGGCACCAATTCGATTGCTCCTTGGCCAACATCGTTGAGTAACCGCAGATGGCGCAAGCGTTGAATTGTGGAGCGTGCCTGATGCCAACCATCAGTCGGGATAGGTGAGCGAAAGACGGAGAGTTGTTGTAACAATCGCTTCTCGTTATGTGTTAGATAGCCCCATAATCTCTTGAGGATTGGATGTAATCCGGGAGTGGGCGACAACCCAGCTAGAATTTTTTCGATAGAGTTCTCCTGTTCATGGAGGGCGATACATAAATGGAGCAATCTGGGGTTGCCATGTGTATAGTGATAGAGACGTTCCGCAAACTCGTCTGACAACGTGATCCCCGATCGTCTCATAAGTAGCTGAATTTGTGGTACTGCCAATCCAGTCAGCAAGATATTGCTGTCTGACTCAATAACAGCTCGCTGACCAATCAGAAGAAGAGCGGTGACCCCACGGAGCGCCTGGATAAACTCCAACATTTGACGGTGCGGTTCTGCGGCTGGATCAAGATCGGTGCTATCCAGTTGATCGACTTCATCGATGCAGATAAGTGGTCGACACTCGCCCAACTCTTCGATATCCTGTCTGACCATCGCAAAAGCTACTTCTGGCTCAACGACTTCACCGCCCGTACTCAACAAAAGCCGCCATAGATTTGAGACCCCGACTGTGTGCAAGTAATATCCAAATGTAAATAGTAGACTACCGAGATGATCGTTAAAGGTGGGGCGTATCGTATACCAAAAGACAGAGTTTGGCGGTCGTGTGGATGCGATCCTTGCTGCAAGCGCTGTTTTCCCTGTGCCGCTGGCACCGCTAATCGATAGGGTGATTCTTTCTTGCAACTGCTTCAGACAATTCTCGAAATGAGCATCATAACCAATGAGATCGTGGGCCGAACCAGGTTGCTCAAGACGCAATGTCGGCTGAAGACGACCTAGAAGCTGCTCGCCAAGATGTTTGATGGCGATTCGGTGAGAACGATAATCTCCAGCTTTACTGTCCAATAGATAGTCGGGATTCTCATATATTTCGCGTAGTGATGATGGGTGGAAAAATTGGCGAAAATACCGAAGCTCCAGCACTAAGTAGGAATAGCGATGCGTCTCTTTGGTCTTACGTTCTTCCTTGAGCGCACGACGCATGAGATCGTAACTTGTGGGCAAAGGCTCCCCCCAAAGATCAGCTGCTGCCTGACGGATTTGTATACACAATGTTTCGCCCAATCGTCTGTGAGCTGCCGATTGGTTCATTTCAGCTGTGAGAGCGTGGCTTAAGAAGTAAGGGGTAGCCAGAGGCGATTGTTCTCCCAACCTCTCCGGATCGTTGAGCATTTTCAGCGCCGACTGAAGGCATTCTTCGAAAGGAGATAAGACATACTTATCTGAAATGGTTGTTCGTCTTGTCATCTCTGATTCTGGTTTTAGAAAATTGAAACTTTTTGACTCGATTTTGAAACGTTGTATTGCCAAATTGAGAGTATATATTCAGAATGGTGTCAGTCTCCTTGAAATAAATTTCAGACACCAAAATAACGATTAAACGTTCATAAGATAACTTTGGCTGTCAGCCGTGAATTGATTTCCTAGCGTATCTAAACGACCCTGTTGAGAAGCAATTGCGCAAAGAGTATCATATTGGACTGAATGATGACCAAGATATATCGGATTTCGCAGTGTAAAAATTTGTACAATATGACAAGCCACGTCGCAACAACCTCAATGGCGCCCCTTTCGGTTTGCCCTTTGTCACTCAAGCCTTTACCAGAAAGTAAAGGTTTATCCCTCTTTATCATTGCCATTCCACAAATAGCGGATGCACAAACGGTTCCGATCTATTCATGGATCTGGAAAGTGGATTTCGCAACCAACCGTCCGAGAGCGTTGCTGATACTACATGAAAAATTCGCCGGAACAGTCACACGAGAGCATATCGTTGACTTTAGCAATACCTGTGAGCCAGTCGGAACTGTCACGGTACAGAATGGCCGTGCCTATTTTGATGGAAAAGGTTACTTTCGGTGTAAGCTCCCTGATATCCTCAAACAGATTGAACACTACTTTGGCGTTCATCCGTCATTGACACCGATCTCCACGCACGTATGGGCATCGGCTGAACTCATTGGTTCAACATCCGGCCCGCTCTTTGTCTATGAAACTATGATCTTCGACGCCCTGTTCGAGAGCGAGTTCGCGTCGTCAACACTCACGCTGAATGGAACGCCCTATCAACAAGTCTATCAAGTCCAAGATAATCGTGCGCCAGGCCAAAAACGACTGCTCTGGGTAGGCCATCAGCTTGATGAGTTGCTCAACTACGTCTGGTTTCACCCTACTCCTGGAGCTTGGTCTCAATCGTATCGACAGCTACCACAAGTTCCATCTGGATCCTTTCCACCTCAATATCTTCTTTACGTAGACAATGGAAGTTGGCAGGCAACGAATCAACAGATTGTTGCATTTCCACTTACCACAAGCGAGACCTCCCTGTACATCGGTTTTAATCCTGCAACGGCAGAATTCCTGCAGGGAGCCATTAGCGAAGTCAGTGCTGACCCGGGTATTCGAGGTCCATGATCCGTTTGGCAAGCATAATCCGTTCCTATCAAGGGCCATTATAGTATCCATAACCTAAACGAACATCGAATTCACACGCCAACCGTTCAAAACTTGAAACTTTTTACCACATTGTTGAAACCTAGAGCGACCATTTCCGCTGTATAGTGGACTGTGTAAGACACGACCATCAACGGATGAAAGGGTAAATTTTATGCAGTTATTCGATAAATTGACGGTTCGGCTGCTCAAGGTCGGGATCGGGCTAGTTGTTTGCCTGCTCCTTTGTTACCAAATAATGAACGCAACACCCTATTTGGCCCACGCCGGACCCGGTCTACCAGAGCTGCCCGCAACACTTTACATCTTAACCAGCGACAACGAAATCGTGTTGCTGGGGCGCAACGGTCAGCTCTTAGGTCCAGTAACCAACGAACGTGTAACGATTGACGACTTCGACGTCTCGCCAACTCATGGGCGCGTGATCTACACGACTGACAGTCAACTCATTGAATTTGACCCGCGTACAAATCAGCGCGTGATCAGATTCGATAGTATGCTGGCCAGTCTTGGACCGATTTCGTTACCTCGTTATGCTGACAACGGCAACCAGATTCGCTTCATGATGCAAGATCAGCTATGGGTTACACGAAGCGAAATGTCTGCCGACTCTAATATATCCCCTTTGTCGCAACCAGATAACATAGTTCCGACGACCGGCACTACGTTGTTTGATACCCACTGTCGCTTGGATTCATCACACAAAATGGATAGCTGTAATTATCTATCATTCTATCAACTTGCTGATGGTGGTGGGTTCGCCTTACGAGGGGATAATGAGCAGATCGGTGGCTATAACGCTGAAATCCTCTATATTGATCAAAATGGACAGCACGAGTTGCTGATGCCCCTGAAGCTAGCCGCCGATGGTCCCATACTCTGGGCATCAGACGGACGTGGGTTGGTTGCGCTCGCCCACGCGCAAGACAAGGATCTCGCAACTCCAGAAACGCTCTATTGGTACGGCTTCAGTGAAAAAAATACAACGACATTGGAAATCGATCTGGCAGTAGCGGGCACAATCGTTCGCTGGGGACCAACCGACAGCGCCGTTGGATCGCCTTTGGTTCCCACACCACCAGCGCCAACCCCACGAACCCACGTGACTTCAGCTGTTGAATCGTTTGTCCAGCCAACGCCAGAGAGCAAACCGACACCGATCCCCGACGTCATCGACGAGATCGGTGACTATACCCTACGCATCTGGAGTGGTACGCTTAATATCGCATCCCATTTACCCAACAGAGGATACTATGGCACAGCAACTCTTACGCACAAAGATGGGCACATGACTGTTGTCCCGCATGGCGTAAAGCGCCAACCGTTGCCAGTCGAAGATGTAACGGGAGATGGTTACCCTGATGTTGCAATTCTGACAAAAGACGGCGGTAGTCACTGCTGTTCGGGCACACTTCTCTATAGTCTAAATTCTACCCCGACGATCGAATTAACCTACTGGGGTGGACATGGAGACTGGCAGGATTTGGATGACAATGGCCGCCACGAATTTATCGCGCGAGAATCGCCCCCTGGATATCCATGCAGTGTAGCCGAGATCATGGTGATATTGCGTCATGAGACAGACCGCGGCTATGTTGGTGCCACACCACACTTTGCTCGCTTTTACGAAGCAGAAATCGAGCGCCTGAGGCAACAAGCAGAGACAAATAGTGATAAGCAGTGCGATATAGCCCCATTGGTCGCGGCCTACTACTACATTGGGCAAGCCGAGAAGGGGTGGGCGGAATTTGACCGTATCTATAGTGGCACGCAGGATACGGCTGACTTTCGGAGTCGATTGACAGAGTCAGTAAAGCGGAGTGAATTCTA
Organism: Chloroflexi bacterium TSY; assembly: GCA_019217005.1. Next base: position 144,281 of record JAHBNG010000008.1, read on the forward strand.
CGTTGCGCCTGCGCCCGAACCGAAAATGATCAAATCAACGGCGATCCTACCCACACCTCTCTACTATCTGAATGAAGAAAACCAAATCAGCCGCTTAATTGGCACATCACCCGACTATGTAGAAGAGCAAATCACAAATAGACCCATCGCCATCAATGATTTCGATGTCTCGCCAACACAGGATCGGCTGGTTTATCTGAGTGATAACCAGCTAATTGAACTGGACCTAACAACCCGTACCGAAATGCAGCTTGTTGCTGCTCCCAAACTGAAGGAGTTTTCGGAGAGCGGCGGTGATGACGAAACCGCCTACCTCATTCTTGCCCCGCGTTATTCCCCCGATGGAACGAAGATTGCCTATGTACAGGGTGGCGTTAATCTCATCTCGAGCGGACTGGCTCCAAATTCAGAACCCGTCAGACTGCTCCCCCATGTACAAGTTGGTTCTGCGGCATCTGGAATCACAGAGTCGCATCTACCCAAGGCAAAGAACATTGACGACCTGCGCTTCTATCAAGAGATTCGGTGGTCGCCAGATGGCAAACACCTTCTTTTGCGGGCTTATGTATGGGAAGGCAGTCTCTATGAGATCTATGATTTAGAGGCGAAAACCCGTACCCCACCCCTCATGTCACAAGTCTCTGTCTTGGCCCTGAATTGGGGATGGGCCTGGGGCCACGATGGCCAGATTGGTTACGTAGCGAGCAATGGGCGCAACTTGGGACATCCGGTCGATGTAGACATGGGCTTGTCGCGGGTCGACATTGAAAGTGGGGAAGTAACGCTGCTAGACACTGGTCACTATGCCGCAACCAGTAACTCGAAGGAACGGCCCTTTCCGCGCGCTGCCACTGCGCTTCACTCTTTGCCAAATGGCGAACAGCTACTCTTTATCGATACGGCAATCAGGCCCGATTTTTGGGATTTGCGCCATCACCTGGCTCTTTTTCGACGCACCACAGACGGCGAGCTAGTACAGGAAATTCCCCACACGTTTACCCAGGAAGGGGAGATTCTCTGGGCGCGGGATGGCCGTGGCGCTCTGTTGGTCCAAGACGTATGGAAGGATAACGGCAGATATCAGCATGCGGATGACTATCTCTATCCACTCGGTACATTATACTGGATGTCACGTGAAGAAAAGATACTGATCAACTTACACATCGAAGGTAGACGTCTACGTTGGGGGCATAGCGACCAGTAATCATGATGATTCAACATTTTCGAGTATATATCTTTGGACTAAGTCTGTTGGCTATCTTTATTCTATTTGCCGTTCGCTCGGCTCAACCGCCCGTCGTCTCTACGACACCCACACAAGAGCTCCTACCTCTCAACGTCTTCGAACGCAGAATTGCGGAAAAGCTTGACTCAGCAACATATGCAAGAATAGCCGAACACAACTGCATTGACCACCTCTGGGAGTACCAGCAGAGCGTCGTAGATGCCTTGCAAATGTTGGTACAACCACCCATTTCGACAGAATATGAGATGAAGGAACTGCCCTCATTAGTTACCAAGGCAACCAGCTTACCTGTTACAGAATTCATGCCGCAGGGCAGTACATTTCTCATCGGCTTGCCTAGATGTCGCCCCGGAAGTCCCAGCCATACAAAGGCTGGCACCTACTTCTACTTGATCAGTCGCATTGGTCACGCACAATTTCTTGGCTGGGGTGAGTTGGTTCAATCCTGGTCGTTGGAGAATCACTGGGCGCTACTTCTTAATGTCAAAGGCAATAACTGGAGTGGACCGAACCCCCATGAACTCTGGTTAATTGACCATGAGAACGCCCCGGACAGTGGTCATTGGCAGAAACGCGCCTTGGCATTTGAGCCTGCACCATACAGCCACATCCGCGTAGGATTCGAGGATAGTGACCAACCGATTCATGTGCAGATGAACCATTGGGGGTGGGATCCGCCCTGTCAGTTGACTGACGAATTTGTCAAACTTTATCACCTTGACACATGGGATGTCTCCTATCGTTATGTAACTCAGGGCAACAATTTCAAATTGGTCGATAAAGAGATTCACACCTGGCACGTAACGCCTTATGTCGATACGAATGGACAAACGCGTCGCACAATTACCGACTGGCAGCACTATTGTTACGAACAGTCAGAAGAGTACTGGTATCCGTCTGCATCTGTCCCCGTACGTTCTAGGCATGTATCGTTTCCATCCGTACGCAGGGTACTCGAGGCATACGACGGGCCTGTATTTCCCACCGGTTTTGATGACGAAGAGCATCCGTTCCCGATAATCATCAGCCAAGCGATTGCAACCCTGCTTGCGGATCCCGAGGCTCAAACTCTGGAACCAGACGAATTGGCCAGGGCATTTTGGACGGCGGGCAAAGATGCAGACCAACTCGATCAGTATCTGCTTAACATGGGCATTCGACGGCCCGAGTGCCATTATGGTGGGCCGCGCGAAAAGTGTGCTTCTGTTCTCCACGCCTTCGAGCAACTCATCAAGTTCTTTCCGATGCCCACGTCTGGTCTTAAAGGCGAACGACTCTTCATTGCCAACACACCCCCCACGCGTGAATGGCACAACAGCGTTCATGCATGTAACCCCCACTTGCGGATCGAGCTCTTTAACAACATGGGTCACTATTGGACGTTGGGTTATGGTCTTATTGAGAAAATTGTTTGGCTAGACGACGACGCATTCGTCTTGGCAGATATCGGTCAAAATTGTAGCGCACAACTTGCACCTTTCAAGTTGCTCTGGTATCTTCGCCAAACGGAAGATGGCTGGCTGAGTAGACCGATCGACTTTCTGCCCCATGTCGTTAGAGGGATACAGAGCGAATTGAATATCGTGCGAAACGCGGATGGCTTCCGATTCACGATCGACGTTGCGACCGATGGCCTGACCAACAAACTGTTTGAGAAGCGTATATCGAGTATCCCCTATATTTCACCTAGAATACCGTGTCGAATTCGCGTGCCTCTGCGCCATATATCGGGCAAGAAATATCCTACACAGCGTTTGACCTACCAGATCCGTCACGACGGTGCTGCAAAAGTGATCCACGAAGAGTGGGACTGTCTGAATGTTCCAAACGCGACGGACCCAATTCAGCCAACACCCTACTCGCCGTTTATTTCGCCCCTCCACTCACCATTGGCTACACCGTTGCCCACCACTGGATCGCTCGAGCTTGTTCAGACCATTTCGCGGCAAGAGGCGGTCGACTGGTCGTCCATCACACTCCCAGCTAAGTTGGCAGCTGGACAATTCAATCGATCCATTCACGAACTTCCCTACTCATTTGTTGCCGATATCGAGCAAGTTTCATATCCAGACTGGCGCATCGAACGCGCCGAGTTCTGGGCGGTCAATGAGGAAACACAAAAGCGCGTCAAGCTGACAACGGGCATCGCCAGCATCGAGGATCGTTATGATCATACTGGTAAGTCATTTTTGACTGTGCAACGATTTATAGAGGCTCGCTCAAAGCAGACTAGCCACCAGATCTTGGTCACAGACGGCACGTCTGATGGCACATACTTTCTGATGGTCGAAGGACGCACTGTATCGGGAAAGGCAAAGTTTGCCAGGTTCCAAAATGAACTCTATCTCACTGCCTGTCTCCAGAATGATGATGGCCGGAATGGGAGCGCGCTTCTGCGCACAGACGGAACAGAGGGTGGCACCGTACTGATCAAGCGCCTGGATGACTCTCCTGCATGGTGTACAAACACGACGAGTCTAGCTGTCGTCGGCGACAGACTCTACTTTGGGGCGCCCTCACAAGCCGATATCTTGATAGGCAATTCACTGTATCGTCGAGAGGTCTGGACGCTGTGGGAGAGCGACGGCACTTCAGCACAGACCAAGTCGATGATGCCATTCAAAGCATTTGGGGCAGCGCCTTACACCTTGTATCAACCGACGGCCCAAGACAATGATTTGTATCTGTTCTTCGCACATGAGGTCCGGCGCTATCGAGTTCGATAGCTGATTTGGAAAACGATCATTGTAATACCCCGAGTGTCTTTTTGACTCTGCAACCTTGCGACCTTGCACCATCCCAAAGAGACAAAGCTGTGCTATAATGGATTTTACAACTGAATCAGCTTTCGCCAACGAAAAGGTGGCTAGGGTTCCGTCATACGAGTGAGTCTGGTCCAAGCGCCACACAGCCGCTTTGCGGTGAGCATCTGGAAGGATAAAAGCCTTGGGGGGTGAAGTTGGCAGATTAAACATGCCTACAATTCTTCAAGCTACCTCGGAGGTGCTCACATGGCTGCGAAAGCAAGTAAACTGCGTGTGACCTTTTTGACGGCTGTCTTTCAAGCGTTATTCGTTACATTTCTCTGGTCCACATCATGGGTCTTGATCAAAGTCGGTCTAGATGAAATTCCGGCTCTTACCTTTGCCGGTCTACGGTATACCCTCGCATTTCTTTGCCTTCTGCCCATTTTTCTTCAATCTCATGGATTGTTCGCTCTGCGGAGTCTCACGCCCATAATCTGGAAGCGATTATTCTGGTTGGGCATGGTCTATTACGCGCTCAATCATGGCGCGCAATTCATTAGTATTGCATATCTGCCGGCAGTAACGGCAAACCTGATCTTGGGCTTTACGCCAGTGGTGGTCGCTCTACTGAGTGTAACTCTACTGGCCGAACGACCAACGACGATACAATGGTTCGGCGTTGGTCTATCAAGCCTGGGGCTCTTGATCTATTTTTATTCGGCACAACTAGTGACTGGGGAGATCGTTGGTTTGGTGGCTGCGGTCGTCAGCATGTTGGCAAATGCGAGTTCAGCAATTTTAGGGCGCTCCATCAATCGAACAAGAGAGTTATCCCCCCTGTTGATTACGACTCTCAGCATGGGGATGGGAGCCATCGTGCTTCTGATCAGCGGGGTCTTGACGAATGGCTTTCCTGCTCTTTCCGCAAACAGTTGGCTCATTGTCGCATGGTTGGCAATCGTCAACACTGCGTTTGCATTTACGCTCTGGAATCACACATTACGAACGCTCTCGGCACTGGAATCCAGTCTGATTAACAATACCATGTCTGTTCAAATTCCAATTCTGGCAGTTCTTTTCCTCGGCGAGAGATTAGTTGGGCGCGAGTTGATCGGACTTGCCGTTGCTGTGATCGGTGTCTTGGTGGTGCAGGTTGCTCGTCTGGTTGGCAAACGCTCAAAGGGCTAGGACCGTTGTGGAATGCATAACTTTTGTCCTGGATAGAGAAACCGGCGTGGTTGATGATGGACCCAAGGATTGGCGTGAAAGAGTGATGAGACCGAAATGCCATAATGACGAGCGATGTTGTACATCCATTGTCCTCTGGAGACGATGTGTGTTTGGCGACAGTCTGATGGACCATAATTGTGGCCATATGGATCATCGGACCCGACTGGGGGACACGGTTTATATGGTTTTGACGGAATCTTCCCCTTGTTTGGCGGGATATATCCGTTCCCGGGCAAACAAGGATCATCTGGTGGCTTAGGCGGATAAGTGGGGGGTGGACACTGACCCGAACAGCAATCGCCGTGGCAATCTGAGGGCGTCTGTTGATTATAAAAAATAATTTCTTGGCATTGGCCTTGACTGACACGGACCTGATGACTCGATGGCGCAACAGGCGACCAGCCTGCGCGTTCTTCTTCGAGGACAAGATAGAGCCCAAGCGCTAGATCGTTGAAACGTAGATGTCCCATGGCATCTGTCAGGGTTTCATCGACCAGTGCTTTGTCCTCTGCGTCCTGCAAAGTAATTCGCCATCCAGGCAGCCCATATGCTTGTTCACCTGCCTGCGGAACCTCATACTTATAAACATCGATGCAGCCCGTTTGTGCAATGATTCGATTTTGGAAGCGGATATCTAGAGGGCCCGGTGGCTCGACAATTAGCTGCTGGATTCCACTTTGAGGGATTAGTGGTTCAAATAAAAGACCGTCAGGTGCATATTCGATGAAGGTCCAACTTCCTGGTGTGAGGCGAAATGTGGCAATACCATCCGCACCTGTGGTTCTCTCGACAGACTGCGCAAATTGGTTGGAAGGGCCTGGCTCTGCTCGGATTCCCCAACTTGGTAGCGGTGTCTGATCTTCATCAATTTTGAGCACCTGAACGATGACCCGCTGCTCTACTCGGAAGTGAATAATTTTGCAGTTGCTTGTGTTTTCAGAGAGGATTAAGTCAACTTGGTGAGGTGTAACGGCTTCCCAGCCATTTTGCAAGACCAGACGAAATTGCCAAGTACCAGGATATAGGCCAACCTGATATTGAAAGGTTCCATCGGGCTTCGAGACAGTGTGTACGGCGGCGGGTGGGTCAAGTTCACCCGATGGCCTGCGTGGGGTGGCCACAATCACCCAACCTGCACTCACTGGCTGATCTTGGTGATTCAGAACCGTTCCCGTAACACAGACATTGTGGGGTGGTGGTATTGTTCCACCACCTCCGGGATCGTCTGGTTCATTATCCCAAGGCCAAAGAAAAGCAAAGAGAACCAGGAGCAAAAAAAGAAGAAGAATCAAGCCCGCTTTTGTAAAATCTAATGCACGTTCAAAATAGGGAGGAGCAGGCCTGGAGCGACTGCGCTCTAAATATGGATTGATGGTTTGACGCCCAGTCTGATGCGCAGCCTGGCTAGATTCCGCCTGATTTGACGCTGAAGACACAGTATGATTTGAGATTGTGGCTCGTTATACTTGTAGGCTCTGTGGAAGTCCCGAACGTGTTCCGATTTCCCAGGCGAAAAGAGAGGCACATTCCTGGCCTCCACAACAGCAATTGGCATTATTTTGGTTTTTTGCCACGCAGTAGACGCTTTGTATTTTTCAGGATTTTCTTTGCTTTTACCTCGTCTAGGCTGATGCCGCCATGACGCAATGTGTCTATCAGTTCTGAGGGCTCAAATTTGGCCAGTTTTGCATAGGTCCAAACCCCGGATTGGTGAAGCATTTGTGCCGAGATATCCCCAATTCCCGGTATTTTTGTCAGGATGTCCGGAGGAGGACCCTCATACACTGCATTTTCACGATGATGTTCTTGGGCAAGCTTGCGAGCTTCGGTCGGCCACTCTGTGACCTGATCGTTTGGGCGCGCAGATGTCGCCGCTTGTAATGCTTCTATTGATGTTTCTGCTAGCTGACTCCACGTATAGATCGATGCTGTGTATAGCTGCTCCTGATAGGCCCGCCCGATCCCAGGCACGATACTTAAAACATCTGGATGGTTCTGAATCGATGCTTCAGTTACCTGTTTCCGCACAGCGTTTTCATGCAGCACATCATCCAGCGTGATGACAGCGGCCTGATATTCTCGTTCATCTATTTCAGGATCATCCTGGGGAGTCCATTTGCCAATAGTTTCGATTCGATTGTTGGATAATGGTCTGCGATGTTGCGCGCTATACTCATCGATCATCGTAGAAAGTTCATCTGATTGTCGCTCGATTGCTTCTGCTGACAGCGTTCCTTTCTGCTCTGGCTGGGCATTGATTTTGGCGTTTGGATTGACGCTTGTCGTTGAGAATTGACGCTGCCCTGATTTTGCAGAGTTGCGCATCAAATTGTTGAACATCTCATCGCTAATCTGACTAGGGTTTGCTTGATTATGAGCTGCCTTATTTATATTGACTGTGTCCTGATTTGGTTGGTTGGGACTAGAGAGATCATTGGATGACTCTATGGCTGAGTAAGCCGAATCTTCTTGATCCTCTAACGGACCTTGTTCATAATCGTCAACATTGTCGTCAATATTTTTACGGATCCCATCGGATGATGCCGAAGCATGTATCTGGCGGCGATGGTCAACGATTGAACCTGGTGCAGACTCTTCGCCGATTGTATGCTCATTCTGATCTTGCCGGACCCGTTGCGTAAAAGCGTCGACCTGAAAGCCAGGAATGTCTGTCGTTTGGAGATCTGAATCATCAACAGCATGTATTTGACTGGGTGTTTGATGATGTTTCTCGCCAAGGTTGTGTGTCAACACTCTCTTTCGGTGATTCAACTCTTCCCACTCGTTTTGACCTTCCTCACTTGGCGACACAGTGTTCACTGTTTTTTGTGTCGATACCTGTTCATCTGCATTGTTTGCGCGTTGTGTTGCAATACTGGTGTCGATTCCTTGATTCACAATTTGTGTCGTTGGTTGCGCTTCAATCGTCGACGCATGATCTGCTTGTATTGGGGGTTGCCCCCCCTCTTGCTCATCTTTGGTCAATGCCCCCAGGCTTGTATAGTCCTGACTCCCATAACGTGTCGGTGGAGCCGTCGATGAGAGCATCCCGCTAGCTGAAGGCAGGGCAGAAGCTAACGGACGTGCTGATTCGTCGTTAGATGTTTCACTAGAAACTGTCTGCGGTTGATGGGAGCGAAGATAGTGTACCTGTTCCTCTAGTTCCTTGACGCGACGACTTTCCCAACGCAAGCGTTTCTGGCGATAGTAGAGCCATTCCCAAAGCCATGATGTCATGAAGCCAAGGATAAATCCACCAACCAAGAACCAAAGTAGTCGGATGATCATTGAACTGTGACCTCCTGTCGCGGAGTAAATGAAGAGCTATACTGCGATTGATCGGGATACTCAACGATACTGAGCAGGGCCATAAATTTAAAATAAATTTGTCACTTCTATACTTTGCTCTGTATGAAAACCGCAGTATAGTCGAGTAAAATGCTCAAATTTATTTTGATTTATGAGCTCGTGCGGTATAGAGACGGGTGCGGTATATCGTAAGCACTATTATAGGTGAAACATATGATGCAACTTGGGTTTGGGTAGAACATGCTCAACTATGAGTGAGTATAGCATAAATAGATGTAATGAATACATGAAGTATACGTTTAATGGGCCTTCTTGTCAACAGTGTGGAGATTTATAGCGCGATTGGACGCTCTAAAAACAAAAATACTCAGCCACCACGCACAATACATCCCGGCTAGATCACTCATCAAGTCGAAGATGCTGGCAGTCCGAAGAGGAGAAAGCGCCTGTAGACCTTCTTCCCCGGCAGCAACGCTAAGTGGAATCAGAATAGCCAACGGGATTGCCAATCGACCAAATCTGAGGGTACGTCCATTCAGCCAGAGGTTTAGCCAAAATGTAACAGCGCCAAAGAGCAGAAAATGCAGAACCTTTTTCAATATCACCATATCCATTCTTGCCGAACGTTGTGTGAAACGACGAAGTTCCCTTCAGACGATGACAGCCTGTATTGTCGTCGATTTGTAACATTAGTTTTGATTTTCTTGAATTATGATATGAGAGATGACTCGATGAGAAGTTGGATAGTGTGTTCCAAAGTAACATTTTTCCCTCGGGAAAATATCTTGTTATGCTCATTTGGAGTATGTGAACCCTGAAAAGTGTTTGTACTCAGATAGCTCAGGTTTCCAGGATATATCTGAGTGAATCTGCGAACCTTTATTTCTGAAGACTTTCTGGACTTATGCTTACGTGACCGATAAAAATGATTTTATTTATGAAAAAATTGCACCGATCATATTGTTTACTATTTGTCGTTCTTATGTTGAATGCCATAGCGATTCCGTTTTCACCATCTGCGCTATCTGCTTTCGCCGTTGTCCAAGAGGATGATGTGGCTGAACCATTGGCCTGTCTAGTCAACGTAACGCCTCTCTTCTTTGAAGAATCTATTCACGGAGTCGAAGGAGGCGCAGGACGTTTAGAGATTGCCATAGAAGTCGATCCTCAAGACGAACCGCGTGTTGCATTTTTCGAGAGCGAGGTCACGGGGGCAGGCCCCATGTGGCGTGCATCTGGTTGGTCAGCGATTACTTTTGCATCGCTGCTACTGGCTCTTGATCCGAGTACTTATCGGATTTCGTTTGACTTTACTTTCTGGTAAAGGCTTGAGTGACAAAGGGCAAACCGAAAGGGGCGGAAAAAAGAATCCACCCTGAAAAAACGGGATAAAATGTAAAAATAGTGCTCGGCTAGTTTAAGCAGCGGCATTGAGGCGGCGATGAGCGAGAACGCCTTTAGGGAAATGGTGTGAAACCGAGGCCTTTTTCCGAAAGTCAGGGTCGAGTTGGTCAGGAGTTGGAAAAAGAGCACTCGAGAGAACGCGGCGCAGCCTGCCGGGAGTGGCTTGAGGCTCTCGAGCCCAGTAGCCAGTCGGTATGGGAGGAAGAGAAGCGGCTAAATGGGAAAGAAGATTGCCAGCCAGCAGCCCCAGTTCAGGTAAGCGGAAACAAGCCTCATCGGCATGAACAAATTGACGATGTAAGCCAATCATCTGCTTGGAAGCCAAGGGGGGGATGTTCAACAGGCCAGCGTTCCAGGTAGACAAGATAAATGGTTTCAGGCTGCAAAGTCATAACGGTCGCCAAAACCAAAGGTGTGTTGTAGGCCGGATCCTGAATGACGTAAATCGAGTAGGTACGGTTGGCTGTATCCACCTTGGTTGTTCTGGGGACGAGATTGTGCCATGCTTGATAGCAAATCAGGCGACCACTATAGAGAAAGCGACCAGACGAGTCCGGAGTTGTAGCCTCGAGTCGCTTTCCCTTATAGCTGCGAGAGAGCGGTCGCACAATATCACCATATTCAGGTGGTCTGCCTTTTTCTTTGCGTTTGGGGAACTCATTGCGGCGCACTGTGCAGTTAATCGCTTCCCGCAGGACAAATCGGTCTATGCCGCTTTCTAGCATTTCTCTGATTGTAAACCCGGCATCGACCACCGCCACTTCGTCTGACTCCAGTGATTTCTTCGTCTCTGTCAGCAGCTTTTTCCGAAACTCACTTTCCTTTGTTCCAACCGTGCATCTCATGATTGCCTTGAGCAGTGGCACTCGCTTCCCGCCTATCTCCCCCGAGCTTATCATCACTCCAAAGATGAGCGCGGGCAATGCCCGACGAGCCGTTGAGTTATAGAGTCGGTTCACTTTCCCTTGCAGCTTCGGTCGCCAGAACCCTGTGATATCTATGCTTTTCACTCGGTACCCTTCTAACTTTTTTGCCTCCCATTCCCCTTTCCACTTCTTCTTGCCACGACCCCAGCAGACTTGTGATATCCCATGATCCATATCGAAAGCTCCACCAGCTTCGCCGGAGCTCCTCATCTTCAAACCCGCTTTCTTTCAATGCGCTATGGATTGCTCCTCGACTTTTCAGAAACGACCCATTCAGCATTGCCCACATCAGACGCATTACATTTACGTTTGTTCCCATCGGCGTTACTTGCAATACATTCATCAGTACTGCTATAGTTATTTCTGGCGCGGTTAGCATTCCTTCCTCCTTTTTGGGTTCTCTACCTTTAGGATGAACTGCTAACCGCTTTTTGTCACATTTCTCATCTCTTTTCTTTTACCAGAAAGTAAAGTTGAACCATAATATTAACAAGTAAGAGAGCAATGACAATGACAGCACAAGCATGGGATAAGTACCTTCAAGAACATCAAGAGAGCCATCTCGCCGAACTACTCGATTTTTTGCGCATTCCAAGCATCTCGAGTCTGCCGGATCATGCAGCTGATGTACGTTCTGCCGGCGGGTGGGTTGCCAACCGTCTCCGTTCCATCGGCATCGAAAATGTGCAAATCATGGAAACGGGTGGTCACCCCGTTGTCTATGGGGACTGGCTTCAAGCTGATGACAAGCCCACCATCATGATTTACGGTCATTTTGACACGCAACCGGTTGATCCGCTCGATCTTTGGACAGATCCGCCTTTCGAGCCGGTGATCAAGGATGAACGTATTTATGCCCGTGAGGCGTCGGATGATAAGGGCAACATGTTTGTGCCGATCTTGGCTGTGGAGGCGCTGCTCAAAACTGACGGAGCCTTACCGGTTAATCTGAAATTCTTCTTCGAAGGACAAGAAGAGATTGGTAGCCCACAACTTCCGGGCTTTATTGAAACACATCGGGATCAATTTGCTTGTGACATGGTTGTGAGCGCCGATGGTGGTCAATTTAGCGAAGAGCAGCCGGAACTCATGATTGGGCTGCGGGGTCTTGCCGCCATGCAAATCGACGTCAAGGGCGCATCCACTGACCTACATTCTGGACTGTATGGTGGAGCAGTCGCCAATCCGCTGCATGCGCTGGCCGAGATCTTGGCAACCATGCGCACTGCCGATGGCAAAATCCAGGTGGAGGGTTTCTTTGACGATGTACTGGATTTGAGTGACGATGACCGTTCGCGGATCGCCAAAGTTCCCAGCGATGACGAGGCACTGATGGAGGAGCTAGGCATTACTGGTTTGTTCGGGGAACCCGGATACAACACATTAGAACAGCGGTGGGCGCGTCCGACACTTGAGATTAATGGCATGTGGGGTGGCTTTCAAGGCGCTGGCGTAAAGACCGTTTTGCCAAATGAGGCGCATGCCAAAATCACCTGTCGGTTGGTTGCCAATCAAAATCCGGCCAAAATCGTTGAGGCGATTACAGCCCACGTGAAAAAACATACGCCGTCTGGGGTCGTTGCAACGGTCAAACCCGAACCGAGTGGTGCGAACCCCTATCTGATGCCCGCAGACCATCCAGGCAATCAAGCCGCTGCGACTGTTCACCAAGAGTTATATGGGAAGGAACCATTTTACGTCCGATCAGGTGGGAGCATTCCCTTTTGTAGTCTTTTTAAGGACTTGCTTGGCGTCTATACTGTGAATTTTGCCTTTGGGCTAAACGATGAAGGTGCCCATGCTCCTGATGAGTTTTGGCGCATCAGCAGCTTTGAGCGAGGCAAGCGAGCTTATTGCATGTTGCTCCATGAATTGGGAAGTAACGGAAATAGCTGAAATCAAAAAGTAGCTAGTGCGGTAGCCACGCCGCTTCGTCCATCCAGGTTCGCTCTGTCAAAGGCATAGATGGCTGCTGAGAGTAACCAACCGCGTAATTATCGAGCGCGCCAGTCTGATGAGGCCAGCGCCCCGTTAGCAACGTACTGTGCGCGGGCGTATAGAGTGGGCAGCCAGGAATTGGCAAAGCTATATGACTGATTTTTATAAATTCCTATACCATAAAAAAGGATGATTATACGAAGTTTAAGTACAGCGTTAAATTAGTTTTTAGGCATTTTTCCGTCCTATAGCCTTTCAGGAAAAACTTTTCCTGTCGTTGATGGCATTTCAGCCGGTCAGCTCGTCAGCTCTCTGGCTGACCAGCTGAAATGCTGACAAGCTACTGTTTCGCGTGGAAAAACATTATCTGAACATCTATAGAAACCCAAAATAACTAATTTAACGTTGTATTAAGTGACCTCTCTATAAGTTGTTGAACATACTGTCATAATGCAAGAGATCCGAAAAGTTAGGCCCGCGGCAGGTCCATAATCTCTTGGCAAGTCTCTTGCACGAGCTGCAACCCTTCCTCAAAGCTCACATCACCATAGAAGAGATCGGGCGAGGTATTTGCCCAGTTATCCTGCAACTCCTGGAAGCGCAGGTTGTACGGCATGGGGAAGGGACCAAGCACATCTTCGTCTAGAAAGAGTTTGTTGAGGGCACGCTCAAAGATGGGATGTGATTGAGCAAGCACCTGCTCGTTGCCCCAAACGGACTTACGGGCATTCGGTTGCCCCGTCCCTTGCTCCAAGGCCGACCAGAGACCAGTTTCCGTCGAGGTGAGGTAAAGTAGTAGATCGACGGCTAAGTCGGGATATGCGGTCTCGGACCAACAAGAGAAGTTGGAATGGAAAGCTGTGTAGCCACGCGTGCCTTCAGGACCGAGGGGGAAAAGTACCCAATCGAGCGGAAAACGATCGCCAACCTCCGTAGTCCAGCCATTCACGCGATAGGTACCGGTGACCCCCATTGCGATGGTGCCGGAGACAAAATCAAGGCCCTCATTTGCCAGATCGGCGCGCAAGGGTGCCGCGTATAGCTCTGTGCGCAAATTGGTCAGCCAATGCGCTGCTTCAACGTTCAGCTCATCCGTTGCAAAGCGAAACTCCTTGCGCTGTGAGTCCATAATGTCGGTGTCATACGCACGGGCCAGGGATTCAAAATCATAATAGTTGCCTGGCAGATAGTTGGTGCCAAAGATGTTATTTTCTGGATCACTCATGACACCAGCCATTTCAGCAAACTCGGCGACGGTCCAATCATCGGTAGGCATCTCAAATCCCGCAGCTTCGAGCATGTCGAGGTTGATGGCCACTACAGCCGGATTCCCGGGATGAATAATAAAGGCCAGACCATAAAGGACACCATCTAGCTTGCCTCCTTCCAACGCCGTGGTGAAGAAGTCGTCGAGATTGGCGTCATCGCGGGCAGCCATATGATCATCAAGCGGCATGAACATCCCTTTCGACGCAGAAAATGGGAACCACTTGATGCCGCTGAAGTTCACATCCCAGAGGGTGCCAGTAGCATGACGGGCTAATTGCAACTTTGGCATTTCACCATAGATAACAGTTTCGATCTGCAGGTCTACCTCGTCCGCATGGGCTTCCGCCCAGCGTTGTGAGAACTCGCGTTGATAATCATGCACGGCGGCATGGTGGGTTGCCACGCTCATCTTTGCCTTTTCCGCAGTCGCGGCACCTGCATCAACTGCCGTTGCACCGCTGTCGGCAACGGGGACACAAGCCGCTGTAATCAACAGCGCGCTGCTTGCAGCACCAAGGGTTAGAAACTCGCGTCGACTCAATCCACTCTTCGTTGTCGTAGACATTTGTATTTCTCCTCTGAATGGTAGAACGTCTCAAGTTAAGGTACTTTGCAAACGGTTATTCTTTGGATTACAGATAATCGTAGATCGTAGTGGACAAGGTAAGCCCTCGTACCGGTTTGTTTCGCCTAGGGTGTGTTCACTGGACCATTGCGATCGAATGAATATTAAATCTGCGGCAACCCTGAATCCCTCACCAACGGTTGCCATTCCCCAGCAGTGGCCCCCCGGATTAACAACCTCTCTTCCTGGCTTTCTCGGATACGCTGTTCCAATTCGAGTGGATTCCAATGCGTCAATAGTTCGGCGCGCAACTGTTCCCGTACAGCCGCATAATCGGGGTCGCTGCCCAAATTATTGAACTCACCCGGATCGGCTTCCAGATCATAAAGTTCAACTGGATCATCCAGGCTGTAGTTTAGCTTGAAGCGACCCCGACGCAACATAGCCATGGGGCGGATCACCCCGTGGGCCAGGTATTCGGAAAAGGCCATATCCTTCCAATCGGTTGCCGAACCAGATGCCAAATCGAGCAGGCTGTCGCCATCTAAAGGTGCTACTACCGGTGCCCCCGCGATATCGATCAATGTGGCCACCAAATCCACCAAGGAGACTGCCTCCTGAACTCGGTGTCCCTGTGGCAATTCACCAGGCCACGACACAATCAGTGGAATGCGTGACGACTGTTCATAGAAGTTTGACTTGCGCCACATGCCATGTTCACCGGCCATTTCGCCATGATCGCTGGTGTAGATGATCACAGTGTTGTCGAGTTGTCCTGTCTCTTCCAACACGGCGATCATGCGACCCATCTTGTCATCCAAATAAGTGATGAGTGCGTAATAACCAGCCCGCGCTCGGCGCAGTTCGTCTTCTGTATAGTTGATCAGGCCAAACATGGTGCGCATGCGCTGATAGACTGGATGAAGGTTATCTAGGTGTCCGAGAGGGATGGTTGGCAAATCCATCTCTTCTGGTGGATAAAGATTCCAGTATTTCTGGGGTGCTACCAACGGGAAGTGAGGCGCAATAAACGAGGCGTTGATCGCCCAAGGCTGTTTCCTGCGCGCTGGATCGCGTAAATAAGCAAGCGTGGCAGCTTCGACTTCGTCATCAACCTCGATCTCTTTCGTCGTACCAGGCCCAGCCTCATAGACCCCTTGCCACGGCTGCTTGGCTGGAGTGACTCCATCGCTCCAGCGATAAATTGGGTGTTGGTTGTCGCCGTGCGGGTCGCGGGCCAACTGCGCACGAAAGCCATGTAGTTTATCCGGTCCCACAAAGTGCTGCTTGCCCGCCAGCACAACATCGTACCCCACGGCCCGCAACCGATGGGGCCAAGTGACAGCGTTGGTCGCCAGGATCGAGGCATTGTCCCACACGTCAATATGATGAATATAGCGCCCAGTCATAAAGGACATGCGTGAGGGTAAACAAAGAGGTGAATTGCAATAGGCGTTCTCAAATCGGACGCCGCGCTCGGCCAACCGATCCATGTGCGGTGTACGAACAAGCGGGTGGCCATATGTTCCACTAAACATGGGTCCGTGCTCGTCCGACATGACAATGAGAAAATTGGGACGGCTGTCAGATGTCATAGTTCGTTCTATCTCCTTGGCAACCACACTCGTTTCCGACCACTTGAGGCGGACAACAGTAACATTGAATACTCATCTTATGTGATGCTTGGGCATGCGTATCCGTCTTGGCCTTGAAAGAATACATTAAGTTTGACCCATTCACAAACTGTAAAGTGTGATACATCATATTGATTGTCAAACAATGAGTGATAAAGAGTCAAATGGAGACGAAGCGGACCCTAAGGTGGCGGCTTCCTCCCCGGTGTTACCATTGCGATTTATGTGCAGTAGAAATTTCTCGTCTTCATTATGGATATCTTGACAAGAATGCAAGTTTATTCTATATTACAATAATAAGTCCTGCAATATGATGGTTCATTGCAATGGGTAAAGCAACGACCGAAACAACAAATGAATCAAATCCAGCCAAACTG
Source organism: Chloroflexi bacterium TSY (assembly GCA_019217005.1). Next base: position 160,926 of record JAHBNG010000008.1, read on the forward strand.
ACGCAGAGCGTACGGCGCGCAACAAGTATTTTAAGCTGTTTCAATGACGAAACACCGGAGTTGCGCGTCATGGATATCAGCCAGCAGTTGAACCTGACGCCGAGCTTAGTTTCTCGGCTGCTGGCAACGCTAGAGTATGATGGTTATGTTGAGCAGGAGCCGACGACAGGGTTCTATCGGCTTGGGCGGATGATCCTGACGCTTGCGGGCGTTGCATTAAACCACAATCAGCTCCGTAAAGTAGCCCTTGAGGATATGCAGGCAGCCTCTAACCAGATAGGGCTTGGTGTAAACTTGGCCGTATTGGAGGCTGATGCAATGTTCTATTTGGCCCATGTCGAGACTGCAGAAAACCCACGACCTTACACACTGATCGGACGCCACAACCCCCTCCATGCCACGGGTATGGGAAAGGTGCTGCTGGCGTTTCTGCCTGAAGCAGAGTTTACAACACTCATCAAGAATTTGCCACTCACTGACTATACAGTAAATACCTGTGCGTCGGTAGAAGCACTAACGGAAGAACTGCAGCAGGTACGTAAGCAAGGATGGGCGTTAGAGCTAGAAGAGTTGGCGTTAGGGCGCGCTTGCGTTGCAGGGCCGTTGCGCGGTCCAATGGGTGATGTGACCGCTGCCCTGAGTTTCTCTGGTCCTCTCAGTCAATTCTCATGGAGGACGCGTCAAGAAGAGCTTACCAGTAAAATTATCGAACTTTGTGATCGCATCTCAATGCGTCTGGGCTATATTACGGCCCCGAAAATCAGTTAAAGGCAATCAAGGTTATGCCCCAAAGTTCAGTTAAGGAGATACCTATCCAAAGCCGTATAAAAAGGGAGTGTGTCCCAAAGTGTGTAAATGGAGCGGTTCCCTGACTGAGCGGTGTTCATTTACACACTTTGTGGTACGCTTTACTTTCTGGTAAAAGAAAAGAGATGAGGTGAGAAATGTGACAAAAAGCGGTTAGCGTTTCATCCTAAAGGTAGAGAACCCAAAAAGGAGGAAGGAATGCTAACCGCGCCAGAAATAACTATAGCAGTACTGATGAATGTATTGCAAGTAACGCCGGTGGGAACAAACGTAAATGTAATGCGTCTGATGTGGGCGATGATGAATGGGTCGTTTCTGAAAAGTCGAGGAGCAATCCATAGTGGATTGAGTGAAAGCGGTTTGAAGATGAGGAGATCCGAAGAAGCTGGTGGAGCTTTCGATATGGATCATGGGATATTGCAAGCCTGCTCTCATCGTGGCAAGAAGAAGTGGAGTGGAAAGGGAATGGGAGGCAAAAGTTAGAAGGATACCGAGTGAAAAGCATAGATATCACAGGGTTCTGGCGACCGAAGCGCAAGGAAAGTGAACCGACTCTATAACTCAACGGCTCGTCGGGCATTGCCCGCTCATCTTTAGTGATGATAAGCTCGGGGAGATAGGCGGGAAACGAGTGCCACTGCTCAAGGCAATCATGAGATGCGAGGTAGGCACAAAGGAAAGTGAGTTTCGGAAAAAGCTGCTGAAAGAGACGAAGAAATCACTGGAGTCAGACGAAGTGGCGGTGGTCGATGCCGGGTTTACAATCAGAGAAATGCTAGAAAGCGACGTCGACCGATTTGTCCTTCGGGAAGCGATTAACTGCACAGCGCGCCGCAATGAGTTACCCGAACGTAAGGAAAAAGGCAGACCACCCGAATATGGTGATATTGTGCGTCCGCTCTCTCGATGCTATAGGGGAAAGCGACTCGAGGCCACAACTCCAGACTCGTTTGGTCAATTTGTCTATAGTGGTCGCCTGATTCGCTATCAAGCATGGCACAATCTCGTCCCCAGGACAACCAAGGTGGATACAGCCAACCGCACCTATTCGATTTACGTCTTTCAGGATCCTGCTTATCACACACCTTTGGTTCTGGCGACCGTCATGGCTTTACAAGCTGAAACCATTTATCTTTTCTCTCTGGAGCGCCTGTTGAACATCCCCTTGGCTTCCAAGCAGATGATTGGCTTACATCGTCAATTTGTTCATGCCGATGAGGCTTGCTTCCTTACCTGAACTGGGGCTGCTTGCTGGCAATCTTCTTTCCCATTTAGCCGCTTCTCTTCCTCCCATACCGACTGGCTACTGGGATCGAGAGCCTCAAGCCACTCCCGGCAGGCTGCGCCGCGTTCTCTCGAGTGCTCTTTTTCCAACTCCCGACCAACTCGACCCTGACTTTCGGAAAAAGGCCTCGGTTTCACACCATTTCCCTAAAGGCGTTCTCGCTCATCGCCGCCTCAATGCCGCTGCTTAAACTAGCCGAGCACTATTTTTACATTTTATCCCGTTTTTTCAGGGTGGATTCTTTTTTCCGCCCCTTTCGGTTTGCCCTTTGTCACTCAAGCCTTTACCAGAAAGTAAAGGTACGCGCTCTATAAAAAAGGAGAAATGAACCATGCGCAAATTACAATGGATGTTATCGATCCTCTTGGTCTCTGGGCTATTGCTCAGCGCCTGTGTGCCCGCGGCCCCCGCAGGCGGTGGCGAAGCACCTGCAGCAGATGAACCCGTTACGCTCACGTTTGTTTCGTGGATGGTGGAAGATCCAGCTTTTGGACCGTGGTGGAATGGGATTATCGAGGAATTTGAGAGTACCCATCCTGGCGTCACAATCGACTTTACACAGGTGGCTCGGGCCGAGTATGTGGATACCATGACAACCCTCTTTGTGGGTGGCGAAGCACCGGACATTGTCCATCTCGCCTCCTTCGAATATCCCCAATTTGCCGACGAGGGCTGGCTTGAAAATTTGGATCCATGGTTCGAAAATTCCGATTTGGACCTAACGGGTTGGGCTGGCCAAGATAAGTGTATTTGGAACGGGCAAACCTATTGCATCATGCTGCTCTACTTTGGCTTCATGATGGCCTATAACGAATCCCTTTTTGAAGAAGCTGGCGTGGCTGTCCCCATGACATGGGAGGAATACCTTGACGCCGCACGGGCTCTAACTATCGACAAGGATGATGATGGCATCATCGACCAATTTGGCACCGGTCACCACACAACGAGCGGAAACCAATACTTGACCGAAATGCTGAACTACGTGGTCGATGCTGGGGCGTATTGGACCGACGAAGAAGGTATCGCGGCCATGAACACACCAGAGATGATCGAAGCGCTCTCACGCTGGAAGACTGTTTTGACCGAAGGGTTGATTCCGATGGACATCAGTTCGGGAGATACGCGTCAACTGTTCAACGAAGGACGCATCGCCATGCGCTTAGATGGTCCGTGGCTCTATGGCGTCATGAAAAATGCCGAGCCGGAAATTTTTGAGAACTTCCGCATCGTGCGCCCGCCCTTTACGACACCTGTAGGTGGCAGCAGCAATGTATTGGGAATGCCCGCCGATCTGGACCAAGCCAAGAAGGAGTTGGTCTGGGACTTTATCGAGTTGACAGCGTCTGAAAAGTGGCAGAAAGAGTTTTCACTCACGGGCAATCCGGCCCCACGCCCAGGTGCCGTTGCCGAGACAATCTACGAAGACGTTCCCCACTTCGATTTGCTCATTCAAACCCAAACCGAAGCATCAGAAGCAGGTATTGACCGTCTCCCCAAAGGTTTGGAACCGGTCTTCAATGAATTCGCCAAGATTGTCATCGAGCAGATGCAGGCGATGGTTATCAACGATCTCGATCCCACAGAAGTTGCTGAAACATTGCAGCAGGCAACGCTGGAATTGCAGTCGCGTTAATCTCATTGCCGGTAGTGAGTACGACAGTGGTCGGTCTGTTGATATTTCATGACTACGACCAAATACTGAACCCAAGTCATCGTTTACGAAGTGGCCGCAAAGCGACTTACTGACCACTGATCACTGGTTACCAATGGGCCTGTCACATGGACAACAATCCATACCAAAACCGCTTCAACCTATGGAGCCCTAGCAATCGGCATCTTGTGGCCTATTTGTTGATGCTGCCAGCGATTTTGCTCACCTTAGTTGTCATCGCCTACCCGCTCCTTACGGCGGCGGATCTGAGCTTGCAAGTGATTAAAATCACGCAGATCGGCCGTGTGCGGTTGCCGTGGTCGTTGGACAATTACCGTGAACTCTTTACATCAGCCGAGTTTTGGCGTTCATCTTGGATTACGCTGCGGTTGGTAACAATTGTTACGCTGGGTTGTTTCTTAATGGGATTGGGGACGGCACTACTTGTTAATAATCGATTTCGGGGGCGGTCGCTGGCGCGTATTCTCGTGGCGTTGCCTTGGGCTGTCCCCGCTGTATTGGCTGCAGTGATCTGGTGGTGGATGTTTGACAGTTCGTTTGGCCTGATTAACTGGCTGCTCGTCAAGAGTGGCCTCATCAGTAGCCCAGTTGCTTGGTTTTCACAGCCTCTTACTGCATTTACCGTTATCTGCGTGGTCATGATCTGGAAGGGCTACCCCTTTGTCTCAGTCATGGTCCTGGCTGGTTTACAGGCGATCTCCGAGGATCTATATGAGGCGGCGAGTATTGACGGAGCCAATAGCTGGGGCAAGCTGCGCTATATTACGCTGCCGAGTCTCCGTCCGATCTTGGGCGTGGCGTTGGTTCTTGTACTCCTCTGGGTCTTTCGTGATTTTCCCATTATCTTCTTGTTGACGGGCGGCGGCCCGATTGGTTCGACGCGGACGTTGGCGATTATGACCTACGAGCAGGGCTTTGGCGTTTACAACATCGGCTATGCTGCTGCCATCGGCATGGTGACACTGATGATTAGCCTAATCACCAGCCTGTTTCTGATTCGGCGCGTCTCATCTTCGGTCTATTAGGAATCAATCCGCCACAGAATATGCAATCGTTCAATCGTCTGCTCCTCTACCTAGTCGTCATCATCACCTGCGCGCTGCTGATCTTCCCCATCTATTGGATGTTTAAGGCCAATCCAAAAAATAAAATATACGCGAGAAGGGGTGGTTCAGAATTAGGTTTACACTTTTGATATATAGACAAAAATCTATATGAGACCGTTTTCTGCCTGAGCATGGCTCAAATTAGAAAATATAAACATCTTTTCTCTTTGCAAAAATGGGGGTGGTTCATTTTAGCTGGATAGATAGGTTTACACTTTTAGAAACAGAAAGAACGTTTATATTCTCTGATTTCGCCGGTTCTCAGAGAGAAAACGGTCTCATATAGATTTTTGTCTATATATCAAAAGTGTAAACCTAATTTTGAACCACCCCCAAAAATGTAAACCTAATTGTCCGCCTAAAATGAACCACCCCCGCGAGAAGGTGTTAAACTAGCTCTCCAAAAGGAGCAAAAATGACAATCTCGCCAGAAATGGTTGAAGTCTTGAAAGAGACGAAGGCCATGTTAAGTGGATACGAAAGAAGGCACTTCATGGCCCAAACGGTCAAAACGATATGCGAAGGGAGTCCGACGAAAGCAGAACGAGAGTTGGGCTGGAATCGGGCGACGATAGCCAAAGCCCTGGAAGAACTAGAAGGCGGCTTCTGTTATGTCGACCAAAGCCACCGACGTGGTCGCAAAAGCCGAAGACCATATCCCCACTTTACTGGCCGATATGGTTGAAATCGCCGATCAATTCAGCCAGACCGATCCCACCTTTCGAACCCCCCAATTGTACACTCGACTAACCGCCGCCGAAATGCGTACCCAGCTCATCGAGCAGAAAGGATACACAGATGAGGAATTGCCTGGCGAAGAGGCCATCCGCTTGAAGCTCAATGAGTTAGGCTATGGCTCAAACCGGGTCAAAAAAAGTCAACCAGTGAAAAAGATCCCAGAGACCGATGCGATCTTTGATAGAATTCATCAGATCAATCAAGAAGCGGATGCAGACGAGACGGTTCTGCGCCTCTCTTGGGATGCCAAAGCGACGATTTTACTTGACCGTTTCTCGAGAGAAGGGATAAGTCGAGTGGTTGTCAAAGCGCTCGATCATGACTTTCAAGATAAGAAGACCGAGAAAGTCACTCCTTTTGGCATTTACCTCCCTTCAACCAAGGAACTCTTTCTTTACTTGACTCAGTCGAAAGTGACGAGTGACTTTATTGTCGACTGCCTGATTGATTTTTTGGGAAAGCGTACGTGAACACTTTCCTCACGTCAAGACCCTCGTGATCAATCAGGACAATGGTCCCGAAAATCATACCCGTCGGACTCAGTTTATGTATCGTCTCACTCAGTTTGTTGAGCACTATCGTCTCTCTATTCAGCTCGCCTGCTACCCTCCTTATCACAGTAAATACAACCCCATCGAACGGGTTTGGGGCCATCTTGAAAAACACTGGAACGGTTCTCTTCTCGATTCTCTTGAGACCGTTCTCAATTTTGCCCGTTCTTTTCGCTTTAACCAACTACAACCCTTCGTTCACCTGAATTCCACTCTTTATGAGACCGGCGTCAAACTCACTCAGAAAGAGATGGACCGTTTGGCACAACGCTTCCAACGTTTACCTGGTTTAGAAAAATGGTTTGTCCTTATTCCCCCTCTCCATTCTCTCGTTCGCGTATAATTATTTTTTTGGTTTAGCCTAATACCTCGCTGGCGCCAGTTTCGCAACTGCGCGCCTTCCCGCCACGCTTCTTCCAGCCGGATCCGGAATGGAGCGTTTATGCATTCCTCTTCACGGAAAAGCCCATGTTGCGCTGGTTAATTAACTCGACGTTGGCGGCATTGATCTCATCGTTCATCTCGCTCGTTGTCAGTATTTTGGCGGGCTATAGCCTCTCGCGCTTTGTTGTGCGGGGCAGCCAAACCATGGGCATCTTCATCTTGACCAGCCGTATGTTGCCCTCGACTCTGATGGTGATTCCGCTCTTTGTGCTGATGCGCCAGCTTGATATTCTGGGTAGTCTGTGGTCGATCATTATTGCTCACACAACGTTTATTATTCCCTTTGCCACCTGGATGCTCAAGGGGTACTTCGATAGCATTCCCCACGACTTGGAGCAGGCCGCCATGATCGACGGCTGCAATCCGCTCAACGCCCTCACGCGGGTTGTGCTGCCCATTTCGCTTCCCGGCATTGCCGCGACCACGCTCTATGGCTTCATCCTCTCGTGGAGTGATTTTCTCTATGCCCGTACCTTTCTGGCCAGTGCGTCCGATGCCTGGACTGTTCCCATTGGGATTGCCTCTATGAAAGGAGAGTTTCTCATCGACTGGAATATAATCATGGCTGGTGCACTGGTTGGCTCGTTGCCAATTATCATTATGTACTTCTTTTTGGAGCGTTTTTTGGTTGGGGGATTGTCGGCTGGGGCAGTTAAATAGGGAATCATAGCAAAAGCTGTCAACATGTTGGGCTATGCTCCGCAATATACCATTTTCACAATGATCAACGAGGCGGCTGCTGAACTTTAGGCGACGCAATGACAGCATTAGATCCGCTTTGTGAAATCCATCGGCGCCACACGTGGGCAAATCTTACATGTCTACCTGACAGCGAATTTCTTCGCTCATGCAATCAATCGGCGACTTGGATCGTTTACAGAGTAGAATCTACTAGTCGATGTTCTTTATGGAATATTTTTAACCATGCACAATGAACCAATGGAAGACCTGTTACATCGTGGATTCCGATACGCACTATCGTTAACCCACAACCCAGAAGCTGCCCAAGACCTGCTGCAAGACGCTTGCCTGCGCATCAGCCGCCGGGGTGGTCCGTGGAGCATCCGCTATTTGATCACAACCATTCGTAATCGGCACATTGATATTCATCGCCGCTCTCAGAAGTTCGACTTCGCTCCATTGGACGATTTCGACCTGATTGGTGAGATTGATGTAACCATGAGTTCATTCGACCCTGCACTTGAGAGAGCATTGGCGCAGCTCAACGACGATGAACGCGAGCTGCTCTATCTTTCCGTAATGGAAGGATATTCGACTGGCGAAATTGCCAAGCTAACCAAGCGTCCACGTGGGACCATTTTAAGCATGTTGCATCGATCTAAAAAAAAGCTCCAAAAGCTATTGACGTTAAGCGCAGGTGCTAGGAGCCGTTGATATTTGACAGCTCTCCTCAGAGAAATCATCGTTCGATTCGACCAACGTTCTGAGAGCGCAGGCTAAATGCTAGGATGCTGAGAACAAAAGCGAGCAAGTATGATGAACGACAATCTGGACCCAATTGAAGAACGCCTGAAGCAGTACTACGAACGACAAACTTTGCCGTTAGATGTGTTGATGGAGCTCGAAGAGACAATCGAGCAGACCGAAGCCGTTCCAGATCCAAGATGGCGTTGGATAGCAGTACGCATGAAACCCATGACGCAAATTACGGCGGTGGCCGCAGCACTCTTACTCTGCATTGGCCTAGCCTACTTTTTTCTGGAGCGGCAAGCGAACAGCCACACTTTGGAATCTGTCGCGGCAGAGATTGCCCTGAACCACGCCAAGCAATTTGATTCTGAATTTTTCCCTTCCAGCATACCGAGCCTTGCCCACTCGATGGAACTGCTGGACTTTGCGCCCGTGTATCCAAGACGGATGCAGCTCGAACGATATCAGATTAACGGTGCTCGGTACTGCACCATCGATAGTTCGATCGCCGTGCAGATCCGGATGCAGAACGAAATGAAGCACGATTACACCCTGTATGAGTTTCGCGGCCCCGATTGGTTGGTTATTAATGATGAAGAAGTGATATCAGTTGGGAACATCCAGGTAACGCTTTGGCAAGAGGGTGGCGTTACGATGGGGTTAGCCCAAAGAGTTAGTGAGTTTTAGTTTAATTTCCACAAAGGACTATGATCTTTATGGCATCAACAATAGGTAATATACAGAGCGCTGAATCACAGACGACTGTGGTTGGCACAGCCTCAGCTTTACCGAAAGATACAGTATCGCGTATGACGATTCTGTTACACTCTTTGGCATTTGTTATCGGCTTCAGCGTTGTCTTCACACTGCTTGGCTCGGCGGCTGGGTTACTGGGCAGAAGCCTGTTTCAGTACCAGATCGTCCTGCAAAAGGTTGGGGCCATTTTGTTGGTACTCTTCGGCCTGACCACCATTGGTACCTTTCGCTGGCTCGGCACCATTTTGACCCAACGCATCGATCTAAAGACAAATCCAGCCGCAGCGACGTTGATCCGTTTCTTTGACTTCTTGAACACCCTCCTCTATACAGAGAAGCGTGTGACTGACATGCATAAAGTCAACCGCAGCTGGGGATACGCCAGCAGTTTTGCCATTGGTGTTAGCTTTAGCGCAGGATGGGTACCCTGTATTGGTCCGATTTTGGCCAGTATCCTCTTTATGGCCAGTGACAGCGCAACCGCCGTGCAGGGCGCAATTCTGCTCGCCATCTACAGCTTGGGTTTGGGCATCCCCTTCTTATTGACTGGTGCGGCCTTCGTCTCTGTTACTGCCTTTTTACGCAAGATGAATCGCCATATGAGGGTTGTTAGCATCATCAGCGGGCTTTTCATGTTGCTGATTAGTTACTATCTGTGGACCGACCAGCTGGTCACGCTGACCACTCAATTTGGCTACTTGAACGAACTGGTTTTTGGCATGGAGGAATGGGTCTCTAGCTCGCTGGGACTCACAGACTTAAGCCCTGAACGTACAAGCATCCTGGGGGCTGCACCACTTGCGCTCATAGTAGGCATTATTAGCTTTGTTAGCCCATGCGTGCTTCCATTGGTCCCAGCATATATCGGATATCTCAGCGGGACATCGCTCAGCAATGGGTAGGTCTATAGAATGATTATGAATAAATCAAAAGTCTATTTAACGTTGATCGTAGTGGGTCTGTTGGTGATTTTCGCGGCTTGCAGATGGACCCTCAGCGAGGAGATGACCGAGGCGGAACAACCAGCATCTATCGAGTCAACTGCTGGGAAAGAGAGCGCCCAACCTCAGAGTGACGGACAGAACCATCAAGAAGCAGACTCAGAAGTTGGAGAGCCAACCGGCGATGCCGCAGTCGGAACAGACAATGAACAAGCCGAAGCAGCCAGCTCTGAACAGGCTGTAGAGAACGAAGCTAACTCCGACGCAGAGATTTCTACAGCATCAACTGGCGAACTAGAACATTCCGGCGAGCCGAATCGTCTCATCCACGAAAAGAGCCCCTATCTGTTGCAGCATGCATACAATCCAGTGGACTGGTACCCGTGGGGCGAAGAAGCGTTTGCCAAAGCCGCAGCCGAAGACAAGCCCATCTTCCTCTCCATAGGCTACTCAACCTGTCACTGGTGTCACGTCATGCGAGACGAATCCTTCGAAGATGAAGAAGTGGCGGCGCTCATGAATGAAACGTTTGTCGCGATCAAGCTTGATAGGGAAGAGCGACCCGACATCGACGACATCTACATTAACGTGGCTCATCTCATGCAGGTGCGGGGTGGTTGGCCGCTAAACGTGGTGCTGACGCCGGAGCAAAAGCCCTTTTTCGTCACGACGTATGTACCGAAAGAGACTCGTTTTCAGCGTGCGGGCATGTTGGACTTGGTTCCCCGAATTGAAGAGGCATGGCAGACGCAGCGAGACGAAATTCTGACCTTTGCCAACCAGGTCACCAACGCACTTCAGCCACCCCAAATGAGCCAGGCAGGCGATTTTGGGCAAGCGGTCATCGGCGAAGATCTGCTTGGTTCTGCCACATTGACCAATGCGTTTGATCAACTCAATCAGCGGTTTGATCCGGTATACGGCGGCTTTGGCACGTCGCCCAAGTTTCCCTCACCGCACAACATGCTCTTTTTGCTGCGCTACTGGCAGCGGACCGGCGATGAGAACGCTTTGGAGATGGTCGAGACAACCCTAAAGGCCATGCGACGTGGCGGCGTCTACGATCAGATTGGTTTTGGCTTCCACCGCTATTCGACGGATCAACAGTGGAAGCTGCCTCACTTCGAAAAGATGCTCTATGACCAGGCGATGCTCGGCATGGCCTACACAGAAACGTACGAAGCAACGGAGAACGAAGCGTACCAACGAATTGCGCGTGAAATCTTCACCTATGTTCTGCGCGACATGACTGATCCATTGGGCGGATTCTATTCGGCCGAGGATGCAGACAGCGAAGGCGAAGAAGGCACCTTCTACATGTGGACCAATGATGAGTTGATTGAGCTGCTGGGTCTCGAAGATGCGAATTTCATTATTCAGATGGCGGCAATGACCGAAGAAGGGAACTTTCTGGAGGAGGCAACCCGAGAGGCTATTGGCAAGAACATCGTCTACTGGGATAAATCGGTGGAAGAAGTTGCTGCAGCCGTCAATCTCTCGCCCGAGGCATTCCTCGAGCAGCTAGAGCCGATCCGCCAGAAGCTCTTTGACATACGTGAAGAGCGCATCCATCCTCACAAAGACGACAAAATACTCACCGACTGGAATGGATTGATGATTGTTGCTCTCTCCAAGGCAGCACGTGCTTTTGACGAACCGGCCTACACGCAAGCAGCGACCAAAGCGGCTGATTTTCTGTTGACAACCATGCGGAATGATGGGGGACGGCTTTTACATCGCTACCGAGACGGCGAGGCAGGTTTGCAGGCCAACATTGACGACTATGCCTTTCTCATCTGGGGGCTGCTTGAGCTATATGAAACGACCTTTGACCTGCGCTATCTGGAGGAGGCCATTTCGCTCAACCAAGAATTAGAAACCTACTTCTGGGATGAATTCACTGGCGGTTTCTTCTTTACGCCAGAGGATGGAGAGAAGTTGATTGCCCGTCAAAAGGCCATCTATGACGGTGCAATTCCCTCTGGTAATTCAGTTTCTATGCTCAACCTGCTGAAGCTTGGTCGTATAACAGCCGATGCCGATTATGAGGCCAGAGCAGCCGAGATTGGTCAGGCCTTCTCGCGTGAGATTGAGAGCAGCCCAACCGCCTATACGCAGCTAATGAGCGCGCTGGAATTTGGCGTTGGGCCATCGTTGGAGGTGGTGATTGTGGGCGAAGAAGGGGCTGCCGACACAGAAGCATTATTGAGCGCTCTGCGGGACGAATACGTTCCCAACAAGGTCGTTCTGCTACGCGGTCCAGAAGACGACGCACCGATCATTGAACTAGCAGACTATACCAAGTACTACTACGCCATCGAAGATAGCGCAACGGCTTATGTCTGTCAAAACTATGTCTGTGAGTTCCCAACCAACGATCCTGAGATCATGGTTGCTCTGCTTTCAGATCCCAGCGGTGTCGGTACAAGTGAGTAAACTATATGTGCTGGATCTCTCATGGGTAATATACTGTTACTCAAGTTATGACTGATTAGAGGCGGCCAATCGTAGGTCACATTTGAAATATGACAAGTGTGGTAAACCGGTCGGATTCAAGTATCTAAACAGGCAACTTGGACGATTGTCCGATTACAAATCGGACCTACGAATAAAGGCGTCACAATTTCAGTAACAGTGTAGTAGCCCAGAGTATAAGCGAGTATGAATCAAGTGAAAACAAAAGTATGCACCGTCCTGCTCATCTTCTTGGTTGCCGCTCTACTTACTGGTTGTGTTGGTGGTCGTGAAGGTCAATTGCAGGACAATGGCAACGGCGCGGCAGAAGAGGTTGCCGATGCGAATGCATCAAAATGGAGTGATTCGGCCACGACAGCTGCTGATCTGGCCACCAACTTCACCATGCAAACACTGAGCGGCGAAGAGCTATCACTGGTAGACCTGCGCGGGCAGTTTGTGTTGGTCAACTTTTGGGCGACGTGGTGTGTACCTTGTCGCAAAGAGATGCCCTATTTCCAAGCACTTGCCGATGAACACAGCGAGGAGCTTGTGGTCTTAGGCATCAACATGCGCGAGGACGCGGAACGAATTCAGCCCTTTGTGGATGAGATGGGGATCACCTTTCCGATTTTGCTCGATCCGCCCAATGATCTCTTGCTCGAGCACAATGTGCGGGGTTTGCCCGTTTCCTACGTCGTTGGGCCAGATGGCACGATTGTTTATCGCCGCATCGGCGGGGTGGTTCAGAATTAGGTTTACACTTTTGATACATAGACAAAAATCTATATGAGGTCATTTTCTGCCTGAGCATGGCTCAAATTAGAAAATATAAACATCTTTTCTCTTTGCAAAAATGTAAACCTAATTGTCCGCCTAAAATGAACCACCCCGCATCGGCGAAATTTTACCCAAAGATTTTGATCCTTGGTTGGACGATCAACTTTTGGCTCTCCGCTGACATCATGTTGCCGAACCACAAAACGAATGATCACTTGTTGGCTCACCCACACACAATCCCGCTGAGCTATATGATATCTTGATTTATTAGACGATTTCCTAAATCTGTTCTTGATCAGGCTTAAGAAACGATTCTCTGCAGATGTGTCTATCCGGTAACGGATAAATTGCATGAAGATAAATTTCAGTTCAACCACGCCATCATAGTCTACGAGGCGAATCAAATGACACGCAAAAATAAAAAGAATAGCCAATCCAACAAAAAACGTGAAACACCATTATCTGCCCGAGAACGTCGGGAAAATGTACGCAGGAAGGCTGCCCGTCAACGCACCAATCAAAACCGACTGCTGATTGGAGCTGCCGTATTTATGGTTATGCTCATCGGTGGTTTTGTTTATTTGGGGACGCGGGCCCAGGCAGGCGTGAATGGTGAGTTGACCTACGAGTCTCAGTAGATCCAAATTTGGCGTTTTTGGCTATTTTCAGTCGAGATTGCAGGGATTTTGGAGTCATTTATTCAGATTTCGGTTACAGAAAACAACCTATTTCATATCTGAAAATCGCCCAAATCTAACGCAAAAACTAGATATCGACCGGCAAATTTGTATTTATGTCAACTGTTTAGCCAGAATTCTCTCTCAAAACCTGAAATTTGGATCTACTGAGTCTATGGGCAACAGCCATCTTCAGTATGGGCAGCGGTCTCCAATAGTCTACAATAGTACGCCGCCCAATTCTGGACCCCACTATGGGAACCTGGTCGCGTGGGAGGTTTACGATGAACCAATTCGCTATGAACAACTTATACACAACATGGAAGATGGTGGCGTCATTGTTTATTACCAGTGCGAAGAAGCGTGTCCCGAACTTATTGAGCAGCTAACGGAATCGGTAGAACCCTATATTAATGCCGGTCGTCACGTCATCATGGTCCCGAATCAGCCAGAGCGGACTGTTGGTGGTGGTCAGCCGCTGCATCAAGATATGGGGGCCAAGATCGCCCTGACAGCTTGGACCAAAGTTCTCAAGCTGGACGAGTACGACGCTGCCGTGATCGATCACTTCATCCGTCGCTATGAGGGAATAGACCACCATGTGCGGCGCCTCTAGTGCTATTACATCATAAGTAAGGAGTTATATGCTTCGACAAACTGGATCATTTGGCCTTTCTTTTCTGACATCCTTACTCATTTTGGGCTGCGCGCGCTTTGACGCTTTTCAATCCTCCCTAACCCAAGATGCATCAGTCCTTTCGAAAACTGCTCTTCCCGGTTATCTACTTGGCGTTGATGGTTCCGCTGCCCGCTGTCGAACGTAGCACTTATCCCCTTGCACTGTTTACCGGCGTGTGCTCAGGTGCACTGGTCAATTTTTTAGGGCTGCCGATCCAAATTGTTGGTAACGCTGTTCAACTGCCGGGCACGGATCTGTTTATCGGTGCTCAATGTAGTGGGGTCAATTCTATTATTACGTTGATTGCGCTCACATCGCTGTGTGCATACCTTTTCCATGGACCGTGGTGTGGGCGAGTGGCTCTGGTGCTGATCTCAATTCCACTAGGAATGGGGGGCAATATTCTGCGGGTTGGCAATTTGCTCTACGTGGCCTATTACTGGGGCGTAGAGGCTGCATTCACCTTCTATCATGATTATTCCGGGTTTGTCTTTTTTGCGGTCGTGTTTGTGCTACTTTTGCCATTGATGTGTGTATTGCAACTGAAGAATGTGCGTATGGACGTCGTGTGATATGGCACAACATGATATATACTCCGCCGCAGCACATTATAACATTCTTTCTCGACTAAAAAGTGTTATTTTATGGCGCTGCTCAGTATACACACTGTTTTAAGGCAATGCTAGTGCTGATCTATTGTCTTCCCTCCAACCGCTCCACGGCCTCGACCAGCGAATCGTCTCCACCCACATTGCCAGGAAAAACAATATAGGACAGATCCGGATAGCGACTGTTATGACCCGCTCGCCACACTGGAATACCAGGCAGTATCTGCCCCAACACCGTGGCACGCTGAATCCCTAATCCCTTGGTCGCTATGTCGCTGGATGTAATGCCACCTTTGGCGAGCAGATAGCGGGGACGTGTCTGGATTCCCCGGACAATCTGAATCAAGCTGTCGGAGATGCGGCGACCGATTGCGAGACTGCTTGTGGCATTGTCACCTGTAACAAGATTGCGGCTGGTGACAATCATCACGTCCTGCCTGCTGGCCAAAGCACTATCGGCACTGCGAACAATACGCTCAATTTCGGCAGATTCATGAGCATCATCTAACAATTTCTGTACATCGGCCTCGAGTGTATAGACCAACCCTGTCTTGATCAACATGCTCATCTGTGCAGTTGTCTTTGGTACATAAGAACCGACAACAATTAGCCCACCATTGTTGGTTGATTCAGGAATAAGCTGTGCGTTTGAAAGGAGCTCTTGTTGGCTGAGACCGGCTAGAACTCGCACAAATGAGGCGGCTGTTCGATAGAGATAGCGTTTTCCTTGAGATTCGGCTGTTAATAGTCCTTGAACAAAGACCTCAACATCGCGATAGCTAGCTGCATTGACAGCACAAACAGCCCTTTGTGGTAAAGCAAGGAGACGCTCTGACACTCGGGTTGGCCCACCTTCACGAATATCGCTCAAAGAAATGGTCTCAACATTTGATTGAGCGATGCGTCCTTCCGTCTTCTCTTCAACCCAAGCCCGCATATCGGAGGCTCGATATCCAAATGCTTTGTCCTGGGCAAAAGGCGTCTCGCCTGCTGGGATCAGCTGGTCGCCTTCTGCCACATAATGAACATCGTTAATCGTAAAACGACCACCTTCTTCAAAGAAGGGAATAATCAGCCATCCATCGTATGTTTGGCCTAGCGTCTCAAGCGCGTCTAATTCCCCTGGAAAATGACCGCGTAAGGTCGAATCGCTACGGCTGATCAGGGTGAAGTCTGCACCACATTCTTGGGCGGCTTGAATTAGATTGGTTCCGATTTCCACGTTAAGAGCCTGGGCATCGGGCAAGGTCATGCTGCGCGAATTGGTGAGCACATAGAAGACCCGCACATCCTTATTGCTTAGTTCGGACTTGAGACTCTCCACTGACCATTCCGTCAAGACAGGTACATCGTAAACTGTCTGGGTACCAGTAGGGTCGTCGTCCAGAACGACAACTGTGCGATCAGTCGATTGGCGTGCTTTTTGGATAAAGGGAAGCGGATCGTGTAGCCATTCAGGCGGCAAGCTAGCCCAAACAGTATCTTTGTTCAGTGAGTTTGTCATTGTTGCCGTTGTCGTATATAGGTGTTTAACATGAATCGTACTAAAACACTATTTGATGGGTGACCGCACTACTACCCTTCGGTCCACTGCCAAGCCAGCCGGCAATGATGGCGGAAAAGAGACCCGCTCGTCCGCCAACGTGGACAATGTGCAATCCACTGGGGCGAAATTTGGTGACAGTTGTTCTGCCTTGCTTTGTTTGAGGCCCTGGTGAGTTTTCAGTCGAATCTCCCACCTCATTGGTACGTTTCTTAAAACGAGTCGACATTTCGTCCGCTGGAAAGGTAAGAAGCTCGGTTAATTCCTGTCGTAGCCGATCTTTAGACCAGCCTGCCTCGCGAAAGATCCGTCCATGCTCCGGCGAAATGGCCAGAATTGCGTCGGAGGCCATCACCACGTTGGCATGTCCAACGGTGCGCAAACTCGCAGCCAATGATTGCGCCAAGGACTCTGGCGTTCGTGAATTTTGATCTGAGATGCCCTGCACGCCATCACCAGCAAAGAGTGTGACAGTGGAAGTTCCCTCTGCAAACCCTCGTTCAACCGAGAGAGACTCCCAAGGTGATTCTTCTTCATTTTCGGCAAAGCAGAAGGTATATTTACCCGGATTGCCCATACAAGAGCGGTCGATCCGGCCTGGCTTACCACCGCCGACATTACGAATTACTAACTGCAGCGCCCGTCCAATCGTGGCATTGGCGCGATTGCCTTGCCCAAATGCATTGACACCTGAATTCATGCCAATGGCTTTGGTCACTGGCCCATTGACGATCACAACTGGTCCCGAAAACCAGGTCGTTGCCAACACCCCGTGCATGCAGAATGCATCAATACATGCTGCCTCTACTGCTGCCAACACAACCGGTAGATATTCCGGTTTGCAGCCAGCCATAACGGCATTGATCGCTACTTTCTCGACGCTACAGGCTACTTGGTTTGGTGGGATCACGCCAACAATTTCATCCGGCTGACGGCTGGTTCCTTGCAGCATACGCAAGACTCGCTCTGGCGTTGGTGGTACAACGGGAAGACCATCGCTCCAGTCACGGTCAAAGCAAGCTTCAATTTCATCCTCGAGGGAGGCCAAATCGATCTGACGAGCCTGGATGCCAGTTTGTCCAAATTTTGTCACAAGTCGTTCGGCGATTCCGGGTTCGACACTCTTCGAACCACAGCCCGGTTTCTGCTCTGGCAATTCTGCACCCAACCCGGCCAAGCCCGTCATGGCACGCCACTCGGTTCTATTCCAGCCGATGGTCCGCGCAACTTCTTCACCGTTCTGAACTTGAATTAAGGTTGGCACTATCTCGATGTCAAGCTGAAAAGAATTCTCCAGTTCCTGATCATAGAGAACATCGGGAACACCAGCAGGAAAGGCTGGATCGTCTTGCGTATAAATTGTCAGTTTATTGCTCGCTCGTGCGATTTCCACCATCGCTGGTTCAATAAGCACGCAGGTTGGACAATCTCGTTTACAGACAATGACAAAACCGTCATCTATTGGGAGCATAGGGTCTGTCTTTCTTTTTGCTCAGTGATAGCGTTCATTTTTCTATACTCAGTAGATCCAAATTTGGCGTTTTTGGCGATTTTCAGTCGAGATTGCAGGGATTTTGGAGTCATTTATTCAGATTTCGGTTACAGAAAACAACCTATTTCATATCTGAAAATCGCCCAAATCTAACGCAAAAACTAGATATCGACCGGCAAATTTGTATTTATGTCAACTGTTTAGCCAGAATTCTCTCTCAAAACCTGAAATTTGGATCTACTGATACTAGATTGTGATGAAAACTATCGCTTTACCAAATAAAGCAAAATCATGTTTTCATACAGAGATCGGTTTGGGAGGGATTATAAAATAGTAACATAACGTAGACTCTCAAGGAAAAAGAAAGCACCCTCTCATTCAATTGCCTGACCAAAGTGATCCCCTGACTCAGCTGACCCATCAATTCCAGACGTATTTTGATCCCAACGTTGATCATCTCGACTCGATAACCCGCTGGCGGTTCCATACAGAATATTGACCGCACCGGCATCTGGGATATCCTCGATATCTTCAAAGGGAACGCCAATTGCCAGATCGACATAACAACCATCCTGATTGTAGTCACCTGTTGTCAAAGCACGGCCGAACTGATCCCCTGACTCGGCTGAACCTGCCACCCCAGAGGAACTCTGATCCCATCTCTGTTCATTATTGGCTGAGAGACCAACTGGCGAGCCATACAATATGTTGACGGCGCCAGCGTTTGAGGCTCCATTGACATCTTCCTCCGGCACACCAATGGCCAGCTCATCATACCCATCGCCATTGAAATCCCCTGCAGCCAAAGCTCGTCCAAACTGATCTCCCGATTCCGCAGACCCAGAGATCCCCGAACTGTCCTGGTGCCATTTCTGACTCCCCACAACTGTCAAACCGAACGGAGAGCCATAGAGAACCGTCACTGCCCCAGCATTGTTTTCATCCTCTATATCTTCTTCCGCGATACCAATTGCAAGATCCGCGAGTCCATCACCATTGAAATCCCCGGCAACCAAAGCCTTGCCGAATTTGTCATCATGCTCCCCAGATCCTTCGATGCCAGGACTATCTTGATGCCAAAGCTGATTTCCATTGGCGTTCAGTCCAGCTGGCGAACCATAGAGTACGTGAACAGCTCCAGCATTTGTTGCCCCAATGTTTTCCTCAGGCACTCCGACTGCCAAGTCGGCATATCCGTCTCGATTGAAATCACCCGCCGCCAGCGATTGACCAAAACGATCCTTATTTTCGACCACATCAAAAATCGCAAAGCTGTTTTGGTGCCAAAACTGGTTGCCAGAGGCAGTAAGTCCCGTCGACGTCCCATAGAGTACATTCACAGCGCCTGCATCAGATTCGCCATCGATATTTTCTTCTGGTGCGCCAATGGCCAAATCGGCATACCGATCACCATTGAAGTCTGCTGCGATTAGGGTGCGTCCAAACTGATCATCATCGCTGGCATCATCGGCAATGCCCGAACTATCTTGACTCCAGCGCTGATCATCATCGTCGTCTAATCCTTCTGTGGACCCATATAAAATATTCACGGCTCCAGCATCTGAATCATCGCCCAGGTTTTCATAAGGAGCGCCAATGGCCAAATCGGTGAAACCATCATCATTAAAATCACCTGCAGCTACTGCCCGGCCAAATTGATCATCCCGTTCAACTGAGCCAGAGATTCCTGGTGTGTCCTGATCCCAACGCTGATCATCATCCTCGTCTATGCCACCCGACGAGCCAAACAGAACAATAACAGCGCCTGCATCGGGGATATCACGAACGTCTTCCTCCGGTATGCCGATTGCTAGATCGCTATATCCATCTCCATCAAAATCGGCAAATGGTGGAATGGGTATGATGACCTGATAGGAAAAGAACGGAAAAAAGATGACGTGTGAATTGCTCTCGTCGTTGGCATTTGCTACTGAACCGAAATAGAAAAATCCAACGAGAACAGATGCTACGAGAACAGATGCTTTCTGGATCGATCGAACTTGGCCCCGCCAGAACCCAAATGGGATCCATGAAGGCCGCGGATGAACACGAAGATTTGTTTTGTCTTGGGAATGCAGAGAATGAATATTCATTATTGGTGTATGGTCTCTCAGAAGAACTCACTTCCCTTTCCAGCCCCTCTTTGTAGGGAAAGTATCATCACTACTCTATACCTACCGGTTTGTCTTAGCATTTGTATTTTGACACATCCTCAATAGTACTTTCGACCTATTTCATCCTCAATCTGACTATAATAAACTTATATCGAGTTTATCAGGTGGTATCCCAAATTGTGTGTAAATTCGCTTTCTCTCCGAGGGACCAAGTAGCTTTTGCACAATTTAGGGTATATCTCCATTTATGAAAGTCATACACATTTCTTATTGATCATTTTGTGGAGGCAAGATATGAGACAAATGTTGAAATTATTGGTTATTACACTTGTTGCAATGGGCTTAGCGGCCTGCGGCGGCTCAAGTGAACCCGATCCTGATTTAATTGCTCTTGCTGTACAAGCAACCGTGGATGCAATGCCAACACCTGAGCCACAGATCGTTGAAGTAGAAGTGACGCGGATTGTGGAAGTTGTCGTCATGCCTGAACCTACCGCATCTGCCAATGCCGAAACTGTATCTACAGCAGTTACAGCAAAAGTCGGGTACAGAAATATTATGACAAGTAAATGATTGCGACCAAAAAGAGATAAATTGAAGACCTCCGGAAGAAAAGGCTAGAATAGGAGAGGCCAAGGAGGTCCGGAAAAATGCGCAAAAAGAAGGAGAAGCAGGTAGAGAAACGATACTACCGACCAACAAAGAAGCGCTGTCCGAACTGCAAAAGCAAACTGAAAAGAAGCTATAAATTATGGCATAAGTATCTGGAAACACTGGAGGGCAGATATTATGTGGTAAGTCATGGATATCGGTGTCAAAATGAGAACTGCTTGCAGCAAGAAGTGGTCTATCGTTCCCAAGAAGCAGAAGAGTTGGGTGTACCCGAATGCGGTTATGGGTTAGATGTAATCGTCGAAATAGGATACCAACGATTTTGGCATCAACGAAGAGTGGCCGAAATCCATAAAGGACTAAAAGAGCGGATAACGATATCTGAAAGACAAGTGCTGAACTTAATCGGTACATTTTTAGCCTTGTTGCGAGCTGGACAGCCAGCGAAGGTAGTAAACCAGCAGAAAAAATGGAAAAGGTTGGGCGGACTAATCCTCTCCATAGATGGGATGCAACCAGAGAAAGGAAGTCCAGCGCTCTATGTGGTTCGAGAAGTCCAGTTAGACATCACTTTGATGGCAGAAGTGTTGGAATCAGGGACTCACAAGACTCTGGTTTCAGCACTGTTGGAACCGATAAACGAATGGGAAATCCCTATCAAGGGCATCATCAGTGACGCCCAGGAAAACATCCAACTTGCTGTTGCTCAAGTGTGGCCGAATTGCCCCCATCAGACTTGTCAGTTCCATTGCATTAAAGAAGCTGGGCGACTCACTTATGCGCTTGACCGTACAATGAAAACTCAACTCAAAAAGAAGCTGCGTGGCTTTTTGAATCGGGTCTACAAAACAGTTCGAGAATTGGCGGAAACCGATCCCTACAAAGCAGTTCTTTTGCAATATACTCGCTATCTGCGGTTCACTTTATTGACAAGAGGATTGGCTCCTTTTGAATTAGGTGGCTTACAGATGGTTCAACAATTAATCACGATTGAAGCATCATTATTACGGGCTCAGGAAAAAGGGGGCATCCGTTACTGACCCGCTTAATCAAGATTGCTGGTTTTCATCGTTTTTGCACTGTTCAAGCCAACCGCTTACGACGGCAACTTGGGTGGTTGGTGGCACTCCAACGGCTTTTGTCGCCTGACTCTCAAGCTGACGACCAGGTACAGGTCACTGCTCATTCCGTTGCATCAGCTGTTGATCAATATTTAGTCGCACTGACACAGGATACGACTCTCGATGACGCAGATCGCTCGATTGTTCAGCATATCAACACAACATTTCGCAACCGTTGGTGGGGGCTCTTTGTCTGCTACGATGTCTCGGGTCTTCCTTCCACTAACAATGCCCTGGAGGGCTTCTTTGGCCGCTTGAAAACCAATCAACGACTTATCACTGGACGCAAAAGTGTTAATAACTTCGTCCTTCGCTATGGCTCTTCCGGCTGCGATCCGTTGACCGGTCCGCTTATTTATTTGAACGGCAACGTTTACATTCGATCCTGGCTGAACGCAAAGATTATTTTCGCTTTTGCCATCACCTTGATTCAGTCGTTTCTGAACTTGAAATCGCTTGGGAGTCTGCTCTTCTTTCAAATACAAATCGTCATGATTCTGACTCCCCTTCTAACTCAACATAATAAATTTGTACCCGACTTTTGCTGTAACTGATCTACAGACGGGCAGGAAACTACATCGAGTGAGGACAATGTCGCGCTAACCCATAGCTCAGACAAGAGCGGCGAAAGCGGTGCCGAAGAGAGTGATGAAGGCGGTACAGATTCAGATTCCGCCTTGGATGAGGAAGAGTTCGTTCAGTTCGCTGGCACATGCCCCGCTCAATCTGCAAATCAATTTGTTCAAATTAGTATGGCCGGAGTTGATGCAGAACACCCTGACTCTGCTCACGGTGACTTCAAATTGGATCTACGCAACTATCAACAAACCGATGCTGTACTGGACTTTGTTGAATTGGGCGGAGTTGGCTCAGATCCACCGCAGTTAGCGGCTATTTTTGCGGATCGTCGACAGCCTGGATTTACATCCGTCCATCGCGTATTCAAATGGGATTGGGAGTGTGGTGACCATGGCTGTGCCACAACCGAATTTACCGATAAGTTTGATGTATCGTTAGCTGGATTGGCCACCAACCCCGGTGAAACCATCAGCATTCCAAGCACGAATGCCGAGAGCTTCGATGGAGGGTTTATTGCCGCAGTTCTCTATGCCGAGCCAACACGTTTGACTGTGGCATACACTCGCGACGGCACGGTTGCGAACGGCTACTCAGCTCATCTAGAGAATTTCTGTGTCGATCCGAATCTTGTTGCACTTTATCGGCAGCTGAATGCGGCTGGACGAGGTGAACTTCCGGGGCTTAAGAGAGGCGAAATTGTCGGCTCTGCTTTCGAGCATGAAATCTTAGTCGCCATCCGCGACAAAGGCACCTTTATGGACCCGCGGTCACGTGGAGATTGGTGGCGATAGGATTTTACGATTTTAGATTTGCGAAGAGGCTCAGAAGTTCGGCTAATGATCGGTCTTGGTGATGTCCGGCTACGAACTACCAGCCACTAACTACCCTCCGGCACGAGCGCAATACAATCGACAGACAGGGCTGCACGTCCAAGATTGGATTGCGCTGTTGTGCGGGCCGGATATGGCTCGACGGCAAATTGTTCATAGACTTCATTCAGAACGGGAAAGTCGTCCATATCTTCCAGGAAAACAGTAACTTTGACGGCATATTCCCATGAAGTACCTGCTTCTTCCAAAAGGGTTGTAATATTCTGAAAGACTTTTTGAGCCTGTTCACGAAACGGTCCTTGCCAGTCTCCAAAACAATACCAAGATCCTTGACCCATATATTGACGGCGCTAAGTGGCGTGTAATCGTCTTCCAAAACATGAGGCATTCGGTTTTGAAACATCCAAGAAGATCCGGCACTTGTGCTGATCACGTCGTAAATCTTATGCGGGTCAACGCCTGCTTTTGCGCCAAATGCCATCGCCTCCGCTGCTGTCACAATGTGAACGCCCGCCAGCAATTGGTTAATCATCTTCATGGTGGAGCCAAGCCCACATTCATCTCCCATGCGATGAACATCTGCGGCAATTGCATCGAGTATGACAGCAACTTTGTCGAAGACAGAGGGTTTCCCTGATGCCATAACGCTTAAGGTTCCATCGGCGGCGCGCAACGGTCCACCACTGACCGGCGCATCGAGCATATTCAGGCTATGGTCTTCCAGTCGCGTTGCTAACTCACTCGCATAGGCTGGTTTAACAGTGCTACAGAGCATCACGGTGCTATCGGGTTTAAGCACTGAAACAGCCCCACCGGACGAATCCGAACTCTTACCAAAAAGAACTGTTTCTACCTGCTCGGCATTGACGACCATTAGGATAAAGACATCAACATTTGTTGCTGCTTCAACCACCGTCGTCGCGGCAAGTCCTCCCGCTGCTTGGAGCGTTTCGAGCGCACTAGGGCGTATATCGTAACCACAAACTGGTAGCCCAGCTTCCAAGAGGGAGCGCACCATCCCCATCCCCATTGCACCTAATCCAACAAAACCGATCATTGGTGATACTGATTGTGACATGATGCATCCTCTCTTTGATGATATACCATAAATTGTGTGATAGCTACTTTGTCTCTTAGAGGGAGATCAGATCTACACACAATTTGGAATACGCTCCTTTATTTCATGACTGGACGTAACTTCAGCGCTAGCTGTAACGAGAAACGTGCATCTGGATCATTGAGATCAAGCCTAGTAATAGATGCAATGCGTTCCAAGCGATAAGTGAGTGTATTGCGATGAATGTGTAGGCGAGAGGCTGTTTGGCTTAGGTTTCCGTGACATTCGAAGAATGCTTCGAGCGTTGAAACCAGCTCCGCGTTATGATCGACATCATGGTCGATCAGTTTGCCAAGTGTTTTTAGATAGAAACGCGAGGCTTCCATATTGCCACTGAGCGCCGTTAGAAGCTTGTAGAACTCAAGATCCCCAAAGTAGGTGATTGGGTTGCCTTTCCATTGACGCCCGATGCGCCAACTTTCGCGGGCTTGTTGCAGACTATTGATCCATCGAGAAGGTTGGCTTTCTGGCCGCCCGATGCCAATCACAATCTCGGCCCCGATTGTGGTAGCGTGAATCTGTTCCGCAAATTCTTGTGCAATTGGCTTGAGTTCACGTCCGCTTTTGGGATTATCGATCGGCCAAAATAGTACAACTCCTTCATCTCGGAAGCTAAGCGGGGTCGCGATCGAATGTTCTTCCGTAAGACGTGTAAGTGGACGAGGCCAATCTGGAATGTGTGCTGCTTGCACGATCCATGCCACATGCGGACGTCTTAGTTCATATCCTAGAGACGCACCACGTTGAATCCATGCTTCTTCGTCTGAAATTTCAGATGTTAAAAGTTCATCCAAAAAAGCAGCACGCATCCGCTCCGCAGCCACATCGATGGCATTTTGTTTTGCCCATTCAAGCGCCGCTGCTGCTGTACATTGCCGTATCGCGATCTCTTCGACAGCCGAGATCTCATGTCCCGCATTGCCTTCCATTCGCAGAAGAAGACAGTAGCCTCGAACTGATTCGTTGCCCAAAATTGGTGAGACGAGTGCCTCGTGAACTGGAAAGGCAGTAAGCCCCGCTCCGTTTAGCTGAGAGGTCGAGCTGGATGGAGATTGTTCATGGATCCCAATTTGCTGATTGTTTGCTGCACCCTCTTCGAATACAAGTGTTTCGAGACTGCTGTCCACTGATGTTAATACCTCAGAAGTTTTTGTTGGTTGTGTATCTGATGGCGTAATTGTGACAGGAGTCGACGAGATTGGCATAATCCCGATTGCCTCTGCAAGTTTGTCCCGTTGTTGCGTTGCTGCCCAACTTTGTAAGGCAGTGATATTTGGTAGGTTGGCGAGTAGACGTTCGTAAAGTGCTCCTTCCAGGAAATCGAGACCCACGGCAGCTGCTAAATTTCCGTTTTCGCGTAGTAAAATAAATGGCTGTTGGGCAAATGCTTGGATCAAGTCGGCAATTTTTTCTAATCCACCTCCATCTAGGGCAACGTGGTTCAATTGGTGCTGCAAGTCAGCAGAACGCTGTGCAATATAGCCAGCGCGATCCACGATCAGACGAATGACTCTGCGTTCGATCTGAACCAGCGGCTCGGAATCCGGTAACTGAAACAGGGCAATATTATCCGCTTTTGCGGCCCGGATTGCTGTATTGGTGACTGACCCCAATACGGCAATTGCCGATACGCGTGCGCTCTGTAGGCCACGAACAACCCGATCGAGCCGCATCTGGGGATCCAGCCGTCGCAAGTCTTCCATATCGATCAATGCAAACTCGTCCCCATCTAATTTGGGAAAGGCTGGTGGACTTGGACGCAAACTACAGGCCCAACTTACGCTACGATTCAGCCATTGTTCTCCAACAAGAAGTGTGGTTTCTGCTGGAAGTGCAAGCCGATATATATCTTCTATTGTTGCTGAGTTTCGATACATGATGGCCGTGCTCAGTCTATACTTTGCAGCCGCACAACAGAACATTATTGACCCAAACAAAAATGTTACGATACGGTGCTGCTCTGTATATACACAAAAAACAGCGGATACAGCAAGTGTATCCGCTGCCAAACAAAAACAATTGCTCATTTACCAGAAGTGTGTGCATAAAACATTCCTAAGAAAAATAAAGAGTTTGCACACGTTTGGGAAGAGCGAAAAACAACTGCTTTACACAAACATATACAGGTCCAATTATGATGATTTTGCCCATGCCTCCATGGCTGCACCCGCAGAGCCGCCCCATACAGCCATCATCAAAATAACGCCAGTACCTAGCCAGGATGGATCTTGCCCCATTGAATTGGCAACGAGCAGAAAGACAATGGCACCAAGAAACGCTGCGATTATACTACCAACAATGAGTTTCCCGACAGATTGTGAGCTATCCAATACCCCAACCAGGAGTCCCCAAATCAGAGAAAAGATGGCAAGCACAATCAATCCACCAACTCCACCCACGACACTTCCCTGTGAGGCAATTAGTAGAGGCCACACAACGCCGATCACGATAAAGAGCAAGAGAAAGATCGACCCAATGATTCCACCAATGAGCGGCAGAATGATAGAACCCAAACGTCCACTCGCTACACTATATCCAAGAACAGGACCCACACCGATGAGTAGCGCCATGATAGTGTATAAGACCAGATTTTCCATCCGGAAAAAGAGCACAAATAGGAGGGTCAAGAGAGCCGTTGCAACACCCGCATACAGGGCAGATAACCAAAGATTACCCTTGGGTTTGGCATCCGAGGCCGCAACAGTCGAGGCGGTTAATGGAATCATGTTCGTTTCTCCTGTCTAACTGATTTCAAGGATGATGGGTATTAAATTTAGTATCAGTAGATCCAAATTTGGCGTTTTTGACTATTTTCAGTCGGGAGAGAAGGGATTTTGGGGCCATTTTTTCAGATCTCAGTTGCCAAAAACAGCCAATTTCATATCTAGAAATCGCTTAAATTTTACGTAAATGCTAGGTATTGACTGGCAAATACGTATTTATGTCAACTAATTAGCCCAAATTCTCTCTCTAAACCTGAAATTTGGATCTACTGAGTATACTGAACACGGGGTGGTTCAAAATTAGGTTTACACTTTTGATATATAGACAAAAATCTATATGAGACCGTTTTCTCTCTGAGAACCGGCGAAATCAGAGAATATAAACGTTCTTTCTGTTTCTAAAAGTGTAAACCTATCTATCCAGCTAAAATGAACCACCCCCTGAACACTGCCGTAAATATAAAAAAAATTTGATCGTTTTGGGTCGTGTGGAGGAGCCAAATTTATTCTCACTATGAGCAAGTGCGGAATTATTCAATTGGCAACTCGTCCCAAGCGCCAAGAACCCAGCCGCTAATCAAAATGTATAAGACCGGTTGGTGATTTTGACTACATACACACACAAGATGACCAGTCTCATCCACAGCAATTTCGTCAAGCCAAGTGCCCTGATTGATCAATGCACGTAACTGACTATCCAACTGTTCTTGGTCCTCAAGTGCTGTCTCGTCAAGCTCGGGGAAACAAGAAGCTCCGTATAACTCAAAGTATACGCCGCCTTCCAGGTATAAGTCAATGTCGAACAGGTCAGAGATCGCCAAATCGGTCTTCGTTGCATCTCGGTTCGCTGATTTTGCCTCGATTAGCGCATCAACCAACGATTCTTCCCAAACAACATAGTGGACAATTTTCTGTCCGGTAAGCTGAAGCAGCTCTTCATACATCTCATCATCCACGCTTGTAAATAGTTCAGGGGGACTCTGTTGCTTTCGTCGTTTCGCCATTCGTTGC
Organism: Chloroflexi bacterium TSY; assembly: GCA_019217005.1. The sequence goes on from JAHBNG010000008.1 coordinate 188,997, forward strand.
GTGTTTTGTGATAATTTTGGTTGTCTGAGGAATTGTGTGGTTTTCCGTTAGTTTGTTGGTTAGATGGTTGGTGAACAAATCGGCAAACCATCCAACATATACCCCACAAAACCTGGCAGAATCATGATTTTTTGTCATTCCTTGCGCTTTCCATGCACAATCATGCGCGTCGGAATATAAGTTGGCCGCTCAAAGTACTGTCCGCCTGCCTCAAAGTGACTGAATTTTGCTGGCAACCCCTGATCAATCAGCAAGTTTGGCCCTTCCATCAGATGAAAATGGAGATGCGGACCAGGCGAATGACCGCTATTACCAACCCGTCCTAACAATGTTCTCCGTTTGATCAATTGCTCCTCATTCACTTGGATGCTCGCCTGCTGCAAATGGCCATAGTAACTAAACTCGCCATTCGCGTGACTAATTGCGACTGCATTTCCGAGGATACGGCGTGGGTCATTGTGAAACATGGCTGCATCTGGAACTTGGCCTGGTTTGAGATCAGGCATATCAAAACAGACGAATGCTACTTTGCCCCCTGCCGTTGCATAAACAGGTTGATCCCAACTGTGATGTTCTTCCAGTTCTGTCCCTGCTCCTCTAAAAAAACGATTCTCTGCATCAAGCTTTACGAAATCAATGGCATAAGTTTGGCTAAGGACCTCTTGCTTGTGTTGATCACTCCAATCAGCTCCCTGAATTGCCCACCAAGAACCCTCCAATGGAAAATGCAGATTCGTCTTCTGTTCAGAATAACGGACTGGGATTTGTAACACAGTCTGCAACGGGGGCTTTGCATCCGCCTTATCGACCGAACTCTCTTGTTGGCTTGTGACCACTGTTTTCCCCACTGCACGAACCTCCAGCATCGTGAGAGGCTCATATCCGTGGAGCATAATGTGCAGACTGCGTATAGCCAGTCCAGTGTTTACTGGAATGACAAGATCCGCATCTCCTATATGTTGCTGAATGATGCGTCCAGGCCACCGTTGTTCAAATAGCAGTTGATGACCATTGTACCCTTGCAGCGCAATACCTGTTAACTCAATAGCGCCGTGAAGCGCTGTCAACCCCAGATCAAAAACGATTTCCTGCATCAGTGTTACGATGGGGAAGGGCATCTCATCATAACGTGCTGCAATGAGTGTGCTCGGGCGACATTCAACGACAAGATAAGGTGCCTTATTAGTCATTCACTTCGCCCACAAATAGATTCCAATTGAACAGATACCTCGAGAGAAATTCTTACTATCTACCATATTTAATCTGATGACTCAATGGCTGGCGATTGGCTAAAAACTGTGCAAACCAATCACGTTCGGCTGTACGCTCATGACGTCTGTGCGGATGATCTCCACCTACAACTGATTCCGTAACCGACAGAATTGCGACCGCCTCGACTGGTGAAATCCGATAATAACGCTCCTCTGTCTCCAGGTTGTCCAGCCGCTCCCACCGATCAGTCCATTCATTCAGATAACATGTATAACAAGCGCGACATCGCCACACGCTATAAGTCTGTTTGTCTTCTTCCGGGTTATCAACCACAAGCGCACCAATATTGGCAATTCGTCCCTGACAAGCAAAGCATTGCTCTGTCCCGGCACCCACACCGCTGCGTTCCGTCGACAGCAACTCAGCCAGGTCTAGAGTATAAGGGGCATCTTTCTGCCCTCTGCTAAGTTTAGTCCCTAACCAATCAACAAAATGGCGCCAACTCCTTCTAACTTCCTGCCCAATCGCTAACGCAGTGGACGCATCCTCATATTTTGTCTGCACTTGCATATTCGAACGAATTGCATCCGTGCCGTCGTCAATGGCAACTTCACAATTTGACTTTCCCTCTTTTTCCCTCCAATGCTCACACCCCAATGCCAAACACGATTGCCTGAGAATAGCGTCAGTCGAACGAAGCGTCACTTTTTGCTTATTGAACTGGTAATAAGGCATAGTGCTACTTTGTTGGCATAAGCCAAGCGACAGGCCATCCACGCTCTTTCCTGCACCTTTCATCCAGTTGGCACACGTCCCACAGGCATGAAGTATGAGATTTTTCGATTCCAGTTCGTTTTGTAAACGAAGATGGATGTCATCATGAAGTGGATCGAGCAATCGAATTAGTGTCCCAGATGGTTGACCTTCTGATGCATTTCCCTTGTTTTGCATCACAACCTGACCTGGTTGCTCAAAAGTCAGTGAGCATGAATCTGGTTCACGATACCACGCTAGAATGGCCCAAGCAAACGAATTTAAACTTTTCCGCGTATCTTCCGTAAGCTGTAAGCGAAGGCGCTGATATACCTGTGTTCGACTACCCGGAAAGATCCCCGACATCGTATCCTGGTTGAAGAGTCGAAGGCGATTTGGATCAGAACACATATGATTTGACGATTGATCATTCGGGCGTTGGCTAAGGCTTTTCCAACAATTAAAGTCCCCAATTTATGCGACTTTTATTTTCCATTTGCTTCATTGATCAACGTCGTGGTTTCGACGACCGTCTCGTCAGGATCCGCCACGCCGTTCAACACCTTGATCAACATATCGCCTCCGTACCCCCATACCTCGTCCATCTCTGGTACGGTAGGCATGGAATGGGCAAATTCTGCTTGACGCATAAAGCCACCTAGAATCGGGCCATCGACTTCGACGGTTCGGTTCGCTGGCAAGCGCCTCGCCACACGAACCAGAGTTGAGCCACTTTCTATACTCGTCAGATAGAGCATAAAAGCTCGCGCCAACCGTTGCTGACTGGACGAACTGTTTGGGTTCAGAAAGATGCCATCTGCACTGAGCCAAGGATGGGCAGGTCCGTTTGACCCTGTAGGCAACCGGGTGATGCCAAGATTTTCCCCTAGAGCTTCCCTAAGTTCTCCAATGCTCCAAGGGCCATCTATAAAAAAGGCAAATTCGCGCTTCTTAAACCGATCAATGAGCATCCCGTAGTCAGTATCGATAAAATTTCCCGCGAGTTGTTCCATTGCAACCAGCCAACGTAGATAATCAGCCGTTCCACTGTTCTGATCGAGAATAACAACCCCATCTTCATCAAGCAATTGTCCTCCATAAGCCGGGATTCCCCAATAAAGATGATAAAGAGAGTTGTAAAGCCCGATTCCATGTCGTGGATTTTCCTGAATCAATGCAAGGAAATCATCCGTAGTCGTTGGCAAGGCATCATCAGAAATCAACTCGCGGTTAAAGTAAAGGCTGACAACCTCAAAGTTCGTTGGCAAACCATACAACTCACCTCGCCACCGCATATTGTCTAACGCTGCAGGCCAAAAGCGCTTTTGAACATCAACAGCAATCAATGCGTTTTCAGGCGTATCCAGTCTTGCGACAACACCCGCTTGGATCATATCTCCCAGCCACCAATTTGGAGCCAAAACCAGATCTGGTCCTTCTCCTGCTTGAACGGCTTCTGCATAACCCTGACCAAGATCATCATAAGCGACAAAGAGTGTATGGACTCTCAAACCTGGAAAGCGCTGCTCGGCTGCGACAAGGATCTCCTCCAGTGCATCTGCATCTGCCCCCGCCCAACTATGCCATAGGACAATATTTCCGACGATCGGTTCGGGGGTAAAGGTAGGCGTTGGGTCAATGACGGGCGCACTAGGAGACTCGACAGTCTGCTCAATTGCTATTGGCGTGCCGTTTTGTCCGTTTTCAGCTTGTAATGTTGGAGTCTCTAGAATGGGCGTTGGCGTTTCAGACACACGGCTACACCCGATATCGAATAAGCAAGCGACAACGAGTAAGAGATATAGTGCAGATCTGTGAAATGTTGGGCGGCAAACGCTGAACGGCCAAAGATCAGTGGATGGTGTATAGTAAGATATGTCATCGAATGTATGCGTCTTAACCATAACATTCTCTAAGTTTCAGTCGTTCACAAAAATTAAGATTTTAGGGAGATAGCATTCTCTAACGCGGCATCCTTAGAGAGAAATCGACGTTAGAGATTACACGCAGTAGGATTTCTCAGAGGTAGAGCGTTCAAATGGCGAAAAAAGACGCAGTAGAGAATCTCGGACCATTTGGCACGCTCGAGTCTGTTTTGACTGAGAAATGCAGGATTATGTCTACTGCGTGTAATAGAGAACGCCCCCTACTCGAACTTGTGAATGACTGAGTTTACGCATTTTTATACTCTTGAATATACTCAAGCAGCGCTGTTAATCCTAGCAAATAGCTACGCCAACCAAAGCCAGCAATCTGTCCCAGCGCAACTGGGGCAATGACTGACGTGTGGCGGAATTCTTCACGCGTATGAATATTGCTTAGATGCACCTCAACCGTCGGCAACTCAACACCCGCCACAGCGTCTCGTAGCGCATACGAGTAATGGGTGAACGCACCTGGATTAATCAAGATACCGTCTGCCCACTCTCTTGCATCGTGGATAAAGTCAATGATGACACCTTCATGATTGCTCTGCATAATGCGTAGCTTGTGCGCATCACCCGCATGGTTGTGCAATGCTTGATTGATGGTGTCCAGCGTCATACTCCCATAGATGCTCGTTTCACGTACACCCAGTAAATTTAAATTGGGGCCGTGAATCACCGCAATTTTCGTCATGGCTCGCTCGTTATTTTTATCATCCGTTCCTGCCTGAATCCGTCGTGATGCTACAACCCTGAATACCCACCCAACAAAAATTGAGCTTGATCGATGGTCAGTATAACACTTTCGCTAGCGCACTACGAACCAAATCTGTCCCTGGATCATCAATTATTGTCACATCACCAATCTCCTGCGGGATAATAAAACGTAGCGTCTTGCCCTTGCGCTTCTTGTCGTGCCGCATAATTGCCATCGTTTCATCCAAATCATATCCGCTGAAGTGTGTTGGCAAACCGACCCGGTCCAACACGTTATGAATACGCGTCACTAATTTGGGAGAACAACATTCGATGCTTGCCGCCAGATGTGCAGACGCAACAATCCCTGCCGCCACAGCCTCGCCGTGACGCACCTGGTATCCACTGACATGCTCGATGGGGTGACCAAATGTATGGCCTAAGTTTAACAGAGCCCGGCGCCCATGTTCATATGGATCTTCCTCTACCACGCGGACTTTGACTCGCACCGCATCGGCCACCATATGCGTCAAACTCGTGGGACCATGCTCCTCGATCTGTTCAAAGAGATCGGGCGCGTCAATGATCCCGTGCTTAATGGTTTCAGCCAATCCACACCGAAACTCCACAGCAGGCAGAGTTTCTAACACCTTCGTATCAATAATGACAACCTCCGGCTGCTTGAACGCCCCCACTAGATTTTTGCCTTGTGGTAGATCAACACCCGTCTTTCCACCTACCGAAGCATCAACCATTGAGAGAAGCGAAGTGGGTAACTGTACAAAGGGTACACCACGCAAAAAGCTGGCTGCTGCAAACCCCATCATATCACCCACGACACCACCACCCAATGCAATCAGTGGGCTGCTTCGGTCCAGACTTGCACCCATCAACTGGTCATAGATACTAGCCATCGTCTCCAACGTCTTGTGCTCTTCGCCATCTGGAACAGTGCAGATCGTCGGTTCAAATCCGGCTGCGCGCAAGCTCTGCCCAACTGTATCCGCAAAATGCGCACCGATGATCGGGTTCGTGACAACAGCAGCTGGACCAACACGAACGCCCCGATTGCGTAACAACGTCCCCGCGTGCTCCAACAGCCCTTCACCCAAGCAGATATCGTAACTCCCCAACGGATTCTTCACCGGAATTAGCGTCATACCAGAGACTTCTTGCTCAGCGGCCAATGTCTGAAACAATCCATCCACAACATGTTCCGGGGTCCTTCCCGTTGTATCAACTTGATGCACAATGGCGGCATAAGCATGTCGCCGTTCGTGGAGCAAATTGCGGATCCGCTGCCGCCGCTCTTCCGGGCTGTTGTCCAGCAGCGGACGGATACCCATCTCGTCGACGCGGCGCAAGATCTCATCCACAGTAGCCGTCAGGCAGATGATGACACCACTCGTAGCAAGTGCTTTCCGATTGCCAGAATTGACAAGAGCCCCGCCTCCTGTGCTAATCACCAAGCCACTTTGTTCCGACAATTGCTGGCAGAGCCGAGCTTCAGTCACACGGAAGTGGGGTTCACCTTCATCGGCAAAGACTTGCGAGATCGGCTTGCCATAGTGGGCCTCGATCTGCGTATCCATATCGATAAATTCACGATTCAACCGTTTGGCTAGCGATTGACCAATGGTGGTTTTTCCCGTGCCCATGAAACCGGTCAGGATAATGTTTTTGTCTAATGGATAATAGTTCATTCTGTCAACTATTTAATGCTCATTTCTAAATAATGTGAATTGATTCGGATCTACCTGTCGCGCCTGCTGCATCAACACAGCATTCATCAACTCAATCGCCATCCGCGATTCAAGCGTGACGCCTGCACGGACCCCAACGCAGGGATCGTGCCGGCCCTTCTCAAGCAGAAAATCAATTTCCTCCAGATTTTTACGTACAGACTGTTGAGGCTTGACAATGGTCGAAGTGGGTTTGAAGCCGACGCGAAAGACCAGAGGCATACCTGTTGTAATCCCACCCAGCAAACCGCCATGACTGTTCTGTTGATATCCTGTCTGGCGAATCGGGTCATTGTTCTGACTACCAAAGCGCTCAACAACATTCTTGCCATCGCCCATTTCCACTGACTGCACGGCGTTCAATCCACCTAAAATACCCATCATGCGCAGCTTGAGGCTCTGATAGAGCGGATCACCTACTAATGCGGGCACATTGACCGCAACGACCTCAACTGCTGCTCCCAGCGAATCGCCATCAACGCGTGTCTTCTTGATCAAGTCGCCGGCCTCATGTGCAAATTCTGCGTCGAGCGTATGGATCCCAGATCGCTCTATTTGCTCTTCAATTGCTGTCAATTGATCGAGAGACACCTGATTTGTATCAGCTTGGTTCTGTGATGCCTGGACATATGCGTTTACCGTCTCGGCCAATGATTGGCTTGTGGTCAATCGACCAACTTGGCAAATGGATGAGAGAATGACTGTATTAAACTGTTCACGCAGAAAGAGGCGCGCAACTGACCCGCCAATCACGTCTGAGATGGTTGAGCGGTAGCTGGAGCGCCCACCACCACGAATATCCACAAAGCCGCGAGATTTGTGATACTTAACTAAATCGGTGTGACCAGGACGTACTTCGCCAGATGAGCCAGAAAACTGCGTATAGTCACCCGATTTTTTGGAGGTTGAAAGAACCATCGCTGCGATCGGCTCACCAGTTGTATATCCCTCCTCATATGCTTCTGTCTGAAAGATTGCATCTTCAACTTGAACCGAGATTGTCGGACCATCCAACAATTTGTCATGCTGGTTCTGATAAAGGCCAGAGAGAAAGACAACCTTGTCCTTTTCATTGCGAGGCGTGCCGTGCCGATTACCACCAGGACGTCGTCGATCTAGGTATTGTTGAACCTGCTGACGCGTGATGTAGAGCCCTGGTGGGCAACCAAAAATCAGGGTTGTAATAGCCGGACCGTGAGATTCGCCGGCTCCAGCTACTGAATAAAGAGGACCACCTAAAATTTCCATCGTTAGTCATTGGGCGTTACTGGCGGATTCGTTTCGTCTTCTATTGGCGAGTCATCCAGATCGGTATCTCGCTCTTCAGCAGCAGTGACTTCATGAACCGGATCGACTTTGTTGTCTTGTACTAGAATGTCTTTGATGACATGAATGGCGAGCCCCGTTACATCAGCAATGACAGCAATGTCATAATTGCGCTCGTGCATAGCATGAACAATTTGCCGATTGCGAAGGTCGATGCCTTCCCTGTGACCTTCTCTGTGGCCTTCTGCACGGCTTTTGGCACGGACTTTTTCTTTTTCTCGTTCGATGGCTGTCAATAGCATGCTCTGAACCTCCTCTTTATCGCGAATCACCTGTGCTAGCGAACCATATTCCTCTTCATCCACACGACCATGAAGAGCCAACTGCTTAAACCAATTTAGAAAAAGATAAACGGCCTCTCGATCCGCCTCTTTGTCATAGAGGGTCAGCAAAACCTCTTCCAACAATTCCACATTGTAGTGCGCCTCTGCGATGAAAAGTGCCGAGATAATGTTGCGGATGCCCAGCAGTTGGCTCAATGAAAACTCATTTTCGATAATCTTGAGATACTCAAAGTCCAACCGATGCTGACCCAGAGGCGGATACGCTTCAATCAACTCTGCGATGTTCGTCGGTGCCGTCCACTGATTATCGCCATTATACAACACAATGGGCAGAATGGCAGGTAGCTTCGCAACCTCTTTCTTGACCGTACCGTGGGTCAGCAGATAATCCATGTAGAAACCAGTCAGATAGTGCAGCACTCGCACAGCCATGAAGCGCTGCATCGTGGATTGAAACTCGACCAGAATGTAGAAGTAAACCTCGTGTTGGGTCCCATCTGCTCGAATCAGAGGAACACCATAGATGATACCAATCCGACATAATTTGTCCTATCCTTTCTGCGCTCGAAACTCCTCCCACATGGCGGGTGTCGGAGGATAATATTTCCCCGGTCGTACACCTTCAGCCTCGATCTTCTGCTTAATATATGCCTCCAGTTCTTCGTGTTCTTCCACAATTGCAACACACTCTTCGGCGAACCAGGAAGGCACCACCACGACGCCATCACCATCGCCCACGATCACGTCGCCTGGTCGAACCAACGCACCGCCACACTGGATGTCTACGTTCTCTTGGGCGGGCACTGTCCATGGTGCAGATCCGTAGGGAGAACGCCCTTGGGCATAGATGATCAGGTCATAACTTTCCTCATTCAACACATCTAGATCGCGCATAGCACCATCTGTCACAATGCCTTCGGCGTTGTTCATCTTGAGCTGCATCGCCTTGACATCACCAAAGACACAGGACCAGGTTTTGCCCATCTGATCGGCTACGAGAACATCACCTGGACCACATCGCGCCATCGCTTGATATTCGGGCGACTCTTCCCCCCGCATCACCTCTTTGAGCAGATCAGGGCGAGGCGGCAAATAGCGTATTGTAAGCGCCCGGGCTGCTAAACGTTTGCCTGGCGTCAGAAGCTTAACCCCTTCCATGTAGGGCAATTCTACGCCTGCATCACGCATGACATGATTCCATATGGTGGCAATCGGGAGCTTCTTGAAGCGGTCGAGAATATCTTGAGATACATCAACGGGAGCATATGAGCGTTCAGTCATTTTGTTGGTTCCTTGGTTGGTTAGGTGATGATATGGGAATGTATTTGTGATTAGGGTCGCATGGGATCCGTATCTTACTTCTTCGGCTGCGACCCGCCCCGATACAATTCATGATCAATAGGCGCTTGACACGAGCAAGCCACCATGCCGTTTGGGCCAGCTACTGTGCCATGATATTCACCCTCTGCCACGTGGATCACGTCTCCGGCTTCAATGGGGAATTCCTGGTCGTCAAGTTTAATCACGCCATCTCCTTCGAGGATCAAAATTAGGTCTTCGGAATTTTCATGAACGTGTTGCTTAAATGCCTGCCCCGGCTCGAAGACAGCATAATTGAACGTTAGATATTTGGCTCCGGTGTGAGGGCCGATCACGCGGCGCGTATCGCCCTTCCCCATATCGAAGCGCTCCCCATCGGTCATTTTCACGATTTTCATGATGAATGTAGTCCTTTGTTGATTGGTTAAGCAAAAATGTAGGTATTCGATGCTATATGGGTTTGAGAAATGTGTGTTGCCTAATACCAGTCTTGGAGCGGGTTGGGCTTTGATGATTGGTTGAGCATAGTGGATACATACACAGAGGGTGTGAAAACGCACAATATACAAGTTGTACGGCAAGATTCTCCATTTGTTTGTATCACGCAATACGTCTTCTGCTTACGCAACCGTTGCGACCACTTTCCTCTCGCATACCCGTTTAACCTCCTCCCGAAACCGCGCCACGTTTCTCAACTTGATCTCTTCATAACCGCGAATCAAATCGGGGAGCTGGGCCAACTCGATGGCTTGTTCATAGGAATCGGGCGTTAGTTTGGCCATTGCATCATTGATCAAACTCTTGTATTCATCGACCAATGCCCGTTCTACCTGCCGCACTTCAGCATAGCCAAAGAGATCCAGGGGCGTGCCTCGTATGCCACGCATGTGAACAAGTAGGCGGAAAACTGGTTCAATCCAGCGCCCGAAGCCGATTTTTCGTTTGAGGCCCAGATAGCGCAAGAAAGGTGGATGAAGCTGATACTGAATGCGCGCCTCGCCTCCAAAATGTGTTGATAGCGTCTGGTTCAATTCTGGCTCGAGATGAAGCCGGGCAACCTCATATTCATCTTTGTAGGCCATCAGCTTAAAAAGATATCGGGCCACTGCTTCACTGAGACGTGTCTCGCCCGGTACCATGCTCTGTTCTCGTTCAAAGACTTCTTGTACAAAGCCGACATATCGTTTGGCATATGCCTCACTCTGATAGGCAATCAACTCGGGCACACGCCGCTCCAAGAGCTGTTCTAATTCCGTCTTTTCACCTGATGTTCTGTTGATCGAGCCATTCATTAGTTGTGCGATCAACTTTCGGACTTTTTCCGACTGCGGAAGAGGTGATAATTGTGTTTGCCTTGGCTCCTCAAGCAGAGCTTCGGCCCATCCTGGCTCGGCCACGACTCGACGACCCGCATAAAACGCCAAACGATTCTGCTCTACGGCCACACCATTGAGCACAATCGCTTTATCAATCGCGTCATGTCCAATGGGAAGCCGACCCGTTTGATAAGCTGCACCGACCACAATCAGGTTTGCCTGCATATGATCGCCAAAGAGCTTTTCAGCTAGGGAAATCGCATCCAGATAGACATTTTCGTCGGCCAGCGTTCTTTGTCCAATGTGTGCTTCCAATGGATCAATGGCTGGATATTGTACATCGGGCGATGTGACCATTGCGCCAGTTGGAACTTGACTTCTGGAGACAATGGCAACTGTCTTGTCCGGCTGTGCACGGGTCAGATTTTTCTCCGTTGTCCCCGTAAGCAGATCGAAAATTAGGTATAGATCGGCGCTCCCTGCGCTTACTCGATTGGCCAAATGAATGGGTTGATCCGAAATCTTCAAGTTGGAGACAACGGGGCCGCCTTTCTGGCTCAATCCCGTTTGATCTAAAGAACGAACATGTTTCCCTTCTAAAAAAGCAGCTGTTGCCAAAATCTGGTTGATTGTCACGACGCCAGTACCGCCGATTCCCGCCATAAAAATATTGTAGCTGGTTGATTGGCTTCCGCTTGAAATTTGTGGTACCGGTTCAGGAATGTCTTGAAATTCAAGTTTCGAGCTGGATGAGAAATCTTTCGATCCATTCTCCGCATCGGTTGGAAAGACAGTAATAAAGGCGGGGCAATCGCCGTCCAGACATGAATAATCTCGATTGCACGATGCTTGATGAATCTGCGTTTTGCGTCCAAACTCAGTCTCCACCGGAAAGACGCTCAGACAGTTGGATTTGGCACCACAATCACCACACCCTTCGCAGACCGCTTCATTGATGTAGACACGCTTCATTGGATCAGGCACCAAGCCACGCCGCCGTTTGCGACGCAGATCTGTCGCGCAGGCCTGATGATAGATCAAAACCGTGACGCCAGGGGTATCGCGCAGTTGGGTCTGGGCTTCTTCCAGTCGCTCACGCGGCCAAATGTCAACCGATTCCTGCACCCACCAGCGAATCCTCGGGCACAACAGTGGAGCGATTGTGAGGACAACCAGAGCAGAAGTAAGGAGTGCGAACAGCTGTAGGTGTTGGCGCAAGACCAGGCGCAGTCTCTTGGTGAGCAATATGGAGCGATTCGGACGCGATGCGTTGTGTCAACCGTTTGGCCAGAACTGCCGCCACATCATCTGCATCCAATTCCCCATCGCCCCGCACAAGCAATCGTTCTTCTTGGTCTCGCTTGCCAATCACGCGGGGACGTTCGGCTTGATTGTAAAGGACATCGCGCACAAATAGTTCAACGAATGAGCGCTTCTCTTCAAAAACGAGAATCTCATCCAATCCCTGGGCAAAGCGACGTACGATGCTCGGTTCCAGCGGATAGGGCATGGCGATCTTGAGCAGCCGAATCCCATACCGATTGAGCGCAGCCTCATTCAGGCCAAGCTGCATAAGCGCCGCACGCACATCGTAGTACGTCTTGCCAGCCGCAATGATCCCAATCCAATCATCTGAGGAGGATACGGAGATGGTATTCAAACGATGGGTTACCGCAAAGAGTTTGGCTGCTTCCAGCCGACCTTCGTGTAGTTCGCGCTCCATTGCGATGCTGTATGGCGCAATGATTGTTGTGTTTTGCGAATGTTGCCAGGGTTGGCCGTTGTAGACGAAGCCAGGATCTATCACCTGAATCTGTCCAGGTGATACCTTGACTGAGCTAAATTCATCAGCCACATCAGTCGTCACCTTGAATCCCACCCAACATCCAGTGTAACGCGAAAGTTCGAAGCCCCAGCGTCCCAAATCGAGAATTTCCTGGGCATTGCCAGGATAGAGAACGGGCATTTGGGCATCATAGAGAGCGGGTTCTGAATGCGAGGGAATGGTTGAGGATTTGGCCGCCGGATCATCACCTGCCAACACCAGCACACCTCCATTGCGCCCCACACCAGAGAAGTTCGCATGTTTTAACGCATCACCAGAGCGATCTACTCCGGGTCCCTTGCCATACCACATGCCCAACACGCCATCGTAGATAGGCTGTGGTAGGGCATTGGCCATTTGGCTACCCCAGACTGCAGTCGCACCCAGATCTTCATTGACCGCCGGGATAAAGGTTACATTGTGTTGTGCAAGCAGAGCTTGCGAACGCTGCAATGCAAAATCAAGCCCACCGAGCGGCGAGCCACGATAGCCCGAAATCAGCGTTGCTGTCTTCAGTCCGCGGCGTTGATCTGCTCGATGTTGCTCCATTGGCAGCCGAACAAGAGCTTGAATGCCGGAGAGCAAGATGTTGCCTTCTTCTTTGAGATATTTGTCATTGAGTGAGAAGTTGTGTTGGTTGCTAGTCATTGGTTGCTGGTTGCTGGTGATTGGTTGCTGGTCGATGGTTGTTGTTCAGGATGCGAGTTGTGTTTCAATTTTCTTTCCTACGTGCCGAGCTTGCGGTTTTTGGACATTGATTAAGACGATTCCGGCCAGAATGGCGACCATTCCCAGAAAGACTCCGCTCGTGACTGTTTCATCCAGCCAGTAGACGCCTCCAAAGGTGGCGACAATGGGAACAATGTAATTGCTCATGGCAGCTTGGGTTGCCCCAAAACGTTGGACAATCATAAAATAGACGAGAAATGCAACAAAGGTTCCCCCCCCAATCCACCATAGATCAAAGCCCAGATTCCACTGCTCTCGACGCGTCCAAAGTTATAACCTTGCGTGAACCAGACCGTAACCATAATGACAACCGCACCAATCATAATCTGGGCAGCTGTAATATCGAATGAGTTATACCCATGGGCATATTTACGTACATAAATAGTGGACATACTATGACAGGTAAGCGATAAGATGACCAAGAGATACCCAATCGGATTGGCTTGGGTAACGTCACGTAACCCTGTTTCCCCACGTAGCGTCAATAAGAGCGCTCCGCCCAATGCCAATGCCACGCCAGCGCTCTTGAGCCAGGTGAGTCCCTCGTCGGGCAAAACAAAGTGGGCCATCAAGACAATAATCGCGGGGCCAACCGTCACCAAAATAGAAGAAACGCCCCCAGATTGGTATTGAAGCGCAACAACAAACCCGCCCATTGGAATGGCTATGCCAAATATACCCAAAACAAGAGCATGCCGCCAAAGCGTTAGATTCCGGGGAAACGGAAATCGCTGACGCATGAACAGATAGAGCGATGCAAAAACAGATAGAGCGATGCAAATGCGATGGATGCAATCGTCAAGCGTAGCCCGACAAATGGTAGCGGCGCAAACTGGTCAATGGCAAAGCGTGAAACGACGATACTGAGACCAAAGAGCAGACCAACAAGCAAGATGAATGGGATCGAGCGAAAGTTCATGAAATTGTCAGAAGAAACGATATCGCAAGGAATGATTGAGATTCGATATATTGTAGTTGGAGGCGTGCAAAAGAGCAAGCTGCTTGCACCATCCGCATTCTTTGGATTTATTCAAAATGCGGGCTGCCAAATGCCAGTCTTCTCTAATTTGTGCTGAAAAATGCTCAGCATGTTACCATAATCATAAGTGTTAGCTCAACGGTATTCGGTCACTGAATACTGACCTACTGAATACCCTATCACCGAATCGTAACGGCTCATGAATGAAAATAGGTGAAATGGGAGTCAATGAGAGAGCGAAGAAAGGAGTCATTGACGAATTTGAGATTGTGAGTCCATTCAAAGATGGCAACATATTGGGCAAGATAACGTTTATGAACACCCCGAAAGGGACGCAGAAAATTGCGTAGACCAGTCCAAATGCCTTCCATGGTGTTGCAGTGAACTTCCCGAATGCCGTCGCCATCATCATCGCGAGCCCATTCGTACCGGGAGTGACAAACAGTGGCATGAGAGCGACCAGTCTCCGCAATGGGATTGTAGGCGTTGCACTCGTCGGTATAGAGAGTGGTGCCAGGGAGAGAGCAAGCAACAACTAAAGGAACAATGGTTGCTTGTTGTGTGTTGTCACAGACCGTGAACTGGACTTGGCCAGAGGTTCGTCCCACAACGCCCAGAATCGGTGGTCGGTCGTTCTCCATCGTCCCTCGTCCACGGCGCTTGTTGGCTCGAGGTCTGGGCGGGTCATCTGGATCGGGATGGTAATCGCCTTTCTCTCCTGCATTCTGGTACAGTTCATCGGCTTCAGCTACAGAATCGCGAAAAAGGGGGAAGCGGCTGCGGCTTGGAGCAACGCCGTATTCTGGATCCGATGGCGACGCTCCAACAACGTACTATAGTTCAGAGACAGTTCCTCTGATAGATGCAGCGTTGGTGTCCCTTGAATGATGCCTCGCATCACTAAGACTATCGTCACACAATTGTAATGCGTTCCAGACCAGACTGTATTCGTAAAGGCATCGTATACTTTGCCGCATTCTCGGCATCTGTACTTATTCACCGGGGCTCGCTCTCGACTGTGAGGCGCTTGCCCTTCTGGCAATCTATGTCCATCTGGACATTGCATCCCTTCTGGATGCAAGATCTCTAACAATCTCTCATAACAGCCTTCTTCGCTCATCAGTTCTTGGATCGGATATCGCATTTTCATGGCTCTTTTTCTCTTTTCTTTTTTCTCATTGACCTCTTTCCCTATTTTACATACTTTTCACCTACTTTCATATATGAGCCAATCGTAACTTACACTTAAGTTAGCACCTATGGTTGCAATATATACTCCGCAGCAGCACATTATAACATTCTTTCTCGACTAAAACGTGTTATTTTATGGCGCTGCTCAGTATACGAATCAAGATTCAAACTTCATGCGCCTACTCATCACAATCCCTCATTTCTTTAACCCAAGCGGCGATGGCCGCTATGGATCGACTCAACCCGATCCCAAGCCACGCATCGCTGCGTTTACCCAATGTATTCGTAGCTTGCGGACAATATTCAGCAATCAACAAGAACTCTGGTATCGGGATGGAGATCGTTTGCATCCACAACCCACCAATCAGCAAAACTTGTTGCAACTAGATGTCATCGTCTGTACCTGCGGTGACCTTCATGCATTGGAGCAAGTTCCGCTGCCACCAGAGACTTACCAACATCAGATAGTCGATTGCGAACCGATGTTTCTGGGATATGAATGCCACCAAGTTCTGCATCAGAATCTAGGGAGCTATGATCTCTATGGTTACATGGAAGATGATCTTGTCTTGAATGACCCAGCCTTTTTTGCTAAAATCAACTGGTTTGCAGAACAAGCAGGTGAGCATGGCGTACTCCAGCCTAATCGCTACGAACGAATGTTTACCACTTCTACAATCAAGAAAGTCTATATTGACTTCGAGTTTTATCCCCCAGAAGAAGTTGTTGCCCGTGCAAATAGTCCAGTTATATTCGAACAATTTGGACAAATGATTGAACTGCATCGCACAACAAATCCGCATGCCGGTTGCTTTTTCTTGACGCAAGCACAGATGGACTATTGGACGACTCGGGATGATTTTTTGCAGCAACAGACAAGTTACGTTGGCCCTTTGGAAAGTGCAGCCACATTGGGGCTCTATCGCAATTTTGAGGTCTATAAGCCCGCCCCTCAGAATGCAAACTTTCTTGAAATCGAACATTATGGGCAGATGTGGAGTCGGCGGTTGCCGGGTGTGCGTTTTCCGAAATAGACTGATTCGATTTTTCGAAGATCCACAGATGGACAGGATTGACTGGATTTTCCCACTTTTCATCCTGTTTATCCTGTCCATCTGTGGATCATGATTGTTCGGAACTGCATAGGATTCTTTAAAAACACCACATCCACAAGCAGGAGCATGGCAGCCAAAAATGACACAAACGCGCCAACTCAGTCGTGAGGAGATCTATCACTATCATGAGAATGGGTACCTTGGACCGTTTGTCCTGTGTTCTCCAGACGAAATGAGCCCCATCCGTGACCGGATTGTGGATGAAGTTTTGCCAACAATAGGGCGGGGCGGGAATAACGTCCAATCGCGACACTTGGACAGTCGCCTGGTTTATGATCTCTGCGCGCATCCCGCAGTCGTTGAGCGCATGGCCAGCATCTTGGGACCGGATCTGATTCTCTGGCGATCAAATTTCTTTATCAAACCACCGGCTGGTGGCCGAGAGATTCCCTGGCACCAAGATGCCAACTACTGGCCAATCGAACCGCCAGTCAACATCACGGCCTGGATTGCCATTGATCATGTCAGCGTCGAAAATTCCTGTATGCAGTTTATCCCCAGCTCACATAAGCAGGTCGTTCCTCATATCAAAGCAGGCCCCGAAATGGAGTTTCAAGAGATGGCCGACCCTGCCTTTATCGACACAAGTCAAGGAGTCAACATCGAACTAGAGGCGGGAGAATTCATTCTCTTCAACGAACGACTTGTGCATCATTCCGATCCCAATCGGTCAGATAAACGTCGGATTGGCCTCGCTGCACGCGTCACCGTACCTTTTGTTGTGGTGGAGCATGAAAGGCTATTTGAACGGCATAAAGTGATGGTTATCAATGGAGAGGATTGTTTGGGATTGAATCAGTCGATGGATGTGAGTATGATTGGAAAGTAGTATCTTGACAAATTAGAGATGGCTAATTTGATTATGGTTTTATCCCACGCAACCATTCCCTAAATGTGGTCGGCTCGCGGTCCAACAGCCACTGTAACACATTTGAATTACCTTCGAATCCATATTGTTCATAATAATCAAACATCTTGAGCAATGTTTGAACAGCATACTGGGCGACGCCACCCGCTTTCATCGTCTGCGCCCAGTATGCTCGCTCCAGCACCTCCACCTGAACCGTTCGTCCAAGATGCTCACCAATTGCTGCAGCTACTTCTGTCTGCGAAAGTGCCTCTGGACCGACCAACTCGTAGGTTGCGCCAAAGTGTCCTGGTTCGGTGAGCACCGTTGCAGCAACCGCTGCCACATCATTCAGGTCGACCATACTTAAACGTGTTTCCGCTGCATAAGGCACGCGGTAGACTCCTTCCGCCAATATCGTGGGCCAGTAGGCAAGAATATTCTGCATATAGGCCGCAGGTTGCAAAATCGTGTAGGATAAACCTGACTGGAAGATGCGCTCCTCAACCCGCAATTTGAGCCAGTGATGGGGCATATCTTCTGTCTGGGGATGTAAAACAGAATGATAGACAAAGTGAGACAAGTTCGCGGCTTGCGCGCTTTCGATTGCTCGTTCACCAATGGCAACTTCGTCCGGACTCATGTTGGGCGCAATATGATAAACTGCGTGAGCACCATCGAACGCCCGAGCAAGATCGGCTTGGTTGGAGAGATCCCCAATGATGAACTCTTGCACGCCCAATGCTTTGAGGACTTCACCCTGTTCAGACCGTCGAATCAATGCACGGACAGACTGCCGACGCGCACAAAGCGCCCGAATCACAGCTTGCCCTGTTTTTCCTGCTGCCCCTGTAACGAGAATCATTTGCACCTCAAACCTGTTGCATGGTGCACAGTACGCGTCGAGAAATTAGTCTAAACGGTAGGTCACTTCTCTGAAGTGACGGGTGTCGAGTATCCTGGATCTACACTTGAAAGAGGTTGCATTCTCGAAGCCAGTCCCGCCGGAGACGGGACTACAATGCTCCATCAAAACTTCGATACCAAAACGGCGACAACCGTAGGTCACTTCTCTGAAGTGACAGGTGTCAAGTACCCTGGATCTACACTTGAAAGAGGTTGCGTTCTCGAAACCAGTCCCGCCGGAGACGGAACCTACGATACTGCGTCAAAACCTCGATAACGATGCGGCGATAGATTGACTCTTACAATACACCAGCCACCAACAACCAGCTACCAGCCACCAACAACCAGCTACCAGCCACCAACAACCGGTTACCAACTACTCTCCTCCTGCTCGTAGCTCAACCTCAATCGGCGCATAATCATCACCAGTAACATCGCCCTCCAAAAGCGCATGGGCTGCCTCGGCCAAATCTGTGCGGAAGGCTCCTTCGCTTGGTGCCTCTGCAATCACGCCACCATTCACCGATACCTCCACAGTTTGATCCCAAAGCGCCTGATCCATGATGCCAATGCCGTTGGGAGACGGCCAGATGAGTTTATTGATCTCATTGAGTTGCCAACGCATGTGGCTGTCTCCCAAAGTGGGACCATTGTCCAGCACAACCTGGACGCAGGCATCAAAGCTGTCGCGACAGAACTGCCAACCTTGGAAGGAAGCGGCCAAGAAACGAATGGCGATATCTTCATTGCCTTCTTCGCCCAACCATGCAGCATCCACAAAGACATGGTCTTGTAACATTGCTGTTCCTACGTCATTGAAGTCTATCACAACTAAATCATCAGGTTGAAACAATTCGCCTGTCTCGGGATTCTCGGCTTCCAAGACTTGAGCATACTCGTTGTAGATCATGGCTTGGGCCGCGTCGAGTTCGCGGTTGAGCAGAGCCAACATGTCGAAGCTCTGTTGAATGATCTCGACATCACCTGGATTATCAGGATCAATGCCCTCACCGCGGAGCGCTACAAACAGCTCATGCTCATTGCCAAAACCCCAAGTGCCAACCTTTTTGCCCGCCATGTCCGCAATGCTGTTCACTGGTGCATCTGCCCAAGAGACTTCAAGTGTTCCACTTCGTTGGAAGACTTGTGCAATATTGACGAGATCTGCGCCTTCTGCACGGGAAGCCAATACCTTTGGCACCCAAGCAAGACCAAATTCGGCTTGGCCGGAGGCCACGACTTGCTGTGGTACAATATCGACAGCACCTTCAAGAATCGTCACGTCCAAACAATGGTCGGCGTAGAAACCTTGGTCAACAGCAGCAAAATAGCCCGCAAACTGTGATTGCGTCACCCATTGCAACTGGAGACTAATAGACGTCATGCTTTCGCAATCTGAGCCTGCCATTGCGCCATCGTCCTCTGACTCAGTTGTTGATGCTGTCCCTTCCTGTGCAGGTGCGGCCGGTGCACATGCTGAGAGGATCAGCAAGCTGACCATCATGAGTGTGATGAGCCAAATTGATCGATTCATACAATTTTTCATACGTCAATTCTCCTTTATGCTTGAGTTGATCGTGGAATTTGCTCGACATCTCTAAAGCCTATTGCTCGATCATGTGTCAGCTTCTCATCATATGCGACAACACGCAGACCGGCAGTCCAGGACTCTCCTTCTTCAACATTAACTGCATATCGCAGTGTCGCATTGAACATAGCCATCCCATAATCCCGAATAAACCAAGGCCCTCGCAGGTGATCTGGTCTTTGATTGCCCCATCCACTACTCCATCCTCTGTTTTGCGCAGCTCTCTGACCCGGAGCATTTGTTCGAGACACATTATTTTCTAACACAGAGAGACAGACGCCGAACGTGCCCAGATGCTTGACATTCGCCTCATAAGCAACATAGTCGCGATGTCTTCCGTTGGCAACCCAATCTGCCGTTCCTCGCTGCGGGCCTCGAGAATAGCTGCTCGGCTCACTCAGAACTTCGCCCCCCAAGACGGGAAGTAGTTGGGGCTGAACTCGGATTCCAAGCGAGCCATGTTTGTTCGGCAGAAATTCTAATGACCCGTATGATGCTTTCTTCTGACTGAGCAAATCGCAGAAGATGCCATCTTCACCTTCATAGATGTCGATGGTTCGAACTTCGTCCAGCATCGGTTGATCGCTGGCATCGTTCCAAGTGGTTTCATAAACAAAGCGAAACCCACAAAGCCTTAGAGGTGTTTCGTCATCATTCGGTTCTGCCGTATCTGATGCAGAACTCTCTTGAATCGGTATGAGGAGCGGTTCAATATGAGGTGCCTCCTCATACCGAATAATGCCACGCTCCTCGAACGCGGGGTTGTCGGGTTGCCGCCAGTCGCCATGATGCGACCAAAAATTGGCGCGCCGTTCTCCGCAGATCACCTCATTCTGACCCACAAAAACCCCGTTGTGAAAAGGATGGTCAAAAGCATGTTCCTGCAAAACGCCAAGGCCTTTGGGTGTATTTAGTGGAAAGACATAGGCACGATGGGCTGTATGACCCACGCCGGCCAAGAGGCGTCCTGTATCAATCTCTGCAACGAGCTGTCCGTAATGAGAGCTTTCCAATGCTTGCTTCAATTCGTAACGAGGCACTGTGCCATCAAGGATCTGCCGCGCTCGTTGGTAGAGTTCCTCATCTAGATAACTCCTCGTATAGACAAAGTTGTGCGGATAGATGGATTTGAATTCCCGTCCGTAGTTGTCGTCGATAATCACAAAGCGCTCGATCTCTGGATGCTCCTCCAGATACTGCTTGACTTCGCCGGCCCGATAGAGGGGGCTTTGCGAATTTTGTACCGTTTCGTCCACCACATATTGATGCAGGTTGTGGATCCGAAAATAAGCCTGCAGCGTAGGTACAGGATTATGGAGCCGCCAATCCGAGCTAATCACGATTTCGGCATTGTATTCGATGCACAATCTTCGCAATCGTTCAACCGCCTCCTTATGCCAGTCATAACAGACCGCAGCCAGATCATATTTGTCCATCTCTAAATAATCATCATTGTCATATTGATGAGCCAGCTCTTCCCGCAGTTTATCCATATCATGCTGAAAGCGGTCTTGCTGTCCATGTGGCTGCAGCACGCCATCAATATCCAAAAAAATGACTGTTCGTCCTGTCATGATTCCCCCTGCCCTTCCCACAGTCACCGTAGAACAAACAGCCTGTTTGTTCCGCATCAAAAACGAATATCCTACGCCATTTGTCTAAATAACGATTAGCACCTTGAGGTCTCCAATTCCCTAGCATTCACTTAACAGAACCAATGTCTTGTCAACCGCTCATTCATCCCGAAACGAGACATGCCAGGGCATTGACAATCGTTCAACCAGCACAATGATCAGATAGAGCGTAATACCGATCAGGCAAGCAATAATGATGGCGGCCCAGGCTGATGTAAAGCGAAAGAGCGCCGCCTCTTGCGTAATAAAGACGCCCAAAGCGATACGTGGACCACCGAAATATTCCCCCACAATCGCACCAATCATGCTGAGGGATGCACTCACCTTTAAGCCGCTAAAGAGATAGGGCAATGCGTTTGGAATCCGCAACTTACGCAATATTGCTGCATCGCTGGCTGCATAGGAATGCATCAATTCCAGTGAGTTGGCATCGACCAACGTTAGGCCACGGGCCGTGTTGATCATCATCGGAAAGAAGGTCATGATTGCAACAATAGCCATTTTGGAAAATGGATTATCTAACCCAAACCAGTTGTTCATGATGGGTGCAAAAGCGATAATGGGCATTGAATTGGCCGCAATCGCAAAAGGCAAAAGCGCTTCGCGTGCCATGACCCAACGCACTGTCAGCAGCGCAAACAGAACGCCGGCCACTGAGCCCATTGCCAAACCGCCCATTGCTTCCTTTAATGTAAACCAGGCTGCTCGCAAAATCGGGTTTAGATTTTTTCCCGACACGAACAGGTAGTCAGTGCCAAGGAACGAAATACGACCCCACAGTGTTCCCAGCGTTTCGCCGATGATCGCTTCTGCGCCTTCTCGCGGAATCGAAACAACGAGCTGATTGGCGTTTAGTAACGATCCAACTTTATCCGCTTCGATTTCCTCTACAGCCGTGGTTTGGGGCATCAACCGCACAATTTTGACCAGATTCGAGACGATGGCCGTCGGCTTAGGCAGCAAGAATTGCTCAACCTGAAAGAGCGTCACAAGCCCTTCCCAGGTGATCAAAAGAATGATGAGAATGAAGATCGGCGCAGTTACCCGCTGAAATCGTTCTCTCATCTGCGCATCTCGCTCTCGCGTAGTGCTTCGCGCACCTGCGTCTCCAACTCGAAAAAACGCATCTCTTCTCGGGTTTCTGTGTTGCGTGGGTGGGGCAGATCAATGGCAATATCATGTGTAATTCGTCCAGGACGAGCGGACATCGCGAGCACGCGCGTCGAGAGAAAAACCGCTTCTGTAATGCTGTGGGTTACGAAGAGGACGGTTTTTTTGGTCTGGCGCCAGATATTTAGCAGTTCCAAATTCAAGCGCTCACGCGTCATCTCATCCAATGCCCCAAAGGGTTCATCCATCAACAAGATCGAGGGTTCAAAGGCCAATGCGCGCGCAATGGCGACCCGCTGCTGCATGCCGCCAGAAAGCTGCCAGGGATAATGTTTAGCAAAGTCACTCAGTTCCACGAGTTCGAGCATTTTGCGAGTTCGAGCATCTTTTTCGGCTTTGGAAAAGCTCATCAGCTCCAAAGGAAGCTGTACATTTTTGGCCACAGAGCGCCATTCGTAGAGCGTCGCTTGCTGAAAGACTATTCCGTAGTCACGATCCAAACGGGCTTGCCGAGCCGGTTTGCCGTTGACTTGCACCGTGCCAGAGGTCGGTGTGATCAGATTGCCCACCACACGCAGCAGCGTCGACTTGCCACATCCAGAGGGACCGATGAGAGAGATGAATTCATTTGCTCCAATCGTCACTGTGATCTCTTTGAGAGCCTGTACTTCGTTCTTGGTCTCGTATCCAAAGATCTGGTCAACGTTCTCGATCGATATGGCTAAATCAGTTGGCAACGTCACACACTCCTATCCCGCTGACCCACAATCAGCATTTCTAACAACGTGATGAATATGAAAAAGACCAGACCCGTCAATGAAGCAAAGAGAATACTTGCCCACAATTTTTCCGGACCAGTGGCATAGTATTGATTAAAATTAAGAATCACGCGTCCCAGCCCATCGGCAATACCAGATGGCAACTCACCGATAATGGCACCTACCACGCTAGCCGTAGCAGATACTTTCAGCGCTGTAAAGATGTAGGGCAACGCTGCAGGGACCCGTAATTTCCAAAGGATCTGCGTGTGCGTCGCGGCATAGGAGTGCATTAACTCCACAGCAGTTGGTTTTGGGGAACGTAGACCAATCAGCGTATTGATCGTGACCGGAAAAAAAGTCAAATAAGCCGCAATGACCGCGACAGATAGACGACTACCACCAAGCCAAATCACAACCATCGGTGCAATTGCCAGAAGTGGGACCGTCTGCGATGCGACAACGTAGGGTAACAACCCCCGTTCTAACAGAGTGGAATGGGCAAAGAGAATGCCCAAACCAAATCCGAGAAATCCACCAATTAAGAAGCCCAAGACTGCTTCCTGAAGGGTAAAGAGCGACGCTTGGACCAGAATCGTTAGAAGAATCTGATCGCTGCCACGCCTTGGTGGATTAAAGATCGTTGTGACCATATCTTGAACATGAGGCATCGATCGGTCGTCGGCCCGAATGGGCAAAGGGATTTCGCATAGACCAACAGTTCGGCATAATAGACCAGGAATCTGCTCATCATCTACTTTTATTGAGGCTGTCCCGCTAAGATATTGCCCCCCGGGTGCGGCCAGTAGCTTATAGCCCTCCCAAAGAACAATCAAGAGCAAGACAATCAAGACGAAATATCCGGTTGTTTTGAGCAAACTATTGATTGTGCTGATCACAAATCGGAACCTTATTGCAGAATCACTTCTTCAACCGGTACCATACAGTATGCGTTAGGCATCACGACTACAAAACCTCCGCATGAGGACTACGTCGCAAAAAGACTCCACTCCTTTCACGTCCCTGCCACCGATCACCCACCACAATGCTTTGTCCACGTAACATCGTCCGCACGGGCCATCCCTTGACCGTCATCCCTTCGTAAACATTATAGTCTGTGTTCATATGGTGGGTTTGTACTGAGATAGTATGCTCTAGAGTTGGATCCCAAAGGACAATATCGGCATCGGAACCAACTGCAATTGTGCCTTTGCGTGGATAAAGGCCGAAGATTTTGGCCGGATTTGTCGCCGCAATTTCCACAAACCGATTGGCGCTGAATTTACCACCATTGACCCCATAATGCCACATAACGGGCATCCGATCTTCGATCCCAGGCATCCCATTGGGAATGA